>JAAOED010000055.1 GCA_016466735.1 Weissella confusa | reverse complement strand
TAATGGTTCGAGGACTTAACCAAGTTGAAAACGTGGTGTAAGGCTCAAACGAAGTTTGATTTACAGATTATGATTCAGTTTTGAGAGAGCTAATATTTTCTCAATTAAATAGCGTGTCGTGATGATGGCATTGAGGTCACACCTGTTCCCATACCGAACACAGAAGTTAAGCTCAATAGCGCCGAAAGTAGTTGGAGGATCGCTTCCTGCGAGGATAGGACG
>JAAOED010000054.1 GCA_016466735.1 Weissella confusa | reverse complement strand
TTAGGGTGAAGTCGTAACAAGGTAGCCGTAGGAGAACCTGCGGCTGGATCACCTCCTTTCTAAGGAAAATCGGAAACCTACACATTCGTTGAAACGATATTCAGTTTTGAGAGATTTATCTCTCTCGAAATTAGTTCTTTGAAAACTGAATCATAATTGTAAATTTTTAAATTCATTTAATATTGTTAATCAATATAAATTGAGCCGAAAAAATACACCGCGTAATTTTTTGAGTTTTTT
>JAAOED010000053.1 GCA_016466735.1 Weissella confusa | reverse complement strand
TAAAAAAAGTGGTGACAACATTTCTGTCATCACCACTTTTTGCGACTCTTCAAATCGCGTTAATTTTCAATTTTATTGTCGACCAACGCTATTTGGCATAGAGCCAAAAAACCACCAGGTAACTGGTGGTTAGGATGGACGTTACAGGGATCGAACCTGTGACCCCCTGCTTGTAAGGCAGGTGCTCTCCCAGCTGAGCTAAACGTCCATGTGCATCGCGACGTCCTATCCTCGCAGGAAGCGAT
>JAAOED010000052.1 GCA_016466735.1 Weissella confusa | reverse complement strand
ATAGGCTAGAAGTGGAAGTGCGGCGACGCATGGAGCGGACTAGTACTAATGGTTCGAGGACTTAACCAAGTTGAAAACGTGGTGTAAGGCTCAAACGAAGTTTGATTTACAAATTATGATTCAGTTTTGAGAGAGCTAAAATTTTCTCAATTAAATAACGTGTCGTGATGATGGCATTGAGGTCACACCTGTTCCCATACCGAACACAGAAGTTAAGCTCAATAGCGCCGAAAGTAGTTGGAGGATCGCTTCCTGCGAGGATAGGACGT
>JAAOED010000051.1 GCA_016466735.1 Weissella confusa | reverse complement strand
ATGGACGTTACAGGGATCGAACCTGTGACCCCCTGCTTGTAAGGCAGGTGCTCTCCCAGCTGAGCTAAACGTCCATGTGCATCGCGACGTCCTATCCTCGCAGGAAGCGATCCTCCAACTACTTTCGGCGCTATTGAGCTTAACTTCTGTGTTCGGTATGGGAACAGGTGTGGCCTCAATGCCATCGTCACGACACGGTATTTAATTGAGAAAATATTAGCTCTCTCAAAACTGAATCATAATCTGTAAATCAAACTTCGTTTGAGCCTTACACCACGTTTTCAACTTGGTTAAGTCCTCGAACCATTA
>JAAOED010000050.1 GCA_016466735.1 Weissella confusa | reverse complement strand
GCCGTCTAAGGTGGGACAGATGATTAGGGTGAAGTCGTAACAAGGTAGCCGTAGGAGAACCTGCGGCTGGATCACCTCCTTTCTAAGGAAAATCGGAAACCTACACATTCATTGAAACGATATTCAGTTTTGAGTGATTTACACTCAAACAAGACAGAGAGTCGAATCTCATGGGACTGTAGCTCAGCTGGTTAGAGCGCACCCCTGATAAGGGTGAGGTCGGAGGTTCGAGTCCTCTCAGTCCCATATAATGGGGAATTAGCTCAGCTGGGAGAGCACCTGCTTTGCAAGCAGGGGGTCATCGGTTCGATCCCGATATTCTCCATTGAAACCTACGGGTTTCAATATTAGATCTTTGAAA
>JAAOED010000049.1 GCA_016466735.1 Weissella confusa | reverse complement strand
GTGTTAGTCCCGTCCTTCATCGGCTCCTAGTGCCAAGGCATCCACCATGCGCCCTTAATAACTTAACCTATCAACTGACGTTGATGATATAAGTTTGAGTATGTGGCTCAAGGCCACAAGCGATTTTAAACTAATTTAAAAAACTCAAAAAATTACGCGGTGTATTTTTTCGGCTCAATTTATATTGATTAACAATATTAAATGAATTTAAAAATTTACAATTATGATTCAGTTTTCAAAGAACTAAGTTTGAGTGTAAATCACTCAAAACTGAATATCGTTTCGTGAATGTGTAGGTTTCCGATTTTCCTTAGAAAGGAGGTGATCCAGCCGCAGGTTCTCCTACGGCTACCTTGTTACGACTTCACCCTAATCATCTGTCCCACCTTAGACGGCT
>JAAOED010000048.1 GCA_016466735.1 Weissella confusa | reverse complement strand
AAAAAACTCAAAAAATTACGCGGTGTATTTTTTCGGCTCAATTTATATTGATTAACAATATTAAATGAATTTAAAAATTTACAATTATGATTCAGTTTTCAAAGAACTAATGTTGCAACCCGAAGGTTGCAATGGAGAATATCGGGATCGAACCGATGACCCCCTGCTTGCAAAGCAGGTGCTCTCCCAGCTGAGCTAATTCCCCATATATGGGACTGAGAGGACTCGAACCTCCGACCTCACCCTTATCAGGGGTGCGCTCTAACCAGCTGAGCTACAGTCCCATGGTCATATATGGTATGTATATGTTTGAGTGTAAGTCACTCAAAACTGAATATCGTTTCGTGAATGTGTAGGTTTCCGATTTTCCTTAGAAAGGAGGTGATCCAGCCGCAGGTTCTCCTACGGCTACCTTGTTACGACTTCACCCT
>JAAOED010000047.1 GCA_016466735.1 Weissella confusa | reverse complement strand
AGCCGTCTAAGGTGGGACAGATGATTAGGGTGAAGTCGTAACAAGGTAGCCGTAGGAGAACCTGCGGCTGGATCACCTCCTTTCTAAGGAAAATCGGAAACCTACACATTCGTTGAAACGATATTCAGTTTTGAGTGACTTACACTCAATTAAATACATCATGGGGAATTAGCTCAGCTGGGAGAGCACCTGCTTTGCAAGCAGGGGGTCATCGGTTCGATCCCGATATTCTCCATTGAAACCTACGGGTTTCAATATTAGATCTTTGAAAACTGAATCATAATTGTAAATTTTTAAATTCATTTAATATTGTTAATTCAATATAAATTGAGCCGAAAAAATACACCGCGTAATTTTTTGAGTTTTTTAAATTAGTTTAAAATCGCTTGTGGCCTTTGAGCCACATACTCAAACTTATATCATCAACGTCAGTTGATAGGTTAAGTTATTAAGGGCGCATGGTGGATGCCTTGGCACTAGGAGCCGATGAAGGACGGGACTAACAC
>JAAOED010000046.1 GCA_016466735.1 Weissella confusa | reverse complement strand
TTTCGTGGTGATTGCCAGTTGAGTGTTTTCATTGGTCTCGCATTGATCCAATGATTAATTTGATCTAATTCTTTGGCGCTAACTGTTTCAATTTTGCGTTCTTTCGGTATATGCCAACGCATGAGCAATCTCATCTTTATAGGGTGTAACTTGATGAATTTCAATCGAAACGGTTGAAGGAGAGCGTTTAATAAAGCGCGCAATGGCACGAACAGAATAATTCAATTCGAGTAAAGTTTGAATAACAGTGCGTTCTTGAGATGATAAACTAGTCATGAGTCGCAGTTCCTTTATGGTTGTTTTAGACAATTACCATTAAAGGCGCTGCGGCTTTTTTATTCAAGTGTTCGGTTTAATTTTACAATCTACCTTATTTAAAAAAAACGCAGTTAGATTTAACTAAAAGCGATTTTTTATCAATACTATTTGTGGTTATCCAAAACACTCTGTGCGTGAGCTTCTGTGTTTTTGGCATCTTGTAAAGCTGCGTCTAATTCTTTTTGAAGTTGGTCATTTTTACTGTTTGAATCATTTAACTTTCGTTGCATTTCATTCAGCTTTTGTTGCATCTCGTTAGCTGATTGATTAGCTTTTTGCAAATCTTGATTAATACGATCTACTTCTTTTTGCTTTTCAGCAACTCTGTTGTTTCCTTCTGTAATCTTATCGTTAATTTCTTGGATTTTTTGTTGAATTTCTTTTTGCTTTTCAGCAAGTTCTCTTTGCTTGTCTGCATTAGCTTGATCTTTAGCTGCATTAGCTTGAGCTAATTGATTCTGTAAGTCATTCAATGTGTTTTGTAAATTTGTAACATTTTGTTTTGCTGCATTAGCTTGGTCGCTTGCAGCATTTTTTTGATCATTTAACGTGCTAATTTCTGTTGTTTTATTAGTCAGCTTGTCTGCCAATTGATCGATAATGCTTCTTGTGTGTGCAAGGTGAATTGAACTGCCCCATGAGTTAGTATTGGCAAATACATTAACACCACCAATGGTTGCAACAAGAACAATTGCAATAATCATTGTTAATAATGTATTTTTGCGTGTCATAAGTTGTTCCTCCATATGTATTAGTAATGTTTTTTCCAAAAAAATATCCTACAATAAAATATTTTTTATTACAAGAATTAACCGAACACTGCAAACTGCTGAAAAACCTTTCGTGGTGATTGCCAGTTGAGTGTTTTCATTGGTCTCGCATTGATCCAATGATTAATTTGATCTAATTCTTT
>JAAOED010000045.1 GCA_016466735.1 Weissella confusa | reverse complement strand
CGGTTCTATTCTTTTTGGCGTTGGTGATTAATCACCAACGCTTTTTTGCATTTATCAATCATTCTCAAAATAAAAATAAAAAACACCAATAGCTCGGTGTATCCTAAAGTCGTCTAAAACCAAAATACAAGGAGAGCTATTGATGTCTTTAAATGATTCTATCCTACGTAGCGTCGGATTAACAGACCCAAATTTCGAATTTTTAATGGATGATAACGGTGAATTCAATCACATCTCATATCGTGGAAAAGATAATCATAAAACTATCGTTTATGAAGCCCTACTACACGGCGTTACGGATCGGTGCGCATTGTGTGGGAAACAAACCGTATTAACCAAAAACGGTTTTAGCAAACCAACCGAGGTGAAGCTGCCTGCAACTAACGGTTTCGATAATCGTTTGCGTCTGCGTAAGCAGCGCTATTCATGCCCCGACTGCAACGCATCTTTCGTTGTATCATCGCCAGATTTAGAAGAAGACCGAAACATCTCTAAGCCTCTACGCCTTCAAGTTATCCGACTAGCCATGGAGGATATTTCAGAGAAAGTTATTGGTCTTATCTTGCGTCTCTCACATTCCACTGTTCATCGTGTTATCAACGACGAGCTCAAGGATTACCGTTATGACTACAGTCATTTACCGGCTGTTCTAAGCTTCGATGAAATTCGAATTAGCAGGTCATACGCTTTCGTGTATGCATCACCTGATAGCTTTATGGAGATATTACCAAGCCGTGATTTAAACACAATCCGCAGTTATTTCTACGGCTTCTCTTTGAAGCAACGTCAAGCAGTAACGCACGTCGTCATGGACATGAACGCTAGCTACGCTACCCTCGTTCCGGAACTATTTCCCAATGCCCAAATTGTCATTGATCGATTCCATATCGTCCAACTAATGACACGTGCTATCAACACCATTCGTACAGGCATTCAGCATCTACTGGATAAACACTCTCGTGAATACAAAATAATGAAAAACGGCTGGCGCCTTTTCCTTAAAAAATACAGCAACTTAGAAACTGGCCATCGTAAATATATGCGAGGTTTGAACGAATTCATCACAGAAGAAGAAGCAATCACACTAGTGTTCAAATCATTTCCAGTTCTCGAGGCGGCTTATTTAGTGTACCAAGAAGCTTTAGAAGCGATGGACAAGCGTAGCCCAGAGCTAATTCATGCATTAATCAGCACTTACAAACCGGTTGGTTCCGCCATGGACGTGACCATCGGGACTTTTAAGCGCAATTTAAAAGGTATCCTGGAAAGCCTTCGTTGCCCATGGTCAAACGGTAAAATCGAAGGCATCAACCGTCGCCTGAAGCAAATAGCTCGTACCGCATACGGTTATCAAAACCTCGGTAATTACATGCGACGAATCCGTATCCAAATGAAGTATGGAAAATTCTAAAAAAAGTGGTGACAACATTTCTGTCATCACCACTTTTTGCGACTCTTCAAATCGCGTTAATTTTCAATTTTATTGTCGACCAACGCTATTTGGCATAGAGCC
>JAAOED010000044.1 GCA_016466735.1 Weissella confusa | reverse complement strand
GGTTCTAAAATATTTGGTACTGATGACCACTCGCTCACGCGATTGGTTGTTGGTACCTTTTTTTTGTTTTTGGGTGTAAAAATAAAAAAGGACAGACCAGCTGCAACCAGTCTGCCCAAAATACCCTCGAAAGGATATCCCAACATGGATAACGATATCAGAATTTTAATTGGATTAACAGACTTAAATGTCGAATTTGATCCAAAAGCAGAACAACACTTCAATGAAACTAATCTCAACGGATCAGCCACAATTACTTGGAATCTCCTTCTGACATACGCCACCAACTGCGAAAAGTGTGGAACTCCAATGGTTCACAACGGTACCAAAATGGTTACTCATAAAGGGCCACGTAGCGCATTCAAGTTTCAAAACTATAGAATTCGAAAGCAAAAATTCCTATGCAAGAAATGTGGACACACGTCTATTGCGCACCTCAGCGACATTCAACCAAACAACCATATCATCGATAAGGTTAAACAAACCGCGGCAATGGAACTAAGCGAAAACGTTAGTCAAAAGCACATTGCCTTAGACAACAACATATCAACACAAACCGTAATGCGCGCAGCCGAAGGCTTATTCGTTTACAACAAAACAAATTTCCATTACCTCCCCCAAAACATCGCGTTCGATGACTTCAAATCAGGTAAGTTCGCAACTAGCGGAATGAGCATGATTTTAATCGATTCTGTTAACCACCGCATTCTAGATGTCATGAAGGATCGCGGTGCTGGTCAGCTCCGTGCCTATTTCAATCAATACAGCCCAGCAGCTCGAGCTGCTGTTAAAACCATAACGGTAGACTTATTTACTCCTTACCGAGCCATGATTAAGGATTTGTTTCCAAACGCAAACATCGTGGCTGATAGATTTCACGTTGTAACTCAAGCATACCGTGAACTCAACAAGGTTCGAATCAGCGTTATGAAGCAATTCGGATCAGATAGCAAAGAGTATCGCCAACTAAAGCGGTTCTGGAAACTACTTATGAAGCACGAAACTGCACTTGATTACACGACCCGCAAAAATCGAATCAATTTTAAGCATGCCTATTTAACTGATAAAGAAGTTATCGACCGCCTACTGGCGCTCTCTGATGAATTGCGTGACGCATACGCTTTCTACCAAGGGATTCTTTACGCCATCGAAACTCGTGATGAAGCTGAACTCAAGTCTGTTCTATACCCCACAAAAAATGATGCCCAATACCGCTCATTGCCAAAGGCAATGAAGAAGGCTCGTCGCACTATCCGCAAGCACTTCGACGAAATAATAAACAGCTTCATCTACGGATTCTCAAATGGACCAATTGAAGGTTCAAACAATAAAATCAAAGCAATTAAGCGTACGGCATACGGCTTCCGTAGTTTCAAAAACTTCCGTCTACGTATTCTTATCTCATTCAAGAATAGTTTCTACTCAATGAACTATAAGCAAAAGGCAGCTGATTTCAACAATGTGAAATCAGCTGCCTAAGCAAGGTTCAAAATATTAAATTTTACCGGTCATCAGTACCATTTGACTTTGAACC
>JAAOED010000043.1 GCA_016466735.1 Weissella confusa | reverse complement strand
CAACTAACAAAGTATCGATTGATCGAATTACTGTTTCAGGGGAACTTAAAGCTGAATATCGGGAGTTACAACGTGTTATGAATGCCTTAGGAAGCTCTTGGGAACTCTCTGACGGCGTTTTTAGGTTAATTCGGGAATATCCTAACGGCGATACTGAAAATATTGCCTATTACGCTGAGAATGCGTTTCAAGCTGGTTCTTGGCGTTTGGACTTTAACCCAAATAAATTAGTCGACGAAGAAAAGCTTGAAATGAAACGGGCGATTGATTTATTGACTGATGTGCATTTTACCCGCCTTGATTTGGCGTTTGACGTTTTTAACAACGAATTGGGTATGAAATACCGTATTTATCGTCCAAACGTCTCACAGCGCGAATATGGCGTTTATACGGCACAATGGACCAAAGCGGTGGAGACGATATATTACGGGTCTAACAGTTCCGAGCAACAAATTCGGCAATATAACAAGCTAGTTGAACAAACTAAGAAAAAGATGCCGCTCCCTGATGGTGTTGAGCATTGGATGCGTTTAGAATTGCAATTAAGAGGTCGGAAACCTGCGGAATGGGTAGAGCGTGCTAAGACTATGCTTGGTGATTTCAAGTTGCCTAATTACGACAACATCAAAAGCGTTAACGATAAAATGGCACTTCATAGTTTGGAGATTGGTTTAGTTGATTGGTCTGATTTTGCAAAGGATAAAAGAGCACGTCTTCGTAAATTACAGAAAGAACAGTACGATGACACACTTGCCCGAGAATTGTTTGATTTGCTGATTGCACATCAAGAACGGTTGCACGGAGAACTTACAAGCTACTTAGCGGAATTTGATATTCAGGAGTAGTCGGCAGCATGTGGAGACAAGGGTCAGTTGCTTGCAACTGCCTGCGAAGCGGGTTGCCCTTTTCGGAACAAAACAACACAAAACTGCCCACGGCAAAAAAAGCCACTGCATTTTTTTGGTTGCCCCACGGCGAGTGATTAGGTGGTCAAGCGAACTTCGCTTGTGGGTGTGGGTGAAACCCACGGTTTAAAAAAGGGGGATCAACATTTTGTTGACCCCCCTTTTTAGTTTGAGTGAAACGAATTCTGATACATTTTTTAAGCACAAAAACCGCCCAATTTTGGAGTGGTGTGTAAGTGCGCATTGTCATGAAAAATGACACGCAATTTCATCACTTTTTAAAGTGATGTGTAAGTGCGCTTGTCAGAATTTTTCATGACAAGCGCTTCGAAAAATTCACAAAGTTTCGACCGGCCCCTCTAACAGCCGGTCAGGTGTCCGAAAAACCGACTTTTTTGATGAATTCTTTGTGAAATCCAGTTATATCGTGGTATTATTACTGCATCGCTAAGGTACAAAAAATACAAAAAGAAAAACCCGAAGTGCAGTTCCTAAGATTGGCGTCCACGGAACACTTCGAGTTGTCTTTAACTTTTTCAGTTGTTGGATTAATTATAGCCGTAAAAGGCCGTTAACACAAATTGAAAAATAACAAGATGACTCCTAATCGCACTCGGGCGGATAGGAGTTTTTATTATGCCAACTAACAAAGTATCGATTGATCGAATTACTGTTTCAGGGGAACTTAAAGCTGAATATCGGGAGTTACAACGTGTTATGAATGCCTTAGGAAGCTCTTGGGAACTCTCTG
>JAAOED010000042.1 GCA_016466735.1 Weissella confusa | reverse complement strand
CTTGATGCAAAAACATTTGCGAAGTCAATTCGCTAGTAAATTCGTTTAACTTCTGTTAAACAACAAAAATTGAGTTATACTCAAACTTCAAATTGAGAGTTTGATCCTGGCTCAGGATGAACGCTGGCGGCGTGCCTAATACATGCAAGTCGAACGCTTTGTGGTTCAACTGATTTGAAGAGCTTGCTCAGATATGACGATGGACATTGCAAAGAGTGGCGAACGGGTGAGTAACACGTGGGAAACCTACCTCTTAGCAGGGGATAACATTTGGAAACAGATGCTAATACCGTATAACAATGACAACCGCATGGTTGTTATTTAAAAGATGGTTCTGCTATCACTAAGAGATGGTCCCGCGGTGCATTAGCTAGTTGGTAAGGTAATGGCTTACCAAGGCGATGATGCATAGCCGAGTTGAGAGACTGATCGGCCACAATGGGACTGAGACACGGCCCATACTCCTACGGGAGGCAGCAGTAGGGAATCTTCCACAATGGGCGAAAGCCTGATGGAGCAACGCCGCGTGTGTGATGAAGGGTTTCGGCTCGTAAAACACTGTTGTAAGAGAAGAATGACATTGAGAGTAACTGTTCAATGTGTGACGGTATCTTACCAGAAAGGAACGGCTAAATACGTGCCAGCAGCCGCGGTAATACGTATGTTCCAAGCGTTATCCGGATTTATTGGGCGTAAAGCGAGCGCAGACGGTTATTTAAGTCTGAAGTGAAAGCCCTCAGCTCAACTGAGGAATTGCTTTGGAAACTGGATGACTTGAGTGCAGTAGAGGAAAGTGGAACTCCATGTGTAGCGGTGAAATGCGTAGATATATGGAAGAACACCAGTGGCGAAGGCGGCTTTCTGGACTGTAACTGACGTTGAGGCTCGAAAGTGTGGGTAGCAAACAGGATTAGATACCCTGGTAGTCCACACCGTAAACGATGAGTGCTAGGTGTTTGAGGGTTTCCGCCCTTAAGTGCCGCAGCTAACGCATTAAGCACTCCGCCTGGGGAGTACGACCGCAAGGTTGAAACTCAAAGGAATTGACGGGGACCCGCACAAGCGGTGGAGCATGTGGTTTAATTCGAAGCAACGCGAAGAACCTTACCAGGTCTTGACATCCCTTGACAACTCCAGAGATGGAGCGTTCCCTTCGGGGACAAGGTGACAGGTGGTGCATGGTTGTCGTCAGCTCGTGTCGTGAGATGTTGGGTTAAGTCCCGCAACGAGCGCAACCCTTATTACTAGTTGCCAGCATTCAGTTGGGCACTCTAGTGAGACTGCCGGTGACAAACCGGAGGAAGGTGGGGATGACGTCAAATCATCATGCCCCTTATGACCTGGGCTACACACGTGCTACAATGGCGTATACAACGAGTTGCCAACCCGCGAGGGTGAGCTAATCTCTTAAAGTACGTCTCAGTTCGGATTGTAGGCTGCAACTCGCCTACATGAAGTCGGAATCGCTAGTAATCGCGGATCAGCACGCCGCGGTGAATACGTTCCCGGGTCTTGTACACACCGCCCGTCACACCATGAGAGTTTGTAACACCCAAAGCCGGTGGGGTAACCTTCGGGAGCCAGCCGTCTAAGGTGGGACAGATGATTAGGGTGAAGTCGTAACAAGGTAGCCGTAGGAGAACCTGCGGCTGGATCACCTCCTTTCTAAGGAAAATCGGAAACCTACACATTC
>JAAOED010000041.1 GCA_016466735.1 Weissella confusa | reverse complement strand
TGTTATAGTCCCCTAGAGGTTGACGGAAGAAATAATATAATTTCTTCCAGTCAACCTCTAGGGGATTTTTTATATGCCACGAGCAAAACTTTCAGCGTCACAAAAGCTGAAACTTATTCAGTTGTATCGAGAATCAACTGAATCTGAATCCGGGTTCTCGAAGTTACACAATCTTAGCGACGGATCATTACAAGATTGGATGCGCTTGTATGATGGATTCGGTTTGAAAGGCCTAAGTGAATCGAAATCTCACCAGACTTATTCAAGCGAACTTAAGCAAAAAGCTGTCCACGCTTACTTGTCTGGTGAAGGCACTCTCAGAGAGGTAGCCAAGCGGTTTAAGTTACGTAGTAAATCGCAATTAAGCATCTGGATTTCAAAGTATAATGGGAATGAAGAATTGCGCTCTACGGGCGCAACAACAAGGAGAATTCCCATGGCATCACGTAAGACTACATTCGCAGAACGCATTGAAATTGCGACATACGCAATTGAACATAATCGTAATTACAACGAAGCATCTCAAAAATTCCAAGTAAGTTACCAACAGGTGCGTTCGTGGGTTTTAAAGGTAGATGCCGGTGGCTTTGAATCACTCCGTGATGGTCGTGGTCGAAAAAAGTCTGACGATGAACTTTCAGAAAATGAAAAGCTTAGGCTTGAGAATAAACAGTTGAGAGCCGAATTAAACGCTCAGCGTGTACAAAATGATTTAGCAAAAAAATTACAAGAGATTCTAAGCAAAGGAAGGTAACAGTTAATCGAGTTGCGAATACCCTTTTGTACGAAGCTATGCGAGAACTGCATGAATCAAATCCTCGCACCTACACAATTGAACAATTAGCATCAGCAGGTGAAGTCTCTAAGCAGTCGTATTACAAATGGTTAAACCGTACAGAAACTGCGAACGACCAACTAAATGAAGTGCTTATGGGCAAAATTAAGGAGCTCGATAAGAAACATCATCACAACTTAGGTGTGCAGCGAATGACAATGTATCTCAACCGGGATGAAGAAATCGACCAGCGTATCAACCCGAAGCGAGTTCGTCGTTTGATGCACATTGATGGTATCCGTGCGGATATCCGAAAGAAGCGGCATAACCGTATCAAGGCCAACGAAATGTACATTACAGATAATGTGATGAATCAGGATTTTACAACTTCATCGCCCAATGAAAAATGGGCAACAGATATGACTGAACTACGCTATGGTCGCAACTTGGAACACGCATTGAAATTGTCAGCAGTAATTGATTTATATGGCACTTACGTGCTTTCATTCAACGTCAGTGAAACAGAAACAACTTCAGCAGCTATACAAACATTTGAGCAAGCTTATCAAAGTGCCGGAAACCCAGAGGATGTCTTGGTGCATTCTGATCGAGGAGCAGCCTACACGTCCGGAGCATTCCAAAATTACCTAGGGCGCCACAATGCACGACGGAGCATGTCTCGTCCGGGAACGCCATACGACAATGCCATTATGGAGAAGTTTTGGAATGACTTTAAAGTGGAATGGTGGGATAAGCAACATAGTTACACATACGAGGAAGCGGTTGAAGCAATCAAAGCAGGAATTGATTACTTCAACCTTATTCGACGCTCAGAGACAATAAATAGCCATACCCCGGAAGAATTCCGGAATATGGCTATTTACGGTGGCATAAGCGCCTAATTAAATTTTATATTATTTCGACCGTCAACTTGACGGGGCCTAGTACA
>JAAOED010000040.1 GCA_016466735.1 Weissella confusa | reverse complement strand
CTGACCTTGACCCGCAGGTGTGGGTTCTTAGCGGGTTTCCCGCTTAGAGCCACGGGAGGTAAAAACCTACTAACATTAGTGATGGAAATATGACCGGCGGGTCAAATTTCTATCACTTTTATTTTTTAAAGTGATGGCGAAGCAGATCGTGGGTTTCCCTGAGCCTAGAGTTCGTGGTAAAAACTGATCCTTCGCTTTTTATTATGAAATTCGATTGCAGTAGGTTGAACTTAAAGTTCGTATTTGGAAAGTTGAAATAATATAACGTGAAGAAAGCTTCAGAAAGGTAAACAAGTTATGACTTATACAACAGTAGGAATTGATGTAAGCAAGGCGACCGGTGCGGTCGCATTTAGTCGTCAAAATGAAATTATCGAACAATTTAAAATCGACTTAAACCGTCAGGGGTTCGATTATCTTAAGCAACGCATGTCACCATACAAGCAGGTTCAGGTGATTTTTGAGGCCACTGGAGTGTACTCAAAGCGCGTTGAAGCGTATATGCGAGATAACGACATTCGCTATGCTGTATTAAGTCCCGTTGTCGGTCATAAGCGAATTAGTAATTACGGTGACGATGAGATTTTCATCAAGACAGATGAATCAGATGCTCGCGCGTTAGCTGCTTCTGCTCGAGAAAGTGATTTTGAAAATTTCTATCATGAATCGGAAACACAACGCGAACTACGTGATATGAACAGATTCTACGAACAACTAGAAGATGAATCCGTAAAAGCTCGTACACGCACACATCGCATTACTGAAAAAGTATTTTCGACGTTCCTTGATGAATTCACTGTTAAAGGGGATTCTAAATTCCCTTGGCTAATACTAAGTGCATTCCCACATCCTGACTTGGTTCTAGATGCGGACGTAAACGAGGTAATGCAAACCATAAACGGATTGACCAATAAGAATATAGGCCAGAAGCAGTTACTTAACTACGCTAAGAAGTTATATAAAGCTGCGTCATTAGCTTATTCCGAGGTTTCTAAAGAATCCGACACGGTTATGCAAGTTAGTTATTGGGCAAAAAGAACTGCGGAAATTCAAGATCTTCAAAATGCGCAAATCAACAAAATGCATAGTATCGTCCGAGACTACCCAGAGTACAAACATTTTCTTAGCCTACCGGGTGTTGGACAGAATACCGCTGTACGCCTAATAGCTGAGTTAGGCGACCTACGTCGCTTTAGCAGCGTTCGTAAATTGAATGCCTATGTCGGAATTGGTCATGGGAAGCGAAGCTCTGGAATGATTACCAATCCGGAGAAAATCACTCACACAGGAAACGCGCATGCACGTCGCCTGATATTCAATGTCGTGGCTAATATGCGAAAAGCATGGCGAAGTGGGCTGGGTAAGCCGAACCATTTAATGGAGTACGACAAAAAACGACGGTCTGAAAATTCGAAGTTGGCTTCGAAAATCAATACCGTCGCTACAATGGATCGCGTATTACGAACCTTGTTTAACCTTGTAAAACTCAATCAAGACTACATATATGAATTCACCCAAAAGTAGTTGGTCGATTTGAGCATAGTTTCATCATAACTTCGTAGTGTGAATTTTTTTAAGACATCTGCGGGTTTATTTGAAGTGCCATCATTTGATCAAATCACCACTAATCACACCATCGGTGTATATATTACAGGTGAATACATCTTCCTAAATTCAGATAAATGAGCGTCCTGCTTGACTATACATGGAAGGGAAACGCAGCTTGCTGTGGTTCGCGCTCCCTGCAGGTCATGGTC
>JAAOED010000039.1 GCA_016466735.1 Weissella confusa | reverse complement strand
AATAAATAGCCATACCCCGGAAGAATTCCGGAATATGGCTATTTACGGTGGCATAAGCGCCTAATTAAATTTTATATTATTTCGACCGTCAACTTGACGGGGCCTAGTACATAGTTTGGATGGTCTTTTTGTATAGTTAGGTACAAAAAAGGTCGCGACATCCAATCGCGACCTTTTTATTATTGTTGATTCATTTGCTTTTGCTTCTTGCTGATAATTGATTGACGTACTGCACTGATGATAGCAGGCAAGGCCGTTACCACCAAGATACCGATAATTACCAATGAGAAGTGCTCGCTGACAAATGGAATACCACCGAAGTAGTAACCGGCTTCAACGGCGACAACAACCCAAATAGTTGCAGCGATAACTTCAAGCATCAAAAAGTTTTTGTACTTGAAGCCTGAAATGGCAGCCGTAAATGGCACCAAAGTACGAATGATTGGCAAGAAACGGCCCAAAATAACAGCCATCTTACCGTGTTTTACGAAGAAATCGTTTGCTTCCGCTAGGTGTTCGTCCTTAATAAAGCGACCGAGTAGTGGGTGCTTAACCAATTTCAACCCAACCGTGCGCCCCAAGAAGAAGTTCAATGAGTCACCAGATACAGCGGCAATCCAGAACATAATCATTAATACCCAGTGGTTAAGGATGCTACCATGCAATGCTGAAATTGATCCGGCTGCAAAAAGTAGTGAATCTCCAGGCAAGAACGGGAAGATAACTGATCCCGTTTCGATGAAGATGACAGCAAAAAGCGCGACGTATGACCAAATGCCCCATGCGTTAACCAGATTGTTCAAATGAACATCAAGGTGCAGGAACAAATCGATAATGTGCATCATAATATTTGTTTACTCCCAGTAATCTGTTTGAATGTCTGTTGACAACCAGACTTTAGTTTACCATGTTTTCAGGGGCAGTGTGAGTGGTCTTAATGTTTATGTTATAATACAAGCAGTGAATTTTAAGATTTAGAGGAGAATGAAGATATGGCATTGCCACAATTTGATTTGGCTGCAGTAGATGGCCCAGTTGCTGTTTTGGAAACGACAAAGGGTACGGTTAAGATTCAATTATTCCCAGCACAAGCACCTAAGACGGTAGAAAACTTCGTTGGTTTGATTGAAAAGGGTTACTACGATGGTATTATTTTCCACCGTGTAATCAGCGACTTCATGATTCAAGGTGGAGACCCTACTGGAACTGGTATGGGTGGTGAGTCACTTTGGGGCGATTCTTTCGAAGATGAATTCTCAGATGAAGTCTTTAACTTGCGTGGTGCTTTGTCTATGGCGAACGCTGGTCCAAACACAAACGGTTCACAATTCTTTATTGTGCAAGCTTCACGTGTACCAGCGAACATGTTGCGTCAACTAAAGGGACTTGTACCTGATGAAGTTGTGTCAGCATACGGTGAGCAAGGTGGTACGCCATGGCTAGACAAGCGTCACACTGTATTCGGCCACGTTATCGAAGGTATGGATGTTGTTGATGACATGGCTAAGGTTCGTGTTAACTACGCAGACAAGCCACTTGAAGACATCAAAATTATTAAGGCGACGATTGCATAATGTTGTCACTCGGGGAATCCCGAGATACATATAGTAAGGGAAACTAATTAGAGGAGGTTATTATGACTTATCATATTGGTGAGGTCGTACAAGGAACCGTTACAGGTATCCAACCATACGGGGCTTTTGTACAACTAGATGATCATACACAGGGACTAATACATATTTCAGAGTGTCGTTCAGCATTTATTCGACATGTCGGGGACGAATTGCACGTTGGTCAGGTGATTGACGTGATGATTCTGGATGTCGATCAGTATAATGAAAAGATTTCATTGTCTCGTCGTAGTGTGTTGGATGCTAATCAAAAGGTACGTACCGATCGTGAAAACCAACGTGTTGATAACTGGCATCATCATTACTGGACTAATCAACACTTAAATATCGGTTTTGATACGATTGCTGATAACCGTGATGATATGATTGCGGAAGCATTGCAACGTTTGAACGCACACGTTCACTAATTAAAGGGGGATGGCATAATGTCACTAATTGCAGGAACAGTTGTCTTTACTCGAAATGATCAATCATACTTCTTGGTGACTGATGAAGTACCAACGCCACGTTTCTATACCGTTAAGATGCACAAACATGACGGTGATACTGCATTGGGTTCGCTATTAACGGGGATGAAGGATGAACTTGGCTTTGATATTGACAATCTTCGTCTAGGAGAATTGGCAGCGTGGCATGGTCAAGGTCTGGAGTCGGCGGAAGATTTAATTTCACTGTATACATTTGAACCAGTAGATGCGACACACTTCAATATGGATCGTCTTGGCTTACTTGGCTTACAGTTTATGAATGCGAAGGATGCAGCTGACTTACTGCGTAACGTCGATATGACAGGCGTTGCACGATTGGATTAAATTGGGGCTTGCATTTGTTTTAGATGTTCGGTACTATATTCAAGTTGAGTTTTTCAAACGGATCTAATTCGCATGCAAAACAATGCAAAATGAATTGAAATTGGTTATTGACAATCATGAATCAATTCGATATGATATATAAGTTGCTTGCGACGGAAAATATGTTCAAACTGTGAATGAGTTGTTTAAACAATTTGAAATAAGTTGTTGACATCTGCTTCATGAGTTGGTAAGATATAAAACGTTGCTGATGAGCAGTATCGAGATAGTTCTTTGAAAACTGAATATCGTTTCGATGAAACAAATGTGTAGGGTCATCAAGTTAAGCTTGATGCAAAAACATTTGCGAAGTCAATTCGCTAGTAAATTCGTTTAACTTCTGTTAAACAACAAAAATTGAGTTATACTCAAACTTCAAATTGAGAGTTTGATCC
>JAAOED010000038.1 GCA_016466735.1 Weissella confusa | reverse complement strand
TTGAGCCACATACTCAAACTTATATCATCAACGTCAGTTGATAGGTTAAGTTATTAAGGGCGCATGGTGGATGCCTTGGCACTAGGAGCCGATGAAGGACGGGACTAACACCGATATGCTTCGGGGAGCTGTAAGTAAGCTTTGATCCGGAGATTTCCGAATGGGGGAACCCAACTTGTTATGCAAGTTATCACCTAATGAATATATAGTTAGGTTGAAGGTAGACGTTGTGAACTGAAACATCTCATTAGCAACAGGAATAGAAAGAAAAATCGATACCGTCAGTAGCGGCGAGCGAAATCGGTAGAGCCCAAACCAAAGTGCTTGCACTTTGGGGTTGTAGGACTGACATTGTGGAGTTACAAAGTTAACATTTAGCAGAATCAGCTGGGAAGCTGAGCGAGACAGGGTGATAGCCCCGTATGCGAAAAGTGTTGACCTCCCGTCAGGATCCTGAGTACGGCCGGACACGTGAAATCCGGTCGGAATCCGCGAGGACCATCTCGCAAGGCTAAATACTCCCTAGTGACCGATAGTGAACCAGTACCGTGAGGGAAAGGTGAAAAGCACCCCGGAAGGGGAGTGAAAAAGTTCCTGAAACCATGTGCCTACAAGAAGTTAGAGCCCGTTAATGGGTGATAGCGTGCCTTTTGTAGAATGAACCGGCGAGTTACGATACCATGCAAGGTTAAGGTGGAAAGACCGGAGCCGTAGCGAAAGCGAGTCTGAAATGGGCGAATTAGTATGTTGTTGTAGACCCGAAACCAGGTGACCTACCCATGTCCAGGGTGAAGGTGCGGTAAAACGCACTGGAGGCCCGAACCCGTGCATGTTGAAAAATGCTGGGATGAGGTGTGGGTAGCGGTGAAATTCCAATCGAACTTGGAGATAGCTGGTTCTCTCCGAAATAGCTTTAGGGCTAGCCTCGGAATGTAGCGTGTTGGAGGTAGAGCACTGTTTTGGTGCGGGGCCCATCTCGGGTTACCAAATTAAGATAAACTCCGAATGCCAATCACGTATGTCCGGGAGTCAGACAGTGAGTGATAAGATCCATTGTCGAAAGGGGAACAGCCCAGATCGTCAGTTAAGGTCCCTAAGTGTGTGTTAAGTGGAAAAGGATGTGGAGTTGCATAGACAACTAGGATGTTGGCTTAGAAGCAGCCACCATTTAAAGAGTGCGTAATAGCTCACTAGTCGAGTGATTCTGCGCCGAAAATGTACCGGGGCTAAACACACCACCGAAACTACGGGTGCCACGTAAGTGGCGCGATAGGAGAGCGTTCTAAGGGCGATGAAGTCAGACCGTGAGGACTGGTGGAGCGCTTAGAAGTGAGAATGCCGGTATGAGTAGCGAAAGACAGGTGAGAATCCTGTCCACCGTATGACTAAGGTTTCCTGGGGAAGGCTCGTCCTCCCAGGGTTAGTCGGGACCTAAGGCGAGGCCGAGAGGCGTAGTCGATGGATAACAGGTTGAGATTCCTGTACCAGGTGAACATGTTTGAACGATGGAGGGACGCAGAAGGCTAACGGATCCCAGCTGCTGGATATGCTGGGTTAAATAATAAGTCTTAGATCGAGTTAAATGCTTTATCTTTTAAGGACAAGTTATGATGAGGACCGAAATAAAGTAGGGAAGTCCGTGATGTCACGCTGCCGAGAAAAGCTTCTAGTTAGTGTTTACCTGCCCGTACCGCAAACCGACACAGGTAGTCGAGGAGAGCATCCTAAGGTGAGCGAGTGAACTCTCGTTAAGGAACTCGGCAAAATGACCCCGTAACTTCGGGAGAAGGGGTGCTCAGCGAAAGCTGAGCCGCAGTGAATAGGCCCAGGCGACTGTTTATCAAAAACACAGGTTTCTGCAAAATCGTAAGATGACGTATAGGGGCTGACGCCTGCCCGGTGCTGGAAGGTTAAAAGGAGTGCTTAGCTTCGGCGAAGGTACGAATTGAAGCCCCAGTAAACGGCGGCCGTAACTATAACGGTCCTAAGGTAGCGAAATTCCTTGTCGGGTAAGTTCCGACCCGCACGAAAGGCGTAACGATCTGGGCACTGTCTCAACGAGAGACTCGGTGAAATTTAAATACCCGTGAAGATGCGGGTTACCCGCGACAGGACGGAAAGACCCCATGGAGCTTTACTGTAGCTTGATATTGAGTGTTTGTGCAGCTTGTACAGCATAGGTAGGAGCCGTAGATACCGGGACGCTAGTTTCGGTGGAGGCGTCATTGGGATACTACCCTCGTTGTATGACCACTCTAACTCGCACCACTAAGCGTGGTGGAAGACAGTGTCTGGCAGGCAGTTTGACTGGGGCGGTCGCCTCCTAAAAGGTAACGGAGGCGCCCAAAGGTTCCCTCAGAATGGTTGGAAATCATTCGCAGAGTGTAAAGGCACAAGGGAGCTTGACTGTGAGACTTACCAGTCGAGCAGGTACGAAAGTAGGGCTTAGTGATCCGGTGGTTCCGCATGGAAGGGCCATCGCTCAACGGACAAAAGCTACCCTGGGGATAACAGGCTTATCTCCCCCAAGAGTCCACATCGACGGGGAGGTTTGGCACCTCGATGTCGGCTCATCGCATCCTGGGGCTGTAGTCGGTCCCAAGGGTTGGGCTGTTCGCCCATTAAAGCGGTACGCGAGCTGGGTTCAGAACGTCGTGAGACAGTTCGGTCCCTATCCGTCGCGGGCGTAGGAAATTTGAGAGGAGCTGCCCTTAGTACGAGAGGACCGGGGTGGACGTACCTCTGGTGTATCAGTTGTTCCGCCAGGAGCATCGCTGAGTAGCTATGTACGGATGAGATAAACGCTGAAAGCATCTAAGTGTGAAACTCGCCTCGAGATGAGATTTCCCATTCTTTATGAAGTAAGACCCCTCAGAGATGATGAGGTAGATAGGCTAGAAGTGGAAGTGCGGCGACGCATGGAGCGGACTAGTACTAATGGTTCGAGGACTTAACCAAGTTGAAAACGTGGTGTAAGGCTCAAACGAAGTTTGA
>JAAOED010000037.1 GCA_016466735.1 Weissella confusa | reverse complement strand
CTGAGACGACTTAATATATAATACAGAACGTTTTACTGAATGTCAACAACTTTGTTGAACATCTTTTTGAGCGTTGCTTTCTTCAAAAGACAACTTGAATATATTACCCCTTTCCAAAGAACAATGCAACCCCTTTGTTCAACAGAAACATTTTCTCAGGTCAAACTTAACTCGTGCTATACTAGTAGACAGTAATAAAACAGATTAAGGAATCAATAATACATGGCAAACAAACCAGAAAAGGTGGATGCTGCTGAATTTCTAGCAATGTTGCTACAATACAGTCGTGATTTCCACTACAACCATATTAACGTTAGTGTCCGTTTGAACCGCAACCCTGCCTACACACGTCAAGTGATGAACGTGATGTTGAAGCGTAACTCAAAGAAGTACGGTAATGATGAACGCCTATACGCATCAATGACCGCCGACGAAGCAACCAAGTTCCTATCACTAGTGAACCAACTTAAGGAAGATATGTTTGCGACGTTCGCCGACAAGATTACTTGGCACACCGATCTGCTCGTTCGTGAAGAACAAGAATTTGGTTACCGCCAAATCCGCGAACGTGACCAATACAATAACCTTGAATTCGAATTACTACTATAGCCTTCTACCCCAGTATTCACTTACTGGGGTATTTTTTTACGCAATTTCATCACGTCCGGTTGCTACAATGGCGATACTGAGAACTCACCCGAAAGGAGGAAAGTCTATGTATCGTCAACTTTTTATATTTGGTAGCCGTGTTCTTGGGCTTAATCACGTCTGGCAACTTTCTGGCAAGGAGCTATGGGAAGAGTTAGCAAGTAAGCCTGCCACAGCTGCTGAGCCTAGCACTAAATTACAACACGAATTCGAACTTGTGTCTGAAGAGTACATGGAGATTCTAGTACCCAAGGACTTTAGTCTACGCAAGCCTACTACCGTTATGTTGTACTTACATGGCGGTGGCTTTATTGAGCCAATAACTGCCTATCATTGGCATTTCATTGGTGATTTAGTACGTAATACAAATATCCCATGTGCTGTGTTGGATTACCCACTAGTACCGCATGCGACACTGGATGAAATTTACGAACGCGTGCATCAAGCCATTTGGCGTTTACGTCACACCTATGATGATTGTGAAATTGTCTTAGTTGGTGATTCCGCCGGCGCTCAGATTGCGCTTGGTTATGTTCAGCTAATGGAGGCCTTTCCTATCAAACGGATTGTCGCAATTAGTCCAATGGTTGATATGACACTGACTAATCCTGATATTAAAGCTGCCGCAAAGCACGATCCTGTTTTGTCATTAAACGCCATGCCGGATTTGATAGAAGCCATTCGCGGGTCGCATGATATCACCGACCCGATCGTCTCTCCAATTAACGGCAACTTTAATCACCAAACAATTCTTCTAATCAGTGGTACACGCGATTTAACAAATCCAGACAACTGAATTTTCGCCAAAAAATTTGCCGATAACGTGACGTACATTGAAGGTAGTGGCTTGCCACACGCCTATCCAATTTGGCCACTTACACGTAACTTGGCAGCTAAGAATCAGATTTACGATTTTATTATGGGTTAACTTTATGAAATATGATTTTAAGAAAATGGCCACGGTTGAGTTCAATTCAACTAAGCGTCCTAAGCAAGTGGTGATTCCTCGTCATGCATACTTTGAAATCCACGGTGAAGGCAATCCCAACGATGCTTTATTCCCAGATTACATAGCCGCTTTATACAGTGTTGCATACCCAACTAAGATGGCCTTCAAAAAAGCTGATTCGTCTGTTCATAGCATCTATACTGATTACACAGTACCACCGCTACTAGGCGATTGGACGATCAGTCGCGTCGCTGTTGATCGAGGAGCATGGACCAAAGATGATTTCGTATTCAGACTACGTATGCTGATTCCTGACTTTGTGCCCATCGGACTTGCTGAAAAAACACTGTCGGACGCTAAAGCAGCAGGCAAATCTAAGTTAATCGATAAAGTTAACATTGTCACGTTACCTGAAAAACGCGTGGTTCAAATGTTGCACGTTGGCCCTTATGATGACGAGCAAATATCATTTGACCACATTGATATGTTTTTAAACGAGCATCAACTGACCCGTACTTCTCAGAACCATACTGAATATTATTTAAACGACGCCCGACGCATTTCACCAGACCGATTAAAAACGGTGTTGGAGGTCGAAGTAATGCCAAAATAAAAAGTGATCACAGCATTGCGCTTGTGATCACTTTTTTCATTACATAGTTAAGCAGCTAAAGGTAGTGCATAAACAACTTCAAATTTTTCTAATACAACGTGCAAACGACTGAAGTCAACAATTTCACCAACTTCCGCAAATTCGCGTTGGAAAAATTCTTCGTGCGTCCGGCGCCAAGTTTCAAGTGACTTATCGCCTTCCCCTTCTGCATAGGCATGAGCGCTATCGACTTGATGATAAGGCACCACAGATAATTCCTTTGTACATAACACCGCTACCGGATTGCCACTACCATCCAATAGAATATCGTAACAAGAGTTAGCCGTTGGTAATGGTTCCCCCTCCAATTGATACAACTCATACGCACTCGCCGTTGCAGTTTTTTCTCCGGTAAGAGTTAGTTGCGCAAGTTCATCCGCTTGACTTGCTGACGCCCCAAACGCCCAAGCACTACCAAATACTGCATTTGGTAGGTTGTGTTCTTCCTTGAATTGTTTCCAATACGCTTCTTCTGCTGGTTTCATAACGTCCCCCATATTTAGTATCTAAGAACAAGTCTACCAGAGATACTAAAAAAGTGCCGACTTCGACAATCGACACTTTAACACAGATTAGTTTTCAGGTACTGGGTGTTGTGCAGTATAAAGCGCAGCGATGATACCGTGTGCGACTGACACATTCAGTGAACGAACCGAGCCGGTCTGGGGGATATAAATCATCTTATCCGCCGCTTGAATCAATTCATCAGCCAATCCAATTTGTTCCTCCCCAAACAAGAAGACACTCTTCTCAGGAAATTCTGTCTCAAAGACATTGTGTAGTTCATAACCTGGCGTGTTATCAACAGCATAAATCGTATATCCCTCAGCGTGCCATTCATCAAATAAGGCTTGATAGTCCGTAATTTTACGATGCTTAATGTGCTCGTAGTGTTGCGCACCAACTGCCCCCGTCTTATTCCACTTCTTTGCACCCTCTTCATTCTCAGGATCCATTGGATTTTCTGGATTCAAAAAGACGATTTCACGACCAGAAAATGCATTGTGGTTACGTACTGCTGTCGCTTTGTTAAAATCGTGGGTCAAGTTTTGAAGTGCAGTAATCATATAACCACGACGTTGATCCAAGGCCTGCATAATATCATCGTTGGTCATGCCTTTAAAATCATCACCCAAGTTACGATAATCGATGGCATTTTTCAAATCAATCTTACTCATGTTTTTCTTCTCTTCTTAATTTATATGTAAAACTAGCTTATCATTTTTATGTACAAAAAGAAAACCGTACCATCTCTGGTACGGTTCACGTTGCATCGCGACGTCCTATCCTCGCAGGAAGCGATCCTCCAACTACTTTCGGCGCTATTGAGCTTAACTTCTGTGTTCGGTATGGGAACAGGTGT
>JAAOED010000036.1 GCA_016466735.1 Weissella confusa | reverse complement strand
TGGCATTGAGGTCACACCTGTTCCCATACCGAACACAGAAGTTAAGCTCAATAGCGCCGAAAGTAGTTGGAGGATCGCTTCCTGCGAGGATAGGACGTCGCGATGCAACGTGAACCGTACCAGAAATGGTACGGTTTTTTTGTGTCGATTGGCGGTATAATGCTGTTGAAAGCATGCAAGGGGGAGTGAGTATGAGTTTTGATATCGTTTTGATACGAGGCAATTCGGCCAGTGGTAAGTCGACGATTGCCAAATCACTCCAGCTATCGTTGCCGAATACAATGTTGATTTCGCAAGATGAGATACGCCGAAATATGTTACGCGAGTCTGACCGTGACGGCGCAGATACGATGTGCGTAATTGAGCTGCTGGTGGCAACGGCTAAGAAGATGAATCGGTTGGTTATTCTTGACGGTATCTTCAGGCAAGATACTTATGGTGATTGGCTGGCGGAATTGTTTGAGAAGTATAGTGGCACAGCGTGGTATTTGAATGTCTCATTGGCAACAACCAAGGATAGGCATGCTGGTAGAGCACAAAGTAAAGGCTTTGGTGATGAAGATTTAGATGCTTGGTATCGACCGAACGACACAATCGATGCGTTGAATGAATATCTGGTCCCTGAAACTTGGACGAAAGACGACACAGTGAGCGCAATTTTGCGTACACTATCTGATGTAAAGCAGACTGAGAATGTCGGAGGTTTTAGACCAAAAGCTGCTGTGATAAATAAAGAAGAATCGTAATTCAGAAAAAGATCCCGCATCACATATAGCGATGCGGGATCTTTTTAACTAGTTTGGATAAGTTAATGTTTTCAACGCCTTGTTGTTAGAATCAACAACTTTAATAATTAATCTAGGGTTTTTAGTACCAGCCTCAGTCATTGATCGAAGGACCTTCTGGGCTAATTGGTCGACTTGATCCCCGTTAGTAGCAAGTGCCATGTTAATCATTACTGGTGAAAGCTTATCAGAAGTGACCGTCAATGTGACTGAGTTGTTTTTTGCGACAGCATTTGTATCTGAAAATAATCCTCTTGAGCTCTGCTTCAAGTTAAAGGCTTCGTTGTTCAACTGAAGAGCGACGTCTTTTGGTGTCATTGGTGCTAGCTCAACGTTTTTAAGGTTTGCACCTGCGGCCAGTGTGCCATCCTTAATGGGCAGTATGTCGGTGACGCGCCGCTCGACGATGTGTCGCTCCAGCTGAATACCACCAAAAATAACGATACTTAGTATTAAAAGTATACCAATGGTTATTTTCCAACTTTTTTCATGTTTCCCCTCCTTAAATCTGTACAGATTCACTATACCGCCATTTTAGGACAACGGCTTAATTTTGGAGACAAGATAGTTCACCGATATGAGGATAGCGTTTACTGAGATGAATAAAATCATAATAGTAATTAGAGCGCTACCTCGATTGATGCTGAGGAACATCATATAACTGTATCTAATTAACCAGGTCATCGGCATAAAGAACATGGTGTGATCAAACAAGGGGGTTTCAGCGATTAGCGCAAACATGGTCGCAGCGACAACAACTAAATAAGCAAGTGCAGAATTTAGGTTGCGCGATAGTAGATAAGTAATCTGCGCGACCATCAGTAAGTTGAGTATTAACACCAGTGGTAACCAATTTATGGTGACGTGGGTTAGATGACTTAGTATGCTATAACTCGTGACAGCCAATACGCTATGAATCACCCAATGTGTGACCACTTGCATTTCGCCCCAGTCAAAGTAGGGATTTGTCAGGTGCGTTGTCAGCATGAAGTTGCCTGCCACTCGGTCAGGTTGTACTGTTTGAATAATCGAGATGCTCATTAATAATGGGATAAATGTCCCAGCAAAGAGTTTTACAAGTACGACTAACTGACCTCGTTGTGCTAAGTGTGGTAGATAAAAGCTGAGTAAAAAAGTTACTACGAGGTAGCTGGTCAGTACTGCAGGTAACAGTCCTTTGCGATGTTTGACAAACTCAATCGCTGCAACCTTACTTATCATGGTGTTGCCTCCGCGTGTGTAGGTACAAGATACCTTCTAGCAACGCAACCATAACAAGCGTCGTTAGAAGGGCTGACCCAATAAGCGTGATATTGTCATGGCTTAAGGGTAGTCCATTTGGCGAAAGGCCGGCAAGATAAGCAATGTTATAAGTAGCAACTGACCACGGCGTAGGTAGCGGAAATAATCCCGAAACCAGTAGGGCAAACACGAGGGCCACCGCGACGATGTGATTTAGATTGATGACCAATAGATAAATAACCGGTAATAGCCAGGCCGCGAATAATGCAATAAAGATACCCGGCAGGAACATTTCTTGGTACAAATCGATACCAGTTAACCCGAATACAAGAAACAAGAAGGCGAATGCGAAAGTTTCATAGAGGATCAACCCCTCTATAAACACCCGGTATAAGTTTAAGAATACGGCGTGGTAATATTTTGGCATATCGATAACTGAATCGCGTACATTGAAGAAGTTACCAGCGTTTTGTTCTTGTCGAGACTTTTCAAGTGCCAATACAGTGAGGCCGATATATAACCAGATAACTGAAAAATTGTTTTGGAAAGTTGCGAGGCGAACAGCGTTTGTTAACGGGTCAGTTAGTAACATAATACCTGTAAAGCCAACAGCGATAACATTGGTAGCAGCGACCACCCAGTTAATATAGCTGTGGCGTAGCTTCAAATGTTCCATAGATAGATAATGGTTCATGATGTTACGACGCCTCCTTTAGTTATTATGCTCACGGTAGATAGTCGTGAGTTCTTCAGGCGTGTAGTTACCGCTATTTGATGTGTAGGTTATTGCGCCATGCTTCAGAAGAGCGAAAGCATCGAACACAGTTGCCAGTTCAGTAATTTGATGAGTGGTTATCATAATGGTCATGCCATCAGCTGCAAGAGACTGCACAATCGACTTGAAGTCATCAACGCCAGCCATATCTAAGCCATTAGTTGGCTCATCCAGAATTAGAAACTGTGGATTGTGGATAATAGCCATGGCGATACCCAAACGTTGCTTCATACCCAACGAGAAGTTCTTCACCTTTAGTTTGTTATTAACGTTATCAAGCCCGACTGTCTGAAGTGCCTTGGTGATAGAGTCTACTGGTAGGCGGTATAGGAGAACCATAGTCTGTAGATTTTCGTGCGCGGTCAAGTTTGGGTAAATGGCAGGCGATTCGATTAGGGCGCCAAAGTCCTTCGCTTCATTATGTGATAACGGCTGATCGTTATACAGTATTGCACCTGAGAAGTGCTTATTGAGGCCAAGGATTGTTTTCAATAAGGTGGTTTTACCAGCACCATTGTCCCCCAATAGGCCAAATATGCTACCAGCTGGAATGTTGAGCGAGACGTCACGTAGTATTTGTTGGTGGCGATGCTGCACGGACAAGTTTTCTATCAATAGGTTATTACTCATGTTATTGCTCCTTAAAATGACAAACGCTGCTTGAAGGGAATGGTTGTTCTCCGAGTTCAAGGCGGTTATCGTTAGGATACCGCTTTGAAAAGTACTGAGTGTATACATTATTGAACGTTTAATTAAGTATTCTATATAAAGGATAGATACATAATCAATAGAATAAAGAATAATCCTGTTAATAGTAGTTATATCTGGTGCATTAGCGAAACGTTTGGTAACATGTAAATACTGTTTTGGGTATTGCGCCAATGTCGTAATAGGGGTAATATATTCAAGTTGTCTTTTGAAGAAAGCAACGCTCAAAAAGATGTTCAACAAAGTTGTTGACATTCAGTAAAACGTTCTGTATTATATATTAAGTCGTCTCAGAGATATGAATTATTTATGAACGACGTATGAAAATTGATTGAAATTAGTTGTTGACATTTCATTCTTTCTTCTGTAATATAGATTAAGTCGTCAAGGCGACGACGTAGGTCATTGAAAACTGAATATCGTTTCGATGAAACAAATGTGTAGGGTCATCAAGCTAAGCTTGATGCAAAAACATTTGCGA
>JAAOED010000035.1 GCA_016466735.1 Weissella confusa | reverse complement strand
TTTTCCAATCAGAAATTCAAAGATTATCATCTCAATTGACGGTTAAAGATGAACAGATTGCAGAATTGAATCAGCAACTTAAGCAAGCACAGAAATTAGCTGATCAAGCACAACAATTGCAGCTCAAGACGCAGCTGCAATTGGAAGCGGAGCAACAAAAAGTATTGGCTTTGGAAACTGAACTACAGCAAGAAGAAGTTGTGTCAGAATCCAGCGCCAACGGCGCCGAGAATAAAAAGGGTTTTTGGCGTCGAATATTTGGATAATTGGGTATTTTACCAGATAAGATCTAGCCATTATTTCATTGCCGCCAGTCAGCTTTTTGCTGACAATGCGCACTTACACCCCACCCAATTTTTGGGCGTGATTTGTGCTTAAAATTTGTACCAGAAGTTGCCAGTGGCAACAACTTAACTAACCGCCCGTTGGTTGGTAGTAACAAAAAAAGGTTTAGTGATTATTCACTAAACCTTTTTTTGTTAATAAGAGTGTATTGATGAGTAGAGATATACTCTATGGGTTATAACTAATCTATCATGGGCTGGTTAAAGCGAACTTAATTAGGCCCTAATAGATTAGTTGAGTTAATTATAAAGCGGCTGGTAAGTAAAAAGCTAGCTGCTGTCCAAAAAAATCGGACAGCAACTAGCTTTTTGTTAAAAGACACACAAAATGAATCTCTGGAGATTCCTATATTATAGCGCTATATTTCAGATTGACTAGTTTAACGATCAATCTCTGAGCTAAATTGGTCTAAATTGTGAAAAAGCCCGAAACTGACGTTTGTGAAACGCCGTTTCGGGCTTTTTTGAAGTTTGTGAATGGGGGTTGCTGCACAAAGGGCTGGAAACCGCGCCATGACAGGCACTTAGTATAACCTGTGTTATGTCGACTCCCTTTGGTATAGCTATGATATGTATTAATAAGACTTATTATTTTTATTATTTTAATTAAAGTAGTATTTTCTATATTAAGAACAGTATTAGTTTTTTAAATATTTAATTATAGGAGGAATGACGTATGATTTGGTCATTAATCGTTGGGGCAGTAATTGGGGCAGTTGCAGGTGCTTTAACAAACCGTGGAGAGTCTATGGGATGGATCAGTAATATTTTAGCCGGTCTGATTGGTTCTTCAATTGGACAAGGTATTTTGGGACATTGGGGCCCTAGCTTAGCTGGAATGGCAATTTTCCCATCAATTATTGGAGCAGTTATTTTAGTTTTGATCGTGTCTGCAATCTTTGGTATTAAGGCAAAAAAGTAGCATTATATCGTACTGAGGGGGCATGCTATGAAGAGATTGTACAAGGTGTTACTTGTTATTATTCTTCTAATTTACTTAATTAGTATTTCTACGATAATCTGGCCCGATATAATTACCAAAATAATTTCGTTTTTAGATCATATTAATTTACACAGTTCGCTAAGCGAGCAAATGTTACTTAGATATAATGAGTTATTTATTCTAGGATTAACTAGTGTAATTTTAATTGTTGTAATAGCGTTGCCTCGGCAAAAAAAATCTATTTTGTTAATTAACTCAGGGAAAGGCACACTATCTTTGGGAAATGAGGGAATCAGCAGTTTTATTAAGACACAGTTATCCGGCGAAGGATTAAGTAATATTCAAGTCAATATCAAAAACACTAAACATATTAAGCGTTTCAACGTTACCGCCGATTCTGAATATAAAAAATCGATTATATCTGATTTGCCACGAGTAGAAAAAAACTTAACTGATAGCTTGAGAAACTTACTATCTGGGGTTGATAAATCACCTATTCGAGTAAATATAAAGGTAAATCAATCTAATAAGCGTAATAATAAAGCATCGCGAGTTATTTAATTTTAGGAGTTTATCGAGTATGGATCGTAAACAGACAGTAGTTTTTTTAAGTAGCTTAATTGGTTTTGTAATTACTATTTTATTAATTCAATTTGGCTTTATAAAAACGATACTAGTAGTTGTTATAACAGGAATGTTCGGTTTATTAGGCCTTTTGTTTGATAATAATCGTATCCAATTAAGTAAACTGTTACATGACATTTTTAATAAATAATGCGGGGGATAAATTTATGACTACGGAAAATAAGACAGTAACACAGGAGACTGTAGCTCCTAAAGGACAATTGACGTTTGATGATAAAGTAATCCAAAAGATTGTTGGTTATGCAATTGAAAATGTATCAGGATTGCTAGGCGTAGATGGCGGCTTTGTAGCTAATATTAAGAATAAAATCGTTAATAGTGATAATCCAACTGATGGAATTAATGTAGAGGTTGGTAAAGAGCAAGTAGCTGTTGATTTGAATATTGTGATGGAGTTTGGCCATAACGCACATGATGTCTATAAAGAAATCAGTAAGGTTGTAGCAAAACAGATAGAAGAAGCAACAAGTCTTACTCTAGTGGAGCTGAATGTTGAAGTGATCGATATTCAGACAAAATCAGAATTCGAAGAATCACAAGTAACCATACAGGATCGTGTAACTGAGGTAGGAAAATCAGTTCAAGATAAGACAACAGACGGATTTGAAAAAATGAAATCGGTTACGTCTACAGATGATGATACGCGGGTACAATAACAATAATTTTAAGAAAGTCGGTTACTCATGATTAATAAGATATTAAAAGTGACAGCTGTTACTTCGCTAGTTTTAGTGGGGATAGTTTCAGTAGCAACTGTTCTTACAGTAAAGGAAATTGATAAGGCTGGTGATAAGCTAGCCGATAAACTTTATAATTAAAATAAAAAATGAACGATAATACTGTCGTTCATTTTTTATTTTAATTATAAAGTTTTATTACATAATATTTTCAAAGTACGCTGGTAAAAGTGCAGAATGAAAAAATAAACACTTGCAAGTATCGCTGATGCTGGTTAAAGTTAAAGCATCAACTAATCGAATATAAAAGAAAAGGCACTTATCAAGCCGGCAAGCAAGATAAGTGCCAGTGCAAAGAATGTTACGACCATTCAGAGCACGTTGTCATTCAACATGTAAGTACATTATAGGGTACTTACCGAGAATGCGTCAAGAAAAGAACACCTTCTGACGAGAGACAATGTGACTAAGAATAGTCGCATTGTCTCTCTTTATTTTTGCACTCGATACCCGCCTCGTTACGGCGACAGAGTAGAACGCACTCAGGAAAAAGAAGCCTACATGGATAGTAGGACGGCACGTGAAGAACCTTGCTGTATGCTCCACAGACAGCGTAAACAGAGACGTGGAGAAGAGATAGTTAACCGTCCAACACAATGGGTAGCGGTTAGGTGTCCGATCGCGGGTTGCGCCGTGATGAAGAAATATAGCATGCGGAAAAGCTGAACGAGTAATCGTTCGAAGTCAGTAGTCCTAGCGTTATGTCATGGGTTAAACAGTTACCATATGTCAAAAAAACGCCCTGAGAAGCTCTCAGAGGCGTTTTTAGGTGTCAGCCATATAAATAGACACAAGTAGATATAAAACAACGTCAAAACATAACCAAAGGTTGTAAGGGGTAGCTTGAACATAATCTACTGTGATAGGAATATCAGTCGTTGCGAGATGCACTCAACGAAACACACCAATTAGCCCCATTAAGGGGATAGTTGGTGGAGTGTCGAGAGAGAGAGCCTTGCAGGCTATCCGCAACGACTGAACAATATCTTGTTCAACATGGTGTTTAATAATGGGCTTTTTAAAAGGCGGCAGCATGAAAGGGGTCCAGGGGCTTGCCCCTGTGTCTGCCGAAGGCTTCTAGGTAGCCGGTGTAAAGAATACGCGGGGCACGAATGCATATGGCTTTCACTTCTACGAACTTGTCCAGCGTGTGGTGGATAGCGTTGAACAGATCCTTGTAGTTATTTATTGCGATAGCCAGAGTACTATTTATACTTATAGTTTGGTGATAATTGGAGGGATTATGAACGAGTCAGGAAATGAATTACAATTTGTTCAACTCGATGCCGACTGGGTTGGACTTGCTGAAAAGGTTCTTGTTAAACAATGTATGAGTGTTGAAGAATAACTTGCTCCCGCATTGAAACGTCTGTACGTCTCTGATGAACTCCCTTTTGACCCTGAATTATCATATGATGAAGAAAAGCGGTTATTGGGTGATGAAGAATTTGATTATCAAAATGAACATGGCATTGATCTAAACCAGGATCAAAAATTACCAGATTGGTGGGCAGATACTGCCGAAGATTACGAATAATAAACTGTTCAGTTAGGGTTTACACTTTGAACAGTAATAAATGGACAGGTGAACACATGACTGAACACTTATATAAATCTGTAAAAGCACTTGCTGATGAGTTGGGGATATCGCGCACAACGCTCTATAAAAGGGCAAAGTTAAATGGTATTGAGTTGACTGGTAATTATACTAGTCAACAAATTGAACAGTTAAAAACTGTCCAACCTAAAATGGACAATGAACAGAAAAATGAACACTTTGCTGAACAGAATGAACACAAAGATGAACAGATTTTCCAATCAGAAATTCAAAGATTATCATCTCAATTGACGGTTAAAGATGAACAGATTGCAGAATTGAATCAGCAACTTAAGCAAGCACAGAAATTAGCTGATCAAGCAC
>JAAOED010000034.1 GCA_016466735.1 Weissella confusa | reverse complement strand
GATGGCATTGAGGTCACACCTGTTCCCATACCGAACACAGAAGTTAAGCTCAATAGCGCCGAAAGTAGTTGGAGGATCGCTTCCTGCGAGGATAGGACGTCGCGATGCAACGTAAACCGTACCAGAAATGGTACGGTTTTTTTGTGCACGTTGCGGTTAAAGTCCGCAATATAACTTAAGCGGGGCTTCCTAAACTTTGTTATAATAAACAACAGACATTGCGGGATGGTCTCGCAATCAAAAAATGACGCCCTACCCATTCGTAGTGGCGGGAGGTATAAGAAAAATGGCAGATAAGAACACATTCTACATTACGACGCCAATTTACTATCCATCTGGTAAGTTGCACATCGGTAACACGTACACAACAGTGTTGGCTGATGCGGCTGCGCGTTACCACCGTTTGTTGAATGAAGATGTTTACTTCTTGACGGGAACTGACGAACACGGTTTGAAGATTGAGCAAAAGGCTGAAAAGCTAAACATGACGCCACAACAATACGTTGACGGCATGGCTGCAGATATCAAGAAGTTGTGGGCAGACTTGGATATTACCAACGACGGGTTCATCCGTACGACGGACGAGTATCACGAGAAGGCTATCCAAAAGATCTTCCAACAATTCTTGGATCAAGATGACATCTACAAGGGTGAATACGAAGGTTGGTACTCAGTTGATGACGAAGAGTACTTTACTGAGTCACAATTGGCTGAAGTTTACCGCGACGAAGACGGCAACGTCATCGGTGGTAAGGCACCATCTGGCCACGAAGTTGAGTTGGTTAAGGAAGAGTCATACTTCTTCCGTATGGGAAAGTATGCTGACTGGTTGTTGGATTACTACAAGTCACACCCAGAATTTATCCAACCTGAGTCTCGTATGAACGAGATGATTAACAACTTTATCAAGCCTGGTCTTGAAGACTTGGCCGTAACGCGTACGGCGTTCAAGTGGGGTGTACCAGTTCTATCTGACCCTAAGCACGTTGTTTACGTGTGGATTGACGCTTTGTCAAACTACATTACGGCACTTGGATACGGTTCAGACGATACGACTTTGTTCGATAAGTTCTGGCCAGCAAACGTGCAATTGGTAGGTAAGGAAATTGTTCGTTTCCACACGATTTACTGGCCAATCATGTTGCACGCCTTGGGCTTGCCATTGCCTAAGCAAGTGTTGGGACACGGTTGGTTGACGATGCGTGATGGTAAGATGTCAAAGTCTAAGGGTAACGTTGTGTACCCTGACACATTGGCTGATCGTTACGGTATCGATGCTGTTCGTTACTACTTGTTGCGTGCAATGCCATACGGTAATGATGGTATCTTTACGCCTGAAGATTTCGTTTCAAAGTTGAACTATGACTTGGCTAACGATTTGGGTAACTTGTTGAACCGTACTGTTGCAATGATCAACAAGTACGAAGGTGGTGTCATTCCTGCCCTTAACACAGGTGCGACTGAATTCGACGCTGACTTGGTTCAAACGGCTAACTATGTTATCAAGGCTTACAACGAAAACATGGCTGGTTTGCGAACGGCAGATGCTTTGGCTGAAGTTTGGAAGTTGATCTCACGTGCTAACAAGTACATTGATGAGACGACGCCATGGACGTTAGCTAAGGATGAAGCACAAGCAGATAAGTTGGCTTCTGTAATGGCTCACTTGGCTGCTGCATTGCGTGTTGCTGCTATCTTGTTGCAACCTGCTTTGACGCGTGCACCTAAGCAAATCTTCCACCAACTTGGTTTGGCAGAATCAAACTTGCAAATTGCTGATTTGAAGTTTGAAGACCTACCAACGGGTGGTAAGGTTGTTGAAAAGGGTGAGCCAATCTTCCCACGTGTTGATGTTGACGCCGAAGTGGCTTACATCCGCGATGAAATGACGGGTGGTGCCGCAAAGCCTGCTGAAGAAGCTGAGAAGTCATACATTGAAGTCCCTACAAAGGACTTGATTGAATTTGATGACTTTGACAAGGTTGAGATGCGTGTTGCTGAAATCGTTGAAGTAACTGAAGTTGAGAAGTCAAACAAGTTGTTGCGCTTCAAGTTGAACGACGGTACTAAGGATGGTCGTACGATTTTGTCAGGTATCAAGAAGTGGTACCCAGAATACGCTGGTTTGGTTGGTAAGAAGGTTGCCTTCGTTGCTAACTTAAAGCCACGTAAGATGATGGGTGAAATGTCAGAAGGTATGTTGTTGTCTGCTGAAAAGGACGGTAACGTTATCTTGACGATTTTGCCAGATGAAATCGAAGCTGGTTCAGAACTAGGCTAATCAGTAAAAATTAAGAGAGCAGTGTGTACGTCACACTGCTCTCTTTTTGTTAGAATAGACCTATTAAAAAAAGATAGGAAAGATAGTATGACAATCTTTTATACATTGGTGCCGATGATTTTGACAATTGTTGTCGCCAATTTACTGTCACAAGCGATGCCACGGATTCCCAAAGCATTCTGGCAGATTCTAGGTGGTATTATCTTGGCGACGATTCCGATGCTTAGTAAATCAGTCGTTGAACTTGATCCGGAATGGTTTATGATGCTAATTATTGCACCTTTGCTATTCTATGAAGGTCAACGAACTGATGTACGTTTGGTGTCAAAGAATTTCCGAGCGATTATCAACTTAGCTGGCATCATCGCCGTTATGACGGTTGTTGTTCTGATGTTGTTTGGTCACTGGGCAATCGGCTGGGCATTGCCGATGGCCTTAGCGCTGGCTGCCATCGTAACGCCAACGGATGCAACGGCACTAGAATCTGTTACAGATGGCCTTGAAGTACCAAAGGGTATCGGACGCGCGTTGAACTTAGAGTCATTGTTTAACGATGCAACTGGCCTAGTTGTGTTGGAATTGGCATTGCTGTGGATGAACACTGGAACGTTCTCATTCGTCCATGGTTTTGAGGAGTTTCTAATCGTTGCACTTGGTGGCGCTGTTGTCGGAGGGATTGCTGGCGTGGTGTTGCTATATATCCGTCAGCATTTATTGCGAGCGCAGTTTGATGATACGGTTGCCCATGTGATGATTTATTTCTTGTCACCTATTCTGGTTTACGGACTAGCTGAACATGCGGGCGTATCAGGGATTATTGCTGTGGTGGTGATGGGAATTATCTCTAATGAAGAAAAGCACCACACGCAGTTTATGTCATCACAATTAAACAACTTGAATAATCAGCTGACGACGATTGTGTCACAACTCCTAAATGGATTAGTGTTCGTGTTACTTGGTATTTCATTGGTTCGCGTCTTTAAGACTTATATTCACTCACCGTTAACAACATGGTTAGGGTATATCGGTATTGGTCTGGCTATCTACGGCGTCATGGCGGCTTTCCGTCACATTATGATTGAACGTGTTCATCAGGAATCACCGATGGCGTCAATGGTCGATCAAGCGCATAAAAACCGCGATGCTTGGATTTTTGCCCTGGGCGGTGTTCACGGAACAGTAACGATGGCGATGGCTTTCTCATTACCATTGACGCTTGATAACGGTCAGCTCTTTCCGCACCGTGATATGTTGTTGCTGATTGCGGCGACAGTTATCATCGTCAGTTTGGTGGCGCCGTTATTGATTTTGCCACGCGTATTACCAAAGATTAAGCCAGATTATGATATGAGCGAGTATTCAGAAGCCCATATCGCAATGATTAACGCTGGTATGTCGTATGTTGAGACGCTTAATGTTTCAAATTCAGTTAAGCGAAACGTGATTGGCCAACTTCAGGATCAACTGGGATATGGTGCGGATCAATTGGACCGCGAGATGTGGCAACGTGCCCAAACAGATATCCAACGTGTTATCGATGAGGCTGTCGATGCAGCGATTGATGCTGAATTGGTATCAAGAGAAACAATGGTCTACTACCGTCGTGTTAAAGCTAACGCGGATGCGCGTTGGGCCCGCGGTACAAGTAACATGCGTATGTGGTTCAAAATTTTAGAGCGCATTGTCATACGTTTGGTGCGTTCTCGTCGAGTTAAGCCGGAAGAACGGATGCAGCGAATTGCTCAGAAGATGCAACATCGTGTTGATCGATTGCAACGGAAGGCAACACGGCACGGCTTAACAGAGCATGAACAACATGATTTGGAACAAACGTTGTTGATACAAAAGAAGTTTGATGCGGTGAAGAAGATGAATTACCTCAACCCTGATGAAGCGGTGCAGAAGTACCACTCAAGTCGTGATTTGGTGTTTACGGAAATTGCTGAGATTAGCGAGCCGGCAGTTAACGATTTCATTGCGCAAGCTGAAGCAAAGGGTGAAGATCCACGTTACGTGGTCGCCTTGCGTGATGTTGCGGCGCAAGAACGTGATCGTATTCGTGACCAGCAAGTTTCAACGGCTGAGGAGCAAGCAGTGTTGCTTGGTGCGTTAGGTGCCGAGTTGACCTACGTGCAAGAGGGCCGTCGTAATGACCGTTTCAGTTCAGCATTGATTAATGAATTGTATAACGAAGTCACGTCAGCACAGGCACTTGTACTAGCAACTGATGCAGAAGATTAATTAATGAGAGGTCAGGAATAAATGTTATAGTCCCCTAGAGGTTGACGGAAGAAATAATATAATTTCTTCCAGTCAACCTCTAGGGGATTTTTTATATGCCACGAGCAAAACTTTCAGCGTCACAAAAGCTGA
>JAAOED010000033.1 GCA_016466735.1 Weissella confusa | reverse complement strand
TGGTTGCAGCTGGTCTGTCCTTTTTTATTTTTACACCCAAAAACAAAAAAAAGGTACCAACAACCAATCGCGTGAGCGAGTGGTCATCAGTACCAAATATTTTAGAACCGTTTTTCTTGCGGTCGAGATTTTTTAATTATTCAGCATCATCGTCTGGTAGGAACCAATTGTTCATCCACCAGCCACGGTAGAAGCCTTCCATTGAGATGATTTGGCTAAGCGATGCACCGATTAACGTGAATTGGAGCCATGTCTTGCCAGAAGTAAAGAACGGAATACTCATCATAGCTGCGGTTACAAGATAGATGACGATGCGTGCACGTTGAGTCAAACCGCGGTGGTAGATGCCTTCGTGCACATATTTTTGATAGTGTTTGTTTTGGGTTAACCAGGCGTGAAGTCGCTCTGATGAACGGCCCCAGAAAAATGCCGTTAGCAAGTAAAAGGGCGTCGTTGGAATGCCGGGCACCCAAATAGTTATGGTTCCAATACCGAACGTAATCAACCCGAGCAAAATGTAGAGATAGCGCATATGAGCAACCTTTCATTGTATAGTTCTTTAAGTATACAGGAGATGTCCGATAAATGGGGCTTTTTTCAAGCAAGGTCGATTGTTTCGTAAACGGTTGCAAATTGCTATAATGAAAGAAACTCTGCGAAAGGATGACCGTTAACATGGAAATTTTAGAACGCGCATATGCGAAGCTTAATATTAGTCTTGATACGCCATTTGCGCATGCTGATGGCGAACAAGAATGGGACATGTTGATGGTTGCGATTGATTTGGCTGACACAGTCACGATTCGAACAACGACAGATCATCAAGAGATTATCGTTGAATCGACAAGTGGCTTGTTGCCATTGAACGAAAAGAATTTAGCCTATCAAGCGGCTGAATTGATGCGCGAACGGGCGGGTGTATCTGAAGGGGTGGAAATTCATATCGACAAGCACATTCCAGTGGCAGCTGGACTTGGCGGTGGATCATCAGATGCGGCGGCCGTATTGCGTGGTTTAAATAAAATCTGGCACATGACTTTAACGGAAGCGCAACTTGCGGCAATTGGTTTAAAAATTGATGCCGATGTGCCGTTCTGTGTTTACTCACGACCAGCACGGGTGACGGGACGCGGTGAAATTGTGGCGCCACTCTCACAAAAGTTTCCACCGCTATGGTTGGTTGTGTCGAAGCCGGCAATTAGTGTGTCGACGCCTAAAATTCTGAAGATGATCGATTATGACAATTTGGAACACGGGGATATGTCAGCGTTGATGGATGCAGTTGAACGTGGTGACTTTGATGCTGCGTTTAAGGGGATGTTTAATGTTCTTGAACCAGTTACAGCGTCAAAGTATCCAGAAATTGTGAAGCTGAAAGAGAAGATGCGTAAGTTTGGGGCGGATGCGGTTCAGATGTCTGGTACGGGTCCAACGGTATTTGCGATTACCGATAAGGCGTCACGAGCAAAGCGTTTGTACAATGCTGTCCGTGGTTTCGTGCCAGAAACGTACATGGTTCGACTGGTTAATTAATAAAAAATGACTGAGCGGCGGGAATCGTCGCTTTTTTTGTGCGCCTGAACGGGGTAAGTTCGTGTTATAAACGTTTTACTCGATATTCCCGAACTTTTTAAAACGATTAACTGTGAAATAATTGTGAATAAGCGAATATAATCGTTTACTTTTATGAATTTGTTCGTTATATTTATGGCATAGATGAATTGGTCATCGAAAAAAATAAATGGGTTTTTCATAAAGGGGAAAAAACAACATGGCTTCAAACGTAAAGATGTGGATTGCTGGTGCTGCGGTAGTAGTAATCGCCGGTGGCGCATACGCCGCACTATCTGGAAACAAGTCAGCTTCAGGTGAAGCAGGTAAGACATCAGTCGCATTGGTGACTGACGGTGGTGGAGTTGACGATAAGTCATTCCAACAATCTGCCTGGGAAGGCTTGGAGAAATGGGGTAAGGAAAACGGCGTTAAGCAAGGTAAGAATGGTTACACTTACTATCAATCAAAGTCACATGCTGATTTTAAGACAAACTATGATCAAGCTGTGTCAGCCGGTTTCAAGAACATTTATGGTATTGGGTTCCAATTGACTTCAACCGTTAACGAAGAAGCTAAGAAGCACCCAGACACGAACTTTATGATTGTCGATGACATCGCCAAGAAGCGTGACAACGTTGTCTCAGTAACGTTTAAGTCAGAACAATCATCATACTTGGCTGGTGTTGCCGCCGCTAAGACGACTAAGACGAACAAGCTTGGCTTCGTTGGTGGTATGGAATCAGCAGTTGTGAAGACATTCGAAGCTGGTTTTGTTGCTGGTGCAAAGTCAGTTAACCCTGACATTCAAGTTGACGTACAATACGTTGGTAGTTTTACTGATGCCGGTAAGGGTAAGACGATTGCGGCTTCAATGTACCAAAACGGTACTGATGTGATCTTCTCAGCTGCTGGTGGTGCCGGTGCTGGTGTCTTCACTGAAGCTAAGGACTTGAACAGCGAAAAGAACGCTGCTGACAAGGTTTGGGTAATCGGTGTTGACCGTGACCAAAACGATGATGGTGCTTACACGGCGAAGGATGGTAAGTCAAACTTCACGTTGACGTCATCAGTTAAGAAGGTTGGTAAGGCCGTCGTTGACGTGACTGAAATGGCAGCTAAGGACAAGTTCCCTGGTGGTAAGCAATTGTTTTACGGTTTGGACGACAAGGGTGTTGCTGTAACACGCGGAAACATGTCTGATGAAGCTTGGCAAGCTGTTCAAGCAGCCCAAAAGAAGATTGTTGATAAGGAAATCACAGTTCCTTCAAAGTAATTTGGTTAAATGAGACGTTGTGCGTTTAGACGCATGACGTCTTTTAATTTGGTTATATTCATTGAGGGAAAGAGATGAAAAAAAGTGTAATTATTGGTGTTGTGGCAACAGCGCTAATAGCGACTGTTGCTGGGATGATGATGACAAGTCGTCCAACTGAGGCGCAAACTGAACCGATTCAAGCAACGGTAGCCATGATTACAGATGGCGCTGGTGTTGATGACCAGTCATACCAAGAACTTGCTTGGCGAGGTATTAAAAAATATGCCTTGGAAACAGGGTTGGCTGAGGGGCTTGATGGCTACCAATCTTTTCACGCCATAACGGCAACGGAGTCGCAGCAAGCAATTGCCGATGCAGTTAATGATGGTTTTAAGACGATTTTTGCGGTGGGGTATCGCAAGATTAAGGCCGTGGACGAAGCGGTTGAAAAGTATCCCGACCGTGATTTTGTCATGATTGGCGATGTTGCGCAGACGCGACCAAACGTTGTCTCGGTAACCTTTCAAGCCAATCAATCATCATATCTAGCTGGTGTTGCCGCTGCTAAGACGACGAAAACAGACACAATCGGACTCGTTTGTGGTGAAAAGTCGGTTGTCATGGAAGCGTTTGAGGCTGGCTATATTGCTGGTGCACAATCAATTAATCCAGACATTAAGATTTTGCATGACTATGTTGGCGATTTTAAAAATGATGCAACTGCCAAAACGTTGGCGAATAATATGTATCAAGCAGGTGCTGACGTAGTTTATCAAACAGCAGGTGGCGCTGGTCAAGGGGTCTTCGAAGCCGCACGATCAATCAACGAAAAGCGCCGTAGTGCCGCAAAGGTTTGGGTAATTGGCGTTGATACGAATCAATCACAAAGTGGCCGTTACCAGGCGTTGGATGCATCTTCAAACTTCACGCTAACATCAGCATTAAAGCGTGTGGATCAAGTCGTTTATGACATCGCTAACTTAGCGATGAAGGATGATTTCCCTGGTGGTGAAAACCTAGTCTATGGACTCGAGAATGATGGCGTATCAGTAACACGTGGACGTATGAGTACCGAAGCTTGGATGGCTGTGCAAGATGCAAAGCAAGCTATTTTGGATAAGCAGGTCGTTGTACCAGAAACATTAGATTAGGTTATCTTCTTCGAGACCTTTTTCCAACACGATTCGTTTTAGTTGAGGTATACTAACAAAAAATAAACGAATGAGGAATTTGACCATGGCAGATGTGATTTTCAACCGTCCACTAGAAAATGAAGATCTTGAAGCAACGCTAGATGCTTACGAGAAAGATGTTAACCCTGAAACTGAGCATGATTTCATCGCAATGTTGGGTGCTGCATCATTGCTAGCACCAGTACAAGTTGATGCTGAATTGACTGACAATGGTGATGGTACTTTCGTAATTGATTCAGAAGTTGCCGCACAATTGAACTACCAAGTCATCCAAAACTCAAAGGGTGAAGTATTCTTCCCAGCTTTCACGAGCACAGAAGAATACAACAAGTGGTCAACTGAAGCTGAAGGGGTTGTTGCCTTGACTGTTTCATTGGAGACTTACGCCGCTTTGATGTCAGCTAACCCTGATACTGGATTGGTTATCAATGCCTACGGTCAAAACGTTGTCATGAACCAAGACAACATGAACTACGTGATGGCAACGTTGACGCAAATGCGTGAGCAAGACCCTATCACTTTGGAAGATCCTGTTGATGATCAAACAGAGTTCGCAGCTAAGCTGGCTGAGGGCATGGGTGAAGTTTTGCCTGACTTGCAAACTGTTTGGGCCATCGATTTGGTTCGTGCACCAGAGCGTGCATTGATTTACGTTATCCACACGGATGGTGAACTTGAAGAAGCAAAGGCACAATTCTTTGCCTTCGCACAAATGGCTGGTGCCCCAGCATTCACGAACGTATTGGGTGTTCAAGAAATTGGTTACCCACGTGCAGCTGCATTCGCACCAATCTACACAAAGTAATCTATTAATTTGGTTCAAAGTCAAATGGTACTGATGACCGGTAAAATTTAATATTTTGAACCTTGCTTAGGCAGCTGATTTCACATTGTTGAAATCAGCTGCCTTTTGCTTATAGTTCA
>JAAOED010000032.1 GCA_016466735.1 Weissella confusa | reverse complement strand
AAATTCTAAAAAAAGTGGTGACAACATTTCTGTCATCACCACTTTTTGCGACTCTTCAAATCGCGTTAATTTTCAATTTTATTGTCGACCAACGCTATTTGGCATAGAGCCTGTTTTTCTTATTGCACAGTCACTGACTTAGCCAAGTTACGTGGACGATCCACGTCTAGGCCACGACCCAATGATGTGTAGTAGGCCAACAATTGTGTTGGCACAACTGATAGCAATGGTGACAACAATTCGTTGACGTTTGGCAAGATGTAATCATCACCTTCCTTAGCCAAGTTCTCAGTCACAATTGTGTAAGCGCGTGAACCACGTGCTTGTGTTTCAGCCAAGTTCCCACGAACCAAGCCCGCCGTCTTTGATTGCGTAATCAATGCAAATACTGGCGTACCCTCTTCAATCAAGGCCAATGTTCCGTGCTTCAACTCACCAGCGGCGAACCCTTCAGCTTGAACGTATGAGATTTCCTTCAACTTCAACGCAGCTTCCAATGAAACCGTTGAATCAACCCCACGACCAATGAAGAATGCGTTGCGTGACTCAACCAAAATCTCGTTGGCAACACGTTGCAATGTTTCCTTGTCATCGACGATTCCTTGGATACCAACGGCAATCTTTGACAAATCTTGCTCCAAATCAAAGCCAAGCGCGTCGCGATCAGATACCGCATAAGCCAAGATAGCTTGCAAAGCAACTTGGGCAACATAGGCCTTCGTTGAAGCAACGGCAATTTCAGGCCCAGCCAACAATGGCAAAGCGTAAGTTGCTTCACGCCACAACGTTGACTTTTCAACGTTCGTCAACGTCAATGATTTGAGACCTTGGGCGTTAATGTTTTGCAAAACTTCACGTGAGTCAGCTGTCTCCCCCGATTGCGTCAAGAAGATAAAGAATGGCTTCTCTGACAACAAAGGTTGCTCATAAGCAAATTCAGATGATACGTGAACTTCCGTTGGAATACCTGCCCATTGCTCGAACAAGCGCTGTCCAACCAAGCCAGCGTGGTATGACGTACCAGCCGCGACAATGTAGAGACGATCGGCAGCCTTAATGTCATCCAAGATGGCTTGACCGACGTGTACACCACCCTCGCTATCCAAGTACTTTTCAATCAAGTGACGAATAACGATTGGTTGCTCGTCAATTTCCTTCAACATGTAGAATGGGTAAGTTCCCTTATCCGTTTCTGATGCATCAATGTCCAAGTGGAATGGCTCACGTGACGTTTCAACACCATCTGTATCGAACAAACGAACATTATCAGGATCGATGATGGCAATTTCACCATCGTGCAATTCAATAAAGTCGTGCGTTTGATCCAACATTGCAACCGCGTCTGACGTTACAACGTTAAAGTCTTCACCAACCCCAATTAGCAAAGGTGACTTTTGCTTTGCAACATACATACGCTCTGGTTCGTTACGGTCCATCAACAAGAATCCGTACGCTGAGTTAACATCCAACAAGCTGATCAACTTCTTCAAAGCATCGAATGTTGTCATGCCGTCATCAACAAACTTACCAATCAATTGCACAGCCACTTCAGTATCAGTGTCTGAGTGGAACGTGACATCTGACAAGTACTCTTGCTTCAACTCAAGATAGTTTTCGATAACCCCGTTGTGCACCAAGTAGAAACGTCCGTCCGCAGACAAGTGTGGGTGGGCATTGTTAATTGATGGAACACCGTGAGTTGCCCAACGAGTATGTGCGATACCACTCGTCCCCGTCACGTTCTTCGTATCAACCAAGGCCTCAAGTTGCGCAACACGCCCCTTTTCCTTAACCAATTGGTCAGTCCCCAAAGCTTGGTCAGCTACAAAGATACCAGCTGAATCGTAACCACGGTATTCAAGCTTTTCCAATCCCTTCAACAAGATCGGTGCTGATTGGTAATTCAAACCAGTAAATCCAACAATTCCGCAAAACATAAATATTTCCCCCTAATGCACTTTCATAAACCAAGTGGTATACCACTTAGAGTTTTCATTGCGTTTTAATACAAAGACTATTATTGCATAAACAAAAGCACAGTCAACCAATAATCAAACCATTGTGAATTAATTGGTATAAATTGGTATAGGTGTCGCTATACAAAATTTAGCGAAACGTAAAACGCTTTATAAATTTATGACGCCGTTAGAATTTGACCCGTCAAGATGACACGGTCAACGATTTGTTCAATCAGTGACTCATCGTATTCCAAATCCCGTTCCTTTAATTCTCGAATCGGTCGAATAAAGCGTTCATCATAGCCCAATTTACGAATCGGTGTACGCCCAACACGCTCAATTGAATCACTCAACCGTGGATTAGCGAATCGCTCAACCAACACCCTATGGTAATCCTCCAAATCAGTCTCATTGAAGTCCCACTTATCTACCAACAAACCACGAATTTCAGCTAACACTTTTTCTAAGCGAACTTTAACGTGACGGTCTCGTAAAGCATCCTGTATCGTCTCGTATCCTCTTGTCGCCCCAGTATAAGCCGTGGTTGCATGGCCTGTGTTCACAGAAAAAAGTTTACGTTCAATGTAAGGTGTTAGGTCGTCAACATAGTGCACATCCTTAAGCCTGAAGTCAGTGTTATGAACTTCAGTTTGATCAATGACCCACTCTTTAAAACTTTCAACGGTAACGGCTAATGGGTCGTCGTGTGATTGTTGCGGCACAATACGGTCGACCGCGGAGTTAGGGAAACCGACATAGGCATCCGCATATTGCTTTGTTGCTTGATCAAGATGCTCAAAAACATACTCACGTAATTTTTGTGAGCCACCAACCATATTCTCAGCAGCGATGATATCCAAAGGTGTTTTCACTCTCGCTTGGCGACGTGCTGTAATACCGTCGGCAATAAGAGGTGCGATGTAAGGCAAAATATTCGGTCCGATGGCAGTCGTTACTAGTTCTGCATCTTTAATCGCTGCAACGACATCTTCAGGATTTTGTTGATTATTAATTCCGCGAACATGATTAACATGGACAATTGGATCTCCTTCGGCTGCTAGCGTAATGTCATATTCACCGCGTTCATTTAGCGCATCAATAATTTGGCTATTCACATCGACGAACGTGACATCAAAGCCACTCTCATGTAATGTTTCACCAATAAATCCACGGCCGATATTTCCAGCACCAAAGTGAACCGCCTGACGTCCTTCGCCACTTCCTAACAGCTCTAATACTTCAGAAACATCCGTGGCATCAGATAATTTAGCGATATTATCCAAATCGCTGGCAAAGACCGCAATGTTACTTAACAAATCAAGATGTTCGCCATTCAATCCAGCGATACCAAACGCTAACGTCACAATCTTTTCTGGTTCGCCTGGGGCTGCAAAGTTCACCCCCATTGGAAATTGGGCAATCGAAATTGCGGTTTTATTGATATATTGCATGCCAGCTGGCGTACCGTGTGGAATAGCCACAAAGTTCCCCATATAAACAGACACATCCGCGTCTCGTTCAATCATCGAATCCACATACTCAGGTTCTACTGCCCCAGCATTCACCAATAATTGACCAGCAACTCGAATGGCCGCTTCTTTTGTTGCAACATCTTGATTTAACAGAATTAATTCCTTTGATAATCCACGCATTACGCTACCCCTTTCTCAATTTGTTCGACTACCGCTTGCCACAAGTCTTCTGACGTAATAGATGGCACCTTCAAAATTTGAACATGCAAGTAACGGTTTATAAGATTACTTGCGGCGTCATCTGTAACAATGACCAATTCCGACTTATCGTCAGTCACTTGGCCGATTGGTACATTATCTGCGCTAACATTGATACCAGCTGCTTCCAGACGTGCCGACAATTCAGTTGCCGCAATGGTTCCTGACCCACGCTGTTGATCATGGTGAATGAAATCAATGTGCTTAACATCTACCCACGAAATTTGCGTCAAGTCACTTGATGGTTCTGGCTTAGGCTCCTCTTGGCTGCCTTGATCAACGCGACCAATTTGAACTGACTTCAAGTTCATGATGATTTCATCGTACTTAGGCGATGTTAAGAAGTTATCAACAGCAACACGCTTTGCTGTTGGCGCCTTTTGACTAGCCATGTCCGCCAACTCATTTTGCGTCACAACCAACGTATTCTCATCAGCCTTCAGATTTCTAATTGCCAAATTTGTAATTGGAATATCAACCCCAGCCTTCTTGGCGCGGTCACGAAGAAGCGACGCCCCCATTGCTGATGACCCCATACCAGCTTCACAAGCAAAAATAACCTGCTTAATCTGGCTTAGATTATCGTCTGACAAATTATCAGTTGACGTTGCACCGTTGTAGTCCACGCCAGTTACGGCATCTTCGCCAGTCGTGATAGCTGGTCGAACACCCTTAGCCTCTGACTTCATGGTTTGTGTTTCAGCCTTAGCTTGTTCGATATCAACATCATCTTTAGCACGATGCAAAATCGCTGCCGCAATCACGAATGACACAACCGTTGCGACTAGCACACCAGTAATTACGCCAACAAAGTTACCAATTCCCTTGGGTGTCATAAGCAAAATGGCGAAAATCGACCCAGGTGATGGGGTGGCCTTCAATCCAACATGCAGCAATTGGAACGTTGCGGTACCCGATACACCACCACCAATGACGGCAAGGAATAGTGCCGGCTTACTTAGGACATAAGGGAAGTAAATTTCGTGAATGCCACCCAAAAATTGGATAATAATCGCTCCTGGCGCTGAAGATTTCGCTGCCCCTTTACCAAAGAACATGAATGCCAATAATAATCCCAACCCTGGCCCAGGATTTGGCTCAAGTAAGAACAGAATTGACTTACCAGCTTCAGCCGCTTGTTGAATGCCAAGCGGTGTTAAAATACCTTGATTAATAGCATTATTCAAAAATAGAATTTTAGCCGGCTCAATAAACACATTCGCCAAAGGCAAAAGATTTGCATTAACAATCCAGTCAACACCCGTCTGCAAAACCGTCGATAATCCAGCAACCAGTGGGCCAATAGCAACAACACCAATCAAAGCCAAAAGACCACCCAAAATACCAGCCGAGAAGTTATTAACTAGCATTTCAAATCCTTGGCGAATCTTAGGTTGTACGATATTATCCCACTTCCGAATTACCCATCCCCCAAGTGGACCGACAATCATCGCTCCCAGAAACATTGGGATGTTTGATCCGACAATCACACCAATCGTGGCAATCGCCCCCACGACACCGCCACGGTGACCGTCGTAAACCATCGATCCACCCGTGAAGCCGATGATAAGTGGCAACACGTAGGTTAGCATTGGGGATACTAATTTATTAAACTCCTCATTTGGCAGCCAACCTGTCGGAATGAACAGAGCTGTTATCAACCCCCACGCAATAAAAGCCCCAATATTAGGCATGACCATACCAGACAAACTCGATCCTATCCGTTGCACTCTGGCTTTTATACCAACATTTCCTGTCATAATTCAATCTCCCAATTACATGATTCAGTTAGAAAAGAAAGCGCTTACATTTTCACAGATAGTTATGCACGCCGATTTACAGGAACAATATTTGTTTTTTAATCTGATTTTAAGTGCTCATTATTACACATAATCCCAAATTTCATCTGAACTGTGTCGTTTACCGATTAACCGTTAGATGCCACATTTGATTCCCTAGCGCAAATTCTGATTTTGCACATTTCGTAACTTAGTTCTTTCGGCAAACCAACTTGAATGACTCGTTGTTTTTTATATTTATTTGAAACAAAAAAACGCCGGTTCACAAATGTGAACCGGCGCAATTAATTCTAACAATTAACGCTTCTTAGACTTCTTCTTGGCGGGGCGATAGTCCGGATCCAGCTTCTGGTACTCACGGACGGCGCGATCAATTTTCTTATTCAATACATTCATTCCAAACATACTGTTACCCCCTTTTGTTCTTTATCATTGTAAAGGAAACCTTTACAAATCTGTAATATTAATTTACTCCTAATATCGAACAATGTCAACAGCCATTAGCGCGTCGTTTGGATTTGCGTCACAACCGACTCACCGTGTTGCCACAAATCAAGGCCAGCTGCTTCAGCCTTTTCGTCAACACGCAATGGCGTTACAAAGGCAACTGCTTTAGCAATTACCCAAGTCATCATAACTGATAAGATGATTGTCACCACCATTGCCGCAATCTGAATGCCGAACAAATGCCAGCCACCAGCCAACAAACCAGTTTGTCCTGACAAGGCCTTTGTTGCAAAAATTCCTGTAAACAAACCACCGGCAACTCCCCCAACACCGTGTAGTCCAAAGGCATCTAACGTATCATCATAGCCCATTCGGTACTTAATAACCGTTGTTGCAACGTAAACAATCAACGCCACCACACCACCAGTAATGGCGGCTCCAACCGGTTCAATAAAACCAGCACCTGGTGTAATTGCCACCAACCCAGCAATACCACCGGATACAGCACCGGATACCTTAACCTGCTTAAAGACTAACAAATCGAACATCACCCAAGTTAGCATCGCAGTCGCTGCGGCAATGCTTGTGTTCAAGAAGGCCAAGATTGCCACGCCATCGGCTGCCAATGCTGAACCAGAATTGAATCCAAACCAACCGAACCACAACAAACCACCCCCGATAACAATTGAGAGCATGTTGTGTGCAGTAAGTTGCGTAACATGCTGACGCTTACCGATTAGCAATGCTAACACCAATCCGGAAACACCTGATGAAATGTGCACCACATCGCCCCCGGCAAAGTCAATTGCACCCATTTGAGCTAGCAAGCCGCCACCCCATACCATGTGAGCTAATGGCACAGACACCAACATCATCCAGCCAATCAGGAACAATGCAAATGCCTTAAAGTTCATACGTCCGACAACGGATCCTGCAATGATAGCCATCGTAATCATTGGAAACATCCCCTGGAACAGCGCAAATGCACCATCTGGAATTGATAGACCACGCGTGCTTTGTGTCATTGAAACACCGTTCAAGAAGGCATGCTTCAAATCCCCAATAATTGGACCGTTACCACTAAACGTCAATGAATAGCCAACTGTGAACCACAACACTCCCCCAATCGCAATGGCAATTAATACCATGGCCAGCGTGTTAACTGTTGATCTAACGTCTGAAAATCCCCCATAAAACAACGCAAGGCCTGGCACCATTAGCCAAACTAACGCTGAACTCATTAAAACCCATGCTATATCTGATCCGCTCATGTTGTCACCCTCAATCTTTCTAATCGTTCTTTAACTTTACGATTAGTATAGGCGTCGTTTTAATTGTTGGAACAAACATTGTCAGGAATGCTTACATATTGTGGTATAGGCCAAAAATGGTCGCACCACAGCTGGTACGACCATTTAAAGACTCATATTAAACTTCTTGGTTGAGTTCCATCAACAAGTGGTAGATGGCACCAAACAAATTAGCGTCATTAGCAAATTGACCGGCCACAATTTCAACCGGCGTCAAGGTTCCGGCCACAACTTCATTTCCTTCGAAGAAAGTCATATATTGATCACGAATGCGTTCCGCTACAATCGGCTGAGCAGAAATACCACCACCAATAACAATGCGTTGAACATCAACAATTGCTTGGATATTTTGAATCAACAAGGCAATTTCAGCCGCATAGGCATCAAAAATATCGACTGCGACTGGATTACCAGCATTAATGTGTTCAAATACTGCTAGTCCATCATCAATCTCTGGCAACTTAAGCTCGGTTCCGATACGTTTAATCATTTCGACCGCCGATCCGTTCAATCCAATCGACGTGTCCATCCCCTTTTCAAGTTGATTGAAAATGAAACTCAATTCACCAGCTTGAAAGTGGGTGCCATAAACTAAATTACCATTTAGGACTAGCCCACCACCAACACCAGTCCCCAAAACAATGGCCATACCATCTTGTACATCTTTTAGTTGCCCTAACCACAATTCAGCTAAGGCCGCCGCTTTCCCATCATTTTCGACGGCAATTGGAATATCCAAATCTAACTTGTCACGCAAGTTAACGCCATCCATAAACGTTAATGAACCGCCACCCTTAATAGTGTCATCAGGGTGCGCTAACTTCCCCGGCAGGCTGAATCCAACACCTCGAATTTTGCCATCATAACGTCCGATAACATCTCGTAATTGCCCCAAAAATGCCTCTAAACCAGCCGTGTTAGTACGCTCACTAAACTTTTCGATGATGTTACCAGACCGATCAATCAGACCAACTTTTAAACGCGTTCCACCAACATCAATTGCTAAATAATCTTTTGTCATGCTATTAACTCTCCCTACTTTACTGGTACGTTCACCTGTTCATCAACCTTAGCTGGTCGTTTTACCCCAGTAACGACAAGTGTAATCACGGCTAGTGCCAACACGATAACAGCATCAACTGTCATACTAAAGGCGGCAGTTGACCTACCAGCCACCGTTGAAACCAGTTGGAATACATACGGGCTTAAGAACACACCCATGTTAACAGCAACTAACAAAACAGTTGAGCCCAATGTTTGCGACGCTTCATCAGTACGAGCTGCTACGGCTGAGTACACACCTGGCACAGCCATTCCAAAGGCCAATCCGTACAAAGAAATCAACACACCTGACCAAATCAAATTTTGACTCATGCTCAAGAGTAATACCATTACACCACCAGCTAGTGCCCCCAGACCAACCGTGTATCGACCAAACCATTGCTTAATTTTTCCGAAAATCAAACCAGCAACAAATCCTGTCGCTGCGCTGATACCTGAAATAAGACTAGCTTGCGCACCAGTACCATAGCCTAGTTGTTCAAATAACGGTGCGATTTTAACCGTCATACCAAAGTACGTTACAAAGAGAATAAACATGAAGGCACCGTAGCCAACCATAGTACGATTAATACGCGCCTTACCTAAAACTTTCCCTTGATTACTATCACCGCTTACGGTTGGCGTCTTATCAGAAACAAACAAGCCAAACATAATCAGTGGAATAAATCCAAGTGCGTAGACACCAAAAGTCATGTGCCAACCGAATGACATTAAGTACCCAACCAACCATGTTAGGATAGTCGTTGCGGCCGCGGCCGTTGCATTTTCGAACCCGATTAATGTGTCACGTTCTTTGCCTTCGTAATAAATCGAAATCAATGAGATTGCCAATGAATTAAACAACCCCACACCGGCACCAAACATGAAACGCGATACCAATAGCACTGTGTAATTTTCAGAAAACATTGGCACAATTCCGGCCACCACTGCAATGAGCACCCCCAGAACAACCGTCTTCTTATTACCGATAATCCGCGTCACAAAATTTGACAACAAAACAAACAACATAATTCCGAAACTAGTCACTGACATTAACAGCTCAATTGATGATTGTGACTGCGTTGGCAAGTCTTTCATAATCATGGGTACGGTCACTTGTACAGCGGCCGCAGCATTAGTTAACGTTGCAATCGATAAAAGCGAGGCCTTAAACAGCCATCCATGCTTATTCATAACAATATAATCCCCCTTAGCCATTTAAAATGACTTACTAAATCTCAACGAAGATAATATTACTATGTAAGCGCTTACTTAATCCTGTGGTTTTTGCGACAAATTAGGTTGTTTTTTGCTTTTTTAAAGCGGTGGCCGTCAATCCAAAATTCTTTTTTAAGCTGCGGTTTAATGACTGCGTTGAAGAAAAGCCAACCATTGTGGCGGTATACGCAACGCTTTTTTGGTCAACAGTCAACAGTTGGTACGCGTGCATTGATCTAATCTTGGCAACGTATTGCATGACAGAATAACCCGTTTGCTCCTTAAAGAAACGATCAAAATATGCCGCACTCAAATGAACGCGGTTCGCTAAACCGACCAAAGTGAGTTCCTCTTTATAATTCTTTTGGACATACGCAATCGTTTCCGCCAAATTATTGGTCACCTTTGAATCATTTTTGATACCAAAATGACTACCTAGTAATGCCAAAAGTTGCACGGTCAACCCAATAAACTCATCATCACGGTATTCATGATTGGCCTTGGTCACTTCAAATATACTATTCATCAAGTCCGCCATCTTTGCCACTGCATGTTGTTGGTCAGATGACATATATATTGATGGTTTCAAGATAAAGCGCGTATCTGATAAGCGAGGTATAAATTTTTGAATAAAGCGTTGCGACACCAACAATAGCAGGTTTCGTCGCTCTCGACTTACATTGTGAACCCCGTGTACTTGAAATGGATTTACAACAATAAATTCACCTCCATGGACACACTCAGTCTCCCCGTCAATAATATATTCCTTAACCTCACCAGTCAGTGTGTAGTTAATTTCAAGTTCTTCATGCCAATGTTCTGGAATTTCTATATCTTCAGAAAAGGCTGAGCGATCCACGTAATCAAATCGCACCGTATTATCAGCCCATTCAACCTTCACATCCTCATATTTGTACATCACTAATCCCCTTTAGTCCTGTTTCCTTCACTCAATTCACTATATCAAAATAAGTAAGCGCTTACAAATTGTGTTTGGTGATGTTTTAAAAACAACGTTTCATATTTTTAATATCTAACAAAAAATCCGTTACCGCATTTGTACTCGCTGTATGATAGGTTAATTGTATGTTTATTACGTCATTTATCACAGGAGGTTTCATCGCATGAAAACCAAATGGACTATTGTATCCGTTATATTATTGACGCTTGCTGCGGCAGGTTCAATTTGGGGCATTAAAATTTACTACGATGACCAGGCTTACAACAAGCAAATGCGCATCGCCCGTAATGCAGTTGCTGGCCATGAATGGGAAATCGCTCGCACCGCATATCAAAAATCTCGCAAGATTCACGTATCGGTTGAAAACCGTACCGCAAGTCAACAACTAACCTATCTTGAGCATGCTGACGAGGAAATTAAACAGCAGAACTGGGAATCTGCTGTGAACATGTATAATCAAGCACTAACCGTTGATGGTGGTGTGGAATTGCTCAATAAGGCTGCTACCACAGGTAAAACATATGTTGAGGCTCTTCGTAATTCTGGCGAGGCCCAACAAAAGGTCCAACAGTTAGCTGATCAGGTCGCACAACAGAGTTCTGAAATCGTTGCGCTGCAAAGCAGTGCTAGCGATGCCTTAAAGGCGATGCAGGATTCTGCTAACAATGCCCTTTCGTCAGCTAAAAAGGCCCAATCGAAGCAAAATAAGTCTGATGATAAACAAAAGCAAAAATCAGATACTAAATCTTCGAAGGTCGAAGAATCAAAGAAATAACAGTTATACACAAAACGCCGTAACATCAATCAATGCTGATGTTACGGCGTTTTATTGGGTTCTAAAATATTTGGTACTGATGACCACTCGCTCACGCGATTGGTTGTTGGTACCTTTTTTTTGTTTTTGGGTGTAAAAATAAAAAAGGACAGACCAGCTGCAACCAG
>JAAOED010000031.1 GCA_016466735.1 Weissella confusa | reverse complement strand
TTTCGTGGTGATTGCCAGTTGAGTGTTTTCATTGGTCTCGCATTGATCCAATGATTAATTTGATCTAATTCTTTGGCGCTAACTGTTTCAATTTTGCGTTCTTTCGGTATAAAACGACGGACGTATCGATTTAATATCTCATTACTCCCACGTTTTTCTGGTGAATATGGGTGCGCAAAATAGACTGGAATGCCCAGTTTTTGCTCGATTTCGTTATATTTTGCAAATTCTCGCCCACGATCAACAGTGATTGACTTGGCATTTTTGATCCCTTGAAAAAACGAATTAAGACTGGGGTCACTGCCTGACTATTGCGCCCAGTGACCTGTCTCACGATATGTTGCCGGCTTAGTCTTTCAGTAATTGTCACCAGCACATCGCCACGTCCTTTATCCGATTGCATGGTGTCAACTTCAAAATGTCCAAAGGTTTGTCGTGCTTTCACACTTTCAGGTCTCGTTTCAATCGAACGACCATGCACAAATACTTGTCGTCTACCATCAGCTTGCCCCACGCGGGCAGCGTTCTGCATGACATGCTCTCACTGAAGGTGATCTTGCAATGATAAATTGCCCCGTCACGGCGTGACCCGCCGGAGGTTTTACAAGCCGGATAATAGGCGCTGTAAAATAGCAGTTTCCCCAGTAGGAAGGGGAAACGCTACTGTCATCGCTTGTCGATGACACGCCTCGCAGAGACTGTCCAAAATAACATTTTGGTATAACAGGCTATACCAGATTTTTAACGGTGTTATACTGGTCTTGGAAAACCTTTTTCGAGGAGGCATTTTTGATGGCGCATTTAAAGAAAAATACGCGTGGCGCAGTACCCGGTTTAGCGGTCCATTTTGAACGTAAAACCGACCATCACACTAACAAAGAAATTGATGTGTCGAAATCCTATCTGAATCAAGATCTCATGGCAGATGGTTCAGATATGCTTTCACGCTTCAATGCGCGCTTAAATGACGTTTATTGCATGAAAAGAGACGATGTGAAGGCCTTAGCGACTTGGATAGTCACTTTACCTGAAGAACTTACAGAAGCCCCCTACGAGCAACAGAGCGCCTTTTTTGAAGCAACCACAAATTTCCTCAATGAACGCTATGGTCAAGAAAATGCCGTGGCCGCTGTGGTGCATTATGACGAGACAACTCCTCACTTGCACTATGCCTTTGTCCCCGTTGTTTTTGATGATAAAAAATCACGCTATAAAGTATCCGCTAAAGAAGTGCTCACACGCCATGATTTGCAAAGCTTTCATGAGGATTTAGATCAGCATTTAAAAAAGGTGCTCCCCTTTTATGAACAAGGGATTCTAAATAACAAAACCTTACCGTTTGAGAATGTCGCTGAAATCAAAAAATACAATGATCAGCTTAATGCCTTAAAAACAGAACTAGCTGACGTTGAAGAAAATATTACGGCTAAAAAGGCCTTACTTAAAATCACGGATCAAGCCTTAAGGGAAGTGGACTTAGCCGAAAAACAAATTGATGATTTTAAACAAGCCTTATCTAAAAACCTCTTTGGTAAGACGGTGCTTAAACCAGATGACTTAGATCGCTTTAAAAACGTGTTAGCCACGATGAAGAAAGCCACCTTACAAAGCAAGCATGAGACAGAAGAACTCAAGCAAACGTTAGGACAAGTAAAAGCGCAATTAGCTGACATCCAAGCTGATTATCAAAACCTAAAAGAAACGCATCAAGCGCTACAGAAGCGGCAACGAGAACAGCAACAGCTGGATTATGCCATGAGAGACATGCTTAAAAATGATTATGGTGTCGACAAGCTATCGCATACTGATGTGGAGGCTCGGTATGTTCTTTATAAGCTGGATCATGAAGAACTCACAAAAAATAAAAAAGTAGCCCAGTCATGGTTAAAAACACTGACGACAGCTAGAGCAGATCCAGATACGAAAATAGCGCCAACTAGATTAGATTGGGGCATTGAACAAGTTAAAGCATTAATTAATCGCATCATTGAATTAACGCGTGATCTTTTTAAAGGGCCAAGTCTTTAACGTTAGAATGGCTTATTTGCCTGTCTAAGCATTTTTAGCCACCAAACGTATAAATAATCATTAACCAAGTTAAAATAGCTCTATCGGCTTATTAAGGGGCAATAATATTAGATAATAAGGGATATATCACTGAAAACCGTTCAAAAAAGAACCCTACGTACAAAATTGACGTACGCTGGGGTTCTTTTTGTTTTGTTTTGTTTTTTGATGGGTTTAATAAAAAGGCGCAGCCTATTATAAGTTTATCTTTTATATTTTAATCTTTTGTTCTTTTGCGTAGTTAGAAATTCAGTAATATCAAGGGTTTAATAGGTAATATAGTGACAAAAAACTATGCATATAGCGACAAAAAACTATGTATATAGCGACAAAAAACTATGCATATAGCGACTGTTTAAAATGTTTTGTCGCTATATAATGTTATAATAAAAGCATAAAGAAATTCCTGACTAAAAGTTTTTCTTTATGCTTATCCAACAACACGCCTAAAGGAGCGTATTTATATGTCTATTATACCAGAATCAAAGACAAGGCAGGTACAGACCTTGAATGAATTATCAAAACGAAAAGTGGTTGAGCATAACAGTTTAATTACATCCATTGCCAAAATGGATAAAACACCGCTTAAAATGTTTGAATTAGCTGTTTCTTTAATTGATACCGAAAATCCACCGAAAGACCAGACAGTTTATTTATCCAAGCAAGAGTTATTTGCTTTTTTTAACGTGGATGATAGCAATAAACATAGTCGTTTTAAAGAAGCAATTGAAAAAATGCAGAAACAAGCATTTTTTAAGATAAAAAAAGCCAAAGAAAAGGGATATGAATTTGAAAGTATTGTGCCTATCCCTTATGTTAAATGGGCTGATTATCATGATGAAGTAACTATCCGATTTAGCCCCGAAATCATGCCTTATTTAATCAATCTTAAAACCAATTTTACGCAACATGCCTTATCGGAAATTTCTGAATTGAATAGCAAGTATGCAATCATTTTGTACCGTTGGTTATCAATGAATTATAACCAATATGAGCATTACAGCGTTAAAGGTGGGCGAAGAGAAGAGCAAGTGGAAAGTTACCGTAATCCGATAATCACTATTCGGGAATTGCGCGACATGACCGATACGGTGAGTGAATATAAAAAGTTTACTGATTTTGAAAGAAGAGTATTAAAAGATCCGATTAAAGAAATCACAAACTATACCAGCTTTAATGTTACGTATGAAAAAGTAAAAAAAGGACGCAGCATTGAGAGTATTGTCTTTCATATCACTAAAAACCAAGTGGCAGATGATATTAGTTACAAGCTAGACGATCCCGTTTATATCGAGGGCAAGATCCGTCAAGAAGAAACAGAAGATATGTTGACTGTTAAGGCTATAAAAAGTCCATATACAAAGTTACTGATGGAACATTTCTTATTGTCATACATTGATTTGACGGATACAGCTATTTTGTCAGGGCTACAGAAAAATGTTTATCCACTCTATGACGAATTAAAAGAGTTACGTGGTTTAAAGGGCGTGAAAGAACACTTAGCATATATTCGAGATAAACAAGATGACTATTCGAAAAAGAATATTGCTAAGTATCTTAAAAAATCGATTGAACAGTATCTACCAATCGTTAAAAGGCAGGATATAGATCATGAGTGACAATTTAAAAACAATCCGAGAACTTGCTGATGAATTTAAGGTATCTAAGCAAGCAGTTAGGAAAAGATTAACCGATGAATTTAGAGCAAACTACGTAGAAACTGTATATAGTAACGGAGTAGAAACCTTAGTAGTAACGGCTGGTGGGTATAGGCTTTTAAAACAGCATTTTTCTAGTGGTAACGGCAGTGAAAATGTAGGTAGCAACGTTGGTGGTAACGGTGGTAATGCTAATGTTACCAGTGATAATAAGCAAACAACGGATAATAGCTATGTATTTAACATATTAGAACAACAGTTAGCTGTTAAAGATAAGCAAATAGAAAATAAAGATTCACAAATATCACAAATGCAAAATTTATTAGACCAACAACAACGGCTAGCCTTACAGGACAAACAACTGCTCGAAGAATATAAGGCAGAAATTAAGGACTTGAAAGCCTTAACGATGGCACCGCATGATGATGGTGAAAAAGAAGTGACGTCAGACAAACAACCGGAACCTGAAAATAGCACTCCGGAGTCACAACCTAAACCTAAAAAGTGGTGGCGTTTTGGTAAATAGTTACAACTAAAAAAGAAAAAAGAAGAATAGTTAAATGGCAGAAGAATATAAGTTGGAAATAAAGGGGTAGCGTCAAGAATCTTGTGTAAATGAAATGCCTTCGTACATATAATATGTATCTAACTTAAATAAATGATGCTTCCAAGGTGTCCTGAAGTCCTTTGAACCCTCGGTGGATCCGCTTCAGAGACTTCTCGTTATAAACATTAAACTGAGAAACCAGGAAGCGATCCAGTGAATCTTCCGTTGGAAATTGTTCTTTGTGGTGGGTGGTACGCTTGAGATGCTTATTAAAGTTCTCAATCAGGTTAGTGGAGTATAGTGATTGCCGGATAGCTGGTGGAAAGTCCATGAAAGTGAGTAAATTCGGCATTTTAAGCAGATTTTTGATTAATTTGGGATAGGTCTGATGCCAGTTGTTGGCGAAGTCATTCAGTTTCAGTTCGGCTGCTTCACGGTTGGCGGCCCGATGAACTTGTTTAAAGTCACTGATCACGGCCTTGCGGTCTTTTACGCTCTCAAGTTTGTGCTTTCAGCTTGTAATGATTATTATTGGAGTACTTAGAAAAAGGGGGTTGCAGTGATGAAAAAGAACTGGCAATTAATGATGGTGCTTGCTGTAAGTGCCATTGCGCTAGTCTTTGCTTTCGGTTTAAAGCAACCATTGATCGCGCAAGGGCTGATCACGGTGATGGGGTCAATCATTGCTTTAATTATGTTCTGGGGCATGGTGAAGACAATTCGTTCTGGTAACTTCGGCGTTGACTTGCTTGCCATTACGGCGGTTGTTGCCACCTTGGCGGTTGGCCAGTATTGGGCTGCGATGATCGTGTTATTGATGCTGACTGGTGGCGATGCGCTTGAAAGCTACGCAGCAACAAAAGCAAGAAGTGAATTAAAGCAATTACTCGAAAATGCACCGACAACCGCGCATCGTATGGTTGATGGACACGTTGAAGATGTTGAAGTTGAGGCCGTCCAAGTTGGCGAAACGATTTTGGTTAAGCCGCAGGAAGTCGTGCCAGTTGATGGTACGGTTTTGGCAGGTGAGAGTTTGGTGGATGAAGCCAGTTTGACGGGTGAATCTAAACCGGTTGCCAAAAACGCAGGTAGTGACATTATGTCTGGGACCGTCAATGGTGACGCTGCCCTAACTGTTAAGGTCACGCAACGGGCTGAAGATAGTCAGTATCAAGGGATTATTAAACTGGTTAAGGAATCCGAAGCGCGGCCAGCACATTTTGTTCGGTTGGCTGATCGTTATGCGGTACTATTTACGTTGATTGCTTATGTGATTGCGGGTCTTGGCTGGTTCTTCTCTGGCGACCCAGTTCGTTTTGCACAGGTATTGGTTGTGGCCTCGCCTTGTCCGCTGATTCTGGCCGCGCCAATTGCGATGGTCTCCGGCATGAGTCGTAATAGCCGCAACGGTATCATTGTCAAGTCAGGGACTACGCTAGAAAAGTTAAGTGATGCTAAAACCTTTGCCTTTGATAAAACCGGCACCGTGACACGCGGTATTTTAAAAGTTGCGACGATTTTGCCACAAGCCGGTTTCTCACAGGATCAGCTTTTGAAGCTAGCCGCAAGTGCGGAAGGTCAATCGACTCATATTTTGGCGCGTTCACTGACAGATGCTGTGCCGACAGCTGATCGGCTGCCAGCGACAGATGTGTCGGAAACAACTAGCTTTGGCGTTAATGCCACGGTGGATGGCCGCAAAGTCAAGGTCGGTAAAGCCGAGTTTGCTGGGACGAAGGCTACGGTTGATACGACTGCCGTGTATGTGAATGTTGATGGCCAATACGCAGGTGCGATCACATTTTCCGATCAGATTCGTCCAGAAGCAAAAGAAACGATGACGAAACTGCACGAATTAAATGATGCTAAGCTGATTATGATTTCTGGCGATAAGCAGTCAATCGCTGATAAAGTGGCGGCACAGGTCGGCATTGACCAAGTCTATGCGGAACAATTGCCACAACAGAAGATTGAAGTTTTGGATAACGTCCCTAAGGATGGCCGGCCAGTTGTGATGGTTGGTGATGGTGTCAATGATGCACCTTCATTGGCGATTGCTGATGTCGGCATTGCAATGGGTGCACATGGGGCAACCGCGGCAAGCGAATCGGCTGATGTCGTGGTTCTGCGCGACGATTTGGCGAAAGTTGCTGCGGCCACTTTAATTGCTAAGGAAACCATGGTCATTGCCAAGCAAGCGGTCCTCATCGGCATTGCGATTTGTACAGGTTTGATGTTAATCGCCAGCTTCGGTGTCATTCCAACAATTATTGGCGCAATGCTGCAAGAAGTTGTCGATACCGTGACGATTCTCTATGCTCTGCGAGCGCGCAATGGCTTGCATCGGCAGGCACTTGTGGATCCTGTCCGGGCAACTGCTGAACGTGAACAGATTCAGCAGATCAACTAGTAGAAAACCCAAAGACCCGCATCAATTCGACGTAGCTGTCGAACTGATGCGGGTCTTTTGTGAGACTTAAAAGTTGTTTGAATGATATGATAACGTAGCGAAACGCTGATGATGGTGGAAGCGGTCCCTAATGACGCGAACTTTTGGATACAATATGAATTAACATAAATCATCTATACAGGGGCTATTATTACAAAATAACGCATTTAAAGATCAAGCTTAAAATCATTTCTTGATCTTTTTGTATTTTATAAGCTTAATTATTTTTTAATTGGGAGATCATTATTAGATATGGAATAATTAACAAAATATACCGGTCAATCCTACTGAATAAAGATAAAATTATATAGTGTCAAAAAAAATGGCAGTAAAAATGCTGTTTGTCTGTATTTTTGGCAGCTTAATTATGCTAATTGGTTTAAATTAGTTTTAACGTAAAGAGGGATATTAAATGAAATTGGGTTTGCAAATAAAAAAATATCGAAGTCACTATAGTTACTCACAAGAGGAATTATCCGAAAAATTATTTGTCTCTAGACAAACAATTTCAAATTGGGAGAATGATAAAAGTTATCCAGATATTCAAAGCCTTTTGCTACTCAGTTCAATATTTGAAATTTCATTGGATCAATTGGTTAAAGGAGATTTAGTAGTAATGAAAAAGGTAGTACAAAATAATCAGAATAGAAAAAAAGAAAGCTTATACTCATGGGTTATGCTTTTATCTTTTTTGTTGGCAGCCGTATCAATAGGACCGTTATTATTGTCTAATCATTTAGTATTACAGTTTGTCCCTTTTATATTACTTATTCCCGCTATCTATTGTGGTCACATTCTTGATGCATCAAATAAAAAAGCTGATATAAAAACATACTCAGAAATTTTAGCTTATATCCAAGGAAAAAATGTTGATGAGATCAGAAAGCAGCGAAATCAAACCGCTTATGTTTTTGAGAAAATTGGTATTGTTGCTATATTTGTAGTTCTATTTGTTGTAATTTGTTTACTATCCATATGGATAACACGACTGTTTATGTGAAATTTAAATTATACTTGGCAGATTGTAAAATTAATCTCTCTTAATTTAAAATAAACAGGGTCTATAATTATATAATGACCCCTAGAAAAGACTATTAAAACAGCCCCCATTATCTGACTAGTAGATAATGGGGGCTGTTTTTTTGTTAAGTGATATAATAAACCATAAAAGAAGTTTAGAAATACGGTCCTGGTCATCAATAAATAAACAATTTAATTAATTAAATAAATAATTTAGTTTCAGGCCTTGTAGACGCCGGCAGAACAACGATGGAGTTTGTTATTTCAATTGAATTGGAGATTGTTTAGGCTCAAACAGAAGTGGGATATGGCTCCTTAGCGATCCAACATGTGTTCCTTATCCTTCAAGCTGATTTTGCCATCCAAGATTTCATACGTCTTATCCGCAAAATCCAATAGTCTGATGTCATGCGTGACGACGACAACTGCTTTATTCCGCGTTTCGGCCAAGTCTTTGAATAGTCTGCCTACTTCAGCAACCTTCTCGCTATCCAAAGCGGCCGTTGGTTCATCTGCCAAAACGATATCCGGGTCAGCATACAATGCTCTGGCAATGGCCACGCGTTGTGTTTGGCCACCAGACAGCTCACCGGGATACTTATCAACTAGTTGAGAAATACCAAGTTGCTCAAGTAAACCTTCCAAATCATCTTTATTGATATTGCCTTGACGCTTAACCTTATTCACGAACTCGAACTGTTCTTTGACTTTCAAGTATGGCACCAGGTTGTACGACTGAAGGACAAACCCGATTCGATTTAGTCTTAGTTGATCACGTTGGGCTTTGGTTAAATCATCCACCGCTTGACCCTCAACTTCAACGGAACCCGAAGTCGGGGTCTGTAAACCTCCAGCAATCGTCAAAAAGGTACTCTTACCTGAGCCGGATGGGCCGACCACTAAGATCAATTGGCCGCGTTCTGCAGAGAAATTGATGTCATGGAGCACATGCACACGGCTGATGCCGGATCCAAAATATTTATTAATGTTTTTTAATTCAATTACTGACATATTTTAACCTCCAATAACACTGACAGGGTCGACAGCTGCAATCTTTTGAGCTGGGATTGCCGCTCCGATCACACCCATGATCATCAAACCAATTGATATCCACGTGAGCACCGGAATGTTAAACGCCATCGGTACGCCAACAGGAATTAATGAACCGGTCGCTGCGGCCAACAGGCCACCCAGAATGATCCCAGAAGCCATCAAAATCAACGACTGACTGGTAATCGTTGTCACCAAAGCACGTGCGGGAATTCCCTGTGCACGTAAAACGGCATAAGTCGGTAATGCCTGCATCGTCAAGATGTACAAGAACACTGCGATAATGACCAAAGAAATAATCATCAAGAAGCCGATCATAAAGCCAAAGGTCATATTCTGAGCAGAATATCCAGGCAGTTTATTGATAAACTCATTCATCGAGTAGGTTTTTAGATGTGAATTGTGCGCATTATACTTGGCATTCCGTGAGACAATTGCACTTCCCGAAACTGGTACATTATTCATCCCGCGTAAGTATTTCCAGGTTGGCAAACTGCCATAAATCACTGGTGAGACATTGAGCTTGGCATTTTTGGTAAATCCGACAATTTCATACTTGTCGTCAAATGAATTCAGCGTCAACTTGTCACCCAATTGATATCCATCGTCTTTAAACTTTTCATCGACGACAATTTGATGATTACCATGAGCTTTATGTCCAGACGATACTTTCAATTCTTTATAAATGAACTGACTGTTCTTAATTCCAACAAATTGTCCGGAAATCTTTTCCTTGCCTTTGTATTTTGCGACCACCGGTGTTGATCCAATCAAGGATTCTTTAGAAGTTAACTTGTCGTTTTTGGCCTGAACATTTGTAATGGTCGATTGAGACAAGTTGATATTGGAGTCTTTATTCAATACCACGCTCTTGGCATCCCATGAATTGATCGCCTGAGTGTTCTCCCCGGCAAGTCCAAACGCCAAACTAGTTAAAATAAAAATCAAGTACGCAATCAACGTGACCATCGCAATGATTAGTCCATACCTCAATTTTTCGTGTCGAATCTCTTTCAAAGCTAAATACATGATGCATTCCCCTTTTCTGCTAACAACTCCAATGTTTTCGAAAATCTGTTCATGACCAGCGCTTCATCAGCCGGATTAATAATAATCTGCTTGATTGCTTCATGGCTTAGGATCATGGTAGCCCATTCCTGTGCATTCACGGTCTTAGGATCTACGGGTTCCTGTGAAATCAGCGACTCATTTTTCATCAGATGCATTTTGACCAGTCCAAAGTAACGACTGTCTTTGGCCCCCTTCACAAACGCTGCCACCTGATCCAAATAGAATTGTGGATCAAATCTGCCGCCAGTCTCATCGGAAATGTCGCTATGAATATCTTGCATTGCCACACCGTATAAATACCGATATGCGTCAGTTAAATCATCAAAGTATTTATAAAAGGCTCCACGAGCAATTCCGGCTGTTTTAACAATGGAAGCAACCTGGGCAGTTGCCAGTGGCTGTTCGGTAAATTCCTTGAGTAGTGCTCGGCGAATCTTAGTTTGCTTGTCAGCAGATAAGTTTTTAAATGTTGTTGATACCATGGTGCCCTCCTATGGTGACGTCGTGTCATTAATCCATAAGACGAGCATAAGGCGTCGGTGACACCGTGTCAACGTTTTGATTTAAAAAAGTTCGCAAGTTGGCGGCTTGCCAAGCTTACGAACTATAGCCGTTCTAATACCGAGTTGTCGACCGTAATAATTCTGGATTACGGTTGGACAGCAGCATTAGCCTTACTTATTCACGTTAAAAAGCACTTCTTATCAATTGATTGCTACTATGTTTGCGCAATACGCAAACTTGGAATTACTGGGTAGTCTTTTGGCTTTGGCACTATTCATGCAACTAGTCATATTCATATATCTTCGTGTTCTTGGATAAAGCAGGAATTATTGATTATATCTTTCGGTTACAATATGGATTAAGACACCCTGATTAGGGATTATAATTACAATCACCCTCTAAAACCTGATAAAAACAGCCCCTATTATCTATCATGTAGATAATAGGGGCTGTTTTTTTTGTAAATGATATAATAGTCCTAAAAAAGAAGCTGGAAAGGTTAATCTATGGTTCAACAAATCGTACTGCCAATCAAAGACTCTAACGTCTTAAAAATGGTACAAGACACCTTATTAGATAGTTTTCGGGCGGGTCGCCGTAACTACACTATCTTTCAAGTCGGCAAGGCCACCTTGCTGCGGGTGAGTGATGTCATGACGTTAAAGAAATCAGATATCTATAATCCAGATGGCTCTGTTAAAAACACGGCCTTTATTCATGATAAAAAGACGGGTAAAGCGAACACGTTATATTTAAAGCCCGTGCAACAAGACTTGCTGCAATATCATGATTGGCTAGTCCAACAGAATATCAATTCAGACTGGTTATTTCCCTCAACCGCCCATCCGGATCGTCATATCACTGAGAAACAGTTTTATAAGATCATGGCGCGTGTTGGTGATCTACTAGGTATCAACTATTTAGGCACGCACACCATGCGTAAAACAGGTGCTTATCGCGTCTATACACAATCAAACTACAACATTGGCTTAGTCATGCATTTATTGAATCACTCAAGTGAATCCATGACACTGACTTATCTTGGGTTAGACCAAGCTAGTCGCGAAACGATGTTAGATCAAATTGATTTTGGTTAACGGTAGATTGCAAGAATTAACCGAACACTGCAAACTGCTGAAAAACCTTTCGTGGTGATTGCCAGTTGAGTGTTTTCATTGGTCTCGCATTGATCCAATGATTAATTTGATCTAATTCTTT
>JAAOED010000030.1 GCA_016466735.1 Weissella confusa | reverse complement strand
TCAGCTTTTGTGACGCTGAAAGTTTTGCTCGTGGCATATAAAAAATCCCCTAGAGGTTGACTGGAAGAAATTATATTATTTCTTCCGTCAACCTCTAGGGGACTATAACACCGATTTGGTTCTGGTTTTTTATATGACTAAAAATCGACTGTTTTATGACCGAGACACTATTTGGGCTGACGAGGTGTGTGAATTTTTGTATACTAATTCATGACAAAAAGAAAGAGAGATGACAAAAAGATGCATTACACATTTTTTGTCAATCCGGCAGCTCGTTCAGGAAAATCCATGGTTGTCTGGGGAGAGGTTGAACAATTCTTGAAAAGAAACGGCGTGGAGTTTGATAGTCGTCTATCAACTGCGCCAGGAGAATTGCGTAAATGGGCATATCGATATGCCAAATATGAAAACGCGTCAGACCGACAATTGGTTGTTGTTGGTGGTGACGGATCACTAAATGAAGTTATTAATGGCTTGCTTGCCTTTGATACAAAGAGAAGTATCCCGTTGGCCTATATTCCAGCGGGTTCAGGAAACGATTTTGCGCGTGCGCATGGTATTGTAGGCACGCCAGCTGAGATGATGCAGGCGATTTTGACGAAAGTTGCCGCTGATGAGCCAAAGTTAATTGATATTGGTGAATACATGGATGCAGTTAAGCGTGAACGACGTTTCTTCTTGAATAACGTGGGGATTGGGTTTGACGCAACGACGGTTGAAATTGCGAATAACTCACGTATCAAAAATGTTCTCAATAAGCTGAAGCTCGGTAAGGCGACTTACGGAGTGGCTCTGATTGAGGCATTGTCACGACAGGATCGTTTTCCAGTTGAAATTATTGCGAATGGTCGTAAGTTTTACACACCACGTGGTTACCTGTTGACGGTGTCAAATCACCCATACTTTGGCGGTGGTGTAAAGATTATGCCTGATGCGGATCCAACTGATGGTAAGATTGACTTGATTATGATTGAACGCCCACAATTCTTCCTTAAGATTTTATGGTTGCTTGTTCAATTGGTGCGTGGGCGTCACTATAATTATTCAGAAGTGCACCGTTTTACAGCATCATCAATCCGTGTCCGCACATCACGCTTGGAATTAGGCCATGCAGATGGTGAAGAGCTTGGTTCACGTGCTTATGACTTGATGGTAACAACTCGTCCATACCCGTTTTGGCTATAATATTTTTCTAAAGCGTCGGTCTTGTACTGATGCTTTTTTGGCATACTGAGTTTAAATAACTAGTAGAAGCGAGGCAAAACATGTATAAGCACCTAATTTTCGACTTGGACGACACATTGCTAGATTTCCGAAAGGGTGAGCAAGTTGGATTGATGAACATTTTTCGAGATCACGGTCTGGAAAACCAAGTTGATGACGCCTTCGCAACCTACCAAACAATTAACCGTGGCCTTTGGGCTGCCTATGAGCGCGGTGAAATCAATAAGGAGCAAATTCATAACACGCGCTTTGGCAAGTTATTTGAAGCCTTTGACCGTGCTGTGGATGGTATTGCGCTTGAGAAAGAATATCGTCAGTATCTGAATCAAAATTATTTTGTGCTGGATGGTGCAGAAGACTTGTTGAAGAACCTCGTTAACCAAGGGTACAAGTTAATTGCTGGTACGAATGGTGAGCAACGCACACAAGAATTACGCCTAGAGCACACTGGGTTTGGTCGTTACTTTGATGATGTGTTTATCTCTGATGCGATCGGTCATGCCAAGCCGTCAACAGAATTTTTCGATGCAATATTTGGGCACCGCCAAGATATGAGCCGTGAAGAATCCATCATGATTGGGGATGGTTTAGCCTCAGACATTCAAGGTGGTAATCGTTATAATTTGGACACGCTTTGGGTAAATCTTCACCAACAAGTAAATGAAACGCCATATCAGGCAACTTATGAAGTGAATGAGTTGCCAACAATTATGCAAATTGTGAGCAAATAATTAAATACCAGCAACAACGACCAAAAATAAGCTGATGCTTTTCTTTTTTGTTGCATATGGAAGTCAAATGTCAGCGGTACACTTAAGTAAAATAAGGGTAGGGGGATATCGTTATGTCAAAGACGAATGCAGTTGTTATTTATGCATCAAAATATGGGACCACTGAAGCATATGCCAAAGATTTTGCGACGGCGTTGGACTTGCCAGTGTGTGATTATCACAAATGTCCGGCACTAGCTGCTGAGCCAGGGATTGAAAAGGTGTATGTATTTGCGTCAATCTATCGACGGACGGTGGCAGGATTGCCAGAAATTGCACATGTCTTCGATCCAGAGATTGTTGAACGGGTCTTCGTTGTGGGGATGACAGATCCAGAAGATAAGGAAACGATTCAATTTTTGGAAGATCAAGTCCATGACTACATGCCACGTGCCAGCGTTTCGCTGCTAGGTGGTAAGATTGATATTGATAACGTTTCGACGTCTGATAAAATGTTGCTCAAGGTGATGTATGCTTTTGAAAAGCGTAAGGCCATGGGTGAACGTACGCCAACGGAACAACGATTAGTAGAAATGGTCGAATCACGTCAAACTGACATGACTGATATGACGCCAATCGAAAATTTGTTAGAAAACTTACAGAAGAACTAAAAAACACCTTCGTAACTGCATTGAGCAAGTTACGAAGGTGATTTCGTTTTTAGATCAAAATAAACATTGGCAAGATAAGTGGACGGCGCTTCGTCTTGTCGTACAAGAAGCGTTGTAGTTGAGATACAACTGCATTACGAATGCTGTGTTCACTTGCGTTTGGTTCGCGCATTGCCGTCAAGATTGCGTGGAAAATTTCCTTGCGACCTTCATTAATCAATTCTTCAGATTCACGCATGTAGATAAAACCACGTGACAAGATATCAGGACCAGCCGTGATTTCTTGATTCTTCAAATCGATGGTAGCAACAACGACAACCAAACCATCTTGTGACAACATTTGGCGGTCACGCAAAACTGCGGAACCAACATCCCCAATTCCGTTACCGTCAACATAAGTGTCTTCAGCAGGGAAGTGGTCAGCCAAACGAGCTGAGTCAGCTGTCAAAGCAAGAACGTCACCGTTATCAAGTACGAATGTGTTGTCCTTAGGAACACCAACATCGTGCGCCAAACCTTCGTGCACCTTAAGCATACGGTATTCACCGTGCACAGGCATAAAGTACTTTGGCTTGATCAATGACAACATCAACTTTTGTTCTTCTTGGCCACCGTGACCAGAAGTGTGAATGTTATTGACCTTACCGTAGATAACGTTAGCACCAGCTTCTTCAAGTTCGTTAATCACACGGTTAACAGATTGTGTGTTACCAGGAATAGGTGAACTTGAGAAGATGACAGTGTCATCTGGTTGGATTGAAATCTGCTTGTGCGTACCATTTGCGATACGGGCAAGAGCTGCCATCGGTTCACCTTGAGAACCTGTTGACAGAATCAACACTTCGTTAGGTGGGAGGCGGTTGATTTCGTGTGCATCAACCAACATCTCCTTTGGAATGTTCAAGTAGCCAAGTGCCAAACCGTTAGTAACAGCACTTTCCATTGAACGACCGAAGACAGCAATCTTACGACCGTGGGCAAGGGCAGCTTCAGTTGCCATTTGCACACGTGACATGTTTGATGCGAATGTGGCGAAAATAATACGACCATCGATTTCATCAAACAACTTATCAATCGTCTTACCGACCCAACGCTCTGACTTTGAGAATTCATCTCGTTCAGCGTTTGTTGAGTCAGACATCAATAGCAAGACACCTTCAGAACCGATGCGTGCCATCTTTTGTAGGTTAGGTGGCTGCTTGGTCGTTGGTGTCAGGTCGAACTTAAAGTCACCTGTTTCGACGATTGTACCTGAAGGGGTGTGAACAGCCACACCAAACGTATCAGGAATTGAGTGAGTTGTGCGGAAGAACTCAACACTCATGTTGTCAAACTTAAGAACAGTATCTTCATCGATTTCGTGAAGTTCGGTACTGTTTAACAAGCCGTGTTCATCCAACTTGTTCTTAATCAATGCCAAGGCGAGAGGTCCGCCATATACAGGAACGTTAACTGCGTTCAAGAAAAAGTGAATCGCACCAATGTGGTCTTCGTGACCGTGGGTGATAACCAAGGCCTTAATCTTATCGCGGTTTTCCTTTAGGTAGGTATAGTCAGGAATAACATAGTCAATTCCTAGCAATTCGTCTTCAGGGAACTTAACACCAGCATCCACAACGATGATCTCATCACCATATTGAATGCCGTACGTGTTCTTACCAATCTCCCCAAGTCCACCCAATGCGTATACGGCTGTCTCGTCCGGACGTACATCCAGATTCATTACCATAGATTAGAACTCCGTCAACTTAAAGTTAGGGCTTTGTTGCTCGTAAGCCAAAGCCTTTTCTGACAATTGCTCAATCAACTCAACGTTGTAGTCCGTGTTTGTTTCAACAGCCAAACGAGCAGCTGGTTGATCAACAGCGTCAATGTAAAGTGATTGCGTGTTTTCACGCTTTGGGTTTTGCTTCATAGTAGGTTGGTAGTAAACCTTAAAAATCATAATCGGTTAATCTCCTTTTTAATTACTGTCTTGTACCGAACAATCTTATATGTAAGTTTATCAGAAATGCGGATTAAATACCATATTCACACCGGATGTATGAGATATGACGTCGATAAGCAACCAGTCGTTTTTTTGCCGTGTTTCGGTTACACTTAAGTTAATGAAACGGAGGTTTGCAGTGATGACAAAAAGCATCTGGCAACGATTAAAAGACAACGTGCGTGGTGTTAAAGGGAAATTCAAACGCGCATATGTGCCAACAACGACGCCTGAAGAAGTTGCTTTGGTCAACAGTTTGAAAGCAACGCTACCAGCGGATTTGGCAACGTATATTTATGTTGGCGGACTGTGGGATGTTAATTTAAATCGCGGCATCGCTGGTTATGTCACGCTGGCAGTTAACGAGCCAGCTGAGCAGGTCGCTACCTTAACCACGGGTATCTCATCTGCGTATGAAGCAGAACTCCAAGCGATGATTGCCGGCTTATCAGCGGTTGAATTAACCAAGCGACAGGCTGGGCATTTTGTGTTAGTGACGTCTTTAGAAGATTTCGTACGTAACTATAACGATTTTTCATTAGCCGCCCAGTACACGGATTTGCCTGAACGCGCAACGTCAACGGATCGTCTTTACCATGACTTCGTCCTATTATCGGCGACGTTCCGCTCATTACGGGTGACGTCACCGGCTGAAAAGGACAGACAGCAAAGCGAATTTATTGCGCACAAATTATCACGCATCATTACGGCCTACCGTGACTCACGAGGTAAGTAATATGTTGTTTGTATGGATTGGACTGATTGTGTTACTTGGTGTCATTGCAGTCACGATTTATCGACGCTACGGACGTCGTTTGACGGAGCGCCAAATCATCGCCTCACAACAGGTCGTGAACGCGGCAATGGCAGTGGCCTTAAAAGACTTATCTAATGAACTGTTGATTTTCCCAATGAGCCGACCAACTTCGACACTGGTGGCTAATATTTGGGGCCATGAGGTGATGGCGTTTGAATTTGAAATTCCATTCAAGGAGCGCCAAGAAGTCGTGGTCGTGCGACAAGCGTTGAACAACGCATTGCGCGAATACACGGAAGATCAGAATTTAGTGAGTGCCTCTGAGACGGATATGGCATTGGTTGTGACGGATGTGTGGTACGACAATCGCAAGCCAATGCTTCACGTTGATGTGGCCCACGTTATTAATGATGAAACAGCTGCTTACTTACGCGATTTGCGTAAATTGAACCAACCGGTTTAAGTTTGGTATACTTGTTATTAAGAAACAAAATGGTAGGAGAAGAGCTATGTATTTGATGAAGGATATCGTGCGCGATGGCAATCCCGTTTTGCGCCAGCAAGCCGCAAAGGTGACGTTCCCACTTTCTGATGAAGTGAAGGAAGCCACAAAGAACATGATGGAATACCTAATCATCAGCCAAGATGAAGAGGAAAATGAAAAGTACGGTCTTCGCCCAGGGGTTGGACTAGCCGCCCCACAAGTTGGTATTTCACAACAATTTTCTTCAATTTTGATTCCTGATGAAGATGTTGATGACTCAGATATCGACGAAGATGCTGAGCCAACGTACTTCTTTAAGGGAACAATTTACAACCCGGTTATTACGCGCCAATCAGTTAAGCAAACGGCCTTGTCAATGGGAGAAGGTTGCTTGTCAGTTGATGAAGACGTGCCTGGTTATGTTGAGCGTTCATACCGTATTACGGTTAAGTATCAAGACGAAAACGGTGACTTCCAAGAATTAAAGTTGGAGGGTTACCCAGCAATCGTTTTCCAACACGAAATTGATCACTTGCACGGAACGCTATACTACGATCACATCAGCAAGACGACCCCATGGTCAGAATCTGATGGTACGCGTTACATCGGGTAATCTCAATGGTCAGTGGCGATAAGAATTTCAACTATCCGATGTTGGATGGTTGGTCAACAGATGACATCATCAAGGTGAGCGCACTGTACTCGGCTGTTTCAGCAGCATACGAGGGTGGCGTGGATCGTGAAGCGCTTTTAGCAGCTTACAAGGACTTCAAAGCAGTCGTGCCAAGCAAAGCTGAAGAAAAGCAACTTGATCGTGAGTTCGGGGTAGAGTCTGATTACAGCATCTACCGTACGATTCAGGCAGCCCAACAAGCGTCTACTAAGCGCCTTAAAATGGAGGGCTAGCAGTTGAATGAGACACAATTAAAGAAACTGGATACAACTGTTCTTGGCTGGCTAGACACTGTCCACGATAATGTTTTGAAGCGTGTCTCTCAACGGATGCAGGTCGAAACAAAACAAGGGCATCGCGATTTAGTGACGAATGTTGACCGAGAAACTGAACAATTCTACGTGGATGCGATTCGACGATTTGATCCACATGCCAAGATTCTTGGTGAAGAAGGGTTTGGGGATGCCGTTAACAGTCTGGATGGCCGTGTTTGGTTCGTTGATCCAATTGATGGCACAATGAATTTTGTGAAACAACATGCTGAATTTGCAACCATGCTGGCGGTCTATGAAGATGGTAAGCCGGTGATGGCATGGATTATGGACGTTGTCAATCACGACATTGTCCACGGTGGTCCAGAATATGGGGTCTACCATAATGATGAAAAGCTAAGTCATCCGGTTAACACGTCGTTAGCTGATGGGTTGGTTATTTTGTCAGGAGCGCGGCTCTTATATGAACAATACGGTTTCCCTGAAATTGCGAAGCAGGCAATTGGATACCGTGTCTATGGTTCTGCAGGCATTTCATATTTACATGTTTTGACTGGTCGAGCAGTTGCGTACGCCAGTGTTATGAAGCCGTGGGACTACGCTGCTGGGACATTGCTTGGTGAAGCATTAGGGTTTAAAGTCGGAAAAATTGACGACCAACCTGTGAATATGTTATTATCAGGTGCAGTTCTAGTGGCAACACAACAAGCATATAACGATATCATGTCAATTGAACGTGACCTATAAGCCGGGCCGCGTGTTCAGCGGTTCGTATTTGTTAGTTGTTACACCGATTAGAGTAATAAAAGTGACGTATAGTCAAGGAGAATAGGATTTTGGCAAAGCGCGAAAACATCCGTAACATTGCAATCATCGCCCACGTCGACCACGGTAAGACGACGTTGGTTAATGAATTGCTTAAGCAATCAGACACGCTTGATATGCGTACTGAACTTGGCGATCGTGCCATGGATACGAACGACCTTGAAAAGGAACGTGGTATCACGATTTTGGCTAAGAACACAGCCGTTAAGGTTGGGGACAAGCAAATCAACATCTTGGACACGCCAGGACACGCGGACTTCGGTGGAGAAGTTGAGCGTATCATGGGAATGGTTGACGGTGTTTTGTTGGTTGTTGATGCCTTTGAAGGTACGATGCCACAAACTCGTTTCGTTTTGAAGAAGGCCTTTGAGCAAAACTTGACGCCAATCGTTGTTGTTAACAAGGTTGACCGTCCAGGGGCTCGTCCTAACGAAGTTGTTGACGAAGTGCTTGATTTGTTTATCGAATTGGGTGCTGATGAAGATCAATTGGAATTCCCAGTTATCTTCGCTTCAGCTATGAACGGAACGTCATCATTGGATGCTGACTTGGCTACGCAAGAACACACGATGACGCCAATTTTCGATACTGTATTCGAAACAATCCCAGCGCCTGAAGACAATTCAGACGAGCCATTGCAATTCCAAGTTTCATTGTTGGATTACAATGACTTCGTTGGACGTATCGGTGTCGGACGTGTCTTCCGTGGTAAGATCAAGGTTGGTGACAATGTTACTGTTATGAAGCTTGATGGTACGACACAAAACTTCCGTGTTACGAAGTTGTTTGGTTTCATCGGTTTGGACCGTGTTGAAATCAACGAAGCCATTGCTGGTGATTTGATTGCCCTTTCAGGTATGGAAGAAATTTCAGTTGGTGAAACTGTTGTTGATCCTGCACACTTGGACGCATTGCCAGTTTTGCGTATCGACGAACCAACTTTGCAAATGACGTTCCGTACGAACGACTCACCATTTGCCGGTCGCGAAGGTAAGTATGTGACGGCTCGTCAATTGGAAGATCGTTTGCGTCGCGAATTGCACACTGACGTTTCATTGCGTGTTGATGACACTGATGAAGCTGGTGCATGGTTGGTATCAGGACGTGGTGAGTTGCACTTGTCAATCTTGATTGAAAACTTGCGCCGTGAAGGATTCGAATTGCAAGTTTCACGTCCACAAGTTATCTTCAAGGAAGTTGATGGCGTTGAATCAGAGCCATTCGAAGCTGTTCAAATCGACACGCCTGATGAGTACTCAGGATCAGTTATTGATTCATTGAACCAACGTAAGGGTGAGATGCGTAACATGGAGCCAACTGGTACTGGTACGACTCGTATGGAGTGGTTGGTACCTTCACGTGGATTGATCGGTTACTCAACTGAATTCATGTCATTGACTCGTGGATACGGTATCTACAATCACACGTTTGAGACGTACGCTCCAGTTGTTAAGAACTGGAACCCTGGTCGTCGTAACGGTACTTTGGTTTCAATTAACCAAGGTCAAGCAACGACGTACGCTATCATGGGTGTTGAAGATCGTGGAATCATGTTTATTCACCCAGGTGATGACATCTACGAAGGAATGGTTGTTGGTATGAACAGCCGTGACAACGACATCTCAGTTAACGTTACGAAGGCAAAGAACCAAACTAACGTTCGTTCATCAAACAAGGACCAAACTGCCTCAATCAAGACGCCACGTGATATGACGCTTGAAGAGTCATTGGAGTTCTTGGACGATGATGAGTACGCCGAAGTAACGCCAGAACACGTACGTATCCGTAAGCAAATTTTGGTTACGGCCGAGCGTGAAAAGGCTGCTAAGCGTAAGAAGATTGCACAACAAGGCTAATCTTCTTAAAAATTAGACAAATTGAACGCCCTTTAGCATTATGCTGAAGGGCGTTTTTTGTGATTTCGTGAAGGTAGAAATGTTCAAGGTCGAAGTGTGCTAAAATATAACAAGTTATCCAGTTTAATGAAGGAGCCTTGAACGATGCAAGCTGTGAAAAAGCGACGCGGTTTTCGGTTGATACAAACGATCCGGGAAACCCCAAGACGTGTCAAAGAAAAATTTAAATACCTTGATTTAGTGTTGTTACTTTTAATTATTGGCCTGCTAATTCTTGGTGTAACCATGGTCTATTCTGCCAGCTCGAATATGAGCTCAGGAACTTCAACATCTTTCTTGTTAAAGCAGACTGTATTCAGTGTGATTAGTGTTTTTGTAATGCTTGTTATTTTTAGTCTGCCAATTGACTGGTCGTCCAAAAAGATAGATCGACTAATTTCGTTGGTCTTAGTCGGACTAGACCTCTTCCTGTTTTATGCCTTAGTATTTGGTCCAGTAACATCTGGCGCAAAAGGTTGGATTTACATAGGCGCTTTCGCTATCCAACCGGTCGAATATTTTAAGATTGCAATGATTTTATGGTTTGCCAAGCGCTTTGCTAGAAAGCCTGTTAATCCATACAAGACAATGCAAGGTATCAAGGAACGTGCTTACTACAAAGATTATCTTGCTCCTGGTGTTGGTATACTATTTACGGCCTTGATGCCTGATATGGGAGGGGCACTAATCTTGATTACGCTAGTTGCTGTTATCTTCCTTTCGTCAGGTGTTCGACCATTTGGTTTTTTGATTATGGTTGGTCTTGCAATTTCTGCCCTTATTATCGTGCCATTGTTAGTGCCTGTTGTCGACAAGCTTGGCATGGTACCGCACTATCAACTAATGCGATTGGAATCATATATTAATCCTTGGAACACTGGCGATGCGGGGCATCAATTGATTAATTCATATTACGCCATTTCAAATGGTGGCTTTTGGGGGCGTGGGCTAGGTAACAGTATCCAAAAGGCAGGATATTTGCCAGAACCCAATACAGACTTCATTATGGCCATTGTTGGAGAAGAATTAGGTGCTATTGGAATACTAGCTATTCTAACTGCTTTCGGTGTTTTGATTTGGTTCATGGTAGTCTATGCTGTAAAGACACGGAATATGCAAATCCGATTGACGCTGTATGGTATCGCAGCTTACATTGGCATTCAAATTTTGGTTAACCTTGGTGGTGTCGTTGGACTCGTTCCAATCACCGGAGTTACGTTCCCGCTTATATCATATGGTGGGTCATCGCTAATGTCATGGGGAATTACATTTGGTATCGCCTTTAATATGATTGGTGTTTTGAAAAAGAATGAAAGTTTACGGGAGCGTGAATAAATGACTTTTGAAGTAACGCCACGTCGAAGTGTCGTGGTTTATTTGAAAAATGTTCGTCAAGCGCGCCAATTGCGTCGATTTGGCGTTGTGAGTTATATTTCAGAGAAAATGAAGTATGCTGTTATTTATATGAATGAAGACGATGTTGCATCAAAGTCAGCGTTGATTGAACGTTTGGGTTTCGTGGCATCGGTGGATGTTTCTCACTGGCCTGAGGTTGATACAACCATCGGTAGTCAAGGCGAAGCATTTGAATTTTCGGTTGATCCATCGGAATTGGTGGATGAGCCAGCTGAAGAAGAGGAATTGTAATGCGAATTGTGAGTGGAGAATTTGGCGGGCGCCCATTGAAGGCGGTCCCAGGTGATGCAACACGACCAACTACAGATAAGGTAAAAGAGGCTATCTTTAGCATGATTGGTCCTTATTTTGATGGTGGTCGGTCATTGGATTTATATGCCGGATCAGGTGGCTTGAGTATTGAGGGTGTTTCTCGCGGTTTGGATGAAGCCGTGTTGGTTGACCGTCAATTTGCGGCGATTAAGACCATTAACGAAAACATCGCGATTACAAAAGCGCCAGAGAAGTTTACAGTGATTAAGAGTACGGCGGATGCAGCCATTCAACGTTTGATGGGGTCACAACCATTTGACGTCTTGTACTTTGATCCACCATACGCTAAGCAAACAATTACAGATGACCTTGAAAAGCTTGTTGCGGCAAACTTGATTGCGCCAGATGCATTGATTGTGGCTGAAACTGACCAAAATGCAAATTTGCCAGAAGATATGCCTGATTTTGAATTCTTAAAGGAAAAGGATTACGGCATCACGGTCGTTAAGTTATATCAATATAAGGGGGAAGCATAATGCGTCGCGTATTATTTCCAGGTAGTTTTGATCCATTTACCAATGGACATCTAGATGTTGTTAAGCGTGCTGCAACACTCTTTGACGAGGTTGTCATTGGTGTAGGCACGAACAAGATGAAAAAGTATCTCTTCTCACCTGAAGAAAAGATTGCCTTGATTGAGGCATCTGTAGCTGATTTGCCAAATGTTTCAGTACGTGAAATGACTGGTTTGACAATTGCGTATATGAAAGAAATCAATGCTGATACGTTGGTACGTGGTTTGCGTAACGAAACTGATTACCTATACGAACGTGACATTGCTGAAATGAATCATTTCTTGGGCAAGGTTGAGACGGTCTTTTTGATGGCACGTCCGGAGCACCAAAACATCTCAAGTTCTATTTTGAAAGAAGTTGTTAGTTTTGGCGCCGATGTGCGTGAATTGGTGCCAGGACCAGTTGCTAATGCACTTGCTGAGAAGTTTGCGGAGAAGTAGCATATGGCTGAAAAACAAAAGAAGTCCCATAAATGGCTGAAAATTTCTGGTATTATCGCGGCTGTGTTGGTGTTATTAGCACTTGTCAGTCCATTGCCGCTATATGCTGAAACGCCGGGTGAGGCTGACAATCTGTCTGGTTATATCAAGGTAGACGGCAAAAAGCCTAAAGTTGACGGTGAGTATATGATTACAGCCGTTTACATGTCGCAAGTCAATGGTATTGGCGCCATTATGGCGTTGCTAGACCCAACCGCAACCCTAATGACGTCTTACGAGGCCAATGGCGGTGGATCACAGGCAGATAATGTGGCAATCAACAAAGTGTACATGGATTCAGCAGTTAACGAAGCCAAAGCGACGGCGTTTAAAGCAGCTGGTGTTCCCTATACACGCACTTTTAACGGCATCTATGTTATGGCCGTGCAAGATAACTCAAACTTCAAGAAAAATTTGCATGTTGGTGATTTGATTACGTCAGTGGATGGTAAGTCATTTGAATCTGCTAAGGGCTTCCAAAACTACATCCGCAAAAACAAAGTGGGTTCAAAACTGACTATCAATTACAAGCACAATAATAAGACGAAAGAAGCGTCTGGTAAAACGGTTGCTTTGGCCGGAACTAAGAAGGTGCCTGGTATCGGTATTGCGTTGACAGACGCTGTTGATGTAACGTCTGATCGACAGGTTACAGCGGATATGGGTGACATTGGTGGTCCATCCGGTGGATTGATGTTTTCACTAGAAATGTACGATGCATTATCTAATGAAAACTTAGCCGCAGGACGTAAAATCGCTGGTACGGGTACAATTGACAAGGACGGTAACGTTGGCGAAATCGGTGGTATCGATAAGAAAGTGATTGTGGCCCATGAATCGGGTGCTAAAATTTTCTTTGCACCGTATATCAAGCCAACAAAAGCTAATTTGGCGATGGAATCTGATGGGATGACGAATTACCAATTAGCAGTGAAGACAGCTAAGAAATACGCCCCTGGCATGAAGGTCGTACCAGTCAAGACATTTGACGATGCGGTTAAATATCTACGCACACATTAATATCAAAAACAAAACCAGCTGATAATGTACTAGGCCCCGTCAAGTTGACGGTCGAAATAATATAAAATTTAATTAGGCGCTTATGCCACCGTAAATAGCCATATTCCGGAATTCTTCCGGGGTATGGCTATTTAT
>JAAOED010000029.1 GCA_016466735.1 Weissella confusa | reverse complement strand
AATGAACTATAAGCAAAAGGCAGCTGATTTCAACAATGTGAAATCAGCTGCCTAAGCAAGGTTCAAAATATTAAATTTTACCGGTCATCAGTACCATTTGACTTTGAACCAGAAAAAGCATCCCCACAAATTGTGAGAATGCTTCTGAAAATCTATCTATTAGTCTGCAGACAATGCATCGATTGGGTTCAACTTTGCTGCGCGACGAGCTGGCAACAAAGCGGCCAAGAATGAGATGACCAATGCCAAAATCAACGTCATAACAACATTACCAACTGAAATTTGAATCATGTCAAACTTCGCAATGCTGTACAATGCTGAGTTCAACAATGCACCAATTCCAAAGGCTAAAATAAGCGCCAAAACGAAACTTGCCAAACCGATCAGCAAAGACTCTGAGGTAAACAAGTTACGAACATCCTTCTTGCTTTCACCCAAGGCACGGAGAATTCCGATTTCCTTCGTTCGTTCTGAAACTGACATGAACATTGTTACGATAATCATCAAAGCTGATACAACCAATGAGATACCAGCAATGGCAGCCAACACATTCGTTGCCAATGAGACGATTGTGTTGATGGTATCCAAGATTGAACCAACCGTTACGGCTTGGAACAAACGCTTACCATCATCGCCCTTCATCTTGTTGATGTCCTTTTGGAAGGCCTTAACGTCGTCAGTGTTCTTAACACGAACCGTTACGAACAACGCACGGGTATCCGCACCTGCTTCCTTGTACGCGTCTTCAATCGTGCTTGCCGTCGTCACGTTCGCCGTTCCGGCTTGACCAGCATCGATAACACCAGCAATCTTGAACGTCTTGTTAATTTCAACTGGCGTCATACCATCAGACTTGACCGTCATCCACTTAACCGTCATTGTCTTACCAACAACTGACTTCCAGTCCTTTGTGTCAAACTTCTTTGCGACAGTCTTCTTGTCAACCAAGATTTCATTCTTACCAGGCACGTGACCCGCCTTGATCAACTTCTTTTGATAAGTTGCTGACCAAGTTTGTACGGTTCCAAGTGAGTAATCCTTGCCTTCAAGGTTCGCTTGCACGTTACCGGCTTGGTAACCCTTTTGCAAAGTCTTCACGTACTTGTTAGCTTTGATTTTCTTGATTTGATCATCTGAAATCGTTGTCTTGTCCATATCGACGCCGGCCGTTGCACCAGACGTTTGACCGACACCACCGTTTTCGCCTTGGTGACGAGCAACCGTAACCGCCGTTGGGTTAGCCAATGAGTTAACTTGGTCGTTAATGTAGGCCTTAACCCCATTTCCCAATCCAGTGAACAACATCACGGCAAACAAACCGATGGCCGTTCCAATCATAATCAATGAATTACGCCAGAAGTTATACGTCAAATGCTTGAACGCATTTCGGAATGATGCAGCTGCTGGCAATGGACGATCTGCCAAACGCGTATCATCAGCTGGCAACTCGTATGCGGGCTTCAAACGCGTGTCGGCATCGATTTGACCATCAGCCAAGTGCACAATACGCGTTCCGTGGTCAGCTACTTCTTGTGAGTGGGTAACCGCGATAACCAACTTACCTTCTTGGGCAATTTCATCCAAGATTTCCAAGACTTCAGCCGTGTTCTTTGAATCCAAAGCACCGGTTGGCTCATCGGCAATGATAATCTTTGGGTCAGAAGCCAACGCGCGTGCGATTGCGACACGTTGCTTTTGTCCACCAGACAATTGGTTTGGGTGCTTCTTAATTTGGTCCTTAAGGCCGACCTTCTCTAACAATTCCGTGGCACGTGTAATCTTGTCCTTTTGGCTCAACGTCGTCATTTCCAAAGAAACCAAGACGTTTTCCAAAACCGTCAAGTGACTAATCAAGTTGTAGGCTTGATAAATGTAGCCAATCGTACCACGACGGTAAGCATCCAGTTGCTTTTCCTTCTTGTGGTCCAATACTTGTCCGTCAATCGTAACCTTACCTTCGAACTCACGGTCCAAGCCACCGATGATGTTCATCAACGTTGACTTACCACCACCAGATTCTCCAAGGATTGAAACAAACTCACCCAATTCGAAATCCAAGTCAATGCCCTTCAAAACAGGGAACTCTTCCTTACCCAGGAAGTATGACTTGCGAATATCTTTTAACTCTAAAAATGCCATTGTCTCTCCTCCGGCTCTCTACGCTTTTTTGTCATAATTATTGTAACTAAGTGTACCGCCGTATTTAAACGGCGTCAAGAAAAGTTTAATCAAAGTGTATTCGATTAAACTTTTTGTGTTATAGTAAATCTACAACAACTCACAGAAAGGTGACCCATTATGAATCGCGAAGAAAAAAAGGCGCTCACTCGTCGACAACTTATCGACGTCGCCACACGCTTATTCCAACAGCACGGTATCCATAATACTGATTTAAAAACAATTGCTGCCGAAGCCGGCGTGTCTGTGGTCACCTTTTACAAGTACTTCGACAGCAAGGAAACATTGATTGGCACAATCGCCGCCGAGCAACTTAATGAATTGTTCGATGAAATTATGGCGATTACAAACCAAACTGATTTACGCTTCATTGACAAAATCAAAGCCTTCGCCACGTTATCCCAACAAAAACAGCAAGAAATTGCGACGACGTTCGGGGACGAAATGATGCAACTGCTCGAAAAAGACGATTCGGCTGTTCGCGCAGTTGCTGAATCCCGCCGCGACGAATTTTTCGAAGCTATCATCAACCAAGGTCGTGATGAAGGTTTCTTTACCACCAACGTTAGCACAATCGCCATTCGCGTGTACATTGATATGTTTGTGACCTACCCAAATGTCCAAGCCAGTTTGACATCGGGCAGTGGCCTCACTCGCCGAGAATTAGACACACAACTTGAAGAACTTTTCTTCTTTGGCCTAATGGGATCAGTTGACGCTGCCCACCGCGACCAATTAAACGAAATCCGTAAACAACAAAAGGGATGAGCAGTTGCTCATCCCTTTTTTGCGATTGTCTTTAGTACGCCATCGTGATTGTTATCCGCAATCGCTACGGCATACCCATACTCAAACAGGCGCTTATCTGCATTCGGCATAATCACCGGTTGCCCAGCCAATGTCAACATTTCTTGGTCGTTCATGCCATCTCCAAAGGCCATTAATTCATTTGGTTCACCACCCAAATGTACCAACATCCGTTCCAAACTCACCGCCTTGTTAACACCAGTTGCCATCACATCCACCACCCCATTACCGGGAGTCGTCGCGTGAACGTCAATGTCACTCTGCTTCACTTGATCAACAAATGTTTCACTTTCAACCAACGTCCAAAAGGCCGTCACTTTAACAACAGGTACGTCAACATCGCGTAATGACGCGACTTCACGTGGTTGCCCATATAGTTCAGCCATCATTGTCACAAAGGCTGGTGGCACTTGCCCATAACCGCGCACGACCAATAATTCGTCAGGGCTAAAAATCATCACCCCACCGTGTGGCTTACCAGGCATTAAGTCAATTTGATCCTGCAAATCCGCCAATTGTTCAGGTGTCATCGTCAAACGGTCCGATAGCTGTTGGTCAGCCGAGAGTAGGGTTGCACCGTTATCAGCCACGATGTTGACCTTATCCAAAAAGCCACCAAACAGCATCTGAACATGACGCAAATCACGACCACTGGCCACAATAAATTGACCACCATTCGCTGTATATGCATTGATGACCTGCGCAAACAAATCACGATTATATTGTTTTTTATCGTTTAGAAACGTGCCGTCTAAGTCTGTCGCTACAAATCTTGGCATTATGCCACCTCACTTCATGTCATCTAGCTTAATCCTATTTATTGAAGATTACGTTCGAAATCTATCACCTTTTGTTTCCAATTCTGACCAGCTCGATACTGCCCCAGTGTCCCATCGCTGCGAATAACACGATGACACCCCACAAATACCAGAAATGGATTTTTACCAACTGCTGATGCAACCGCACGTACGGCAGTTGGACGACCAATCCGCTTCGCTAACATCGCATATGTCAGTGTCTCACCAAAATCAGTATCGGCTAAGGCGCTCCAAACTTCACGCTGTAACGCTGTTCCTTGTCCCTGCCAATCAGGTGTGATATCAACCCCGCGACCAGCTAAATAATCAGTCACCACCGTCGCATAGCGTTGCTCCTCACTAGGGGCAACCTGCGTTTTACCAAACCATGATTGATAGTCAGCCACAGGATCATCGGCCAATGACACGAACGCCATCCCCGCCTCCGAATAAAAGATGGTCAACTGCCCATTTAAAAAGTCGTACGTTTCATATTGCATGTCATCATCCCTTTCAAATGAAAAAAACTACTCGTATTCTTGTTTACGAGTAGCTTACCAAATTTACCACAGCAGCTGTTGGTCTAAACCCCTGACCTTCCCAGTCTGCTTTATTTAGATAATTTCTTCCAGCTTAGCCAACACACCATCATGTTCGTTGTCCAAGTCAGCCATGCTGAACCCACGATTGAACAGACGCTCATCAGCATTTGGCATCACATAAACTTGCCCGGCCAATTCCATCATTTCCAAATCGTTCATTCCATCGCCAAAGACAGTCAATTGCTCTGGTTCAAGCGCTAACTTGTTAATTAGCGCTGACAAACTAGTAGCCTTATTCACACCTTCAGCCAAGATATCGACTGCCCCGTAACCAGAGGTCGTTGGGTGCAACGGCATACCTGATGCATTTATGCGACGAATAGCTTCATTCGAACTCGGCACATCAAAGATAGCCGTCACACTAGCCAACGGCTGTGGGATATCCGTTAGATGATCAACCAAGTGGATTGTGCCGTACACATGCGTCATGTAATCTTGTAAGTCTGCTCGCAATTCACCATAACCAGACAAGCGGTACATACTGTCTTCGGAGAAGGCGATAATACCATCTTTTGGTGAAACATCCACCAAGATGCTTCCCAATTCAGTCAACGTTGAAGCATCAAGCGTACGTAAATCCGTTTCCGCAGTACCCCGGACATGCCATGCGGCACCATTATTTGTTACCAAGTGAACGCGGTCAGCTAATGCGCCAAACTTGCTACGTACCCACTTTGCTTCTCGACCGGTTGCAATAGCAAACTGATCACCATTTTCGTCGAGTTGATCCAAAACCTTAGCAAATCGCTCTGCATCAAAGGTCTTATCCTCGTGCAAAAAGGTTTGGTCCAAATCCGTTACAAACAAGCGTGTCATGATAACCGCCTCCACTTTCCTTATGTCAGTAATAAGTGTATCAAATCGTCCGGCTTTGTAGATACCTAAAAGGAACAAAAAAGGCGATTGCTTTCGCAATCGCCTTTCGCGTATAGCCCATCAGGGAGTCGAACCCTGGATGCCGGTGTGAAAAACCGGAGTCTTAACCGCTTGACCAATGGGCCATGATGTTTTAACAACCTGTCTCAACAACAAAATTAATATTACCAGAATAAATTAACCAATGCAACCCCTAATTTTAAAACTCGTAAACTTTCTTTTATCCCGCTTCTGCCATACGGTATAATGTTCTCAGAGGATATTAAGATGACGGACAAACAACTTGCCCACCCAAAGTGGTTACTCTTTTTTGAGACATTAACAGCCATCGGGGTTATCGTGGCTTTGTTGCGTTTCTTCGCAACAATTATCAACAGTATTTATCATCACTTTACTGGTCATACATTCGCATTTGTCGAGGCAGTTAGCCAAAACACGTGGCAAAATTATTTGACCCTCGCGATATTGATTATTGGTATTTTAGGTACCCGCTATTTAAAGACAAAGTTTAAGTAAAAGGACGACCATTACGGTCGTCCTTTTATTTTAGTTATTCAAATTCAGCATTCTTCTTCATTGTGGCATTAATTGTATCGGCCACCAATTGGTTAAGGTTTCCATCTTCTAACACTTGCCATCCAGCAGCCGTTGATCCACCTGGCGTCATGACTTCATGTGCCAACGTCATCGGATCCTTCTTGAACTCTTCCATGTGGCGAGCCGTACCAATAACGGTTTGTTGTGCCAAACGCTCTGCTGTCTCTGGATCAATACCAGCTTGCACACCAGCTTGAATCATCGCCTCGGCGAACGCTGCAACAAACGCTGGACCGGATCCCGCTAAGGCACTCACGGCACCAAATTGTTCTTCAGGCAATTCATCTGTGCGGCCAAAGTCCAAGAACAAAGCAGCAATAGCCCCCTTGATATCAGCATCCATCGTGTCATCAAACGCCAAAGCTGTATAACCATACTTAAGCGCAACATTCACATTTGGCAAAGTACGCGCAATTAAAACGTTTGGTCCCAACGCATCATGCAATTGTGCCAATGACACACCGCCAAGAACTGACGCCACAATAACACCCGGCTTCATCATTAATCCAAGTTGTAGTTCCTTAGCGACATCAGCCAATTGTGCAGGTGGCATCGCCAAAACAACCATGTCAGACTCAGCCCAAACATCCAAAGCCGATTGCTTAGCCTCTAGCCCTAGTTCAGCCGCAACTTTTTCACCTGAATGTGGTGAAAAAAGCACTTGGCGAATTTCGGCGTTTCCTTGCCAGCCTTGCATCATCGCTTTAGCCATATTACCAGCACCGATAAATCCAATTGTTAACATCTCACACCTCGTTCATCTCGTTTGTAATGACCTAATCATATCATACCTAGATAAGATAAGAAGCGACCCACCGTTTTGTTTTTCAGTTGCCGTGCAAAATAAAAAGGCCTCGAACAAATTCGAGGCCTTTGTTCATTATCACAGCAGCTTTGGTCACGTCGGAGGTTAAAACCTCCGACATTCCCGGTCTGCTTTATGAGAACCCTTGGCGTTCAGATAATGAGAAAGCTTTATTGTGGTAGCGCATCGACATAATCAAACCGATACCCAACATATTTCCAACCAAGGCAGAACCACCCTGTGAAATAAATGGCAACGGGATACCCGTCAATGGCACCAATCCAATATTCATACCAATGTTTTCAAAAATGTGGAACAACAACATCATTACCACACCAGATGCAATGTATGCATAGAATTGATTTGATGTATCATTAACAACTTGGAAGATTTGGTAAATCAACAAGAAGTAAAGAACCAGAAGCAAGACACTACCAACGAAACCGAAATTTTCACCAATAACTGAGAAAATCATGTCGGATTCACGAACTGGTACCGCAACGTGTGAAACGTTGAACCCAGTTCCGGTAATTCCACCTGATCCAATGGCCTTCATCGCTTGCCACAACTGGTAACCACTATTTGACGTGTCCCCTGAGGGATTCATCCAAGCGTCCACACGGGCAAATTGATAAGCTTCAAATCCAACCTTTTCCAGAATGTGGCGTCCCCATGTTTGGGTAACAAACAAGATGGTGGTTGTACCCAAGACTGCAGCGGCACCAACAATCGGCCCTAAAATTGACCAACTCAAACCAGAGACCAGTGTCATGCCGAAAACAATCGCCACGAACACCAATGTTGTTCCAAAGTCGTGTTGCGCTAGCACGAGTACCACAATCGGTGCCGTCCAAGCGATAATCTTCAACAACAAGAACTTATCAGAATTCCAAGTATGTTCTGGGTTTTCCAAATTGTGTTGTGAAATTACACGTGCCAACATGATGATGAATGCCGGCTTCATAACTTCGGAAGGTTGGAACGTCAACGGTCCAATTGCAAACCATGACTTTCCACCAGTGTTAGCGTAGTATGCACGTGAGTAAAAGATCAAAACCGCAACCATCAAGAAGACACCCAATCCGAAAATATAAGGGGCCACTCGCCAAAGTTGTTCTGAATCAAATCTCATGATGACCATAACCGCAATAATACCGACGACATAGTAGGCACCTTGCATAATCACCATACGCCAAACGTTCACACCGACAGTATCGTGTATTCCTGCAACATATAATGATGCTAAACCAATCAACGCAAGCATCATCACAACGAAGATGATTGACCAATCAATCACACCACCTTCGCTTGAGAAAAAGCGTTTGATCATGTTTTAACCTCTTTACTTATTAGTGATGCAAGTTAAACTCTGCAATCAACAATTCCATTGCGTCATCAAATGACTTGGCCGTAACCGTACGATTATCAGCAAAACGCACCGTCAAAGGTGACGTTGACTCATCAATCGCACCCAAACGAACCTTGTTTACCTTCACTTCTGAAAGGTTATCTCCCAAATCATTAATTTCAACTGAAACAGGCTTATTATTACGTGACATAATTACTTTCCTTGTACTCCGTGCATGTGTTCTAGCAACTTTCCAGCTCCAACGGCAACATTGTCCAATGGGCTTTCTGAAATCATAACAGGTACACCAAGGTGTCCTGAAATCAACTTGTCCATCCCGCGTAGCAACGCACCACCACCGGTCAAAACAATACCGCGGTCGATAATGTCAGCAGCCAATTCTGGTTGGATAACTGACAATACTTGGTGCGCAGCGTTAACGATTTGAGCCAACGTGTCGTGCATCGCTGCTTCAACTTCATTGGCATTCAACGTAATCGTGCGAGGCATTCCTGTGAAGTTATCACGACCACGCACGTCCATCTCTTCTGGCTCATCCAATGGCGTTGCTGTACCAATCTTAATCTTGATTTGTTCAGCCGTACGCTCACCAATTTGCAAACCGTGCTCACGCTTAACGTAACCAGCGATATCAGCATTCATCTTATCTCCGGCAACACGGATTGATTCTGAAGCCACAATATCACCCAATGACAAAACGGCGATATCTGACGTTCCACCACCCATGTCGATAACCATTGAGGCAATTGGTGAGAAGATATCCAAGCCAGCACCAATAGCCGCAACCTTTGGCTCGTACTCAAGGTACACCTTACCACCACCAGACTTTTCGGCAGCACCAATAATAGCCTTACGCTCAATTTCCGTGATGTTTGTTGGTGCGCACACCATGATGTTTGGTCGTGACATCACACCCTTGGCGTTCAACTTAGCCATGAAGTATGACAACATTGCTTCCGTCATATCAAAGTCTGAGATAACACCATCCTTCAAAGGACGAACAGCACGAATGTTCCCAGGCGTGCGGCCAACCATTTGGTAGGCTTCGGTACCAACTGCCAAAACTTTATCCGTCTTGGTATCGATTGCAACGACTGATGGCTCGTTCAAGACGATACCTTTTCCTTCAACATAAATCAGAACGTTAGCCGTTCCCAAATCAATGCCGATTTCCTTGGCCATGATTTTCACCTCTTAAATTTTTACCGAGCAAGCTCGTTTATATTCTTTTACGTATCTATAATAGTATACAACAAAAACCGACGTCATTTGCCCTTAGTTTCTACATCAGGGTAAAATAGATAGAAAGACAATAAAAGGACGATATTCAAAATGAAATTAACCCTTAAAGAAATGGTTACGGCCCTAAACGCCAGCGTTTCAAACGATGCTGATGTCACGGTAACAAGTACAACATTCGATTCTCGCAAAGCTACTGCAGGCAGCTTGTTCATCCCCTTGGTCGCTGAGAACGACGGCCACGATTATATTGCTAGCGCCATCGCAAACGGTGCAACCGCTACTCTTTGGCAAGCAGACCACGGTAATGTGCCAACAGACATTCCCGCAATCATCGTGCCAGATACGTTGGATGCCTTCCAAAAGTTAGCAGCCTACTATCTAAAGAGGGTCGCTCCAAAGATTGTGGCTATTTCAGGTTCAAACGGTAAGACAACAACAAAGGACTTCATTGCAGCCATCGGTGCAAGCACGTTCAAGACTGTTAAGACGCCCGCTAACTTCAACAACGAAATCGGCGTCCCTACGACAATTCTGTCAATGGCCGAAGACACTGAATTGTTAGTCGTTGAGTTCGGTATGGATCGTCCCGGCGACTTGACGCTACTATCAGAATTGGTTAACCCAGATATTGCTGTGTTGACGATGATTGGTGAAGCCCACATCGAATTCTTCAAGACTCGTGACCGAATTGCAGATGGCAAAATAGAAATTATCAACGGTTTGAAGCCTAATGGGTTGTTTGTCTACAACGGTGATGAACCACTACTTCGTGAACGCGCCGCACAACACGAAAATCTCCAAACGGCTACATTCGGGCTTGCACCTGAAAATGATTTGTTCGCGTCAACCATTGAAATGAACCCGGTCGAAGCAACTTTCCAAACGAATCAAACTGATGAAACATTCCGCATTCCACTAACTGGTCGTTACAACGTTTCGAATGCTCTAGCTGCCATTTCAGTTGGTCGTGCATTGGGAATTGCATATAACAAAATCCGTGAGACCTTGGCTAACGCTCCAATCACTGAAAACCGTACCGAATGGTTAGACGGCCAATTCGGTGGCAAGATTTTGTCTGATGTCTACAACTCAAATCCAACCGCTGCTAAGGAAGTGTTGCACTTCTTCGCCGAGGCACCAACCCAAGGTCGTCGTATTGCCGTACTCGGTGATATGTTGGAGCTTGGTGAAGCCGGCCCAGCTTTGCACGCCAGCCTAGCTGACAGCCTTCAACCAGCAACTATCCAACGTGTTTACCTCGTTGGTGATATCATGGCCAGCCTTGAAGAGGCGCTAACCGCTAGCTACCCAGCAGGATCTGTAATTCGCTACGCTAAAGATAACTTGCCAACGCTGATCGATGATTTAAAGTCTGAATTAACTGACGATGACATTATCATGCTTAAGGGTTCTCACGGTATCCACCTTGAGAACGTGGTCTCAGCTTTGATTTAAAACTTAATTGCATAGCACAAAAAGGACTATCGCGAGATGTGCGATAGCCCTTTTCTTTTTAACCGAATACTTACTCAACTTCAGGTTGTGGTTGCATCATCACTGGAAACGAGCGCTTCATCCCCAAAACCGCAACTACACCACCGATAATTCCAAAGACAACCAATGTGATTGTCGCAGCCCACACACTCATATATGGTGTGTGATTAATTAAAGCATCATAACCTTGAGCCGCATACGTCGTCGGAAGAAACTTAGCAATCGTCGCTAATGTCGCATTCAAGAATTCGCTTGGTACAATTTGGCCTGACAAAACAATTTGCGCCATGGCGATAATAACTGAAATTAGCAACCCAACCGTGCCAAACAAAACATCCAACAGTAGCGTTACAAGCATAAAGACCGTCGCAACGATGAACGTAAACAAGAAGGTTGCAAATAAGTTAGCATCAATCTGGAAAATCGCGATAACCCCTGTCATCAAGATAGCTTGCAATACCGGCAAAATAAACAACGTGCGCAAACTAGCAATCGCAGATACATCAGCCGTCATACGACGACGGCGCTCATTCATCTGAATTAGCAACGCACCAATAAACAACGCAAAGGCCAACAACGCTGGACCGAAAACTGCCTTGTAATCGGCAACTGTTAATTGACGATCAACTTGCTTTGAAGCAACTGGGCTTACAAAATGATTGATCGTCTTCTCACCAAGATGAATTGGTTGTAACTGTTTCACACCAACTTGCAACGCATCGTTCAACGTCTTAGTTCCTGTTGTAGCAGTCTTAACACCATCGTTCAGTTGGTCATCCCCAGTCGCTAATTGTTGGGCACCATTAGAAAGTGCCGGCGTATTAGCCTGCAATTTATTTAGACCATCAGACAATTGACTAACCCCACTAACAAGGGTTGGCGTCTGATTAACCAATTGTTGATTACCAGTCGCAACTCGACCAGCACCAGTGGCGAGTTGGGCAACCGCGACATTGGCCTGGCCCAAGCCCGTATACAATGAGGGCATCTTTGCAGCCAATTGTTGTTGTCCGCCAGATAAAGTGACCAGCCCAGTTTGCACTTGCATCGCGCCGGCTGACAATTGTTGGGCTGACGTTGCCAATTGATCAGCTCCTGCAACAGCCCCGTCGAGTTGCGTCGCAATTTGGCCTACTTGTGTTGAGAACTTATCAATCGCTTGCAATGCGCCGGAAGTTGCCAATTGACCGTTTGTTCCCATTTGCTGCAATGCCGGCAATAACGCTGACAACTTTGGTAACAATGGCACTAATGGCGTTAGTGCATCCCCAATTTGTTGTGCTTTGGCCCCTGCATCCGTCACAGCGCCTACTTGTTGCAACGCTGTCATGTATTTGCCTTTGAACTCGGCATTACGGCTGTCACTCAAGAACGTTTGAAATTGCGGATCCGCCATCAAAGCTTTGAAAGACTCTGCCCCAGCACCAACTGTGGTCAAATCCGTTTTCAGGTTAGCCATGTTCGTCGCGATGTCGGTCTTACCAGCATCACCAAGGCTAAGCCCTTTCGTCTCTTCCGCAATTTGGCCCAAGCCGCTGTTTAATTGGTTCAAACCGGCTGTCAACTTTTGCAAGTCAGCTGCATTCGTTGCTTGCCCTTGTTTGACGGCTGTCAAACCGGCTGAAAGTTGCGTTGACAGTTGCTGTGCACCAGCTGCTAGTTGTTGATTACCGGATGCGACTTTTGTAGCCCCGGCAGTGAGACTTTTTGCACCATCACCCAAAGCCACAACACCATCATTGGCCGCCTTAGCCCCTGCAACAAGCGCTGGTGTATTGGAAGCCAATTGATTCAATCCCATCGAAACTTGGTTTGAACCGCCTGCCAGTTGTTGCGTCGCTGTTGGCAAAGCACCCACGCCACTACGCAATTGGTTACCGCCGTCATTCAACTGCGCAATACCAGCAGAAGCTTGGTTAATACCATTTGAGAGCGTCTCAGCCCCAGTCGCCAATTGATTTGAACCACCTTGTAATTGTGCAACACCAGCCGGCAATGCGTTTGCACCAGTTTGGATTTCTCCCAAACCACTAGCTAGCATGTGCAAATTACGATTGACTTCACCAGACCCAGAAGCTAGTTGGCCCATGCCATCATTCAATTGCTTTGTCCCAGCAGCAGCCTTGGCCGTACCATCTGACAATTGCTTAATTGACCCTAACAATTCTTTGTTGTAGGTCTTTTGGATTTCGGCAGTCACTTGCGACTTCAGCTGTTCCGTAACTGTATCGGCCAAAATGCCACCAATGTAATTTGTGTGCTTTGACACTTCATACTTGATGTTGGACGTCTTCGGTTGCGCACTGAGCGCCGTTAACGTGTTGGCCGAAAAGTCCTTAGGTAGCGTCACCGTCATCAATGTATCACCGTCAGCTAGCGCACGCTTAGCTTGTTGGGCAGACATAAATTCCCAAGCAACGCTATCATTATGGCGTAGCTTATCAACAACTTGTTGCCCAACTGCCAGCTTCGCACCATTATGCTTCACTGGTTGATCCACATTAACAACCGCCACCTTCAGCGAAGACGGTCCGCCAGCTTGCGTCGCATCCAACAGTTGGAACAAACCAAAAGCAACAACGGCTGGCACAACGACTGCCAACCCAGCAATCGTCATGTAGCGTGTCTTGCTACTCATCTTATCGAATAACATTACAGTTATTCTCCTCCTAAACTCGAAACACCCAATGGCCCTTATCATCGGGCAAAATTAGTTAACAGTAGTTAATAATTGCATAGTGTTAACAAATAAGTAAGGGCGTTAACAAATGAACACTATAGCACGATTTGTTCAACTTGGAAATAGTAAGTAAAAAATAAGCGTCCGAACTTTAGGTTCTAAAATATTTGGTACTGATGACCACTCGCTCACGCGATTGGTTGTTGGTACCTTTTTTTTGTTTTTGGGTGTAAAAATAAAAAAGGACAGACCAGCTGCAACCAGT
>JAAOED010000028.1 GCA_016466735.1 Weissella confusa | reverse complement strand
CTGGTTGCAGCTGGTCTGTCCTTTTTTATTTTTACACCCAAAAACAAAAAAAAGGTACCAACAACCAATCGCGTGAGCGAGTGGTCATCAGTACCAAATATTTTAGAACCATTAATTTGAGCATCTGTCATCTGGGCAGGTGCTCTTTTTTTCGTTATACTAGATGGAAACACAAGGATTTAAGAATGGGGAATTATAATGGATAACCAAGAAGATGTTTTGCGTAACGACGCATTGCTAGATGCGTTGGCAGCATTTCGTGAGGAACAAAACGGCACAACGGAGCAAGCCTTCATTCAAGCGTTGATTGAAGCGGTCTTTATTGCACCAGTTAACTTTAGTGAGCCACCAATCATTAAGGAAGATGGGGATGTTGAAATTCCTGAAGGGGCGGAGATGCGCTTGTTGACGTTCGAGATGGAGAACGGCCACTCAGTATTCCCAATCTTTACAGATTTGGATGCCTTCAATGCCCAACCAATTGACTCAGAAGAGCCCGTTCACCCATGGGCCATGGCGTTGACTGACTACTTGCCAGTTTTGCAAGGTGAAGATTCTGAAAACCTTGAAGGTTTGGCATTGAACCCATTCACGAATGGTATGCCAATTTCACGTGAAAACTTGGCCTACATCGCTGGCTTGTTGGCAGCGCAACAAGGTGAAGGCGAGATGCAAATTTCTTCTGCTGAGGATGTTATCCCAACGCCATTGCGTTACGACTTGATTGGTTTGGCTGATGATGCCATGGGTAAGATTGAGCGTATGCACTTGTTGTGGTTGACGAACGAGGCCACGGGTACTGAAAACTACTTGTTGGTTGTTGATGGACCTGACAAGGAAGCTTACCAAGCTTTGTACGCTGATATTGCAAAGATTTTTGAAGAAAAGGCCGGCGAAGAAGGAAACGCAGTTGATATTGTTTCAGCAAGCGACTTCGGGGTTGATTTGTCAGAATTCGCAACGTTGTACGATCGTAACTTGTAAGAATAATCCGCTGTATAGTCCTTTATCTTATGCAGCGGATTTTTTTGTAGCGTATAATACAAAAAGTAAATAAAAGAAAAAATAAATCCGATAGAAACGGGAAGTAAACAATCATGACTGAATTTAAGGATACAGATTTAACAATTATTGGTGCTGGACCAGTTGGTATGTTCGCCGCCTTCTACGCAGGGTTGCGTGAACTAGACGTAACGATTATCGAAAGCTTGGAAAGTGTTGGTGGCCAAGTTGCCAACCTTTACCCACAAAAGACGATTTTGGATATTGCTGGTTACGTGAACACAACGGGAGCCAAGATTGTGAAGGAACTTGATGATCAAATGCGTCAATTCCAACAAGATTTGTATCTTGATACGACAGTTATTGATGTTGTCCCAAATGGCACTGAATTTGACATCACGACTGACAAGGGTTCATTCCACTCAAAGTCAGTTATCGTGGCAACGGGTAAGGGGGCTTTCGAGCCACGTCGTTTGCCGGAAGATGTTGAAAATGGTCTAGAAGGTCAAGGTATTCACTACTTCTTGAACGACGTTGAAGACTTCCGTGGCCACCGTGTGTTGGTCGCTGGTGGTGGTGACTCAGCTGTTGATATGTCAACGTTGTTGGACACGGTTGCAGCAGAAGTGCACTTGACGCACCGTCGTGACAAGTTCCGCGCCATGGAACACGCTGTTTCAGAATTGCAAAAGTCATCTGTTCAAATCGAGACGCCTTACAACATCGAGTCTGTTGAAAAGGCTGAAGATGGTTCATTGAACGTTACCTTGGCTAAGGTTCGTGAGGATGAGAAGAAGGTGTTGAACGTCGATGATTTGATGGTTAACTACGGCTTCACGTCAGAAAATAAGATTGTTGCCGGTTGGACGATTCAACCAGCCGTTGAACGTCAGAAGTTCACGGTTAGCCAAGAGATGGAGACCACTGTTCCCGGTGTCTTCGCGGTTGGTGACGTGGCTGAATACCCAGGTAAGGCTGAATTGATTGCCACTGGTTTTGGTGAAGTGCCAACGGCTGTTAACAGTATCATCAAGCGCATCTACCCAGATCGCCAAGGACCAGTTCACTCATCTGGCTTGGTTATCGAGAATGGTGAGATTAAGCGATAATTGTTTGTAATCAGTTAGTCGTTCCGATATACTGGATTTAACTTAAATAACGCATTTTGACAGAGGTATCGCATTTCGTTGCGGTACCTCTGTTGTCGTCTTAGGCGAAATGTTACCGATGTTAACTATCAAACGGAGGAATTGTTAATGGATGAGAAGTATGTGACGAAGGCGGAATTTGAAAAGTTCCAAGATGAGGAATTCAAGCCACTACGTGAAGAAGTAAGGGAATTACGAGTTGAATTTGTGGGGTTTCGTCAAGAAGTTCGAGGTGACTTAAAGGCAGTGAATCTTCGTATCGATCATCTCACTGATAAAGTTGCGATGCTTGGGGCTAGTATTGAGAAGTCGAGCCATGTCATGATGTGGATTGCGGGGGCATATGCATTGCCAATGCTGTTCTTGCTATACAAGATGTTATTAGGGAACAATTAATCACTACTATTTATTGTGAAATTTTGTTACAATAGTAACGAAATATTCTAATACAAAAGAGGTATCACCAATGGCAAAGTTGGTTTTGATCCGTCACGGTCAAAGTGAATGGAACGCATTGAACTTGTTCAATGGTTGGGTAGACACGAAGTTGAGCGACAAGGGTATTGCCCAAGCTCGTACTGCAGGTGAATTGTTGGCCAAGGAAGGCATCCAATTCGACCAAGCTTACACGTCAGTTTTGACGCGTGCGATCACGACGTTGCACTACGCTTTGGAAGAAGCTGGTCAATTGTGGATCCCTGAAATGAAGTCATGGCGCTTGAACGAGCGTCACTACGGTGCTTTGCAAGGTTTGAACAAGGCTGACGCCGCTGAAAAGTGGGGAGCAGACCAAGTTTTGCAATGGCGTCGTTCATACGACGTTTTGCCTCCATTGCTAGAGACGCAAGAAGAGACTGTTGAAGTTTTGGGTAAGACTTACCCAGCCTTTGACCGTCGTTATGCTGATGTTCCTGAAGGTGAGTTGCCATTCGGTGAAAACTTGAAGGTTACGTTGGAACGCGTATTGCCATTCTGGGAGTCTAACATTTCACAAGACTTGAAGGCTGGTAAGAACGTTGTTATCGCAGCCCACGGTAACTCATTGCGCGCATTGGTTAAGCACATCGAAAACATCTCAGATGATGACATCTTGGGTGTTGAGATTGCTAACGGTGAGCCTTTGGTATACGACTTGGCAGATGACTTGTCAGTTGTATCAAAGAAGGTTTTGAAGTCAGAAGACTAATCAACCATTTGAAAGACACTATCGACAGTGATGTTGATAGTGTCTTTTATTTGCATTTGGAATGGTTCCGAGTATATTGAAGGTAAGTATGTCAGGGGGATATCAAATGGCAAATGCAAAAGATGTAATTGTGGCCACGACGGAAAACGTTGCGGGCTATGAGGTAGTGGAAACGCTAGGTGAAGTGTTCGGACTAACGACGCGTTCAAAGAATGTCGTGGCTGATATTGGGGCTGGCTTGAAGACGATTGTTGGTGGCGAAATCAAGGCCTATACATCGTTGCTAGAGGAAACGCGAAATTCTTCTTTAGATCGTTTGCGTGAAAATGCAGCTAAGATGGGCGCCGATGCGGTCGTGATGATGCGCTTTGATTCTGGCTCAATGGGTGCTGACATGAATATGGTTGCGGCGTACGGGACGGCTGTTAAGCTACAAAAGAAATAATGAGACGAATTAACACCTGAAACTTTTTCAGTTCGGGTGTTTTTTTGTCTCAAAATAGTGCTAATATGAGTAAATGATTAGAAAGTATTGCGGGGGTGTTGAAAATGGATAATATTGCCTATTACAACGGCAAGGAGTCGCTACTGGAAGATATGATGATTCCAGCAACGGACCGCGGGTATTACTTTGGGGATGGGGTGTATGACGCGACGGTTGTGCGCCATCATAAGTTGTTTGCGTTAGATGAACATCTGGATCGGTTTTGGCGTAGTATGGACGCTGTCATGATTACGCCTGATTTCACCAAAGATGAATTGGCGACTTTGCTCAATCGTTTATCTAGCAAGGTGTCCGATGAGACCTACATGGTTTACTGGCAAGTGACTCGCGGTAGTGGGGCACGTCATCATTCATTTCCAAGAGACACGAAGCCCAATTTGTTCGTGACAATCACACCGATGACTGTGACGCGAGAAGCGCAAACCCGCGACTTCCGTATTCAAACGGAAGAAGATATCCGCTCTTATATGGCTCACGTTAAGACATTGAACTTGTTGCCAAATGTCCTTTCAGCACAACGCGCAGCTGAAGCAGGACTGGATGAAACGGTCTACTATCGTATCTGCGCTGATGGGTCAACGCGTGTCACCGAGGGTTCACATACCAATGTGCACATGATTAAGGACGGTAAGTTAGTAACGGCACCGACCGACAAACTGATTTTACCTGGGATTGCTCGTGTTCACTTGTTGCAACACGCCCGTGAATTGGGAATGCCGATTGAAGAACGCGCGTTTACCAAGGAAGAGCTGCTGACAGCTGATGAAATTTTCATCACCAGCTCAGTGCTGTTTGTTGGGCGAGTTGTTGAAATTGACGGTCAGCCTGCCGGTCAAAAGGCGGGGGAGTTACTAATTCCCTTGCGTGAACGGTTGATTGACGAGTGGTTCGAAGAAACCAATTAGAGAAGTTTAAAAAAATGGCACACATCGATTGCATGAAAATGTTATGCTAGTTATATAACTTAAATACCTTTCCAACCCATAAGGAGACCCATTATGAACAAACGATTGAGTCAACAGGGCTGGTTTCGAGCGCTATCTCTTGTAGTGGCGCTGGAAATTATCGCGCTTTCGATTAACTTTTTCTACGCACCGATTAACGTCGCCGCTGGTGGCGCAACCGGTGTGGCCATTTTGCTGGATGCAGCGTTTGGCATTAACCGTGCTTTGACGGTGCTGATTATTAATATCGCCATGATTATATTGGCAGCTATATTCTTGGACCGTTCGACGGTGCGAAATATTGCATTTGGTAGTTTTTTGCTACCGGTATTAATGTACATTACACCAAGTCATAAAGTCGTCGAGGATGCTGTCCTTGCCGTAATTATTGGTGGGGCGGTATTCGCATCGGGAATTGCCATTTTATATCGCTTTGAAGCATCAAGTGGTGGGACGACGGTACCACCAATGATTTTGAAAAAGTATTTTAAAATTAATACGGCCGTTTCTTTGTTAGCCATCGATATGGTGGTGACTGTGTTTAACTTGTTTGTTTCTGGTACGAACGCTTTCTTTTTGGCTGCGTTTTCGTTGGTGATTACATCAATGGTGATGCGCTATATTGAGACTGGTTTAGATTTGAAACATCAAGTAACGATTATGAGTAATGATAAGCTATCAGACATTCAAGAAATGTTACTCAGTGAAGATCACAGTTTAACGGTTTTTGATGTCCGTGGGGGCTTTACAGACAATAATAAGGAAATGCTGATGGTCATGGTCGACAACGCCAATTATGGCCACATGCTACGTTTGATTCACGATATTGATCAAGATGCCTTTATTGTCACAACAAATGTCACTGAAGTGCATGGTGGTACATTTGGAATTTAAAACGATACAGAAAAACGCTAGTGAACTGATTGTGTTCACTAGCGTTTTTGCGTTAATTAATCTTTTTCGGCGACGACTTTATCATCTTTGACGTGTTTGCTAATGCTTGCATCTTGTACGCCTAGAATAGCGAGGATGAAGGCCACAATTGGCACACCAATAATCAAGCCCCATGCACCAAGCAAATGTTCCATCACGATAATCGTTGCAAACGTGAGGAAGACTGGTAGTTCAGTGCGGCTTGCCATCAAACGTGGGTGGAGGAAGTATGACTCGAACATGTGAATCAATGCAATCATAATCCAAACTTCAACCATACCAACCCAACCAAGGGCAGCGAATGACATCACACTCAATGGTAGTAATGAAATAATCACACCGGCGATTGGAATCAAACCAAGGATGAAAATCATCAACCCCATGACCATCACACTTGGTACGCCAAGGATGCTTAATCCAATCATCATCAAAATCGTGTTGATAAAGGCGATGAGCAATTGCACCTCAATGACGCTACCCAAAATCAAAATGAACATACGGCCAAGGTCGTAAATGCGCTTGAAGAACTTAGGGTAATCAGAGTGTAAGAATTGTGTACCGAAAATTCGAAGGCGTTGCCAAGTAATTGCAAGTACGAAACTCATGAAGATTGACAAAACGATACGAGACAAGACGGTACCAACTGTTGAAATCGTATTGATACCACTAGCTAATAGTGACTTCCAGTTATCAGTTATCTCACTAAGCAGGTTGAGCTTCTTATACGTATCATCAAAGTATTCCTTAATAACCGGGTACTTCTTGATGAGTTTCATAATTTCGTCTGGAATAACTGCGAATTGATTAATCAGCGTTGGCACGATATAAATCATGGCGAACACAAAAACGAAAATCGCTAATAAGTAAACGATCAGGACGGAGAAGCCATAAGGGATTTTCGTCCAACGTGACACACGATTAGCAGATTTAACGGCTAAAAATCCAAGGATGGCCGTTAGTAATACGACGCTAATCAAGTCATGGAGTAAAGCGATGATTAAAACAATGACGCCAAGAGCGATGAACTTTTGCACGTCTTCACGGAGAATAAAGCTTTTAAATTCTTTCATGAGAGCTCCTTAGAAGTATATTGATTTTATTATACGCAAATATACTAAAAAAACGTAACTGAATCGTCACGTTTTTTTAGATGCCCCCGTGTTCACGATGCAAGCGCACGTGATTTGCGTGTTCGAGCAAATCGTTGAGTAATTCCATCATGTGTGGATCGGTAAGGGCGTATGTAATTTGGCGACCTGAACGCGTGGCGGAAATCATCTGATATTCACGTAACTCAGATAGTTGGTGAGAAACGCGAGATTGTTCTACGTGGAGCGCGTTCATAATCTCGGTGACGGTAGCTGCGCCGTTCTCTTGTAGTAGGCAAAGAATTTGCAAACGCAAATCGTTGGCTAGGAGTTTGGCAATTTTTAATGCTTCTTGTTCTTGGACAAGGATTTCTTTTGATAATTCCATACTATTATTTTAGCGTACTTTGTCGTATTATAGTGAAGCGTATTTTTTGTAAGGGAAAAGGGGCTTTTTCGTGGTTTTTTAATTTTAATCGGATTATACTAATGCAAGTAAGGTTAATTTTTAGAGAACAGGATATTGAGTCATATGGATAAGGACGACAAGCTCGTTTTATTGGAACATTTGCGACAATTAAACGACACGTTAACCCGTTTATCATCCCGTCGACGTCGACTTCGTGCTGAGCGACGCGTCCGATTAGGACAACTCAAAAATACGATGACGTTTATCCTCTCGTTTGTATTGACTGCTTTAGCGGCAGTTCTTGCATTCTTTGGATTACCAATCTTGCCGATTGATAAGATTATCATCTATGTTGGTGCTACGGCATTGGCCTTTTTTATAACTTTGTACTTGTTGATTTACTATTCGGTTTTGAATCGTGATTTGTTCTCAAAGCGCAAGTGGGTGCAAAAACGCTTGCAACCAATGGACACACAAATCAAGCGTATGGATATGGAAATCAGATCATTGCTATCTGCGCCATTTTTGGATGAGGTTGCTTTGGATGCAAAGTTTGTTGATAAGAACTTGTTGGTTGATGCCCGTGAGATGGTTATGAACGAACCAGATATTACATGGGTCGAGATTGAACGACGTTTGAATACAGAAATGATGTTGAAGCGCACTCGTCGCCAATCATTGTTTGCATCTGAATGGTACCGTGTTTTTGGGGCATCTTTCCCTGAAAAGCTACGTGCCTAAACGCGTTAATTGTGGTTTAAAAAATAGATACTAATAGGGTAGTTAATATGAAAATTGTGGTTATTGGTGGTGCACACGCAGGATTGTCTGCGGTTAACGCATTCCGACATGTAAATAAAGATGATGAAATCGTCATTCTAGAAAAGAATTTGCGTGACCGTCCATTTATTTCAGCTGGTATCAAGCTAGCATTGAATGGTAAGGTAAGCAGTGCCGAACAAGTTAACTTCGAGCACTTCGAAGGTCAACCAAACACGACATACCGTGCCGGTGTTTTGGTTGAGCGTATTGATGCGACCAAGAAGCGTGTCTACGCACGTCGTATCGAAGATGGATCGATGATTGAAGAAAGCTTTGATAAGTTGGTATACGCGTTGGGTTCATCAGCCCGTGTGCCTTCATTTGTTGGGGCTGACTTGGATCGTGTTGTGTTTGTTAAGGATGAGCAAGACGCGCAAGATATCAACAAGTTTGCCAAGGGATTCCGTAAGCGTGCTTTGGTTTACGGTGGTGGACCGGTTTCAACGGAATTGGCCGCTGCGTTGGTTCACGCCGGTGTTCACGTGACGTTTGTGACGCGTTCAGAGCGTTTGATGACACGTTACTTTGACCAAACTGTGCAAGAAGATCTTGAAAAGACATTGACTGACAACAAGGTGGTTTTGCGTAAGCATCAAGAGGTTGTTTCAGTTGAAAACCAAGGCAAGAAGATTGAAGTAAACTTCAATAACGGTACATCAGAAGTGTTCGACTTCATGGCAATTGCATCTGGTTTGCAACCAAATACGATGTTATTGGCTGGTCAAGTTGATATGCGTGATAATGGTGCCATTGTGGTTAATGGGCAAATGCAATCATCAAACCCTGACATTTATGCAGTTGGTGATTCAGCGGTTGTTGACGGTAAGTTTGACCAATACTTCCCATTGATGTCAGCTGCCCTAAAGATGGGACGTGTTGCGGGTTATGCATTGGCTGGTATGGATGTTCAAATTCAACCGATCTTGCGTACAATCGGATTCTCAGTGTTTGATCGTTTCTTCTATAAGACTGGTTTGACAGTTACGGCTGCTAAGGAACGTGTCGGTGATACTATCGAGCGTTTGGATATTCACACACCAGCGACGATTCATGCATTGGGTGAAAAGTCAGATATTTTGGCATCTCTCATTTATGATTACGAAACAGGTATTGTGTACGGTGCGCAAATCGCAACGAACGCTCCTGCCGCCGCTGAAGTTATTACGACGCTTTCACACGCCGTTTCATCTGGATTGACTGTCGATCAATTGGCTTTCTTGGACACGTACTTTGAATCTGAGATTAACTTGCCATACTCAGTGGCTAACCGTTTGGGTGAAATGGGTGTTATTGCGGAGTACCAACGTCATCATGGGCAAGAAGTAACTAAGAAGGTTACTGATGGGGATGACGAGCTTAATGGCTTTCAATAATAAGTAACAAAAACAGCTTCTTCGGAGGCTGTTTTTTTGTGCATTCATAACATAACGTTAGTTTTAATTCGTTGCGTATTATTAAAGACGTAAACGTTAATAAAGTTCGTGATTATTCTGTAATGCTAGTAATGGCGCCTGTTTTCGGCGTCTAAACGTTCCTTATTGCGAATTTAATGCGATTTAGGCGCTTGCTTTTTGTTAGCGTAGTGCGTATCATAGTCTGAGTAAATACGGGGAACGTAACGATTTGTTACATTTTTAGATATATATACAACAGAATGTTATTTTTGGGAGGACGTTGAAATGGTATCACGTCGATTGTTGTTAGTTGGTGGTGTTGTGGCAGTTGCAGTCGTTGGGGGCGTTGCATATGCGATGTCAGGAAATGATGCTGGGAATGCGAAGAAGAATTACACGGTCGCAATCGTGACTGACGTTGGTGGTGTGGATGACAAGTCATTTAACCAATCAGCTTGGGAAGGTCTTGAAAAGTGGGGAAAGTCACACAAGTTAACTAAGGGTGTGAATGGCTATAATTATTTCCAATCAAAGACGCAAGCTGATTATGCGACGAACTTCCAACAAGCCGTGACGGCTAAGTACAGTATGGTAGCAGGTATTGGATACTCGCTTCATGACGCGACTGTTAATGCGGCGAAGAAGAATCCAAAGACAGACTTTGTGTTGGTGGATGATATTGACACGAAGAAGACAAAGAATGTGGCATCAGTGATGTTCCGTTCAGAACAATCATCATATTTGGCAGGAGTTGCCGCTGCGACAAAGGCCAAGGATTTGGGTTCAGATACAGTTGGTTTCGTTGGTGGTATGCACGGTAATATTGTCGATGCTTTTGAAGCTGGGTATGTTGCCGGTGTGCAATCAGTAGATAAGAACATTAAGGTTGATGTGCAATACGCTGACTCGTTTACCGATGCAGCTAAGGGGCAGACAATCACGAATGCCATGATTGCTAAGGGTGAGAAGGTGATTTTCCAGGCAGCCGGTGCCGTTGGTAACGGTGTCTTCACCTCAGCCAAGGATACCAATCAACAACTAGCTGCCGATTCAAAGGATAAGGTCTGGGTAATCGGGGTCGACATGGATCAATCAGATATGGGTGCTTACACATCGAAGGATGGTAAAAAGGCTAACTTCACGTTAACTTCTTCAATCACTGGTGTTGGACGTGGTCTTGAATTGGTTGCTAATAAGGCGATGAAGGGCGATTTCCCTGGTGGCAAGACAGTTGCTTATGGTTTGAAAGAAGGTGGTGTGGCAACGCCAACTAAGAATATGACCAGCGATGAAAAGGCAGCGGTTGAAAAGGCGAAGGATGATATCGTTTCAGGTAAAATCAAGGTGCCTAACCACCCAGCAGGATCAAAATTCAATCAACAATTCTAAATAATGGTGAGTGAAATGGCCGAGTTTTTTGAAAAAGCTTGGCCATTAATTATGTTCGCCATTTTGCGGGGTGAACAACTTCATTGATTGGAAAAAATGGGCTTTTTGCTGACGTTCAATTTAAAATTAAGATTTAAGTTCGTTAATAAAGTTATTTCGAATTTATAATACGTAAGTTAATAGTTATCTGGTGCCTAAACACGAAAAATAACGGTTGCTTTATCTGGCTAAAGTTCGTATTATATACCAAGTGGTTTTGCGACAGTTGGTCGTAAAACGGATGATTCAAATTTGAGGGGTAATATAAACATGGTTTCACGTCGATTGATGATTGCGGGTGGCATTGCTGTCGTCGCAGTTGCGGGTATTGCAGCGTTTTCGGTTATTGGTAATAAGAGTGACGACGCAAAGAAGAACTTTACGGTAGCGATGGTGACTGACGTCGGTGGTGTTGATGACAAGTCATTTAACCAATCTGCTTGGGAAGGCGTTCAAAAGTGGGGTAAGTCACACGGTCTTGAAAAGGGCCAAAATGGCTACAACTATTTCCAATCTGACACGCAAGCTGATTTTGCACCAAACTTCCAACAAGCCATTAATGGTAAGTATGATTTGGTAGCAGGTATCGGCTACGCTTTGCATGACGCAACGATTAACGCAGCTAAGAAGAATCCGAAGACGGAATTCGTGTTGGTTGACGATGTTGATACGAAGAAGACGAAGAATGTTGTTTCATTGATGTTTCGTTCAGAACAATCATCATACTTGGCTGGTGTGGCAGCAGCAACGAAGACAAAGGATCTTGGTGGCTCATCTGTTGGTTTCATTGGTGGTATGCACGGCAATATCATTGATGCCTTTGAAGCTGGCTATACGGCTGGTGTAAAGTCAGTTGATCCGAACATGAATGTTGATGTGCAATATGCAGATTCATTTACAGACGCCGCTAAGGGTCAGACAATCGCCAAGGCGATGATGGCTAAGGGCGAGAAGGTGATTTTCCAAGCGGCTGGTACCGTTGGTAACGGTGTCTTTACTGCCGCAAAGGACAACAACCAAACGTTGACGGCTGATTCAAAGGATAAGGTTTGGGTCATCGGTGTTGATATGGACCAATCAGACATGGGTGCATACAAGGCCAAGGACGGTAAAAAGTCTAACTTCACGTTAACGTCATCAATTACTGGTGTTGGTCGTGGACTTGAGTTGGTTGCTAACAAGGCCATGAAGGGTAACTTCCCAGGTGGAACGGTTGTTGCATATGGCTTGAAGGAAGGTGGCGTTGCAGCGCCTACTAAGTACATGTCAGCTGATGAAAAGGCTGCTGTTGAGAAGGCGAAGAAGGCCATTATTGCTGGTGATATCAAGGTGCCTAACCACCCTGAAGGATCTGAGTTTGATCAAAACTTCTAAATTAAAGACGAAAGGACCGAGTTAACTCGGTCCTTTTATTTTGTAACTGTTTTGTAAAGAAAAAAGCGTGACGAAAATAGGGAGTTTAACCAAGTTATCAAAACCAAGTAAAACGTTTTTACCAAAAACAATGTGAATAAAAATGATGTTTTTGTTCGTGTTTCGGTGTATAAAACGCCGTTAAATTGGTTAAACGTTTAACAAAAAATGGGTTAAACGAACGAAATTCACACTTTCTTCATTGTTTTTATTAAGCGAACCTTATATACTAGTCAAGGCAAGCCAGGTTAACAAGAAAAACGTTTGTTAACTAGGCATGGGAATTACTAGGAACAGTACAAATCGTACTTTTGGAGGAAATGAGACATGGTTTCACGTCGTAACTTGATTATCGGTGGTGTTGTGGTTGTCGTTGCAGCTGGTGTTGGTGTCGCAGCAATGAACAACAACAACTCAGATTCAAAGAAGAACTTTTCAGTCGCAATGGTGACTGACGTTGGTGGTGTTGACGATAAGTCATTTAACGAGTCTGCTTGGAACGGTGTTAGTGAGTGGGGTAAGTCACACAACCTTCAAAAGGGTAAGAACGGTTACGACTACTTTGCTTCAAAGACTAACGCTGACTTCGCAACGAACTTCCAACAAGGTGTATCAGCTGGATACAACATGTTGATCGGTGTTGGTTACGCAACAAACGATGCGTTGGTTGCATCAGCTAAGCAAAACCCAAAGACGGACTACGTTTTGATTGATGATGTTGCTAAGAAGCAATACAAGAACGTTGCGTCATTGACTTACAAGCAACAAGAAGCATCATACTTGGCTGGTGTTGCCGCAGCAACGAAGGCTAAGGAGTTGGGTGACTCAAAGGTTGGTTTCATCGGTGGTATGAACTCAGTTGTTATCCAATCATTTGAAGCTGGATACATTGCGGGTGTTAAGTCAGTTGATCCTAACATGACGGTTGATGCACAATTCGTTGAGTCATTTACGGATACGGCAAAGGCTAAGACGATTGCCAGCGCTATCTACACGTCAGGTGCGCACGTTATCTTCCAAGCTGCTGGACCTGCCGGAAACGCTGTGTTCACGGCTGCTAAGGACATCAACACAGACCTAGACTTTGGATCAAAGGATAAGGCTTGGGTTATCGGTGTTGACATGGACCAAAACGACCAAGGTAACTACAAGACTAAGGATGGCAAGTCAGACAACTTCACGTTGACGTCAGCTATCAAGGAAATCGCTAGCTCAATCGTTAAGGTTGCTAACCAATCAATGAAGGGTGAATTCCCTGGTGGTAAGACGGTAGTTTACGGTTTGAAGGATGGTGGTGTTGCTATCACTAAGAAGAACTTGGATGCCGAAGAAAAGGCAGCTGTCGAGAAGGCTGAAGAAGCTATCAAGTCAGGCGAAGTTACTGTACCAAGCACTATGAAGTAAAACGTTTAAAAAACGAATTAAAACAGGAACTTTCTAAAGAAAGTTCCTGTTTTTCTTTTTGCAACCATTAACTTATCTCGAAATAGTATTACAGGCATGTTAATAGACGAATAATGGCCTCTCAAATAGTGGATAATTTAGTAAAAAATAGGTAAAATAAACATATTGTTTCACAAATAAGAAACCTTTGTGAATGAAGAAAGCTTCTAGGGAGAAATGACTATGGCAGAAGAGCCAATTGTGCTTGAAATGCGCGACATTGTGAAGCAATTTGGGGAGTTCCGTGCGAACGACCATATTAATTTGCAAGTCAAGCGCGGGCAAATTCACGCGTTGTTGGGAGAAAACGGTGCCGGAAAGTCAACGTTGATGAATCAATTGTCTGGCTTGTTGCAACCAACAGCTGGCGATATCTTGATCAACGGTGAAAAGGTAATTGTTGATAGCCCATCAAAGGCTGCAGAGTTGGGTATCGGAATGGTGCACCAACACTTTATGTTGATTGATGCGTTTACAGTTACAGAAAACATCATCTTGGGTTCAGAGCCTGTTAATGGGGTGAAGTTGGATACGAAGACGGCAGCTGCTGATATCAAGAAGTTGTCAGAACAATACGGTTTGGATGTTGATCCAAATGCCTTGGCTGGAGACATCTCAGTTGGTATGCAACAACGTGTTGAAATTTTGAAGACGTTGTACCGTGGTGCTGACATCTTGATTTTCGACGAGCCAACAGCCGTATTGACGCCACAAGAAATCGACGAATTGATGACGATTTTGAAGGGCTTGGCTGCAGAAGGTAAGTCAGTCATCTTGATTACGCACAAGCTTGACGAAATCAAGGCAGTTGCTGATCAAGTGACGGTTATCCGTCGCGGACAATCAATTGATTCATTCCCAGTTGCGGGTGTGTCATCACAAGAATTGGCTGACATCATGGTTGGCCGTTCAGTTTCACTATTCTCTACCGAAAAGGAGCCTGCTCACCCAACTGACACGGTTTTGTCTGTGTCGGATTTGACGGTTAAGGACGCTCGCGGTGTTGAGGTTGTGAAGAACTTGAGCCTTGATTTCCGTGCTGGTGAAGTCGTGGGTATTGCCGGAATCGACGGTAATGGTCAATCAGAATTCATCTCAGCATTGACTGGTTTGATGCCAACTGCATCAGGTAAGGTCACGTTGAAGGGCAAGGACATCACGAACAAGAAGCCACGTCAAATTACTGAATCAGGTGTTGGTCACATTCCTGAAGACCGTCACCGCTTTGGTTTGGAGTTGGATATGACGTTGGCCGAGAACATTGCTTTGCAAACTTACTACAAGGCCCCAATGTCAAAGGCTGGCGTATTGGACTACGAGCAAATTAACTCACACGCCCGTGAATTGATTGAGAAGTTCGACGTTCGTACAGTTAACGAATTGGTACCGGCAAGTGCTTTGTCAGGTGGTAACCAACAAAAGGCGATTATTGCCCGTGAGTTGGACCGAGATGCCGACTTTGTGATTGCCGCACAACCAACGCGTGGATTGGACGTTGGTGCAATTGAATACATTCACCAACAATTGATCAATCAACGTGATGAAGGCAAGGCTGTTATGTTGGTAAGTTTCGAATTGGATGAAATTTTGAACGTCGCTGACCGTATTGCTGTAATTTCACACGGTGAGATTACTGGTGTCGTTAATGCAAACGAGACGTCAAAGAACGAGCTTGGTTTGTTGATGGCCGGTATGTCATTGGCAGAAGCGCGTGCGCAATTAGCGGGGGAGTAGACTGGTGAATAAGATTAATTCATACGGCACAGGTCTCGTAGCAGGCTTGGCTGTCTTCTTTGGATTGATGGTCGGTGCGATCATCATGTTGGTATCAGGATTTAACCCTGTTACTGGTTACATTAGCTTGGTGCAATCAGCATTGGGCTCATCATTGAACATTGGTGAAGTACTTCGTTCAATGACGCCGTTGATTTTGACGGCTGCTGGATTCTTGGTTGCTCAATCAGCTGGCTTCTTCAACATCGGACTTGCTGGTCAAGTTTGGGTTGGTTGGATTGCTTCAACATGGTTTGTCTTGGTTAACCAATCAATGACGCCTTGGTTGTCAATTCCGTTGGCTGTTATCATCGGAGCACTTGCGGGTGCTTTGATGGGTGCTTTGCCTGGTTGGTTGCGTGCTCAATTCGGTGCGTCAGAAGTTATTACGACAATCATGTTGAACTACATTGCTTTGTATGGTGGAAATGCCTTTGTGCAAGGATTGCCAAAGAAGTTGATGGCGACAACTGATATGACGAACACGTTGCACGCCAGCGATTCATTGCGTTGGGACTTCTTGTCAAACTTGACGGGTGGTTCACGTTTGAACATCGGCTTCATCATCGCCATTGTTGCGTTGGTAGCCGTTTGGTTCATCATGAAGCGTACGACGCTTGGATTTGAAATTCGTGCCGTTGGGTTGAACCCAGACGCAGCGCGCTACGCTGGTATGTCAGCTAAGCGTACGGCTGTTACGGCCATGACAATTTCAGGTTTGTTGGCTGGTTTGGCTGGTGCAACGGAAGGTTTGGGAACGTACCTAAACATCTTCTCTCAAACAGCCGCACCACAAGTTGGTTACGATGGGATGGCCGTTGCTTTGTTGGCATCAGGATCATTCCTAGGAATCTTCTTTGCCGCTTTGTTGTTCTCAATTTTGTCAGTTGGTGGTTTGGGAATGCCATTGGCCTCAGGTGTGCCAACTGAATTGGTTTCTGTTGTAACGGCTTCAATTATCTTCTTTATTGGTGCTAACTACTTGATTCGTTTGATCTTGGTTAAGATTGACGAAGACGATGCGAAGCAAAAAGCCAAGAAGATGAAGGGGCCTAAGGAACCTGAGAAGAAAGTAGAGGAGGCAGAGTAATCATGAGTTTGGAAACGATCTTGCAATTGGTGATTTCAAGTACGTTGGTTTACTCAGCGCCTTTGATTTTCACTGCATTGGGTGGTACGTTCTCAGAACGTGCCGGTGTTGTTAACGTTGGATTGGAAGGAACCATGATTATGGGAGCCTTCGCCGGTGTTGTCTTTAACTTGACGTTCGCTGGTCAATTTGGTGGTTTGACACCATGGCTTGGTTTGCTAGCCGGTGCGGTCATTGGTTTGATTTTCTCATTGTTGCACGCTGTGGCAACGGTGACGTTGCGTGCCGACCACATTGTGTCAGGTACGGTTATGAACTTGATGGCACCAGCTTTGGGTGTTTACTTAATCAAGTTGATGTACGGTAAGGGTCAAACGTCAATGATTGCTGAAAACTTTGGGTACTGGAACGTACCAGTATTATCAAAGATTCCAGTTATTGGAACGATCTTCTTTACGAAGACGTCTTCAACGGCGTGGGTCGCAATCATTATCGCCTTTGTTGCGTCATGGGTTTTGTTCAAGACACGCTTCGGATTGCGTTTGCGTTCTGTTGGTGAAAACCCACAAGCCGCTGATACGTTGGGATTGAATGTTTACGCCCTACGTTACACAGGTGTTTTGATTTCTGGTGTGCTTGGTGGAATTGGTGGTGCGTTGTTCGCGCAATCAATCGCTGGTAACTTCTCGGCTTCAACAATTGTTGGGCAAGGATTCATGTCAATGGCCGCGATGATTTTCGGTCGTTGGAATCCAGTTGGTGCCATGGCAGCAGCTTTGTTCTTTGGTTTCTCACAATCAATGGCCATCGTTGGGGCACAATTGCCAGTCTTGAACCAAGTGCCATCAGTTTACCTACAGGTAGCACCTTACGTCTTTACGGTACTAATCTTGGTTGTGTTCTTTGCTAAGTCAAAGGCCCCAGCCGCTGATGGTGTGAACTACATCAAGTCAGTTTAATATTATTGTTAATGACAATAAGCGTCCGAACGATAAAGTTCGGTTCAAAGTCAAATGGTACTGATGACCGGTAAAATTTAATATTTTGAACCTTGCTTAGGCAGCTGATTTCACATTGTTGAAATCAGCTGCCTTTTGCTTATAGTTCATTG
>JAAOED010000027.1 GCA_016466735.1 Weissella confusa | reverse complement strand
CGTGCTGCATCTGATTCTGCTACTGCTGACTTCGCTGCTGACGCAGCCAATGATTGCTCCATTGACGCATCTGCTGAACGACCACTATTGATTAGTGATTGTGCTTCTGAGCGTGCTGCATCTGATTCTGCTACTGCTGACTTCGCTGCTGACGCAGCCATAGAATTTTCTACCGCAGCTTCATTTTCGGCACGTGTCTTTCCCAAATCAGACGTCGTATCAGCATCGTGTGCACTCTTTTGTTGGACCTTAGAAACTTCTGCTTGCAAAGCAGCGTCAGCCCCAAGCATATCCAACGCATCTGATGAATTGTCTTTTGATACATTATTCGCGTTGTCAATTGCCTTCGTTAAATCAGCCGTTGAACTATCTTGGTTGCTTTTCGCAACTTCGATTTCTTGGTCCAATTGATTCTTAGCAACTTGGCGTAGACCGGCCAATGCATCGCGCAACTTTAATTCTGCGTCGTTAACCTTGTCATAGTCACCAGGGTTCATTTGTTGTGTAGCAGAAAATGTCCCGTTACCAGCAGTGACAATCTTGGTAATTTGATCCATGTTTTGCGTAAACTTGCCGGAATTAATCGCATCTTGTGCCAGCTTCAAGTCAGCTTGCAATCCCAAACGAACAGCAGTCTTGTTATCAGCTACCAAAGCATCCAAATTCGTACCGTTCAAGTCGGCCGTAACCTTAGCCAAAGCTTGGGTCAACGCAGCATCTTGTGTGTATCCCGTGTATTGTTTAACAACATCATAACCATTTTGAGCTGCAACAATGACATCAACCAATTGTTCGTTAGCATCATAAAGGCCTTTTGTGTAGTATCCTCTATAACTATTTTCAATTGCATCCTTCGCATTATCAACTGCATCTTTAATAATAGTGTAATTTGCAAGATATCCATATTTACTGCTCAAAACACTCAAGTTGCTTCTTACTATTTGGTAGATACTTCCAGTTGCTTGCCCAGGGTGAAGCTCACTAGCTTCAACTCGCTCTACATTCGCCACAGTACCCAAAACAGGTCCACCGACCATCAATGAAACGGCAAACAAAGCCAACCCACGGGTTACCCATCGCTTACCGTCTTTATACATCTTAAAGTGAACCTTGGTCTGATTCTCGTTCTCTGACATCCCTTTTACCACTCTTTCTTTCCACGGCTCCCTACAAACCGATCTAAAGCACCCGAACCACCGGAATACTCCCTTATAAAACATACTTTGTAAGTCTATCACCATATTTTTAAAATAGATAAAATATAGTGTAATTAGGAATGGTTACAAAAAGAAAGTGTGAAAAAACGGACTTACCAGCTACAAAAAAGCGCTCTGATTTAACAATCAGAGCGCTTTTGTTTAATAGTTATTAATCCAACGTAGCTGCCAAATCCTTGATGTATTGCTTCAAGGCATCTGCAGTTTGTGGGTGTGTCAAACCGTATTCGATGTTAGTCGTCAAGAAACCAATCTTTGAACCAATGTCAAAACGCTTACCCTTAAATTCGTGGGCATAAACGTGTTGGCGCTTGTTCAATGAATCGATGGCGTCCGTCAATTGGATTTCGTTACCCTTACCAGGCTTCGTGTTCTCCAACTCTTCGAAGATTTCTGGCGTCAACAAGTAACGACCGATGATTGCCAAGTCTGAAGGTGCATCTTCTGGCTTTGGCTTCTCAACGAATGAGTTAACTTGGTGCAAACCGTCTTCAACTTCCTTTTCAGGTGCAATCACACCGTATTCAGAAACTTGCTCGTGAGGAACCTTCATAACAGCAAGCGTTGACTCACCCGTCGTGTTGTAACGGTCAATCAATTGCTTAGTCAAAGGCGTCTCGTCAGCCATCAAGTCATCACCCAACATAACAACGAATGGTTCGTCACCGATAAATGACTTAGCTGTCAAAACGGCATCACCCAATCCACGTGGGTGTGATTGACGGATGAAGTACAAGTTGATGTCAGTCGTCTCTTCAACCAACTTCAACAATTCGTCCTTCCCCTTTTCCTTCAAGTTGTTTTCCAACTCAGGGTTTGAATCGAAGTGATCTTCGATTGAACGCTTTGACTTTCCATCAACGATAACGATGTCTTCGATACCTGATGCCAAAGCTTCTTCGATGATAAATTGAATCGTTGGCTTATCAACGATTGGCAACATTTCCTTGGCCAAGGCCTTAGTTGCTGGCAAAAAACGAGTTCCCAAACCTGCTGCTGGGATAATAGCCTTACGTACTGGCTTCATAGTGTGTTACTTCCCTTCTTGTGAAACTGGACGGCCCATCAATTCGTTGATGGCCTCCTTGATATCTTGACCTTCGTACAAGACACGATAAATTGTAGATGTAATTGGCATTTCAACGTGCTTCTTAAGCGCAAGTTCATGAGCAACCTTAGTTGTTGAAATTCCTTCGATGACCATCCCCATGTTTTCGACGATGTCATCAAGCTTCTTGCCTTCTCCAAGTTGTACACCTGCACGGTAATTACGTGAGTGTACTGAAGTGGCTGTGACAAACAAGTCACCGACACCAGACAAGCCCATGAAAGTTAGTGGGTTTGCACCGAATGCTTGCCCGAGGCGGCTGATTTCAGCCAAACCACGCGTAAACAATCCTGCCTTAGCGTTTGCATCGAAGCCCAAGCTTTCAAGTGCACCTGCACCGATTGCAATGACGTTCTTCAACGCAGCACCAAATTCAGCACCAATCAAATCTGTATTTGTGTAAACACGGAATACGTTATTTGTAAACGCAGCTTGCACACGCTCAGCCGTAGCCAAGTTTTCGCTGACTGCAGTTACTAGCGTAGGGTCGTGCTTGATAACCCCTTCTGCGTGAGATGGACCAGAAATAATTCCCAAGCCCAAACGCTGTGAGTCAGCCACTTCTTCAGCAAGCATCTCTGATGCACGCTTGTAAGTGCCAGGCTCCAAGCCTTTCGTTGCAGCGACCAAAACAACTTGTTGGTCCAACGCTGACAACACGTCTGACAATTGATGTGCAACCTCGCGTGTCGCCTTCGTAGGCACCACACTCAAGACGATTGTCGCATCGCGTACCGCTTCGGTCATATCGGCCGTAGCAACGACACCTTCATGCAAAGGGTTATCGCCAAGATACTGACTGTTTCGGTGTTGTTCATTGATTTCTGCTACTTGAGCGGGCTTGTATGTCCAAAGACGAACATCATGTCCATTCTCAGCAGCAACATTTGCTAAGGCGGTTCCCCAAGATCCAGCACCTAGCACTGCAATTACTTCATTGCTCACAATGTTCCTCCTTGCGTTAGCTTTAGTCTCAAGCCAAAACTAACATACTCAATAATACCATATTCCCGAACTTTGAAAATGGCAAAAAGTGAAAAAGCCCAATAGGTAGGGCTCTTTCTTAATAAATTCATTAATTCTCCGAATTTTCGGCAATTAATCTATTCAAATTGTCGTTAAACGTTTCAGTAGCATCAAATCCCATCTTCTTGGCACGGAAATTCTTAGCGGCCGTTTCAATCAAAACAGCCAAGTTTCGTCCAGTTTGAACTGGCAAAACGAAACGTGGCAAATCAACACCTTGAATTTGAATCGTTTCTTCACCATTTCCCAAACGGTCAACCTTTTGGTCATCCGTCCACTTGGCCAAGTGTAGGTTAAAGGCGATTGTTGCGTGTGAACGCACGGCACCCGCACCATACAAATTCATAACGTCGATGATTCCCACACCACGTAGCTCCATCAAATTACGCAAAATGGCAGGTGGCTCACCCACCAAACGCTCTTCGTCTTGTGCATAAACATCAACACGATCATCCGCAATCAAACGGTGGCCACGTTGCACAAGTTCAAGCGCTGTTTCTGACTTACCAACACCAGAATCACCAGTAATCAAGACACCCAATCCAAAGATGTCGACCAAAACACCGTGCACAGATTGACGTTCTGCCAAACCACCACTCAAGAAGAAGGTCATGTTTGAGAGGATTCGTGATGATGTTAACTCAGTAGCCAACACTGGAATTTGTGCTTCAACGGCTGCCTGCATAAATTCTTGTGGTAATTGGCGCCCCGTTGAAACCACGAACGCTGGTGTATTAGGTTGCATCATCTTACGAGCAACCATCAACAATTCATCGTGGTTCATGCGGTGGGCAAATGACGTTTCCGTAATCCCCATCAATTGCACACGTTCTGGTGCGTAGTAATTAAAGTATCCCGTCATTTCCAAACCAGGACGAGAAATATCCGCCGTCGTAATTTCACGATCGAGATATTCTTCACCGGCAACTAAATTCAAGTGCGTGTTATCAAGCAAATCCTTGACTGTAATTTTCTTTGCCATATCGTTAATCTTCCTTATTGATGTCACTATCTCGTCGGCTGAAGTAACTTGAAATAATCAAGTTCACCAGCGACATGATGATAGCGATAAAGACTGCCCAACCAAAACTTGCAAAACGGAAGCCGTCTCCCACAATTGCTGACGCCATCCACAAAACGATGCCGTTAACAATAAGACCAAAAATACCAAACGTTAGCACTGTAAAAGGCAATGCCAAAATTTGGAGTACTGGCTTCACCAAAGCATTTAGGACACCGAGAATAAGTGCCGCCAAAACTGCCGTGAACAAGTTACTGATATAGAGCCCTTGCTTAAATAAACCAGCGAGGGCTAACAACATAATGGTGTTAATCAGCAGTCGCTGCAAAAAAGAGAAACGTCGAAATGTTATTGTTTGCATATTCATCCCCCTAGTTTCTTCTGTTTTATTATAGCAAACCTATTGTACTCGCGGTATGAAGAAAAAATAAACGTCCCACGCTTTTTTGCTGGGACGTTCACTGAATTACTAAGTTATGCTTTTGGTTTAAATAGATCATGAAATGGTGACTCACCATTATTTGCGACTTGTGTTAAAAACATTTTGACCGCTTGTTGCGTGGTCAAACCTTCTTGACGAAAAACTTCGTCGGCGCCATTACGGATTTCTTCTTCAACTCGAATTTGTATCAGCTTTTCCATAATCGATATCCCCTTTTATCGAATATTAACAACATACTTATTATAGTACATCATATGTTCGTTGCGTAATATTATGTTCTGAAGATGCAAAAAACGCCGGTCCGAAGACCGACGTTTTCCGCTTGGCAATGCTAGAATTGACGTGCTCTAGCTCACGTGATGGTTACCCATCAGTCAACGTACACCAACGAGCGAACTCGAAGTTAGTCATGTGCAGAGAAGCGAGTTCCACAACTCCCTATCTCACCCTCCAGCAATGCGGCTGTTAATGAGGGCCGTTTATCAAAGATCTAACGTGATCTTCTCGACTCATCGCATAACAAGTATTATACATGGCTATCATTTGGGAAGCAAGTTAAGAACCTGTTTTTTCATCGCTGACATAATTTAGTAACATTAAAAACAAAAACGTCATAAACTACGCTTCGACGCTCATTATTTTCTCGATTAATCGTCTAACAGAAACCGCTTACATTCTTGTATCATTGGGTATATAATAATTTATATCAAAGAGACACATACAAATGTTGTCTAAATCGATTAAAAAAGGATGGTAAATCGCCATGGCTGCAGAAAGCATTAACTACAAGAACATTTTGGCCCCAGTCGACGGATCAAAGATTTCAGAGAAGTTGGTTGAAAAGGCCGCTGCCGTTGCCGTACGTAACGAGACTTCATTGGACTTGTTGTACGTAATCGACACAAACTCATTGTCAGGTTTGGCTGGTATGTCAATTTCTGGTGACGTTGTCTACCAATTGGTGCAAGATGCCGAAGAGAAGTTGGCTAAGTACCAAGAGCTTGCTCAAAACGAAGGTGCTAAGGATGTTAACATCCACGTCCGTTTCGGTTCACCTAAGACGGTTATCGCGCGCGATTTCCCTGCTGATCACGGTAACGAATTGATTATGCTTGGAAAGTCAGGTTTGAACACTTTGGAGCGTTTGTTGGTTGGTTCAGTTGCCTCATTCGTTGTTCAAAACGCTAAGACTGACGTTTTGATCATTCAATAATTCGATATTGCCACCAACCAAACTCGCAGGTTGGTGGCTTTCATTTTTAATACACAAAACCATCTAGTCGTATTCGATATATGGTGGTATTATAATGCTTATCAACGTTTTATTAAAATGTTATTAGAAAAGAGTAATTTTTATCATTCTAATTTATTATTCGATAAAGTCGAGGAACTCGCTATGAAGATTATTGGTAACACGTTGGAGACGATTCACAAGTTTCGTCACGAGAACGTTAGTCAACGTTTCGTTTCAGACCCATTCCTAGCTGCGAAGGCCGCCCTAGGTGCCAACCGTAACATCAAGTTGCAGTTGTTGTACCTAGATACAAATGAGACCTTCTATCTAGTTGAGAACACATCATCAATTGCGCGCAGTTTGCAATACAATGATGGTGCCATTGTTGTCAGTGAGTGGTCTACTGTTGACTTCATTGCTTTGATGCAAAGTTATGACAAGCCTGGATTTGATAACTACTTCCAATTGCTTGTTAACAACACTGCGCAAGCACATGAAGTACAAGAGGAAGAAGAAACAGCGCACTAACAAAAAGCACACGCTCATTCGGGCGTGTGCTTTTCTTTTTGGGTTTACTTGCTTGAAGCATCCTTAACCACTTCGACTGACGTTACCGTCACTGTCTCAGTCGGCTTATCGCTGTCATCAGTAGAAACTGACGCAATCTTATCGACAACGTCCATGCCTGAAATAACTTGACCAAAGACCGTGTATGAACCATCCAAAGTTGGATTTCCACCCTTCTTGTATGCTTCATAAATCTTTTCTGGGTAACGCTTAGCGCTAATCTTATTGGTTACATCATCTGAATTTTGGTTAATAAAGAATTGTGAACCATTTGTGTCAGGCCCTGCGTTAGCCATTGAAAGCGCCCCACGAATGTTGTACAAAGACGGGCTGATTTCGTTTTCGAAACCATTTCCGCTATCAATCTTAGAATCCTTACCATTCCAGATTGACTCACCACCAGTACCATCACCCTTAGGATCACCACCTTGAATCATGAAGTCCTTAATAACACGGTGGAATGTCGTGTTGTTGTAGTAACCATCCTTGGCGTGCGTCACAAAGTTCTCAACTGCCAATGGTGCGTACTTGTTGAACAACTTCATCGTGATGTCACCCATTGAGGTGTGCATCACGACTTCACTTTCGTTCTTAGCAACCGTATCTGACAATTGTGGTAACGTCAACTTATCCAACTTTGCCTTGGGCAACGTTGAAGATGACGATGCATTTGACGAAGAGCTTGTTTGCGCATCCCCTGACTTAGCAGACATCGTTGCAAACACCATTGCCCCCGCGACAACCACCACCGCAATGACAGCAATCAACACTTCTGGTCGAAACTTTTTCATTAGACTAACTTCTCCCCTGATTTATAAATCAACTTAACTGTTCTATTATACGTGTCTTTCCTTAGAATAACTGTAAATATTTTGTGACTGCATACAAAAAGGCTGGCGCACTACTGCACCAGCCTGTACCGCTTAACGATTCGTCATCTTGAATTCCAAGAAGTAATCGTTGTATTGACCAACCCAGTATGGGCCGAGGTCTTGGTAAACTTCCAAATGCGATAGCGTCTTCGCATCTGGATACCATTGCTTATCGTTACGAAGTGACTTTGGCAACAAAGCCTTTGCCTTCTTGTTAGGCGTTGCATAACCAACATATTCAGCATTCTTTGCTGCATTTTCTGGCTTGCTCATGAAGTTAATGAACGCATAAGCTGCTTTCTTGTTCTTCACCGTCTTAGGCATAACGATATTATCGAACCACAGGTTCCCACCATCAGTTGGTACCACATAGTGCAAGTGACTGTTTTCAGAAATCATTTCCGCCGCATCACCTGAGTAATCAACTGCCAAGGCAGCCTCATCTTGGGCCATGTACATCTTGATTTCATCGGCAACAATCGCCTTTACGTTTGGCATCAATGTTTCAAGCTTTCCCTTAGCTGCAGCCAATTCTGGGATGCTCTTTGTGTTAACTGAATTTCCACTTGAAGCCAACGTCATCCCCATGATGTCACGAGAAGAATCAATCAACATGATTGAGTTCTTAAAACGTGGGTTCCATAGGTCATTCCAGGTCTTAATTTCACCTGGCTTTACGTACTTGTCGTTGTAAACAATTCCCAATGTTCCCCAAAAGTAAGGTACCGAGTACTTGTTACCACGATCAAATGGTTGATTCATAAAGCGAGCGTCATAGTTGTTCAAACCAGTCAATTTGCTGTGATCAAGCTTGACTAACATGTTGGCCTTCTTCATCTTCTGAATCATGTAATCTGACGGAACCGCCAAATCATAATGCGTTCCACCTTGCTGAATCTTCGTAAACATCGCTTCGTTTGAGTCAAATGTCTCATAGTCCACTTTGTAACCAGTTTCGTTTTGGAACTTCTTAATCAATGTTGGGTCGATGTAATCTCCCCAGTTATAAATCGTTAGAGTCTTATTAGCGCCTGACTTCAAGCCAGACTCGGCCGACTTTTGCAATGCTAGGTTGATACCAAATAACAAAGCGACTGCGGCCAGAATAATCCCGGTTAACCATGCTAATCTCTTCATTATTGATGTACCACCATTCCCGCTGCACCGCCACGCTTCTTCTTACTTGACTTCATACTGTAGTTTGAAATGAAGTAATAGATTGTGACCAAAAGCAAAGACAACAAGAACATCAAGGCTGACAAGGCATTAATTGACAAGTCAATTCCTTGACGTGCACGTGAGTAAATTTCAACTGACAACGTTGAAAAACCATTTCCAGTAACGAAGAACGTTACCGCGAAATCATCAAGCGAGTACGTGATGGCCATGAAGAACCCAGCCAAAATACCAGGCCAAGCATATGGCAAGACAACACGTGACAACACTTGATAGTTAGACGCACCCAAGTCGCGAGCAGCGTCAATCAACGCTGGGTTCATTTCGTTCAAACGTGGCAAGACCATCAACACAACAATCGGAATCGAGAATGCGATGTGTGACAACACAACTGACCCAAATCCGAGACTCATGCCAATCATCGTGAAGAAAATCAAGAAGCTGGCACCAATGATAACGTCAGGTGAAACCATCAACACGTTATTCAATGATAGCAATAAGTTCTTTGTGCCACGGTGCTTCGTGTTGTAAACACCTAAGGCACCAAACGTCCCAATTAGCGTTGCAATCACAGATGAAAGCAATGCCACGATGAACGTGTTCACCAAGATTTCCATCAAGCGAGTATCAGCGAACATGTCGCCATAGTGACGCAATGAGAAACCTTCAAAGCCACTCATGTAATCACCCTTGTTGAATGAATAGAAAATCAAATAGAAGATTGGTGCATACATCAAGATGAAGACAAACACCAAGTAAATGTATGACCACTTTTTTGGCTTATTATCCACGACGGCCTCCCTTCTTCTTACGATCACGCGTAAAGAACATCGTTGCAGCCATGGCGATAATCAAAATCACACCAATCGTTGAACCCATTCCCCAGTTTTGTGTCACCAAGAAGTGCTCTTCAATGGCAGTACCAAGCGTAATAACGCGGTTTCCACCAATCAAACGGGTAATCATGAATAGTGATAACGTTGGAATGAAGACGGCTTGAATACCAGCCTTTACACCACCCATTGACATTGGAATAATGACCTTCGTCAACGTTTGCCATGGTGTCGCACCCAAATCACGTGCCGCGTTAATCAAACTACGATCCAACTCAACCAATGAGTTGAAAATTGGCATAATCATGAATGGAATTTCAATGTACGCCGCAACAATCATAAACGAGGCATCCGTAAACATGATTTGGTGTGGGCCGATACCAATAAAGCTTAGGAAGTTATTAACCGTTCCTGTCTTAGAAAATAGCCCAATAAATGCATATGCCTTAAGCAATAGGTTGACCCATGTAGGCAAAATGACAAGCAACAGCCACAATTGTGCGTTCTTCAAACGACTCATAATGTAAGCCATTGGGTATGAAATTAACAAGGTAATCGCCGTCACAACGAAGGCAAAGAATACCGAGTTGAACGTCATACGAAGATACGTTCCTGAACTAAAGTAGGTCGCATAATTGTCGAACGTGAAGTGTCCATAAATGTTTCCAAATGATTGGATAACCAATAGGACAACTGGCGCAATGACAAAGAGAACGATCCACAAGTAGTATGGAACCGTGTAGCTAATCGTTCCCTTATTCTTCATTTGTAGCCCCTTCTTCCTCTTCAGCGTCCTCGTATTGTTCCAAACGGGCATCGAAGTCTTCTTCAGATTCGTTCAAACGCATAATGTGAATATCTTCTGGGTCGAAGTACAAACCACGTCGTTCACCAATAACAGCTGGGTTTGTTGCTTGAATTTGCCATTCGTTTTGATCATCGTCGAAAGCTGTAATTTCGTAGTAGTCACCACGGAATGATTGGTCGTCAATCGTTACGACCAACTTACCTTCTTCTTCAGACACCAAGTCCAAATCTTCTGGACGCAAGACCACTTCGACTTGTTCGTTAGGACGCATACCACCGTCGACGTTTTCAAATTCCTTACCGGCAAATGAAACCAAGTAGTCTTCACGCATCACACCAGGCACGATGTTTGATTCACCAATAAATTCCGCAACGAAGTGGTTAATTGGTTCATCGTAGATATCTACCGGCGTACCGTTTTGAACGATTTCTCCCTCATTCGTAACGAAAATCCAGTCAGACATCGCCAATGCTTCTTCTTGATCGTGGGTAACGAAGATAAACGTAATACCCAAACGCTTTTGGATTTCACGCAATTCGTATTGCATATCCTTACGCAACTTGTAGTCCAATGCTGACAATGGCTCGTCTAGCAACAAGACTTCTGGGTCATTAGCCAACGCGCGCGCAATCGCAACACGTTGTTGTTGACCACCAGAAAGCTCTGAAATTTCACGGTCCTCGTAGCCACCCAACTTGACCATTTCAAGCATTTCAGCGACCTTCGCCTTAATTTCATTCTTTGGTTTTCCCTTAATAGACATTCCAAAGGCGACGTTCTCAAATACGTTCATATTTGGGAACAATGCGTAGTTCTGGAAAACCGTATTTACACGGCGCTTTTCAGCTGGAACATCGTTAATACGTTCCCCTTCAAACAGGATGTCACCTGATGAGGCCTCCAAGAAGCCGGCAATCAAACGCAAAATCGTTGTCTTACCTGATCCTGAAGGTCCCAACAAGGTATAAAACTTCCCTGCTTCGATTTCTAAATCGACAGACTTCAATACGACTGTATCATCGTATTGCTTAGCCACATGCTTAAATTCAATAATGGGTTGTGCCAATTACTGAGTACCACCTTTCTTTACATAAGCTTAATTTTACCAAAAATAAGTAACTTTGTATCAATTTTCCATTCCGTTTAACCGTTCTGTAAACGCCATGAAGTAAAAAACACCAGCGAGATGCCGGTGCTTACTAGTCTAATAATCGCTGTCAGAACCCATCTGTTGGAAAGCATATTGCATAATCACCGCCGTAATAATATTAGTGAATTCCTTCTGAGTCTTAATTTCTTCAGAGGTTGGCATCTTAACGGTTTGATTATCCTTGCGGGTTGTGGTTAATTGCGTGTTAAACGCGACCTTTTTACCTTCAACTACCGCTTCCGATGCTACTTTGACTTGATGCCCTTTATCGGCCATGGTAACAGTCAACTTAGGCTTTCCCATTTTATCAATCGATGACGTGATGTTTTTCCACGTTTCTGCTTTAACCTTCATTGTCTTAGCAGTTTCCGTCTTCTTTAGCGCACCGATAAAGCTCTTATAGTCAGCTTTGTTCAAGGTCACTTGATAACCGCCATCCACCTTCTTGAACTTTTTACCATCCAAGTCCGTGAACCACTTCGTCATTGTCTGCGCATCTTTTTTTACAACGTCTGGTTTAACCTTACTATACGACTTGTTGTCCGTTTCTAGCCAGGTGTTCTTAAGCACTTTGGCCAACTCAGGAATGTCAGATGCCCCATCCATCTTCATGATATCGCCTAAGAACCCTGCCGAAACGTATGTGTGCTTGGCATTCTTCTTTAAATCATACGTCGCAGTCTGCCCATCCGAAGTCACATCTGCAGTTAATGCAATGGTGCTTGCTTTCTTAGCATCTTGCAAAACTTCACCAGAGACCCGCATGTCAGATTTATCAGCTGAATTAAGGCTGAACTTATAAACGTTATCGTCTGACTTAAACATGCTCATCATGTGCGATGCAAATTGTGATTTCGCAGTATGAGTCACACCATAACCAATTCCGCCGGCCACGGCGGCAACAGCAATGACACTTCCAGCTACAATTTTCTTATTCATAGACTATGCCCCCCTCATTCTTATGCTCATAGTTTACCAGCACAAAACAAAAAAGGATGAAGATAACTCTTGCGAATTATCTTCATCCTTAATTTTCATCTTAATATTGTAAGCAGTCGCTTGTAATTAAAAATTACTCTGCGTCTGAACCCTTACCGTACTTTGAGATGATGTCGTCTTGCACGTTCTTAGGAACAGCTTCGTAGTGATCGAATGCCATTTGGAACGTTCCACGTCCTTGCGTAGCTGAACGCAAAGTCGTTGCATATCCGAACATTTCTGATAGAGGAACCTTAGCGTGGATCATCATTGAGTTACCACGTTGCTCTTGTCCTTCCAACAAACCACGACGGGCTGAAACGTGACCCATTGCATCTCCCAAGTTATCCTCAGGAACAACGATGTCAACCTTCATGATTGGCTCCAAGATAACGGCACCAGCAGTCTTTGCAGCTTCCTTCAAAGCCAATGATGCAGCAATCTTAAAGGCAGCTTCTGATGAGTCGACATCGTGGTATGAACCATCGTACAACTTAGCCTTCAAGTCAACCAATGGGAATCCAGCCAAAGGACCATTGTTCAATGAGTCCTTCAAACCAGCTTCAACTGAAGGGATGTATTCACGAGGAACCACACCACCAACGATGGCATCTTCGAACTCGAATCCAGCACCTTCTTCGTTTGGTGAGAATTCAATCCAAACGTCACCGTATTGTCCCTTACCACCTGATTGGCGCTTAAAGTAACCACGGGCTTGAACAGTTTGCGTAAATGCTTCACGGTAAGCAACTTGTGGCGCACCAACAGTAGCTTCAACGTTAAATTCACGACGCAAACGGTCAACGATGATGTCCAAGTGCAACTCACCCATTCCTGAGATCAACGTGTCACCAGTTTCTGGGTTCGTCTCAGCACGGAATGATGGGTCTTCTTCAGCCAACTTTTGCAAAGCAGTTGACATCTTGTCTTGGTCAGCCTTCGTCTTTGGCTCGATAGCCAATTGGATAACTGGGTCAGGGAACTCCATTGACTCCAAGATCAATGGGTGATCCGTAGCAGTCAATGAGTCACCAGTAGTCGTATCCTTCAAACCGATCAAAGCAGCGATATCACCTGAGAACACTTCTTCGATTTCAGTACGGTTCGTAGCGTGCATTTGTAGCAAACGACCAACACGCTCACGCTTTCCCTTAGACGTGTTCAAAACGTATGAACCTGACTCCAAAGTACCAGTGTAAACACGAACGAAAGTCAAACGACCAACGAATGGGTCCGTCATAACCTTAAATGCCAAAGCCGCAAATGGCTTGTCATCGTCGGCAATCAAGTCAACTTCTTCGTCAGTATCTGGGTCCGTAGCAACATAAGGCTTAACATCCAATGGTGATGGCAAGTAGTCAACAACCGCGTCAAGCATCATTTGCACACCCTTATCCTTGTAGGCAGAACCTGCAAGAACTGGGTAGAATTGCAATGAAATCGTTGCACGACGGATAGCAGCCTTCAATTCAGCTTCTGAAATCTCTTCTCCGCCCAAGTACTTGTCCATGATGTCGTCATCAACATCAGCGATGGCTTCAACCAATTCGTTGTACTTCTCTTCTGCCAATTCAGCGTAGTCGGCAGGGATTTCGCGCTTCTCCCACTTCTCACCCAATGAGTCGATTGGGTACAAAGCAACCTTTTCAATCAAGTCGATGATGGCCTCAAAGTCATCTTCGGCACCGATTGGCCATTGAACAGCCTTGGCGTTAGCGTCCAAACGTGACTTCAATGAGTCAACTGACATTTGGAAGTCAGCACCCATCTTGTCCATCTTGTTAACAAAGACGATACGAGGTACTTCGTACGTCTCGGCTTGACGCCAAACAGTTTCAGTTTGTGGCTCAACACCGGCAGCACCGTCAAGAACGGCTACGGCTCCGTCAAGAACACGCAATGAACGCTCAACTTCGATAGTGAAGTCCACGTGTCCTGGAGTGTCGATGATGTTAACACGGAATGGTTCCTTGTCATATTGGTCGTGGAATCCACGCCAAACGGCAGTCGTGGCAGCAGATTGGATCGTGATTCCACGTTCCTTTTCTTGGTCCATGAAGTCCATTTGTGAAGCTCCGTCGTGAGTCTCACCAATCTTGTGGATCTTACCAGTGTAGTACAAAATACGCTCAGTCGTCGTCGTCTTACCGGCGTCGATGTGCGCCATGATACCAATGTTACGAGTACGTAGCAATGGGTATTCACGCTTGTTAGCCATGAGTATTTCTCCTTGAAATTCTATTACATCCAACACAATGTTAATGCGTTAGTTCTATTATACCGTAAATTCGCAAAAAATGGCTATAGTCTTCACAGACTGTAGCCATCAATTGGTTATTACCAACGGTAGTGTGCGAAGGCACGGTTGGCTTCAGCCATCTTGTGCGTGTCTTCACGCTTCTTAACAGATGCACCAGTGTTGTTGGCAGCATCCATGATTTCCTTAGCCAAACGCTCATCCATCGTGTGCTCACCGCGAGCGCGTGAGTATTGCACCAACCAGCGCAATCCCAACGTTACACGACGTTCTGGACGAACTTCGACAGGAACTTGGTAGTTAGATCCACCGATACGGCGAGCCTTAACTTCCAATACAGGCATGATGTTGTTCAAAGCTTCTTCGAACACAGCCAATGGCTCTTGACCAGTAGCTTCCTTGATACGATCAAAAGCTTCGTACAAGATAGTTGAAGCAGTTCCGCGCTTTCCATCAAGCATCAAGCGGTTGATCAAACGTGAAACAAGCTTTGAGTTGTAAATTGGATCAGGCAGAACTTCAGCCTGCTTAGTGTAACCCTTACGTGGCATTATTAATGTCCTCCCTTAATTACTTCTTCTTAGGACGCTTTGCGCCGTACTTTGAACGTGATTGCATACGACCGTCAACACCGGCAGTATCCAAAGCACCACGGATGATGTGGTAACGAACTCCAGGCAAGTCCTTTACACGTCCACCACGGATCAAAACAACTGAGTGTTCTTGCAAGTTGTGGCCGATTCCAGGAATGTATGCCGTAACTTCGATCAAGTTTGAAAGACGCACACGGGCGTACTTACGCAAAGCTGAGTTAGGCTTCTTAGGAGTCATCGTTCCGACACGAGTTGCAACACCGCGCTTTTGTGGTGAAGAAACGTTAGTCGTCTTCTTTGATTGTGAGTTGTAACCGAAGTTCAAAGCTGGTGACTTTGACTTCGTGCTCTTTGACTTACGAGGCTTACGAACCAATTGGTTAATAGTAGGCATGTCTAAGAGTCCCCTTTCAATTTTCTATATAGTGTGTAGTCCACATTTCCAGGCGTGTCATTTAATAACAAGTCTAAAAATGTAGCTGAATGGTACTTCTCGTTCACGAGTTCAGCACGTCGCGTAACACGCAAACACCCTGCTCACTAAAAGCACAAGTAATAATATAACACTGCATTGTGGATTATGCAACCCTTTTTACCAATTAAAAATGCCTATATATAGGCATTCAGTTTGCAAACAATTCCGGGCGTGTCATTTTTGGAAAATCCACTGTTTTCGCACTCTTTCTTACTATAAAACAATGGAGGTTTTCTGATGTCTATATTCGACCTGCCCTTTATTATCGCACTTTGTTCACTAACTGTTCAAGATTTAAAGCAACATCTAATTGATTCTCGCTTATTAGTTCCCGCCTTCATATTGGGTGTTACACATCATGACTCACATTCAATCGTTGCATTCTCTATCTACATTTGCGCCCTAATAATAAATCACCATTACCATGAAAAATTCATTGGCAATGGTGATTTAGATGTTATTTTTGTGGGCGCACTGTATCTATCACCCGATCAGTTACCTTTGTGGTTAACACTTAGTTGTGGCTTTCAGTTACCTTTCAGCCTTCGTTGCTCACCCAAACCAGTGCCTTTTCTCCCGGCTTTAACGGTTGGTTTTCTAAGCCTAGAAGTAATCAGCCAATACGGGGCTTTGCTGCGCTAACAGAGCATCCACCGGCTCAAAATCTTCCGGTGCATTAGTCTGTAAGTCACCCGTTAACAAGAGACTAGACAAGCGCTTATAGCCCAGCAACCATTGCGTAAATGCGTGAATGCTACCAGACAATTGCGGTGCTTCAGTCTGAACAACCCGTTCCAAAGTACCTCCACGCAGTTCAAAACGACCACCATTCCATGGCGCGGTCTCATCTTGAACGTCGAACGCAACCGTCTCCGGCACGTCCAGTTGCATCACTTTAAATAAAGCCACTAAATTCACGATACGAGCTTGCATATACGGCTTAATAACCGCTTCATATTTTGGCTCTGGCATCATTTGAACAACTGGCACTGCCGTTATATCTGCCGTGGGCGCCTCGTACGTAAATATGTCGAATGATCCAGCGTGGCTACCAATGAAACGAGTCAGTCCTTGTAACGCTTCTGTGTTTAGCGTCACCCATTCACGAATCATAAATGTCATATCGTGGAACTCATACATAACATAACCTTGGACAACGCCTTCCGCATCCCGGTATACTGCAAACTTGGTGTCAGGTGTTTTCGTATTGAAATAATAACGCCACCACCAATCCTCACGGTCAACCGCTCCATGTTCGAAAACATTAGCTTCACGATACACAAGCTTCATTGACTCGCTTGCTCGGTCGAATGGCAGGCGTTCAACTGTTCCTGATGTGCGCTTACCCTGTGGAAAATCAGCAGCTTGCCACTTAATATCTGCATGATCAAATACTTGTGCATACCCGAAACGACCATAAAATCCGTAAGAAAAAGGCGCCAAGTAGCTAATCACTTCGCCTGCATCATAAGCGTCTTGTAATGACTGCATCATCAAGCGGGAAGCAGCCCCATTACCACGATACTCCGGATAACTCGCCACATTGCCGATACCATTGCCTGCAATGAGTTGATGACCCATTCGAATGTTAAATGGGATACGCGTCACCTGACTGGTCAGTTGATTGTTATCATCAAACTCACCGTAAACTGTTGTTTGTTTAAAAAATTCGGCTAAGGCATCACGTCCCCCACGTGGCTCCTTATGAAATGCATATCGATAAAGCTCATAAACAGCATCAAAATACGCTGCTTCTAGAATCACTGGTTGTCCCATAAAGTATTCCCCCTATACATATTCGCCATTATCGTATCATATTCACGCGTTCAAATCTTGATTCAACCATGCAAACGAAAAAACGCACCTCGAACCCTAAAGTTCAAAGTGCGTTTTACTAAGCATTAAACCAATGCCAACAACTCAGCCTTCTTTGCAGAAGCTGGGAAGTCGATACCGTTAGCTGACAAGTAAGCCTTGATTTCAGCAACAGTGTTCTTGTCTGAAGGCTTTTCTGATGAAACAACCTTCTTAGCAGCCTTAGGAGCAGCGGCGTTAATCTTAACACCCTTTTCTGAAGTAGCTGCTGAAGCTTCGCGAACAACTTGACCGTTGTCTGCCAAAGCCTTCTTAGCTGCATCTGCCAAAGCTGAGAAAGCTTCGAAGTCAGAAACAGCCAAGTCTGCCAACATCTTACGGTTCAAAGTTGAACCCATCAATGACAAACCGTTCATGAAACGTGAGTATGACAAACCGTTCATACGTGCTGCAGCGTTAATACGTGCAATCCACAACTTACGGAAGTTGCGCTTCGTTTGCTTACGGTCACGGAATGCATAGAACCATGACTTCCAAACTTGTTGCTTAGCAACCTTGTAGTTGATGTGACGTTGACCACGGTAACCCTTGGCCAACTTGATCATCTTCTTGCGACGTGCGCGCGTAACAGTACCACCCTTAACTCGCATGGGTATTTCCTCCAGTAATTTCTATAATTTCTAATTCAGAACCGATAAATAATTTAAAGTTAAAACTTCAAATTAACGGCTCAACATGTGAACGTAAGTCTTCAACGTCGTGTTGTTCATCATTGAAGTTCCACGTAGTTGACGGCGTTGCTTCTTAGTCTTACCGTGGAAACGGTGTGACGTAAAGGCGTTACCTGACTTCAAACCACCGTTAGCAGTCTTCTTGAAACGCTTTGCTGAAGCGCGGTGTGTCTTAAACTTAGGCATTGATATGTCCTCCAAACTTGGTTTAATTACTTAGTTTCCTTGGGTGCAAGCACCATAAACATGCTGCGCCCTTCCATCTTTGCTCTAGATTCAACTTTTGCAATCTCCTCTAGATCAGTTGCAAATCGGTCCATCACTTCACGCCCGATTTCCTTGTGCGTGATAGCACGACCGCGGAAACGGATTGAAACCTTGACCTTGTTACCCTTCTCCAAGAACTTAACAGCGTTCTTCTTCTTGGTGTTAAAGTCGTTGTCATCAATCGTTGGGCTCAAGCGAACTTCCTTGATGCTGACGATTTTTTGGTTCTTACGTTGTTCGCGTTGCTTCTTTTGACTATCGAAACGGAACTTTCCGTAATCCATAATCTTAGCAACTGGTGGCTTGGCATTAGCTTGAACCAATACCAAATCCAACTCTTGCTCGTCGGCGATTGCTTGCGCTTCCGCCTTAGGCATAATTCCTTGGTCACCGTCGTCGGTGATCAAGCGAACTTCACGAGCTCGAATGCGATCATTAATTAAATCTTGTTGTTGTTGTGGTTGGCGCGCGTTTGCTATGGTCCTTACCTCCGAAAAAACTTGAAATAAAGTAAAAGCGGATTATCGCGACACACGATAACCCGCCATTCATCATCAATCAATAATGAGTGATTTACCCGATGAGGTAGACTCATCAAGGTGAACAACGGGGTCGCTGTTACTTTATTTCTCTAACAGTTAAATAGTATATAGCCTTATTCTCCAAGAGTCAAGGCTTTGTTCAAAATTCCGTTAATAAACTTTCGTGATGAATCATCCGTAAAGTCGTGAGCCAATTGTAGGGCTTCGTTAACGGCAATCTTGGCTGGCGTTTCAGTGTACTTTACTTCATACAATGCCAAACGCATCAATACGATGTCGGCCAAGTTTAGACGATCAAGCGTCCAACCATCAGCCAAGTGTTCTGAAATCGTCAAGTCGAACTCGTCTTGGTGGTCAATGATGCCATTAACCATATCCAACAAGTCCGTTGGTAGTTCATCTTCCCAAGTAATTTCTGGATCACCATCAAGTACTTGTTGGACAACTGCCTCGACTTCCGCATCAGGATTCATTGCCAATCCGAATACAGATTGAAATGCGGCTTGTCGCAATTGGTGTCGGTTCAATGTTGCCATTATGCTTCAGTTCCTTCCGTCTCGTTGTCATCACCAAACAAGTTGTTTGGATCAACAGTCAACGTTGGCTTCGTTGAAACAACACCTTGGATGTGCACGTTTACCTTTGTCACTTGCAATTCAGTCATTGCAGCAACTTGTGTCGTAACACGTTCTTGGATTGCGTGGGCAACCTTAGGTACGCTAACACCATAGTTCAAGTAAACGTAAACGTCTACTTCCAATCCATCTTCGCCTTGCTTCAATTCAACACCCTTACCGTGAACACGGCGACCGAATGCTTCTTGAGCACGCTCTGAGAATGAACCACGCAAGCGAGCAACACCCTCAACTTCTTGTGCTGCAAGCCCAGCGATGATTTCAAGAACGCGAACGTTAACACGTGTCTCGCCTGAAATATCGCTTGGGTGCGTCAATACAATGGTTTCTTCTGCCATGGAACTTTCCTCCTTCAAAATGAAAGCGCCGGCCGGCTGCCGGTCGGCGCTTTCAACAGTATGTTTATTATACCTGATTTTACTTGTAAAAACTAGGCACGTGACGTGTATGATCCACCGTTGTCAGTGTTAACAACCAACTTGTCACCTTCGTTGATGAAGTCAGGAACAGTGATAACCAATCCAGTTTCCATCGTTGCAGGCTTACCACCACCGTTAGCAGTAGCACCCTTGATACCTGGTTGCGTTTCCTTAACAGTCAACTCAACAGTCTTTGGCAATTCAACGTCCAAGATTTCACCCTCGTAAGTAGTGATCTTAACGTTCATGTTTTCCAACAAGAACTTCAAAGCGTCTTGGATCTTGTCATCAGGAATTGAAACTTGTTCGTAAGTTTCGTTATCCATGAAGACGTGTTGGTCACCTTCAGCATACAAGTATTGCATTTCAGTCGTCTCGATGTTTGCAGTTTCAAACTTGTCACCAGGACGGAAAGTGATTTCGTTAACAGCACCCGTACGCAAGTTCTTCAACTTTGAACGCACAAAGGCTGCTCCCTTACCAGGCTTAACGTGTTGGAACTCCAACACACGCCAGATTGATTGGTTGTACTCGATCGTCAAACCAGTCTTCAAGTCATTCATACCAATAGTTGCCATGATTGAATTCTCCTAGATTTATGTCTTTCTGAATTATATTAGCAGAGTTTTTGTCTAAAAACTAGTATTGCGTGCTTTTTTGTTCGGAAAAATGTTGGTTTGTGGTGTGTGTCCGCCCTTACGGTCGGAGTGCTTGGCCCCTTCTTTAGGCACGCTAACACGCCCAGACCATGACCTGCAGGGAGCGCGAACCACAGCAAGCTGCGTTTCCCTTCCATGTATAGTCAAGCAGGACGCTCATTTATCTGAATTTAGGAAGATGTATTCACCTGTAATA
>JAAOED010000026.1 GCA_016466735.1 Weissella confusa | reverse complement strand
ATAAATAGCCATACCCCGGAAGAATTCCGGAATATGGCTATTTACGGTGGCATAAGCGCCTAATTAAATTTTATATTATTTCGACCGTCAACTTGACGGGGCCTAGTACAGCAAACGTTTGGTCTTTTTGGCTAATGATTCTTTTGAGTTGCTGCATTACCTGTTAGTTGGTAAAAACGCGTGGTCGTAATTTCGATTAGTTTATCGAGCAACGCTTGCACCGCAACTTGGTCTGGAATTGCACGCCAGACAAATCCCGGCACCCGATCAGATAATTTAATATTTGAAACATACAAATCAGTATCGTTGGTAAAGTACTTCGTAAAGTTTAGATTAACAGCATGCCAATCCATAATACGTTCACGTAGGACACGCTCCAATGACGGCATATCAATGAAATCAACTGTTACCGTCACAACCGGCAAAATTTCACTCACATCCAAGGCCACTACAAAGGTGTTTAGGTACTCATTGTAAAGGGCGTTGATTATTTTGTCGTGTGGCATGTCAAAGTACGGTGCGATTTTTTCAAGTACTCGACGGGTAAATTCAGCATGAATTGGGTACACACGTTCTGAGAATTGTTTACGTGTTTGCGTTGAAATACCAGTCATGCGGAAATATAGCAACCGCAGGTTCAATGCGAACAATGATTTACGAATCATAGCTAGTTCCGCTTCAGTCATCGACAAGCCAAAGAACTCTTCGTAGATTGTCGCAACATCTTGATAAATGTTGTCAAAAGTTTGCGCCGCTCCTGGTGCTAAATTATCAATGCGGTACGTCCCAAAGCCGAGTCCAAGCGAATACATTGATCCTAGTCCAAAGTGCAATTCACTCTCACACCACGGTTCATTTACCATGTATGCCGACTGCAATGCCTCTTGTAGTTTGCCAACAATCATCTTGGCATTGGCCGTCAAATCTTCAGTTGGCTTGAATATATCCGGTTCGCTCGGTGCAATCACATGACCATTGCGAATGCGAGTCATCCAGATACCGAAGAAAATACGGAAAGCGCGCTTCACCGTCGCACGCATTGGTGTATGTTCTTCGACCAAGTGCTCCACCTTAGCTGCCAGTGCCCGAATGTCATCTGGGAATGGCGAGGGTTGATCAGCATAAGCCGTGTAAAGCATCTCGAACAAGAGAATACGAATGTTTCGCTCATCACCAACTAGTTGATAGTCATTCGAGATGTGAATATCATACTTGTCTAATTCATCATTCACTTCCACTTTTGTCACACGGGCAACCGTTGTACTTGATGAGTGACGGAAAGCAATTGTTTCATTTGACTGTGCCACTTCAAAAAAGATATCCATCAACACATCGAAACGCAGTGAGTTTCGGATATAGTAACCCATTAAGGCAGTATCGCTAATCGTCTGTAGCTGCTCAATCTGTAAAGCCCGGTTAGAATCCACCAAGGTCAAGTATGGTACATTGCCGTCCCCTATCTGCTGGCAATCGATGCGCAACGTTTCCACGTTTTGCAATACCATGTATCTCGACCAACCTAAATCGGCCATAATATCCTTAATTAGCACCGCGTTACTTTCTTGTGCGTTGAGGTAACGGTGCAATGACAAACGTTCTTGATCTTTCTTCGGTAGTAGCCATTCCATGATCTCTGTCTCTCATTTCCTTAATGTACTGAACAATTTTAGTCTAATATTTTTACCAATTTGGATTAACGGAAATATTTTGCTTATTCAAAAAATCCGTTATCCGGGAAACGGGACATAAGAAAAGGCGACTCCATTACGAAGTCGCCACAAACCAATCTCACGTATACCATAGGGGTTACATTATGGTACTGTTCCATCTTATCGCGAAGACGAAAATTGTGCCGACGTAACTTTTAATGATTTACTTTTTTCGCGCCAAATTGGTGACGCATTCAATTCTCTACTACCAAGTTATTAAAAGTACGCATTAATTGCAAGCGATAACACTTGGCATTAGCTTAGCGGTACTGACGCCATAAATTATCAAACAAACTAATATAGCGGTCGACCAAGGTGTTCGGTCCGAGTAGCACTTCATAGTTTGTATAGTAAGCATACAATTCACGAATCGCATCCACCGGGTTGTCAGACAAGCGCCGGTAAATTTCATACGAGGCCATACGCCAGCGCCAAGCCATGTAACGACTCGATTCTTCACGCTTCGGATTCGCATCAATTGCGTTGGTGACTAGCGTTTTAACACGTGCCCAGTCCCCTTCAAACAGCGCTCTGAAGATAGCAAATTCCACTGCGTCAATCAAACGATCAGTATAAACACGCGTGTGGTTAGCTGCGTTCCCGTCATGTCGAATACGACGCAGCCACTCGCTTAACTCCTCTGGTTCAGTCACGTCCATCAAGCCAATTTTAACCAAGCGATACTCGTTTTCATGCCATTCATCAATGCGTCGTAGCAAATTCGCAACGTCTTTGGCATGCACCTTAGCATCCTCGGAAGCAATCCAGGTTGTGTCGTGTTGAAAACGAACAATCGTTTCCAGTTCAAACGCACCTTCTAAGTCGCGAATATGGCCCGACTGTTCGTACTTCTGCCGTAATTCTTCGGCCGTTTCAACCAGCATATGTTGTTGCACCCCGTACAAATTATAGCGGACGTCCAACCCCTTATCTGGCAACATCGTGAGCAACGGATCCAAGTCACCCGTTTCCAATCCCCCGATGCGCATTAAATCGAGCATATCATTCACCATTAGCGATTGTGAGTCATCGTACAACCGATACATTTTTGACTTCGAGAAGCCTAACGCCGTTAACCGGTTAATCGAAATGCCCTTATCACGCACTGTTTGGTGCATCAGCTCGCCAAACGTCTGGCTAATCGGCTTAAACGACAATTGATCATACATAATGTCATCAACCGGACTCAATGATTGTGCGTGTAGTTGGCTAATTTTATCCTGAATTTTGCGCCAAGCATCCGTTAGTGAAATGCTCACAAAATTCATTTGCAATGTCTCCACACCCATTTGTCGGGCGGCCAACAAAAACGTGGCCATCATTGCCTCAGTAACCATCGAATTCGTCTTCAAAAATGTTGCAATCAAATAGGCATATCGCTTTAGTACTAACAGCTCGACATTAGAATCCTGAACAGGATGGTTTTTGATTGCCGTTAAGATTAACCACACATTCGCAACTTTCGGTATGCGCGGCTTAATAATCAATAACTGAATCGCGGTCATATGAATCATCAAGCTGGTTTCGAACAAGCTACGTGGCATATAGTCACGAAATACTTGAACACTCTCAATAAACTTCTGATACAAAATTAAGAAACGTTTGGGTGTCAAATCGATTCCGATTAGTGATGTCACACGCATTTCAAACAGCGAAAAGGATTTTAACTTACGAAAATCATTGTATAAAGCCTTAACATCATCAGCGTAGTCGTTCCCTTGGCGACGCGCCAAAATAATGTTGATGACATGCATCACTTGCATCCCCAACGGAAAACGTTGTTCATCATACGTTGCTACCACCCGCTCGCGCTCACGAATTAAGTCGGCATCCGCCATTTTCGCCAATTCACCAATATTGAGTTGATACGGTTTTTCAGCAACGCCATCCATCAATTCAGAAAATGAAATCGAAAATAGCGTCTCAATATGCCATAACTCCACCGCTGTTAGGGACGCCTCACCACGGATAAACCGATAGTACTGCGAACGTGACACGCCAGCTGCTTCAATTTCATCGATTGTAATATTTTTCTCGGCCCGAATCTCATTAATTCGGTTCGCTAAACTCTGTGTCCCCATGACCTCTCTCCCAATCACTTTCACTACGATAATCATACGATAAGAAAGCGGATAAATTATGAACAAATCTCCTAAACAGCTATGCAAAACGGTTTTTTAGTGTAAAATGAGAATATCTTAATAATAGAAACGGGGAATTCTTATGACTCTCGCAAATTTTGACGTTCTGTCACAAAAGTACGCTGACTTGATTACTTCAGTTGGTGTTAATGTTCAAAAGGGCCAAGACATTGTTATCTACGCTGATGTTGAGCAGGTACCATTGGTGCACAAAATTGTTGACTCAGCCTATGCCCGTGGCGCAAACAACGTCATGATTGAATGGCAAGACATTCACATTCAACGTGAATTCTTGAAGCATGCTAGTGAGGATTCTCTAACGAACATTCCTACATGGGTTTCAGTTCGTGCCGAAGAATTGATGGGCAAGCACACGACACGTATTTCATTGATTTCAGCTGATCCAGATGGTCTTGGTTCAGTTGATGGCGACCGCGTGTCTGCTTATCAACAAGCCTACCAACGCGCTAACCAAGCTGTTCGCAAGGCCACGATGAACAACGACGTTTCATGGTTGGTTGTCGCTGCTTCAGGTCAAGCTTGGGCTGAAAAGGTCTTCCCTGAATTGTCAGGTGAAGCTGCAACTGACCGTTTGTGGGAGGAAATCTTTAAGATTACGCGTGTCGGTGTTGAAAACGATGTTATCGCCGACTGGATGGCCCACGTTAACAAGTTGAAGGAAAAGGCACAATGGTTGAACGACTTGAACTTCAAAGAGCTCCACTACAAGTCAGCTGTAACTGATTTGACGGTTGGTTTAGCTGAGGACCACTTGTGGGAAGCGGCTGATTCAATCGACAAGGCTGGTAACATGTTCGTTGCCAACATGCCGACTGAAGAAGTCTTCACTGCCCCTGACTACCGCAACATTCATGGTACGGTTACGTCAACGAAGCCTTTGTCATACGCTGGTGTGTTGATTAACGATATCAAGTTGACGTTTGAGAACGGTCACGTTGTTGAAGCCCACGCCTCAACTGGCGAAGCCGTGTTGCAACAATTGATCAAGACGGACGAAGGCGCTTCATCACTTGGTGAAGTTTCATTGGTGCCAGATCCATCACCTATCTCACAATCAGGCATTGTTTTCTACAACACGCTAATTGATGAGAACGCGTCAGACCACTTGGCCCTTGGTGCTGCTTACCCATTCAATTTGAAGGGTGGTACACAAATGGACGTCGAGGCCCGCAAAGCTAAGGGACAAAACGATTCACTTGTTCACGTTGATTTCATGATGGGATCAGCTGATATGGACATTGATGGTATTACTTACGATGGTCAAGTCGTTCCGGTCTTCCGCAATGGAGATTGGGCATAATAGGATTTTCGAAGGCCATTCACAGGTTTGTGGATGGCTTTTTCTGCGCAACAAAAAAGATGTTGGCCAATCTAGCCAACATCTTTATGCTACTTTACTTCTTCTTACGGCCCATCCATAAAAGACCGAGTGTTATGGCAATCAAACCAAGACCAACCGCCACCGTTGCAGTACGATACTTATCTTCATATCCTGTGTACGGTAATACACCAATGCGACGAGGCGTCTCAGTCGGTGTTGCCATCGTGTCCGCTTTAGGCACTGCGGTATAAGCCAAGACTGCTCCTTGACCCGCACTAGCTTTTTCACGTGTCACCTCAGGCTCATTTCCCGCTGGGTTCGGCGTAACGAGTATATTCATTGGCTTTTGCCCCAATTTTGGTGATGTTGTCGGTGCCGGCGTCGGCATTGACGGTGCCGTTTGTTTTTCCGGTGTCGTTGCTTTTTCCGTTGTTGACGGTGTTTCTGATACCGACGGCTTTTCCGGTGTCGACAGATTTTCCGGTATCGATGAGCCAGTCGGTTCACTTGGGTTAATTGGCTTTTCGGGCTCTGATTCATTTGGCTCTAGTGTTACCACCGGTGCTAAAATAATCACAACTGTTTGATCTGCCGATGCATCATCATCAAAGCGGAATGCCGCCATATCGACATCCGTTACCACCGTATAGGCATCGTGATACTTTGCCAACGTGTCAGCGGTGCGATAGTCAGTCGTACCATCAGATTCGCCTTGAATCGTCGCCACTTCCAACACGGTTCCGTCGGTCGTCTGGTAAATCACCCGCGCATTCTGGATAGCCTTCACATAAACAACACGTGTGAGACGGTCATCAGAATCACCTGTCACAGTACGGCCACCCACCACTGTTTCACTTGCAGTATAACCTCGAAGGTCTGGTGATGCCACATCCGGCACTACATCGGTATTATCCGTGTCTTTGGCCAGCAACCAATTGCTATACACTTCCTCATTCGTCACAAGGTCCACATAGCCAGTTCGGACAAAGACCGATTCATACACAACCGAATCAAAAACTGGTTCACCAGCCGCATTCACATATTCAATCACGTCACGCACAACGTGATTTAGCTTAGTCTCGTCAGTAATCTGTGCCGTTTTATGGACCAAGGTCATCGTAATCATATCCCCATCGAAATCCGAGGTCACCATTTGGCCAATCGTTGCCAGCTTATCAGTACTACCTTCAGCATTGGTTACAACCGCCGATTCAGGCAAGAATTCGTAACCTTCAGGAATGAGTTCTTGCGCCGAAACTGGCAAACTACTGAACTTACTGTATTGATCACGTAATGTCGCTTGGTTGTCTTTCATGTTGGCCGTACCAAACATTGCATCCGGCAAAGCAATCGTCTGGGTCACCCCATCTTTATCAATATATTGGAATTGTTGATGAATCGTTGACGTACCAGATACCGTAAACGTTGCCGTCGCCTTGGTTGGCAACAGCCCATCAGCATAACCGACTGTCACCAGATTTTGCTTTTTAGTTGCGTCATATCGTAAATTGTCATCACGTAATAGTAACTTCGCGGTCACCTGAGCATTCGTATTCATCACTTCAGGTCCGAGAATCAAAATACTTTTAACTGCTGACCAATCCGTAATCTCATCCGCCGTAACAAAACTTGACTGATCAACTTTGTCACCAGCTGTGCTTGGCCGCGTCAAACTGTACAATATCTGACTGTCAGTTGCATTATCCATCGTAAGCGTTGGCGCTGCCCGTAGCGTCAACGTTACGGCATCCCCCTGCGCGGTATCAGGAAGATTGAAGAGCAGCATCGGATTACCTACAACCGAATTATTTGTATTTTTCAACGTCAGATTCAAATCAACATCTGGCGACTTTTTATCATCGGACGTGAGCGCCGTCGTATCGGCCTTCCCAATATTACCAGTTCCCCACGCCTCGGCTGACAAGGCTTGCGATGCAACAATTGTTGCATACGTATCACTCAAAACATACGCATTCGCAAACGTGTCCGCAGAAACTAACGCGTTACCCAGTAGATCACTAACGGCAGTTGTTTTTTTGTATAAGCCACCCACTGGGCGTGTGGCCACTTCCAGGCCTGGTTGCTTGGCATCGGACGGTAGCATATAAACTTCAATTTTATTAATGGTCGTTGATGGCAACGCCGATCGCTTTACTGTCGCTTGAACAACTAACTGACTTTCTGTGTTCGCTTCATCAGATAGTCTTAACCACGCGCCAGTACCGGTGTAATCGACTTTGGCATACGTATACCCGTTTTCATCCGTTTCGATTGTAATTTTGGGCGAAATTTTCGACAGGTCTTGATATTTACCATTAACCACGGCCAATCCGTTGAATGTAAAGCTATTCTCATTCAACGACAGATTCTTGCCGACTGACACCAAGAAAACAGGCTCGAAGGCTCGTGAAACGCCATCGTACGACTGATTGTAGACCGGCAATGCGACGTCTTTCATATCATCCCCAGCCGCAATTGTCTTATTTGGTGTCCCACCCAGCGTGACTGATACCGTATCACCCACGTACTTATTACTGTCGTTCGTCTTCGTTGAAACCGTCACCGGCACACGATTTGGCGCATTCTTGACTGAATATTGCGTGGCACCAACCACAATCGTACTGTTTGTCACATTCGGATCGATTGCATGACTAACATTCTTTTCACCACTAGCTGGTGTTAAACCATTAAGCGCACCCGTGGCCGTGATGACATCCATCGTAAACGTCGCCCCATTATTATCGTAACGACCACGATTACTAGGAAGAGCCACCTCATCTTTGTGAACTTGCACTTTGGCAATCACCGAGCCATCTGACATTGATATCGTCGCACTCGGATTTTTAATAACTTCCACCTTACCGTCACGACTGGTCAACGTCACTGTTGTATCTTCGCCGATTAATTCCCCAGCAAGTTTTACGGAAGTGGCATCAATGTACTTTAAATCAGCTTCAAAGTTAAAATCTTTGGTTGGCGTATTTAGCGAACGACTCATCGTTGCAGTATACGTCGCATTGTTCACATCATAGTTATCTTCGACCTGAGTTGGCGAATAATTTGTTGACCCAGTGTATTTATCATAAATGGTCGCTTTGTAAGCTGGTGCGCCAACGTATTCGCTGAACGGGCTTAATGTTGACGTATCAACAGTAAATAAATCACCCGCGCCAGTTTCTCGCAACGCAATTGTCGCCGGACCAGCCGCCTTCGCTAATCCGGTTGGTGTGTCCAATGCATAATGCGCCGTGAATTTAACTTGTTCACCACCATCTAAACGGACATTTTTATCATAACTAAATGTAATTGTGTCGCCATTTTGGGTAGCTGTCACGCCGGCAGTCAACACCTTATCTAGCGTAAAACCAGTTGGCACTGGTACGGTTATTGACCCGCCACTGGTCATCACCCCTAATGCGTTCGAGCTGGTGGCGTTTTTAGACCAAATATTATTAAGACTGTAGGTATAAATCTGCCCTGGCACTGCTGCGTATGCCGCCCCACGCGACGCATCTGCTCGTAGAATTTCACCCGGAGCCGTACTAGAAGCCATTTCCTTCAAGGCTTGACGTTGAATCGTATGTGTGACAACTAACGGATTCCCTTGCGCTGTACCGTTTACATCAACCTTAACATTCCCAGCCATGACATAGTCATTCATAACGCGTTGCGAGGTTGAGACGAATGTCATCGAAATCGTTGTCGATTTAGTTCCTGAAGACGTTAACTTAAATGTCACTTTATTTGACGTTTTTGTGGTGGTGTCCATATTTATCGGTGTAATAACTCCCGTCATATTATCAGCCGCCATAAAGTCTGAAAAGTCAACTGTCACAACGTCACCTGCTTGCCCGCTAACTTGTACGGTAAAAGTAATTTTCGCTGTGTCGCCTGAGGTTGTCGATGTCGGATTTGCATTATCGACACTAATTGAAGCCGTCGACGTCGACTCAGGTGCCGTGGCTGCTAATGTTTGAACGGCAGCTCTCGTTTTACCAGTTGTCGACGCGACTGATGACGAATTCAGTGAACTGTTTTGTGAACTTACAGCGTTACTAGATAAGCTAACAACCTGGCTTACCACTGAAGTTTGACTGCTCGTTGAGTTGTTTACCGACGTTGCAGGAACTGATGCACTTTCAGATTCTGCCGTGCTTTCAGATGCTACCGACTGAGCCACACTAGACGATGCCTCAATCGACATAGTTTCGGAACTCGATACCGGGTCAGATGTGACGCTACTTGAACTAATTGAAGCCTCAGACTCGCTTGTTTCCAACGTAACCGAATCGCTGATTGACGTAGAATCAACCGCATTTTTTGCTGGTGAAACCATTTCACTTCCCGCACTATCAACAACGTCCGCCGATGCGCCGTTATTAACAAGAACCACACTCGAAATAGCTGTTAGCCCAGCGACGAGCCACATCTTTCCGTTTTTCTGCTTATGTTTACTACTTTGTAACCTCTCTGCTGTATCCATTTTGCCATCCCCTTTGACCTACTTTAAAACGACTTGTTATTAGCTTAAATGTACCATTTTTCACAAGGCGAAGTCTCATTTCAGGTTTGGCATTCAGATAAAAAAGAGGTTGCAAAGGCATATACCTTTGCAACCTCAAATAGTTATTAATGATTAGCCTGCGATACCAACGAACGTTCCAGTTGCAGCATCGTATCCAAATCCAACACGTGAGATTTGTGAGTTCAAGATCCAGTTACGGTGTGCTGGAGCAGCCATCATGTTGGTCTCGTTGTACCAAGCGTCGATAGCAGCTGCACCTGATCCGAATTGGATAGCAACAACTTCAGGACCGTATGATTGTGACCAGTGTGAACCGTCAACTGAGCCAGCCATTTGGTTAGCACGCATTTGAGCAGTTGATGCCAAACCTGCATCAAACGTTACAGGTGACAAACCAGCAGCTTGACGGATAGCGTTCATGCGGTTAACTGCATCAGCGTATGAACCAGTAGCAACTGGTGCTGATGGAGCCGTTGGTGCTGGCGTGTTAGTCGTTGCAGCTGGGGCTTGTTGCTCAGTAGCTGCAGGAGCAACTGATTGCGTTGCTTCTGATGAAACAGCAGTCGTTTGTGCTTGTGCATCTTGAGCAGCGGCTACTGAAGCAGCTGCGGCTGATTGTGCTTGCGCCTCTTGAGCTGCAGCAACTGATGCTGCATATGCTGAATCGGCAGCAGCTTGTGATGCGGCAGCTGATGAAGCGGCTGCGGCTGATTGTTCAGCTGCTTGTGATGCAGCAGCTGCAGCGTCAGAGTTAGCAGTTACTTCAGATGAAGCAGGAACAACAACGAATTGTCCGTTAACAGCATGACCAGCGACGATCAAATCTGGGTTAGCAATGCCGTATTGTGCTGAAAAGTCTTCAACTGACATGTTCAATGCTGTAGCCAAAGCCCAAACAGTATCACCGTTTTGGATTGTGTAGTTTGAAACGTTGCCAGCTTGTTGCAATTCAGCAGCAACTTGGTCAACTGACTTTGCTTGCCATGAATCAGCTGATGCTGATTGGTTACCGGCGAACATAACACCAGCGGCTACTGCAGCAACTGCTGCGACAACAAATTGCTTACCTGACTTATACATCTTGTAGTGCTTCTTCAATTCCATGGATATTAATTCCCCTTAAATCTTCAATTCAATCATATACTGTTTATGTTTTCCCTAACGTTTAATTAGTATAGCAAAGCATCTTAACAAATTCATTACATCTTCAAGAAAAAAACCAATGTTATTCGACATTGGTTTACAAAAATAATTCAATTAGTTTCCTTCTGTAAGCGTTCCAACATCTTTGTTGCTAGTGCGATATTGGCATCCGCCTGTTTTACGGAACATTTTAATTTCAACACCTGACTGCGTGTGTCTAGTGTCATCGGCGTTCCCTTCAATAGTTGCTTTATTCGCTTAATATCAGCCTCTGATAACTGGCTTTGTCCCTTTGCATGGAGTAAATCCTCAATAAAGTAACCACCATCTGTAATCGCTACTTTTTCGCCTAGCAAACTAATCGTTTGATAGACATACAACGGTACTGCCTCGCCAGTATTATCCAAGACCTCCGTATCAATCCTAATCATCTCTGCCATATTTCTCATCCTCTGCCACCAAGGTTAACAAGCGACATCGAAATGTAACAGTTTAATTTTTTACGCTATTTGAAATTACGTGGAAATGATACTGGCAATGGCGCCCCGATTGATTTCACCTCGTTCGTGAATGGCAAAGGAATCTTAATTGAAGCCGCATGCAATAATAATCCACCCTCGTAGTTATCAGTTGGATTATAAAGCGGATCGCCGACTAACGGGTGCCCAATTGATTGCATGTGTAATCTAATTTGATGGGTACGCCCAGTTTCCAAATCCAACCGAACTAGCGTGTTTTGATACACCGTGTGCACCTTTGCCCAGTGGGTCACCGCAGGAACTGCATTAGGGCCGTCTACACGGCGTGTACGGTTATCGTCGGGGTTTTCCCCGATCGCCGCCGTAATTGTCCCTGAAGCCTCATTAATCGCACCACGGACCCAAGCCAAGTACGTGCGACGAATTGTCTTGTCACGCAACATTTGGTTCAACATGGGCACAACATACGGATTTTTAGCAATAATCAACGCACCCGTGGTATCACCATCTAGTCGATGCACCATGTAGGCAGCCTTCCCTTGGGCTTGTAAATATGTCTGGGCGAAATTCATCATCGTGCCATCTTCGCCTGGTGAATTAGGATGCGTCTTCACCCCTTTAATCTTGTTCACGACCATTAAATCATCGTTTTCGAATAGCACATCGACTGGCTGACTATCGTCGGTTACATAATTCGACGTCGCGACTTCAAAATCGATTGGCAACCACGTCATCGTTAACGTATCCCCTGGTTGTAGCATCGTTGACGTTGGCTGATATGTACCATTCAACAAAATGCGACGTTCCATGCGAAAATTACCACGAATACGGCGTGGCACGAGCCATCGCGTTAATTGTTCTTTAATTGAAATTGCCGGTTGATCAGACGGCAAGACAATCTGCTTTGTCCAAGAATCCATGGGCAACCTCCTTTTGATATGTATACAAAAAGGCAACCTGTTTTACCAGGTTGCCTTTAAGCCGTTATTACAACTTAGTAACGTTAGCAGCTTGCAAGCCACGGTCACCTTGTTGAACTTCGAATGATACAGCTTGTCCTTCTTCCAATGACTTGAAGCCGTCACCTTGGATAGCTGAGAAGTGAACGAATACATCGTCACCTGACTCACGTGAAAGGAAACCGAATCCCTTGTCTGCGTTAAACCACTTTACTGTTCCTTGTTCCATGTCTGAAACCTCCTGGCACATTGCCAAATTTTCTAATAATTCAAAAATGAAAATGCCAGATATTTCGGTGAAACATAAAACAAAATCTTTTAAACTATGTGATTAGTATAGCACGCGTTTCCTGATAAAGATATAGTGAGTTTCGACCAGTTATTTCTTAATTCCACAAACCCTTGCTACTGTTGGTCCGACAGCATATGTTTCATGTGAACGAATGTTGCTTCAAGCGTCTGTTTGAGGTGTTGATCATATATTTCGTAGTAAACCCGGTTACCGACTTCTTCACGCGTAACTACTTGTTGCTTTAACAACACCGCTAAATGTTTTGACACATTCGGTTGTGAAATACCTGTTTGTTCAACTAGTTCACTCACATGAACCGGTCCGGGATGGGTCACCATGTAATCCAATAGTTGCACGCGACTCTCATTACTTAGCACTTTGTAAAAAGCTGCCACGGCACTATTTAACTGTTGTTCTTGTGTCATCTTAATTCCCCGCTAAATGCTATTGCAGTTGACCTCTGTGTGTAACTCGGTCTGAATCGTCGTATGTGCGATACCGTAGTCGTGTTTTAGCGTTTGGGTAATCTCATCTAGGTCTGCGTCATTAAAGCTCTCCTGCACCCCTAAATGCGCCGTTAACGCTGCCTCGGTCGTTGAGATACCCCAAATATGCAAATCATGGACAGATTTCACTGCTGGGTAGTTAGCTAGGTAGGATTCAAGCCCTGCTTCATCAATACCGGCCGGTACCCCATTAAGCAGTAAGTTCAATGATTGCTTAAAGACGTCCCACGAGCTGACCACGATAACAATGCCAATCAGAACTGAAACGATGGGATCAATCCAATTCCAACCTGTAAACGCAATTAGGACACCAGAGACAACCACTCCCACCGACACACCTGCATCAGCCAATAAGTGAATGTAAGCTCCCTTAGCGTTCAAATCATGCTCCTGTTGGCCACTCTTCGCAAAGAAGTACGCCGATAGGAAGTTAATTACGATACCAACCAAGGCCACCCAAATGATGATATCACCGTCGACGTGGCTTTTACCGTTTAGTAACTTCACAACAGCCTCAAACCAAATAATCCCCACCGCAATCAATAATAGAATGGCATTCACCGCACTCGCTAAAATCGTCGTGTTGTGGAAGCCATACGTGCGCTTACGAGTTGCTTTCAACCCAAACACAAGGACTGCGAGCCACGACAGAATCAATGACGCCACGTCACTGACACTGTGTAAGGCATCTGCAAACAAGGCGGTCGATCCCGCCAGCTTGGCAAAAATCATTTCACCGATGATAAACGACAGATTCAATCCAATCCCAATTAAATATGGCACTTGTTTGTTTTGCTCAAATTCGTGATGATGATGTTCGTGCCCCATGACATATTCCCCCGTAATCCTAAACTAATCTATATGCCAATTATGGCATATAGATTGTGAGAATTCAAACTTAAAGACGCAAAAAAATCGCATCCGGTTGAAAACCAGATGCGATTTAGAAAATCTATTTAATTGGGTAAAATCTTACCACCAACCGTTAGCCAAACGGAATTGGATGGCACCATCGATTGAACCGTAACGTGAAACGGCGTAGTTAACCAAACCAGCAGTTTGCGTTGCAACTGAACCAGTTCCCCATGCTTGCTTAGTTTGACCCAAACCACGGTAACCGTTTGGTGAAACGGCGTTAGGGTTACCACCTGATTCAGGCATAACGATTGCGTTCCACAATGCTGCAGTACCACCAGCAGCGATAAATTGGTCGTAAACTGAACCTGATCCGGCTGCCGTTGAAACAGCAACTGTCGTAGCAGCTTGTTGTGCGGCTGCTTCTGACGCTGCGGCCTTTGATGCAGCAGCTGATGATGCTGCGGCAGAAGATGCAGCTGATGAAGCGGCAGCCTCTGAGGCAGCGGCTTCTGATGCGGCTACGCTTGAAGCGGCGGCAGCTGATGAAGCAGCTTCTGATGCGGCAGCTGAAGCAGCGTTGGCAGCAGCTGAGTTAGCTGATGAAGCAGCAGCTGAATCCAAGTCAGCTTGGTTAACTTCTGCTGAAGCTGGTACTTCGATTTGTTGATCAACGAAAATCATGTTGGCGTCTGAGATCTTGTTAGTCTTAACCAAGTCCTCAACCGTCAAGTTGAACTTGTCGGCCAATTCTGACAAAGTATCACCGTTTTGTACAGTGTATGTTGATGCAGCGTGAACAACTTGTTGTCCTGCTACCAATACTGATGCCAAACCGGCAACCGTCAATGCTGTTTCTTTCATCTTGTTCATATCTTTTATAACGCTCCTACGGATTGTTTTTCATGTGCGAACACTATTGCTCAAGCACTTCTCTATATGAGGCTTACCTCGCCTCAACCACAAGACATAGTTTACCAAGCTGACAAGGCTTAAAATTACAGAAGCATTACATTTGATGTCGAAACCAACCAAACGACCCACTTTATTCGTTACATTATCGTCATATAGGACCTGTTACACTTGTAAACCCGCACCGTTTAAGGTTTCTCACCAACATAGTTAACCAGTTAAATAACTCGAGATTTGTAACGAAACTCATAAAATAAACGCCAAGAAACGGTTGTTTCTCGGCGTTTGTCGTTTTTTGTCATATTAGCGTTACGTTGAAAAGTAATGGTTTTAGAATTTTCGTAACCAAACTTCATCAATTCCGTGCCCAATTGTCTTATGGAGAATCAAATCAGCACGTTCGCGCGTAGGCAAAATATAATCAACTAAGTTAGGCAAGTTAACCGTTTCCCACACTTTCTTCGCTGCATCAATGGCTGTTTCGCGTGGCACTTGCGTCCAAGCATAGAAGAAGTTGTCTGGATCATCAGTCTCAGCTGTTTGTTGCAACAACGCTTCGAAACGATCCAAGTACCAGTGTTCAATTAATTCGGTCTCTGCGTCAACGTAAATTGACAAGTCGAAGAAGTCTGACAAGTACACTGGTGAGTTTGGTGCCGCCTGCAAGGTGTTAATTCCTTCAACAATGAAGATTTCAGGTCGCTCGAATGTGTCGAACTCATCGACCAACACATCAGAAATGTCGTGTGAGTACTTTGGTGAGCGGACAACCTCTTCACCGTCCTTCACGGCGTTCATGAATTCTAACAATGCTGGCATGTCATAGGACTCTGGGAACCCCTTACGGTCAAAGAGACTTTGAGCCTTCAATTCGTCATTTGGCAACAAGAAACCATCCGTTGTCGTCAAAGCAACGTTATCTTCACCATATTCAGCTTGCAACATAAATTGTAGCAAACGGGCCGTCGTTGACTTACCAACCGCCACAGAACCGGCAATCCCGATTACAAATGGACTTGGCTTCGTGTTACGACCCAAAAAGCGTTGGCGCTCTTCACGGTCACGCAAGTATTGCGCGTGACGTAACTTAATGTAGTGAATCAATGGATCGTAGAACATTGCAACGTCGGCCATTGAAATTTGATCATTAAACGCCTTAATCTCACCCAAAATAGATGGCGTAACGTGTGACACGTCACGGTCTGCAGGTGGCTCAACTAAAACTGACCAATCATCGCGATCAAATACCGCGTAGTTAAGTGGTGCCTGACTCATAGTCAATTACCCCATTTCGTATAGTTGTGAATCCACGTTTGCCAACAATGGCGTTAGCTTGTTAATCGCAAGAACCGTCAATTGGTGCATAGCACGTGATGCAATTGTGTAAACCAGTTGACGCTCGTCATCACCGTGGTATACCCCTTCTGAGGCATCCCACATAATAACAGCATCAAATTCTAGTCCCTTAGCCAAGTAGGCAGGCACAATGATAGTTCCTGGTACCAAGCGTTGGTTTTCAGTACGAATGATTGTAACATCAGCTTGGTCACGCAAGGCTGCGTAAGCAACTTCTGCGTCGGCCAATGTCTTGGTAATGATTGCGGTTGTCTCTTCAGCTGCGTCATTAGCTGCCAATTGTGACAATGTGGCCGCAATCATCGCGTCTTGATCTGGCAATACCTTAACCATCGGCTTGTCACCTTCACGTTCAAAGGCATCAATTTGCGCACCGTTAATCAAAATAGCCTTTGAGTAATCCGTAATTTGTTGCGTTGAACGGTATGTTTGCGTCAATTGCACATATTCAGACTTCTCTGGATCAAATAAGTGTGACAACTCTTCTTGCAAGCTAACAGCATTTTCCTTTGTAAAGATGGCTTGGTTCAAGTCACCCAGCATCGTAAATCGTGCACGCGGGAAGCTGAACTTCAAAAAGGCCAATTGGAATGGCGTGTAATCTTGGATTTCATCAATGAAGACAAAACGGATGTCGCGCTCACCACGGCTACCCTTAATCAAATCGAACAACAACATGAATGGCGTCATATCGGCCATTGGCAATTCACCATTCTTCATCTTGTTGATTGTGTTCTCAACAGACTTTGTCCAGTCTTCTAGCGTGATGCCATATGCAGACAAATCCATCAACTTAGGCACTGTACGCAAGAAGTGAATGAATTGGTTGTTGATGTTAATGAATCGGTTACGGTTAACACCCTTTGCAATTGGTGCCAAAGCGTTCGTCACAATAATCTTGGCCAAGAACTTTGTCTCTTCTTCATCAGACTTAAACTCTCGTGGGTTGTCCCCCAACATTGAGTCGTATTGTTCCTTCGTCAAGTTCTGGATTTCAGCTTCAACCCAATCAGCTTGCATTTCCGTCCCAATACGACCTTGCAACATCTTCATCAAACGTTCCTTGGTTGCTTGGAGGCGGTTACCCAACTTATAGTTCTCGTTGAATGAGTAGTAAATCTCTTCAATCTTGGCCTTTGAAATAATTTCTTGGCCACGGAACTTAATTGGGCGCACCTTAATATCAGCCTTGTTCAAGCCATCGGCGTATGCGTTCATCACGTTGAAGTAATCACTCGTACCCTTCATATCGATGATAGCCTTTTGAGCACCTTCTGGTTGCGCTTCGAAACGCTCTTGTAGCGTCTCAAGTTGCAACTTAGGCAAACGACGTGATGCATATTGGTAGTACGTCATTTGCACCATGTTTTGCTCACCCAATTCAGGCAAGACTTGGTCAATATAGTCATTGAACAATTGGTTTGGTGAGAACATCACCACTTGACCAGACGTCAAATGACCACGGTAACGGTATAGCAAGTAAGCCACACGTTGTAGCACGGCAGATGTCTTACCAGAACCAGCTGCACCTTGCACGAACAACAAATCAGCTGCCGTGTTACGGATAATCTTATTCTGTTCCTTTTGAATCGTCGTAACGATTGACTTCATCTTTGTCGTTGACTCACCAGAAACAGCGTTCAACAACATTTGATCACCAACAGCTTCGTCAGTATCAAAAATGGTTACAATCTTACCGTCTTCAATTTGGAATTGACGCTTCAAGTGAACCGTTGCTTCTTGCTTACCATCTGGTGTCTCATAAGTCACTTGACCCAAACCAGCATCATAGTAGATAGAAGAAATTGGTGCACGCCAGTCATAAATCAAGAAATTGTCAGGTGAATCTGAGAATGATGCCAAACCAATATAAATTGGCTCAACCGTCTCAGAACCGTTTTCTTGCACATCAATACGGGCAAAGTATGGACGGGCTTGCAAGCGGTCCAATACCACAGCTTGGTGTTCAACAGAGTTCATGGCCAATTCGCGTTCTTGCAACATTTGTTGTTGTTGGCGAACAGACATGGCTGTTTCGAACAAGCTACCGTAAGTAGATGACTTGAAGCGGACGTCGTTCCATCCAGCTTCAACATCAGCCTGCTTTTGCTCGTTATTTTGTCGATCTAAATCATTTTTTACCTTTGCGTCTTGAATCTTTTCCAAGACCACATCCAAGCGTTGTTGCTCGGCTTCGTATGGTTCCATACTGGGTCCCCTCCAGCTAAAATTAGTGATTCCATGGTACTACACTTTAAGGTTATTTACCAGAGTGTTTTCGGTTTACGGTTCGTCGCTATCGCGCCGAGGCATGGTGGGTGTGGGTACGGGGGTTCTCCGCACCCACACCCACCATGCCAGCAGCCGAGATATTCTATGTTAGTTTGATGATCATAGAAAAAGGTTCCCACTATATATAGTAGAAACATTGATAAAATAAAAATTGCTTGCCTTACATCTCTGTTAGACAAGCAATTTAGAATTATCGTTAATATTAATCTTCTTGGGCGTAATCAGTAACAATCAAGTGCTCCAAGAAGTCGCGTGCGTCTGTTTCGTCGGTGGTGCCGGCTGCGATTTCTGCTTCTACAGCTGCCTTAATCTTTTCGGTAACTGCTGCACTTTCCATATCAGCTGCAATGACATGAACACGGTGGAAACTGTCAGACCAATAAACCTCAGTTGGTCCCCAAGTGTTCAAATCCAACTTCTTTACCCAATCTTGAACTTCTTGCTTTGTGTATGCCATGATAAACACCTCCAACTACTCATACGTAGCGCTTTTTTTATTTCTTTTTTATTACATGATTAGTATAGAACAACCGAAATCTAATGGCGAAAATAAGGTATCCAAATTTGCGTCAGAAAATAGACATATTGAATCTAATTTTTCAGACGCCCTTTGGATATGATATTTTGCATAAATTCAGTGGATACTCAAAACGGCAAAGTCCCCGTTGTGGAGGCTTTGCCGTTCGTTTTTTACAGATTAATCTTCTTCGATTGCCAATTCGATGTCTTCTACGTCATCTGCTGAGTTATCTTCAGCAGCGTCGTCTGATCCATCGTGGCTTCCGATGTATGCTGCACGAACTTGTGCGTAGATATCATCGTAAATGTCCTTGTGTTCTGGATCTTCCAACCAACGAATAACGTTGACCTTTCCTTGACCAATCTTCTCACCGTTGTATGAGAACCATGATCCTGACTTCACGATAATGTCCTTATCAGCAGCCAAGTCGATCATTTCACCAGTCTTTGAGATACCCTTACCAAACAAGATTTCAACTTCTACTTCACGGAATGGTGCCGCAACCTTGTTCTTTACAACCTTGATACGGGTAACGTTACCAACTGACTTCACATCGTCACCGTCAGCCTTGGTAGCATCAATACCACCCTTACGACGAACATCCAAACGTACTGATGAGTAGAACTTCAAAGCACGTCCACCAGGTGTCGTTTCTGGGTTACCAAACATGATACCAATCTTTTCACGCAATTGGTTGATAAAGATAGCCGTCGTACCAGTCTTCAAGATGGCACCTGACATCTTACGCAAAGCTTGTGACATCATACGGGCTTGCAAACCAACTGTTGAGTCACCAATTTCACCGTCGATTTCGGCCTTAGGCGTCAAAGCGGCAACTGAGTCGACAACAACCATGTCGATGGCACCTGATGTAATCAAGGCGTCCGCAATGGCCAATCCTTGTTCACCAGTATCTGGTTGTGATAGCAAAAGCTCGTCAACGTCGACACCCAATGCCTTGGCGTATTCAACGTCCATGGCATTTTCCGCGTCAATATAAGCAACGATTCCGCCGTTACGTTGTGCTTCAGCAACCGCGTGCAAAGCCAACGTCGTCTTACCTGATGATTCAGGTCCGTAGATTTCGATGATACGTCCCTTAGGGTAGCCACCAATTCCAAGGGCCACGTCCAACTTCAATGATCCCGTTGACGTTGATTGTACCTTCGTGAATTGGCTATCACCAAGCTTCATAACTGAACCCTTACCAAAAGACTTTTCAATCTTCTTCAAGGCTTCGTTCAACGCAGCTTGACGCTCCTTTGGGTCCGCAATCTTTCCTTCAAGCTTCTTATTTGGGTTAATGTTCTTTCCTGATGCCATTTTTATCGGCCTCCACTTGTTAACTTAAACTTAATATACACCTAGTGTAACCTAATTCAATTTAGAATTCAATTCTTTTTCGTATTAATTCTCGATTTGTTTGATTTTGTCTGCCAACAGGTCAAACGCAGCTGCGACTGATTGGTCACGGACATGCTGACGGTCACCATTAAACTCAAACTTCGTTGCGGCGACTGTACCATCTGGCGCCGCAATGCCGATAAACACGGTACCAGCCGGGTGACCTTCCAACGCATCAGGTCCAGCTACGCCAGTAAAACTAACACCCCATGCGGTATGCAATTCACGCTTCGCCCCACTGGCCATACTCTCAGCAACTTCAGCTGATACGACCCCCACTTCCGCAATCAATTCGGCCGGCACACCAACCAATTGGGTCTTCGCTGCTGCTGCGTAGGTCACAAACGCTCCGGGCAACACAGCGGAAATACCTGGCACCTCTGCTAACGTACTGACAAACAACCCAGCCGTCAGAGACTCGGCGGATGTAATACTCTCGTGTCGTGCAATTAAGGCCTGACCAACTTCAATATTTTTCATTCTGCACCCCTTTCAGTAATAAAGACGCAGCAATCGCTAATTTTTCCAATTTTTGTTTGACTTAATTGTATAACAAAAGAGGTAGTCCAACACAATGAGTGTCAAACTACGGTTCTAAAATATTTGGTACTGATGACCACTCGCTCACGCGATTGGTTGTTGGTACCTTTTTTTTGTTTTTGGGTGTAAAAATAAAAAAGGACAGACCAGCTGCAACCAG
>JAAOED010000025.1 GCA_016466735.1 Weissella confusa | reverse complement strand
TCAGCTTTTGTGACGCTGAAAGTTTTGCTCGTGGCATATAAAAAATCCCCTAGAGGTTGACTGGAAGAAATTATATTATTTCTTCCGTCAACCTCTAGGGGACTATAACAATGCGTACCCTGGCTTTTTCTGTGTTTTGCATACAAATATGCAAAACAAATCAACTGGTCGGTTAAACGAGTGGGTAACTACATCTACAAAATGGCGACGTACATGGTAAGTTGGTTATAACGATGTGAGATAATGACAATTATGCATGAATTTTTCTGTTGAAGGAGGTGGCGTCATGAAACAACTCATTTTAACGGCTGGCTTGCCGAATGGTGACATGACTACGTTTGTTGCACAATTACAGCATGACAATTCAAATATTCGCGTATTTGATGCTTTTCAAGAGCGACTCAACCAGTATGGGACGCTTGATACCACGCACTCCCAAGATGTTACGGTGTATAACCGCATTTACAATTTGTTGGATACGGCAATTCTGCAAAATGAAGATGGCGTGTTTGTGTTGTTGGATAGCAACTTAACGCGATCACGTCGGCGCGGCCTGTATAACCGCTATAAAGAACCAAAGTATGGTGTGGCACAAGTTACGACGCATTTCTTTATCCGGTCATATTCTGAGGTGATTAATGACGAAAACGGTTTGTCGCCAAAGTCTGTTAAAGCGCAGTACATCAGTTTTCAACCACCGCAAATTGGTGTAGATGCTGATGAAGTGATTATTCACTCTGATATCTTCAACACAGTAGACCGTGACAATGTAGTTGCCAGTCAATCTGCTGATGAACTGTTTACCCAACTATTGATAACGCCTCTAGCGGAAGAAATTAAGCTCAATTACCAAGGGCATGATAACCCGCACCATCTGGAATCTATTAAAGAGCACATCGATATGACAATAAAAGCAGCCCCCACCGACGAGTTACGCCAGGTCGCGATGTTCCATGACCTAGGTAAAGGTATAACCAAATCTGTAAATGAAACTACTGGGATTGCACATATGATTGGCCATCCATCAGTTGGTGCAATGATTGCACTGGCTTTTTATGGTGAACCTAATAATATTACTGAAACAGTGTTGTGGCACATGGAAGCGCATAAAGGGATTTCTACAAAAGTTATGAAGCGGGAAAAGTTGAATCAAACGGTTATGGATTTACTGCTGCCTTTTGCGATGATTGATCGTGAATCTCGTATAGCTTCGGTAATCAAAGAGTAATCGATTCTCACGTTAAAAGAGTATTGGGTTCGAAAGAATACGACAGTTATGTTAATAGCCTTAGAAGTGCTGGTGACTAATGTCAGGCTGGAAAATAATTTCGTAAACATTTTTTGAACTATTAATAAAGTTATTATTAAATATAATATGATGGTTTTTTTATTGGGCATGATTTGGATTTTTCAAATGTGCTTCATTATTTATTGTATAATATCAATCGAAATACTTTTCACTTTACTGGATAAAATCGATTACAAAAGACTATGTTAGAAAGTCGGTAAAAATGGCAAAACTAAAAAACAAAGTTAAAGCTTTAGAATCAGCGACTATTATTAACGCTGAACTAAAACGCCTAAAAATTAACGAGTGGGGAAATTATCAATCAATTAAGAATGCTGCAGAGAAACTGGCAGTACGGGCACGTTCAGAGGCTGAAAATGTACGAAACAAACAGCATACTGGTGAAGATCAACTCCGAGGACAGTTTGCACGAATTTTATTTCAAGACATTTTGGGATACAACGACAGTATCAGTGCTATCAATGGCGATTTTAATTACATGGAAGAAAAGTCGGCGCTTGATTCTTCAAAACATGCCGATGGATTGATTGGTGATTTTAGCATTGGAGACGAGTCTGATCGTAAAGCTGATTTAAATGTTAAAGCAGTTATCGAATGGGAAGATGCGAGGTATGATTACGATACAACGGATTCTTCAAAAGGAGTGATGCAAGCCTTCAACTATAGCGCGTTATATCACTTTCATAGCACGCTTCAAAAGTATGTGTTGGTTTCGAATTTTTTAACTTTACGTCTGTATCGTGGCGATGTCCATAGTGCACAAGAGTTTGATTTAACAAGATTGGATGAAGATAAGCAATTGCAGACCTTACTATTATTCTTACACGCATCAAGATTTGCGCCTAATAAAGAAGGCGGATCTGCTAGCGATGAATTTTATGCGGTTGTACCGGAGGATGAAAATCCAGCAGTTACAGCAGAGGCGGCAAAAGAGCTTGGACATTTAGCCGATGAACTAAAACAAACTCATGGTTACTCTGAAAAAGAAATTAATGTTTTACTGACGAGAATCTTATTCGCATTGTTTGCTGATGATACTGAAATATTTGAGGGACATAAATTTACACAATTCTTGGAGCAGTATGTCACCGTAAGGCCGGACGGCACAACTAATTTGATTACCGAGTTAAACACACTCTTTCGCATATTGAATTCTGATTACCCAGAACGTGAAAAAATGGGGATTGCAAAGGAATCTTTTTACGGGTCGTTCCCATATGTTAACGGGGATTTGTTCGCGCTTGAATTGAAGCCCATTTCATTAAGTGTAGAAATCTTAAATAAACTTCGGGAAATCGCAAAACTAAATTGGGCAATGGTCAATCCGATTATCTTTGGATCGATGTTCGAAGGAGCTCTTAATGCGGAAAAGCGTCATTCGTTGGGTGCGCACTTTACGTCTGAGGTGGACATACGTAAAGTTATAGATTCTCTTTTCTTGAATGATTTATATGATGAGTTCAATACAATTTTGGATTCGAAGATTGCGATTAAACAAAAGTTGGTTGTATTCAAAAAGAAATTGGCCAACTTAAACTTTTTGGATCCAGCGAGTGGGTCGGGGAACTTTCTGATTGTTGGTTACCGTGAATTAAGACGTTTGGAACATCTTGTAACCTACGCGCTACTTCGAGAAAATGGGATGACTGATAATAGAACGACGGATCAAATGGCTCTCTTTGAAGAAGCGTCAGATATAGACGCAGCACCCGGTGCTGGATTTGATAAAAAAGGTAAATATGTTACCTTTTGGCAAGATGATGGTGGTGTTCCACTAGTTGCTGTTGAAGTTTCTCAATTTAACGGTATTGAAATTCAAGACTATGCGGTGGATGTAGCCAGAGTTGGCATGTGGATTATGGACCACTTAATGAATGTTGAAGCTCAAAAAATGTTCTTTACACGTGGTGTGTTCTTACGTATTCCTCTGCACGATGGTGCAAATATTGTTAATGCTAACGCGCTTACCATTAACTGGAACGATGTGATTCCTGGTGAAAAGTTAGACTACATTATGGGAAATCCTCCATTTTTGGGAGCAAGAAACGAAGATTTTACCCCGCAACAAAAACGAGATTTGAAATCGATTCAGCCTAGTTTAAAAGGGATAAGCTCATTAGACTTCGTTGCCGGCTGGTTCCTGAAATTAGATGAGATTTTTCAGCGAAATGTGGCCATGAAAGCGGCTCTTGTATCCGTGAATTCAATAGTACAAGGTGTTCAAGCAAAGATTTTGCTACCGTTCCTATTTAAGCAAGGATTAAGAATATTTTTTGCACATCAGACTTTTGTGTGGCCCAATGAAGGAGCTTCGGTTCACGTGGTCATCATTGGCTTGGCTAAGCAATTACCACAAGAAAAATACTTATTCACATATGCAACGGAGCAATCCGATCCGCAAATGGAAGTGGTAGAGCAAATTAACGAATATTTAATGCCAGTTCACTCATATGATATTCAAAATTTGACATCCCAGATTTCTGGGCAACCGGAAATGTATTTCGGATCTCAACCACTTGATAACAATCACTTTTATTTGGATGAAGATGAAGTAAAGCAAATTGAAGCGAATTTTCCTGACGCAATGAAATATATTAAGGTTATTGTGGGCGCTCAAGAAATCACAACAAATAAAACTAGGAAGATTCTCGATTTGAATGATTCAAATGTTGCCGATTGGGATGATGTGGGCGTAATTAAGCAACATGTATCTGATGTCAAGCAATGGAGACTACAACAACTTGATAGTAGCGGTCAGATTAAGCCGACATACAAGAAGCTCGCAAAAACGCCTTGGAAATACGAAACGTATAACAATAGACCAGGACGTCATATAATGCTTCCACGTCAGTCCTCTGGAAATCGAGAGTATATACCGATGAAGATTTATGAAGAGGGCATTCTTTCTAACGCGCAAGCATATGCTATTCAGTCTGATGATCTTTATGTGATGGGGATTTTGTCAACTAAGATGCATAATTATTGGCTTGCTACATTTGGAGGAAAGTTTAAGAGCGACTACAGGTATTCTAATGAGATGGTGTATAACACATTCGTTTTTCCGGATGCTAGTGAAATTGAACGTGATAAAGTTCGATCTTTGATGGCAGAGATAGAGCGAATTAAGAACGTCTATATTGAAACTAAAAATAGAAATATGAGATACCTTTACAACCCAGGCAAGATGCCTCTTGATTTAAGAAATGCGCATGAGACTCTGGATGATTTTGTTGCCAAGTTGTACTTACGTGATAATTACAGGGATATGACGCCCCAAGAGTGGATTGATTTTCTATATAATCTATACCTAGAAAAATAGAGTATTTTTTCTCAGAGCGTAGAATGGTCTATTTGTAGAATTTTCTTGAATAAATTAAAATTGATTTTGTTCATACGCAGGACGATTGGGCATCAAATTTGTTGCTTGTTAGAATAGTGACAATGTGTTTTAAAATGAATTAATTTATCTGTTTGGGATGCAGGAGATTTCGGGTAGAAATCTCCTGTTTTTAATTTCACAAACAAATTATTCAAAGATACGGAAGTTGACTAAAAATCATTCACAATAATCCATTGATGTGTAACGTATAATTAAATCAAGATAAAGTATTCATATAGTGGAGGAAGGAAAATGAATTTGGGACAAAACAAACTTGTAATTCAAAATATTCCTTATTCCGAAAAGGGACTAAAAAGTTTAGAACGAATATCACCTGCTGACCGGCAGGTGATTTTAGATCGTAATACTGTTTATATTGTTAATGAACAATCAGGTAAACAATATAAGGTCTATGTAGGTGAAACGAACAACATTCAAAAGAGAACTTTACAGCATTTGAAGGATAAGGATGACGTTCTGCAACAAATTAAAGACGGTTATCTGTATGTGATTGGTGATAGTGAGTTTCAAAAGTCAATGACTTTGGATATCGAAAATGAATTGATTAATTATTTCTTGGCATTGCCTGGGGATGTACAAGTTCTAAATGGGCGTGGTAATCCTCAAGGTTCATATGCTGGTTCAGAATTAAAAGATCAAATATTCAAAGAGGCACTGAAAGAACTGAACAGTCGCGAGCCAGAATTGTTCCCTGAATATGGACGAGTGCTTAATTCTACGTTGTTTAAAGCTTCGCCATTTAAAACGTTGTCGGACCAACAGAAGAAGGTTAAGTCAGACATATTATCTCTGGTTTCTAATACCATCAAGGATGATGGTGATAGTAAGTTAATCACTGTTGCTGGTGCTGCGGGAACGGGAAAGACTGTGCTATTGAGTAGTTTGTTCTATGAAGTTGCAACTGCTGAGTTTGGCAAGCAAGTGGTTGGGCGAAAATTGAAGGTTGCAATGATTGTCAATCATGACGAACAACGGACGGTTTATTCAGCGATTACGAAGCGTTTAAAGGCAGCCTTTGGTGAAGAACCAGTTGTCTTTAAGCCAACCGAATTTCTAAATGCTTACATGAAGAAGCAGGAACACTTTGATGTTGTTTTGGTTGATGAAGCACATTTAATTTGGACTCAAGGTCACATGGCAGCATGGACTAAGAAACATTTCAAGATGTTTGGAACGGAAAATCAATTAAAGGCATTAGCCAAGACAGCTAAAATTACGATTGCCATCTTTGATCCAAAGCAGATATTACGAGCAGATCAATCTTGGGATGAAGACGCAATCGCAGATTTGATTCATGGGTCAGATGTGACGTACTCATTAACACAGCAATATCGAATTCAATCAAATGAGCAAACTAGAGACTGGATTGATAGTTTTGTAGCTGGTGATTTAAAGACAATTCCTCATGATTTTAAATATGATTTACGCGTGTTTGATGATGCTAAAGAGATGTTTGACGCTATTCAAATGCGCGATAATGAAGTTGGACTGTCACGCCTGTTAGCTACTTTCGATTGGGAATATAAGTTGAAGCGACGTGTTGATGGTGAGCCGTGGATGGTGACAGCAGGAAACCTGGTTAAGCCCTGGAATTTACAAACGCCAGGTAGAAACAAAGCGTTGGCATGGTCAGAAGATCCGGTGACGATTGATGAGGTAGGTAGCACCTTTACTATTCAAGGGTTGGACTTAAATTATGCCGGTGTCATTCTTGGACCTTCTATCAAGTATCGCGAGGGGAAGATTGTGATTGATGCTAGTGAGAGCCATGACAAGAATGCCACTAAGACACGCCTTGATGATGGTTTGACAGCAGAGGAGCATCTGCGAAATGCGTTGAATGTTTTGATGAAGCGTGGTGTTCATGGTTTGTATTTGTATGCGGTTGATGAAGAGCTACGCAAGCGAATGTTGAGGGTGTAGGAGACTTTAGGCCCCGGCTTGTTGCGAAAAGACAGAGTGACAATGGTGACTTAATGTCATTTCATAGTTTATTTTTCATGTAAGGGTTGAGATATGAAAATTTATATTACAGGAAGGACTCCGAATATTAATGCGGAGAAGTTCATCAGATTATTTTCAGATAATTGGGATGATTATGGATATAAAACAACGTTTAATTTCAGCGTTGTGAATCTAAAAAAGGGAGAAGAAATACCGTTAGGCCGAATGAATATTGCCGCAATCAGAGAAGGACAATCCGATATTGTAGAACGAACTAAAGATGTATTTTCGAATATAAATTTTATGAGTGTGGAAGATTGGAGTCATTTAAATCCTGATATTACTTTGATTTCAGTAGGCGGACTTGAATATTATGAAGGCTTGTTGACCAACTTGACTGAAGATGAACGCAAGCATCTATTTGAAACATTAGGGGATATTGCTTTTTCAGAACCCCTATATGAACAGTATCGTGGTTATCCAGGCGTTCAAAATTCTTTTTTTAGAGGTTTATCGTATGAGATGGTTGAGAACCGCTTACGACGAATTGCGCAAGGTGGAGAAATACGTGAAAATTTTGATTTTGAATTTATATTCAAAACACATTCAAACCACATCATAACTTTGAATTTAACTAATGATACCGAAGCGATTCTACCATCTAATATGTATGTATTTACGGGTGCTAATGGGGCTGGTAAAACAAGGTTAATAAAAGATATTACTAATAGTCTTTCGGTAGACTCTGTTGAAGTTGATTCGCAACTTGTAAATGGAACGGTAAGTGCTAAAAACCAGAACAAGGATTTTAAACATATTGTAGTGGTCTCAACTAGTCCTTTTGATAATTTGGAAGATCTTGATGGCGGTGTTGTCGATCTTATAGAAATAACCAAGGACACTACAGTTGTTGATAAGAAGTTGCATGATAATTTGGATAAGCTGGCTGGACAGGAATTTTGGTCAGAAATCTCAGGGTTATTTTTGTTTGAAGCTGATATTGCTAAGCTTTTTAAGCCTAGAAACCCGTTTGAGGACAACGATAATCTGGAAGTGATTCGAGGAATGAGTACGGGTCAGAAAGTTATATTTCTAACTTTGAGTGAACTTTTGTTGCATGACGGTGAAATGACATTTTATGTTATCGACGAACCGGAAGTCTATCTTCATCCACCATATGTTGCAGCTTTTGCGCAAGCGATTTCATTAATTGCCACGCGCAATAATTCAATGGCGATGGTGGTTACTCACTCGCCGTTCTTCGTTCAGATGGTCCCAGAAAACAAAGTGTTCATAGTTAGACGAAGTCTAATATTCAATGAGAAATTACCAGTGTTTGAATCTCCGTCGATAACGACTTTTGGCAGAAATGTGGAGGCAATTAATCGTGAAATTTTCGGAGTTGAGGTACTGAATACAGGATATTATGAATTCTTAAGAAAATTAGTAAAACAGAGTCCTGAAAAAGCTGCCAAATTGTTGGATAAAAAAGCATTGTCACCTGAAGCGACACTATATTTGAAAGATTTATTGAGGTAGTTTTGTGTTTAAATATTTATCAAAGCCCGTGGCCAACGTTGAAACGATAGGCGATGAGGTGACTTCTTCATATCAACGTCGAAGCAAATGGGGTGAAGTTGCAGATGATCCAATGTTTTGGGATCCGTTCAAGACTGCAGAAGATGAGTATAAAAAATTGGGAACTGCCTTTTATACAATACCTGCACAGCGCAATGTTAACTCAGACGCCGCTAACTATTTTTTTGACAATAAAATTGGGGAATTTAGGAAATCACAAATGACAACTTTCGGTGTCAGAAAAATGTGTTCGGTTTGTGAACAAACCATTGTTTCCCAATTAGACCATGTCTTACCACGGTCTATTTTTCCTGATTTGACTTTAGTTCCAATCAATTTAGTACCATTGTGCTCGATTTGTAACGAGAATAAGTTAGATAAATGGGGTGGGGTAAACAATCCAGTGTACAACCAGTATATAGATGACGTTAGCCTAGACGTAGATGATTTTGAATTTAGCTTTCTTAATGAAGAAAATAATTTTTCTATACAATTAGTATATTTGGGTTCAAATAGTAGGCTTAAAACAAATATTTTTGACATCTATAAACTCCACATAACAATGCAGACAGACGCGCTTCATTTGTTGCAAGAAATGGTAAATGCCGTTGCTTTAACAAATGAAAGAACAAAAGAATTGTCGAACAATATAGAGACATATGCTATGTCCCAGATTGAACAAGGTTTTAAAGATATGATGTTTCCTGAAGTGTCTCGTATATTTTTTAACAGTGTGCTTAAAAATTTGGAGACGTTTGTTAGTTTTTGGCCTACCATTTTAGAGGAATTATATTAGCATTGAGGTTGTTTTCCTGTACATTTTATGTGAGGTGCTTTGCAACCGCTTCCGTGATAAAATATAAGTGTCAATTAAACAATTAATGGACAATGGGGAGGTTTATCATGAAAGATATTTTGCCGGGTATGACGGTGCATTTGACGGTTGGTAATTATACCGACACGACAATCACGGTCAATGGTCACAAGATGACGTACACAAGCATCTATGAAATCGGGTTGGGGGACACGGTATGCATGTTTGATGCAGATACAGAGAACGAAACAGTTCGCTTGTTGAAGGTGCCAGTTCACCAATATTAATTTGATACTAAAAAACGGGCCAAGGGAAGTCGGCTGACTCTCCTTGGCCCGTTTGTGTTAGTGATTAACTGTATCAGAAGTTAAAAATGCGTCATCGCTGCTGTTTTCTTGATTGGTAGTGAATACTGATCAATCACTTGGTCAACATCTTCAACTGGTACGTGAAGCCAAAGCGCCACGCGTCCAGAGTTTGAACGGTTACTTGCCGTGGTAATCTTACTTGCTGCATACGCAATACGCACATCTTCTTCTGTTAATGCCATATTATTCTCCTTAAGAATCGAGTTGAAACGTTGCTAAATCGTAGTGCTTATTTACATTATTCATCTCTTTTCTTTGCTGAGCACACTATCTCCAATATCTAGTGTACTCGGAATAGTGCAATACCGTATATAAAAGGGAACATTATGAAAAAGACGCCCTAAAACTAGGACGCCCCCGTACTATGACACCTTAAGCTGTAACATCCAACATCAACAAACGAATCTGTTTAATCCAACGCGCGTAGGTGGCGCGATGTATACTTAGGCGCGCGCATCGGTTGGTGACGGTATCTGTGGGATACTTAATCAAATCGATGATTACGCGCTCTAAGTCAGATTTGTTCTTTTCCCGGGTGACCAACTTGGCCAGTACTTGATGTAGTTCAAAACGGTCTAAAGCGTTTGAACTACGCAGATCTTCAACGTTTTCATCAGCTGGCTCAAAACAGGTATGGTCATCATACCGTTTGGCCTGCCGCTGAAAATCGCGTAGTCGCCAAAGTAACAACCGATAAAGGGCATTATTCTTGCAAGGGGAGGGAACGTAGCCACCCATCAGTTGTAATAGGATAATTAACCGCAGTTCCTGATAGTAATCGTCGTAATCAGGTGACGTGCGGAAAACATGCCCGGCTTTGAGTACGCTGCGAATCATCATATCGTACTGCGGGAGTTGAGTTGCATAATCTACTTGTTGGACCATAAAGTCCTCCTTTCGTTTTACCGCTTTCGGCGTAACCAGATTCTTATTTCTGGCCGTTTACTATTAAAGCACATCTAGTTTGACGGAAAATTGTGTCTAAACCCGCGAAAATCGGGTGAAGGAGATCTGATTTGTATAAATTAGAGCTGAAATCACGGTTGTTAGTCAAAACAGATGGCGTTAAAAAAGACGTGGGGGAATATGTTTTATGAGTAGGTTCGAAATCGATCACAGCGGGTATGTGATTGGAGTAAGCGGGCTGCCATTGGAGAAGGGCAACCGTCAGATTGAGATGTCAGCTGACCAAACGTTGGCCTTGCTGCCTGAACAACGTGACAAGGGGTTTGCGACACGCATCGTGACGATGGATGGGGAAGTCCGTTTGGTTGCGAAGACGCCGCGTGCGTTGCTAGCTGAAATGGTGGCACGAAACTACTGGGGGACGCCGTTGGAAATTAATGCTTATTATGAGCTATATGAAAATGGTCATAAGCGCTTAAATAAGGCTCAAATTGGGGCAGGGGTCGCATTTTACCCAGTTATTGATTCGGGGCGCAATACCAGTTGGATTAATGTGTCTGTGATTACTGGTGTAACTGGAACTGCTCGGGGGTCTATTATTGAAACATCGGTTGGTATTAATTTTAAGGTGACGAAGAATGCTGATAATGTGCGGGCTGATTTAGCAGCTATTCGCGTTATTAGTCATTGGATGTGCCAGGTGAATGGTGCGAATCGCTATATCCAGGAACGCAGTATCTTGAATTGGGTAAGCTGGCCAAAACATGCACCACTCAATCTGGATGTAGTTGTGCTTGAACGGCTAAGAATTTGTCTGTTTTTGGGACATCTATTGAAGCATTGCTCGATTAGCCCGAAATGTCATCAAGTCCTCACTGAGTTGGCTGAGGATATACTGGCCGGTAAGTACGAAGATTTCCGTCGTGTCAATATCGATAAGTTGCAGGCTTTGTTTGTTAATGAATAGAATTGGATGCCCTGGAGCTTTTGCTCTGGGGTTTTTATTGTTTGTTATCAAAGCGCTATTGAAAAATTAGCGTTCGGAAATATTTTGGTATAATTAAAATATTAAATAAAGGCGGTAGGTTAGAATGGTTGAAGATAATCAAATGCAAGCATTGCCTCAATCGGAAAATAATATCCTTATGATGATGAATGCTGCTTTGGCTGTTCCGGGAGTGAAAGTTAATCGTGAGGCTTTTTTGGTTGAAAAGTTTCACATGACAACAGATCAAATTAAGCATGGTCGTCCACAAGACTTCTTTTCGGAAGCAGATATTAATAAAGTAGCCAGAGAAAGTATTAATCGTAATGTGTTGTCATCTGCGGGTGCGTCTACCTTGACAGGAATACCTGGTGGCATTGCGATGGCCGCGACAATTCCAGCTGATATTATGCAAAATATGGGATTCAGTATTCGCTTATCACAAGAGTTAGGTTATATATACGGCTATGATAATATTTTGGACCCTAAAGGAAAGTTGACCGAGGAGGGACAACAACAGCTTATACTCTTCCTAGGCGTCATGTTTAGTGCACAGGGTGCGGGATCTATTGTCCGTGTCATGTCAAAGAACGCAAGTGTGTACCTCTCTAAAAAGATTATGAATGCAGCTCTAACGAAGACCTGGTGGTACCCATTGCTAAAGTCGATTAGTAAGGTTGTAGCTAGTAAGACATTAACGAAACAAGGACTGGCTCGGATTACAACCAAGGCGGTACCGATTGTGGGCGGTGTTTTAAGTGGTGGATTAACGTTTGCGACGATGCGTCCAGCTGCCGATCGTTTGCGTAGTGAGTTGGCTAAAAACCTAAACTACACACAGGACGCTTTTGATGCTGATTTTGAAGTCGTCTCAAGCATGATTGAGAAGTTTGATGAGGCAGCAGAAACAGCTCTGGATTAGCGAAGCGTCTAGTGATGTTGTAGTGTGACTGGGTGTTAATTGATTGTTTATTTATCTGAAATTGACCATTTTTTGACTAATCTTGATAGATTGCTCGAATTCCGTTGTAACCGCTTACAACTGTTGGTATGCTGAATACGTATTAGACAGAATAAGATGTACGGGGGATACAAAATGTACAAGTCAACGATTCCAACCGGTTTTCCAGAAGGGTTCTTGTGGGGTGGTGCGACAGCTGCCAACCAATACGAGGGTGCTTGGAATGAAGATGGCAAGGGATTAAGCACGGCCGAAGTGGTGAAGAAGGCTGAAAAGCGTACGGATATGAATTTGGGTAATATCACGCTTGAAGACATTGAAATCGCAATTGCGGACAAGACGGATGAAAACTACCCAAAGCGTCGCGGAGTCGATTTCTACCACCGCTTTGAAGAAGATTTGGCGTTAATGGGCGAAATGGGTGCGAAGGCATTCCGTATTTCATTGGCCTGGACGCGTATCTTCCCGAATGGTGATGAGACGGAGCCAAACGAAGCTGGCTTGGCCTTCTATGATAAGGTTTTCGAAACGATGGCCAAGTACGGCATTGAACCCGTGGTGACGTTGTCACACTACGAGAGTCCAATCCATTTGACGGTGACGCGCAATGGTTGGGTTGATCGTGCGACGATTGCGGACTTTAACCGCTTTACGGAAACGGTCTTCCGTCGTTACAAGGGCAAGGTGAAGTACTGGTTGACGTTTAACGAAATCAACACCGGTTCATTTGGTTTCCACGAGACGGGGGCAGTTGATACTGGCTTGTCATATGACGAGCAACTGCAAATTCGTTACCAATCATTGCACCACCAATTTGTGGCCAGCGCGATTGCAACGAAGCAAGTGCATGAAATTGATCCGGAAGCGAAGATTGGTGCGATGTTGGCCCGTATGCAAACGTACCCGGCTACGCCAAATCCAGCCGATGTGCAAGCTGCCCAAGTACAGGATGAGTTGAACTTGTTCTTCACGGATGTGCAAGTACGTGGTGAGTATCCTGAGTTTATGAATCGCTACTTTGCGGAGCACAATGTGACGATTGCCATGGCTGACGATGACGAGGCGATTTTGAAGGCGCACCCAGTCGACTTCTTGAGCTTTAGTTACTACATGTCGACGGTGACTTCTGCTAGTGATGGTGAAGCGGATGCGCTTGGTAACATGGCCGTTGGTGGTCGTAACCCATACTTGGAGGCTTCTGATTGGGGTTGGCAAATCGACCCAATTGGTTTGCGGATTGCCTTGAATGAGATGTGGGACCGTTACCGTGTGCCATTGTTCATCGTTGAAAATGGGTTGGGCGCGGTTGATGAAATTGCTGAAGATGGTGGCATTCATGACACGTACCGTATCGATTACCTCCGCAAGCACATCGAGCAAATGCGTGAGGCGATTATTGACGGTGTGGATTTGATGGGTTACACCATGTGGGGAATCATTGACTTGGTGTCATTCTCAACATCAGAAATGTCAAAGCGTTACGGTGTGGTTTACGTGGATCAAGATGATGCCGGTAACGGAACATTGGAGCGTAAGAAGAAGGATTCATTCGCGTGGTACAAGCAGGTTATCGCGACGAATGGGGATGATTTGAATTAATGAAGGAACGTGTCTGCTGTGTTGGCGGGCACGTTTTTTGTTAGAATTTAGTTAAAGGCTATGGGGAGGCTGGACTATGACTAAGAATTTTCAACAATTTATGGCGTCACATCAGCGTGATGAACGTAAAATGCCGTTTGGACCGGTGGTGATAGGGCCGCTGCTGTATCCGTTTTTCAAAGATGTACTTGAACCGGTACCGGAAGTGATGGTCAATGATGATGGTTTGCCTGTTGTTGTCACTAAGGATGATTTATTGTACTTTTTGAAGCATGATATTTCGCCTTTTGTGACGGTGGGGATGGCGAATAAGACAATGTGGGAAGCGGTTAATGCCATTAAAGCGGCGTCACGTTCGGAATGGACCAAGAGCGGACCTGGGTTATTTATGTTGCCGACTCGTTTGATTGAAAAACGCATTAAACAGTCAGTGATGCTGAGGTTTGATCGTGGTAAAGAGTTTGTGACGCAGATTGGCAAGCTTGAGAAGGTTACGGCTGAACTTACAGAGGGTGACTTGGACAAACAGCCTGAACTGACAACTTGGTATTTGGGCTAATTGCATGACTGATTTAGGTGCATTTTTAAGTTTCATCACGTAAGCTATACCTATAAACCATTGAGGGGGATTATGATAATGGCAAAAATGAGCGATGGCTTCCAATCTTTGAAGCAAAGTGCGGGCCGTGTGGGTGAATCGGTGAAGGCGAAGACCGTTGAAACTCGCGTGAACATGATTGTGAATCGCAAGTTGCAACAACCATTCAAGGCGTTGAAGCAGACGCGCCGAGTAGCAATTCAACAGTTGGCCGAGCTGTATAAGAAAAACAAAATCAGCGCGAGCGAATTCGACGCGGTGGCGTTGCAATATGAAACGCAGTTAGTAGCAGCTGCGAATGAAGCGTTGCGCAACATGGTTGTGTCATTTATGACGGATGAAGCAACGAAGCAATTCGATTTTGACTCGGATTTGATTCACGATGTGCAATTAACGCCGATGACACCAGCTAAGTACGTGAAGATTACGCCGAATGCGACAGCAAATGCCTTGAGCAAGTCATCAAAGCGCACGATGGTTTTGCAAGCGGGTACGATGGCTGCCCGACAGGCAGCTAAGTTGCGCAAAACAGCTGCTACAACACCCAAGAAGGGCAACCCATTGGTGAAGAACGTGGCCGTTGATTTGGCGGTCGCTGGGGTTGGCTTTGCGATTGATTTGGTTGAGAATCAAGTGATGGCACGCAAGCAGTTCAAGGTATCTGGTTTGCTGACGGAGTACGAACAAGTATTGCAACAGGTTGCTGAGCAAGTTGAAGTCTTCAAGGCCAGCTTGCAGGTAGTGGATGGTCAATTGAAGTTGTTGCCGTTGGCGGAACTGATTGACGATGATAATGATGAAATTTAATTGATGTTATAGGAGGTACTGAAATGCCTCCTTTTTCTGTAACAGGGTGTTACATGTCGTTACACCCTGTTACATGTTGTTACTTAATTTTTTCAGTGTTACATGTTGTTACACCTTGTTACATGACGTTACTACGTGTTACTTCACACGAATTTTGATATACTAAGTACATAATAATTCTAAGGGGGTAGCAGATTTTGGAAAGAATGAACAGACATGGTCGAAAAAGTCCATTTAAGCCTTCGTTCGGTAGTCGTCCGGATGAATTTATTGGCAGAAACGATGAAATTCGCGACCTTGAGTACGCCGTAGATGATGTGAATAGCCAGTATCGGTCAACGTTAATCACTGGATTAAAAGGCTTTGGGAAAACATCATTGCTTTCAAAGTTCACTGATATGGCAAAAAACGAGTCGGACATCTATGTTGTTTCAACTTCTGCTGACTCGAATGCACAATCTATTTTGGATGATATCGCAGAACAGGTTTCTGCTTTCACCAAGAACGACGACTTAAAGTTGTCAAAAATTTCTTTTGGATTTCAATCACTTGTTAAAGCGGAATTTGATAATAATGAACGTGAGGTGAAACCTCAGTACAGACGCGTTATGCAGAGTATGTTTGACGAACTAGATTTGAAAATTAGTGATAATGGACAAGCTAATAATCTTTTGTTAATCAGTGTTGACGAGGTTCAAGCGGGCTTTGATGAACTTAGGGTATTGGCGACTTCATATCAAATGTGGGTGCGTGAACACTACAACGTCATGCTACTTGTTGCTGGATTACCACAGTATGTATCATGGGTGGATAATGACAGAGCGATGTCGTTTTTAGCTCGAAGTGCCCGAGTCGTGCTTGATGAATTGGATATTAATCTCGTGGCTGACATGTACTTTAATGTATTCAATAAGAACAATCGCGTAATAACTGAGGAAGTAGCATTGAAGATGGCCGAGTTAACAGAAGGATTCCCATACGCTGTTCAGTTGCTAGGATCCCTAGTTTGGACTCGTAGCGAATCTGAAGTGACTTTGGATGATGTTGAAACTGCATTTGAGGAGTCTCACAAAATTTTAGCTAGCTCAAGTTTTCAAGCCATTGATAATTTTTCTGGAAATCTACAAAAGGTTTTGTTAGCCATTGCTAGAAGTGGCCTAGACGAATTTCTGCCACATGACTTGCACGATTATCTACCTGAGTTAGAACGTACGGAAATCAGTCGACAGCTCAAGAATCTGCGAGAATTTGGTTTGTTGAGCCAAGATGCACCCAGGAGTCCATACGAGGTAACGTTCAAGATGTTTATGCGTTACTTGGTGGATGAATACGAGTTAAATTAATTGACGATCCTCACTGGCGTTATTGCCGGTGAGGATTTTTCGTAAGTACAAACTTCGCGGAATTATACGTATACTTTAGATAACAACTAATGATGAACGGAGAGACAACATGAATGGTTTTGATCGGGATGGCTTTTTTGATGTAGATGTTATTCCATTGATTCGTGATGCAAGAAATGCTGAGTTCGGCACGAACCTTGGACCAATTAACATGATGGCGCTTAAGAAAATTCGCCAGAACGCAATGACAATCTCGAAAGATGTTGTTGCAAAGTTACCAGACAATCCATATGCAGAGGGGATTTCACGTCGATTGATTGATGGGGCATTTATCACGACGAACAAGCCGATGATCGCTTGGACGGCGGATGATATGGCAGAAGGAATTAATGCCGCGTTGATGGTAATGGATGACGTTTCTGAAGAAAACTTGATGACCTACATGGATGTCGTTGTGCAAACGTTGTTGCGTTTAAAAGATAAGCGATGGGTGAATCCAACGTTGGTGACACCGGATTTGACTGTTTATCTCACACTTAAGGCGCAAGAAGCGATTAGCATGATTGATGACGCAGATGCAGAAGAAGAGTTTGTTGATGCGCCACCAATGCCAGGGTTTGCACAAATGGTAGCCGATGAGGCGATGGCGCGTGGAATTAACCCACTTACCGATAAAGAAGCTTTCTTGGCGTTTGCAAATAGTCCGGAACAAATCGAAAAGCGCCGTATGATGTTTAATTTTGAACATCCGGAAAATATGTTTGGTGCCGAAGAAATGTTGGGTGACACGATGTCTGATTGGGAAATGTCAGCTAAAGAACTAGACGAAGCTGATGTTGATGATGCTCTTACACGTGGGTACTGGCAAGCGTTCGGGACGTATGATCGTTCAACGTTAATTAATCCGGAAATAAAAGGATTAGATTTCGGGTCTTTTGAACGCCGAATTAACCAAAATAATTACCGTGAATATTTGTTGTTTGCTAATACATGGATTACGATGATGACAGAATTAGCTACGAAGCGTCGTGTGCCAAAGAAGAATTTTAAAGCGATGTTGGAAAGCTTTATTAAATATCTTAACGGCTTTGCCAGTGAAGCCGATCAGCTAGTTTGGGCGGGCAATCGAGTGGTGTTAGCGCATCCCGATGAAACTACTTTGCGTGATATGCCAATGGTTCATGCCGATGAGAGCGATAAGTTGCGCGGTAAGACGGTTAAGAATGCCAAGGTTGATAATGTGATTTCTCACTATTACCAGAATGTGCATGAGTTTATGGATGATTTGCGCGAAACTTTGGACTTACCGGAAATTGTGTTCGTCAAGATTAATCACATCATGTTAACGTTCGCCTTGGTTGCTGCGAACGATTGGCACCGCAATACCAAGAGTATTACCGGTGGTGCTTTGGTGGAAATTATGAAAACGGGCTTCCCTGAAAAAGACTTCTACCTAAGTGAACGGTTCCTAGTGCCGTTTGCGCTAGAGACATATGCTGAATGGGCCAACGATGCTGGTGAACTAACTGAAGATGAAATGTTTAAGTGGTTCAACGCTGTTAGTGCATTTGAAGAAGCGTATGCAGCAAATCTGATTAACGAAGCAGTTAAAGACGAAAAGGTGACATTGCCATTGTAGTCTTGTTTTTCAGACTGAAATAAATTAAAATTACAGTACAACAAAAAGAGATGTCAGCGGTGGAGCTGGCATCTCTTTTGTGGTTTATGGGGATTTGTTGACAGCGTCGACTGTTAGTAAGGGGGATGAAATGGTAAAAGAACGATATGTTACTTATGATGAGTTTCAAGAGTTCAAGCGAACTGATATTCAAGAGATGAAAGATGATATCCGTGATTTACAGAAGAATGTTTCTGAGATTAGCAAGGACGTTGGCCATCTTTCGGGCAAAATTGATGTACTGACAGCTCGATTTGACGATTTCACAAAGTCGATTACATGGTACAAATATGTGTTCTTGGTTGCAGTACTGGCGCCAGTTGCAGAAAGGATTTTCAATCATCTGTTCTAGAAAAAAGGAAGTACCGATTTGGCACTTCCTAATAAATGCTATTTACTTGGCTGCGTTGTAACCATCGATAATGGCGTTAACGTTGGCGACGTTTTCTGCGACCCAGTCAGCCAATGTTGATGTGGTGTACAAGCGGTTTTCAGTGTGATCACCGTGGAGGGAGTCTAGCACCAACGTTTCAGAATCAGTGACAAAGCGACCGTTGAACACAGCTTCATCCGTGTGGGCAATCGTGCCGATTTCAGACAAGGCAACGAACTTATCGGTACCATTAAATTGGTTAAGTGGCGTTAGACCCATGAACAACAAGCCATTTTCTTCAAAACTAATCACGAAATTCTTACCCGTGAAAGCTTTAAAGGCGCCAATCACATCTTCAAGCTTGTGATTAGCTTCGATGTAAGCGACGTTGGTTGTGTCAGCGGGGTAACCCAATTCTTGTTTCTTTGCGGCGATATCCGCAGCGTTAAAAGCACTTGCCATGACGAACTCCTAAAATTTTGATGCAATTAGTTTAGCATAACGCCCGGTATGACTCGGTTGAAAAGGGAACTTGTCGTTTTTGTTCACTATTATGCAAAAAATGGTGATTGTATTTACCAGTAACTCTGTTACACTAATCATGAATTAAATATTCACCACTGGGGGAGCCATTTGGCTGAGACGGTATGACCGGACCCTTTGAACCTGTTGAGTTAAGACTTGCGTAGGGAAGTGATGGTAGACCGACCAGATAAGACTATCCAATCGATCAATCCGTTTCTTTATACGCGGGTTGGTCGATTTTTTTGTCTATTCTGGAGGAATTATGAACACTTTACTGACCAACGTCCGTGAGCAACAACCACTCGTGTTAAATGTTGCAAACTTTGTGACGATGCAACACGTCGCGGATGCGATTAACGTCGTGGGCGCTTCGCCTTTGATGACCAATGAACCACAAGAAGCTGCCGAACTAGTTAGCGTTTCGTCAGCGGTCGTTTTGAACATCGGCACACTGTCTGAAGCGCAATGGCCGTTATTTTTGGCAGTTGGCCAAGCGGCTAATCAACAAAACAAGCCGGTAATTTTAGATCCGGTTGCGGTGGGGATGCCGTACCGCGCGCAGTTTGTGCGACGGTTATTGGAGAAGGTGCATGTTGATATTGTCCGAGGCAATGCCAGTGAAATTGCGTGGTTTGCTCAGGCAGAAGTGGCAGGTCGCGGGATTGATACCTTGGACCAAGAAACACATCAACAAGAAGCTGAGTTAGCTGCTAAAAACACCGGTGCTGTAATTGTGCAAACTGGCGTGGTTGACGTGATAACTGACGGTACGAAAACACAGACGGTGCATACGAATTCACCTTTGTTGGCGATTAACGTGGGGGCTGGCGATATGTTGAGTGGTTTAATTGGCGCGTTTTCATCTGTGACGGATGACTACTATGCAGCTGGTATTGCCGCTACCGAATTGTTTGGTCAAGCTGGTGAACGCGCGTCTGCGCAAGTGAATCAGTTACCGGGTCATTTTATTGGCGCTTTATTCAATGAATTGTATACGATGACTCAAGTGGAGGTGGCTGCACGATGATTGATGTGACACAAGTACTGACTGTAGCGGGCATCGATTCAAGTGGTGGTGCCGGCGCCAATGCGGATTTGAAAACATTCCACAATCAAGGTGTTTATGGCGCTTCCGTCATTACGGGTTTGACAGCGCAAAATACATTGGGTGTACAAAACATTTTGCCAACGCCAACGAATTTTATTAGTGACCAATTTAGTAGTGTGTTAAGTGACCTAAATATTCGCGCACTAAAAACAGGTGCGTTGTTTGAAGCTGAACGGGTGCATATTGTTGCGATCGAAATTGCTGAATCCGGCGTGACACATGTGGTTGTTGATCCCGTGATGGTTGCAAAAGGCGGTGCTAAGCTACTGACTGATGATGCAATTGAAGCGGTCAAAACCGAGTTGTTTCCACTGGCGACGGTGGTGACACCAAACTTGGCTGAAGCCGCCGTTCTTTTGAATCGACCAATTGAGACGGTGGATGACATGATAGTTGCCGCGTATGATCTGCAACAACTGGGGCCGAAAAACGTGGTGTTAAAGGGCGGTCATCTGAATGACAGTCGCTCTAATGATGTGGCGGATTACGTGGTGTTTGCTGATGGCACAGGACGTTGGTATCACGCGCCACGCATCGAGACGAACCGCACGCATGGTACGGGCGATACGTTGTCCGCGTTTATTACTGCGCATCTTGCGCAAGGTGAAACGTTAGTAGACATCATGCCGCGGGCCAAAGCGTTTATGAACGCCGCGATTGCTGAAAGTATTGCCGTGGGTCATGGGCACGGCCCACTAAATCATTGGGTGACGGTATGAAAAAAGAACTTTTACAGCGATATTTTGTTGCCGGCTCGCAGAATTTCCCGGATTTAACGTTGTCCGAATATGAAGAACGCATTGCCCTTATTATGAAATCAGGTATTACCGCGTATCAGTTTCGTGAAAAGAATCCTGACTTGTCGACTGATGAAAAAAGATCTTTAGCAATGCGCTTAAGAGAAAAGGCGCACGAATTGGATGTGCCGTTTATTGTTGATGATGACGTTGCATTGGCGTTGGCTGTTGAAGCGGACGGCATTCACGTCGGCCAAGATGATATGCCGATTGCGGATGTTGTGAAGCAGATTGCTGGGCAGATGATTGTGGGACTATCGGTTCGCAATGGGACCGAAATGGTAGCTGCCCAGTCTGTGGCGGGAATTGATTATCTAGGTGTTGGACCAGTTTTTGCGACGACAACGAAGGTTGATGCCGCCGCACCGCTGGGATTGAAAGGTCTTGCGACAGCCTTGAATGCTAATACAAAACAACTACCAATCGTTGCAATCGGTGGCATCAAACTTGAAGACTTACCTGCATTGCAGCAAGTAGGTGTCGACGGTGTTGCCGTCATTAGTTTATTGAGTGAAGCACGAAATGTTCGCGCAGTGATTAATGATATGAAAGAAAAGTGGGGCATGTTATGACGCGTGAAGAATTAATGCCAATTCGTGATCGTATGATGGCCGCGATTATGCAAGAACCTTTTGTCCAAGGTATTCGGAATGGAAAAATATCACAAACTAGTCGTGATTACTACGTTGCGCAAGACCATTATTATGTCGATGTGTTTATGAGGTTGTTAGACCAAACGAATGCACAACTACCATTAGAACTAAGAAGAAAAGAGATGACGGCGTCGAATGAGAGTGATGCGCATCTGGGGCTTGAACCAAGTGAGCAGTATCAACAAATTGCAGTAGGTGAGCATAATACAAGTTATCTCAATCATCTGCGGGCCACGGTGGCGCAGGGTGATCCACTAGCAAGCATGTTAGCTTTGTTGCCGTGCACAGAATCGTACGGCTTAATTGCACAAGGCTTGCAACAGCAAGGTGTCGCTTCAAATGGGTTTAACGTTTGGGTGGACTATTATACAAATCAGGCATATCAGTCCGCCATTGACTGGAGTTGGCGGACGGTTGACCAGCTATTTGCTCAGAAGCAATCTGCACCGGCTGACTATGCCAGCATCTATGAAACGTCATATCAGCATGAATTAGCGTTTTGGCAGGCCGCTAATCAATGACACGGACAATCTGAAGAAAATCATCCCACAAAACGGTCTATATAATTCAGCGACGGGTAAAGAATTGCAGATGAACATTTTGAATGAGTCAACTATGCTTGTACTTGTGAGAGGGTTTAGTAGTTTCCTGTATTCTCCTAAACTAATGATGTTGTGGGTGATGTGAGTTACTCATAAGGGCGCGCTTCCATTAGCGTGCCTTTTTTGTGTTTGCAGGTATAATGAAAGAAAGCGAGCAAATGGAGGGGACTATGAAAACAATTGTGATTACTGGTGCTAGTGATGGTATCGGGGCCGCTGCCGCTAAGGAATTGGTTAGCCTTGGGCATCAAGTGGTGATTGTTGGACGCAACCCAGAAAAAACAGCGACCGTCGCAACTGAACTTGGCATGCCGTATCATTTGGCCGATTTTACGAAGTTGGCGGATGTTAAGCGCTTGGCTGATGAGCTACGTCAGTATGACCACATTGATGTGCTGGCAAATAATGCAGGTGGCATCATGGGTGATCGTACATTAACGGCTGACGGCTTTGAAAAGACGTTCCAAGTGAACCACTTGGCTGGTTTCCTGTTGACGAATCTACTATTAGATAAATTGTTGGCTGATCATGCAACGGTCATTCAAACGTCAAGTATTGCTGCGAACTTATTCGTGAAGACATTTGATGTAGATAATGTGAATCTCGCTCGTGAGTATACGTCGGAAAAGGCGTACGGTTATGCGAAATACGAAAACATTCTATTCACTCGTGAACTACAACGCCGCTATGGTGATCAATTAACCGCCGTTGCGTTCCATCCTGGCGTGGTCCGCACGAGTTTTTCATCTGAATCAAACACGTTTATGCGTTGGTTATACCGCACACCATTGAAGTATCTAGGTACAATTAGTCCCGAACGCAGTGCCAAGCGTTTGGTAAACTTGGCCCTTGGCGTACCGGGTACAGATTTCATTGCCGGTGAAGTATATGATGGTAAGAAGTTGCTACCAGTCAAAGTAGTAGATGACGGTAATGCAAATGCACGTCAGTTGTGGGAAGAATCTGCTAAGATGGTGGCACAGTTTACTTCTATTATAGAAGAAACGAGGTTATGATGAGTAACAAGCAAATGATTTTCTGGGGACCGGAACTATTAAAAGTGGCAGCACTAGGTGTATTGGATATGGCGGATGGTCGTTTGTATCGCGTTGCTGACCGACGTTTAACGTTTCGTAGTACGCCAAGTGTGGCCGTGGCGACTGCTGAAGGCGTGACGGATGATAACCCGCAACCGTTAATCGTTAAAGAGTTTACGGTGACAGCAGAACAAGTCCGTGAAATAGAGACGCTGTTGCCGGAGTTCGATGTGATTGATGTGATGGGGATGCTAGAACTACAAGCGCACGTTACTGATGAACACCATGAGATGAAACAGAGTTATATTGCCGATTTTAAAGAAACGTTCGAATCAGAGATAGGTCACCGTGACTTCGCAGCGTATTTACGTGATGCGACGTATCGCTACGCTGATTAGTTGAGAGATGAGGAAGAGAATGGAAAAGAAGAACATTAAATTGGGGATGACGGTACTAGCAGTGTTGTTATTCCTGGTCGCAATCGTCGTGATGTTTGTGACGCATAGTAAGGAAGTTACATCAGGACTCGTTTTTATCGGTTTAGTGATTGGCTACTATGCAGCAAAGGTTAAGTAAGGAAAGATAAGAACAATGTATTTCGACTTTAAGATGGTGGATCTAGCGGATGGTATGCAAGAATTGCGTATTGCTCGACATGAGGGCGTACCAATGACTCAGCACACTCGTATTGCGCTATCACAAAAATTGGCAAAGACGTTGGGATTCGACTATCGCTCACTACCAATGTTAGCGGCACCGGATGTTTCGGCCTATTACGCCGTGACATCGGAAAAAGCATCGGGTGACCTAGAAGTCATTATGCGTAATGCGAAGGATAATGAACCGGAAGCATTTGTTGTTGCAGATTGGGAATCATATCTAGAAGGTGGCGAAGGTGAGTTTGGACCATTTTTGTTTGCGATGTTCGATGAATGGCTTCATGTACCAGAGGCACGTGACCTATATCAAATTTCATCATTGGAATTTGAAAACCAGTCCAGCGGACCGTGGGCGTTCTACCAAGCGCCACGAGAAATCACAAAGCAGATGGTTGCGGATAATCGCGACTTCGATAGCGAATTACGCCGTCGAATCCAAGAAACGGTTAACAAAGATTTGTATTACGATAAGTAAGAATGTGGTTGTCCCTGATTAGGGATAACCACTTTTCTGTTTTATGGGGTGAATTAGTTGACGTTTTGAGGTAAATAAGAGTAGTATATTTAAGTTGTCTTTTGGGTGTTTTGCCCACGTCCTTATCGGTTAAGAAAAAGAGTGTTGACAATATCAAATCTCTTCTGTAATATATATTAAGTTGTTTCGGATGTATGAAGAATTCATGAACAAGCAATGAAAAAGAATTGAAATTGATTGTTGACAATCACGTTTCACTTCTGTATTATAGATTAAGTCGTCAGGGCGACGACGTAGGTCATTGAAAACTGAATATCGTTTCGATGAAACAAATGTGTAGGGTCATCAAGTTAGTTCTTGATGCAAAAACATTTGCGAAGTCAATTCGCTAGTAAATTCGTTTAACTTCTGTTAAACAACAAAAATTGAGTTATACTCAAACTTCAAATTGAGAGTTTGATC
>JAAOED010000024.1 GCA_016466735.1 Weissella confusa | reverse complement strand
AAATTCTAAAAAAAGTGGTGACAACATTTCTGTCATCACCACTTTTTGCGACTCTTCAAATCGCGTTAATTTTCAATTTTATTGTCGACCAACGCTATTTGGCATAGAGCCAAAAAAATCCAGTACCACAAGGGCACTGGACTTAATTTGTTGTTTAATTTTACAAGAATTCGCGGATGTTTGCGATTGTTTGCTCGCGTCCTAGCAATTCTAGCAATTCACCTAGGTTTGGACCTTGCTCCTCACGCGTCGTTGCAATACGCAATGGGTTCCACAAAGCACGGGCCTTGACGTCCATTTCGTTTTGAATCTCGCGGATTGCGTTCAAGATTGCAGCCGCCGTGAACAATGGCATTGCTTCCAACTTCTCGATGAACAAGTTCAACATAGCTGGTACGTTTTCAGCAGCCATCCATTCCTTAGCTGAATCAGTAATCTCATCAGCGGCAGGCATCTCGAAGAAGACAGGCTTTACCAAAGGTACAATTTGTGACGTGTATGATACACCGTCCATGTAAACGTTCATCACTGAACGCAACCATTGCATCTTTTCAGCCGTCAATTCAGCAGGGTTAACCAAGTCAGCCTTAACAAGTTGTTGCATCATCTTGTCGAAGACCATGTTTTGGTCAGCCGTCTTGATCCATTGGTTGTTGATCCATTCAAGCTTCTTGTTATCGAACTTAGCTGGTGACTTTGACAAACGAGTCTCGTCAAACATCTTAACCAATTGGTTCTTGTTGAAGATTTCCTTCTCACCAACTGGAGACCATCCCAACAATACAATGAAGTTCAACATTGCTTCTGGCAAGTATCCCAACTCACGGTATTGCTCGATAAATTGCAAGATTGATTCGTCACGCTTTGACAACTTCTTACCCGTCTCCGCGTTGATAATCAACGTCATGTGACCGAAAACTGGGGCTTCCCAACCAAAGGCTTCGTAAATCATCAATTGCTTTGGCGTGTTTGACACGTGGTCATCCCCACGCAAAACGTGTGAGATTTCCATCATGTGGTCGTCAACAACAACGGCAAAGTTGTAAGTTGGCATACCATCAGCCTTTTGGATAACCCAGTCACCACCGATAGTGTTTGAGTTAATCTCAACGTGACCCTTAACGATGTCATCCCATGCGTATGGCTTATCTTCAGGCACACGGAAACGAACAACGGCTGGCAAGCCCTTAGCTTCTGCTTCGGCTTGGGCAGCGGCGATTTCCTCGTCGCTCATGCCTTCGTATTCGTAAACGTAGTGTGGGGCTTGCTTAGCAGCAATTTGTGCCTCACGCTCTGCTTCCAATTCTTCAGATGTCTTGTATGACTTGTATGCCAAACCACGATCCAACAAATCTTGAATCAATGGCTTGTAGATGTCCAAACGTTCTGATTGACGGTATGGACCATACTCTCCTGGGTTTGCTGGAGACTCGTCCCAGTCCAATCCCAACCATGCCAAGTTATCCAACTGTGACTTCTCACCATCCGCAATGTTACGTGCTTGGTCAGTGTCCTCAATACGGATAACAAATTCACCCTTGTGGTGACGTGCGTACAACCAGTTAAACAATGCCGTACGTGCGTTTCCGATGTGTAGGTGCCCAGTTGGAGATGGAGCGTATCGAACACGAATCTTCTTCTCAGTAGTCTCAGCCATTCTGTCTATTCCTTCTTTTCTGTTTATAATACCGCTTACTAATATACCGCGGTTTTTCATGGGTTTCAATGTTAATTACTTAATCCACCACAATACCGAAGATCATACGTCCGGCATCGGTCTGCAAAGCTGATGTGACTTCCACAGCAACCGTTTCTTGCAAGTGGTCGCGACCTTCTTCAGCGACAACCATTGTCCCGTCATCCAGGTAACCAACTGCCTGTTGACGCTCAGTTCCATTCTTAACCAACGTCACCGTCAAACGGTCGCCAACAGCCACGCGTGGACGCAAAGCTCCCGCTAACTCATTGATGTTCAAGACTTCAACGTTTTGGAACTTCGTCACCTTGTTCAAGTTGTAATCGTTCGTTACCAAGATACCGTTAACATCTTGTGCAAGGCGAATCAACTTTTCATCAACTTCTTTGATGTCTTCGTAATCACCTTCCCACATTTCAAGTGGAATCGCATCTGTTTCACGTAGCTCGTTCAAAATGTCCAAGCCACGACGGCCACGGACACGCTTGATTGATTCACCAGCATCGGCAATGTATTGCAACTCATACAAGACAAAGTTTGGTACCAACAGTGTGCCTTCGATAAAGCCAGTTTGTACCAAATCAGCAATCCGACCATCAATCAAGATATTGGTGTCCAAAATCTTGTAGTGGTGATAGTTCGTCTCTTCATCAGACAACACATCGCTTTGATTTGCTGAACGACGTGGACGAACACGCTTTGTCATGTTGTTGAAGTTTGGCACTAACGTACGCCATTCATCAATGCGCGTCGTTCCTAAACGGAACCCGAGGTACCCAAATAGCAACATCACAAAAACTGGAATAACTGCACTTAAAAAGAAATTGCCTGTGCGTTGCAATGGGACAGTTACCAAAACCGCCAATGCCAACCCGATCAAAGTTGACACTGATCCAATCAACAAAACAACCGGCGACTGTTGATTCAAGTAGGCTTCAATCTTGCGAATCCCTTGATCAACCGGACGCCATAGCGCCAAACTTAATAACCAAAAAATAACGGCACCAATAATAAAGTTCACGATGGCATTGTTTAGCCAAACTTGATTATGTTGATTCATAATCCGCCAAACAATTGGCATTAGCGTCACCGCTAAGCCACCACCAGCAACAAAGAATGCTGCTTGAATAATTCGTTTTCGCATAAGCTTCCTCACTAATCCAGTGCCAAACGTAGCGCATCCGTTAACGTTGCGACACCGATAACTTGAATACCAGAAATCTCTTTCATCGTATCAACTGCATGTTTTGGGACAAATACACGTTTGAAGCCTAATTTCTTAGCTTCAAGAATACGGTCAACAACATTTGGCACGCGACGAATTTCACCAGTCAATCCAATTTCACCCACAAAGGCATCCGTCGGACGTGTTCCCTTGTCACGATAACTTGAGGCAATCGCAATGGCAATCGCCAAATCAATAGCTGGTTCATCTAATTTTACGCCTCCAGCTGCTCGAACGTACGCATCCTGATTCTGTAACAGCAGGTTGGCACGCTTTTCCAAGACCGCCATCAACAATGAAATTCGGTTGCGGTCGATACCTGACGCGGTACGTTGTGCATTACCAAAGACAGTCGGCGTCACCAACGCTTGGACTTCAACCAAAATTGGACGTGAACCTTCCATTGCAATCACGACCGCTGAACCACTAGCGTCATCTAAACGTTCTTCCAAGAAAAGACCAGAGGGGTTGGTCACTTCGGCCAAACCACTCTCGTTCATTTCAAAGACACCCAATTCATTCGTTGAACCGAAACGATTCTTGACGGCACGCAACAAGCGGAAACTGCGTTGGTTATCCCCCTCGAAGTACAAGACGGTATCAACCATGTGTTCCAAAATCTTTGGACCGGCAATTGCCCCGTCCTTTGTCACGTGACCAACAATAAAGATAGTAATCCCATTAGTCTTGGCAATTTGTAGCAATTCCGCTGTCGTTTCACGAATTTGGGCAACTGATCCAACCGCTGAAGACACATCCGGTTGTTGCATCGTTTGAATTGAATCAATTATGACGTAATCTGGCTTCGTCTCATCAATCGCTTTGCGAATCTGCGTCATATCCGTCTCAGGATAAAGGAAGAAATCAGCATCCCCCTTCACGCCCAAGCGTTCAGCTCGCAACTTGATTTGTGACGCACTTTCTTCACCAGCGACGTACAAAATTGTGCCACCATGGTTTGCCAATTGACTTGAAACTTGTAGAAGCAATGTTGACTTACCAATTCCAGGATCACCACCGATTAGCACCATTGAACCAGGTACGACACCACCACCTAAGACACGGTTGAATTCATCAATCGATGTGTCGACACGTGGTGTTTCTTCGATGCTGACCTCGCCCAAACGTTCAACGCGAGCGATTTGACCAGCCAAGTTAACACGTGACTTACGGTCTGCCTTTTCAGGTTGTACAACTTCTTCAACAAACGTGCCCCAGGCCCCACAGTTGGCGCATCGTCCCATATAGCGTTGTGATACATATCCACAATTCGAACATACAAATTGTGTTTTCGTTTTAGCCATAGCCTACACCTCTCTAATTAACACCGGAGCTACCAAAACCTCCCGTGCGTTCTTTTTTCTCTTGCAACTTATCATTATCTGTTACCAGGAATGGCATAAAGATACCTTGACCGATGCGTTCGCCCTTTTTGATGTGAACATCGCGCAATCCCCAGTTAGTCATTTGGATAAAAATTTCACCTTCATTTTTATCATTATCAACGTAATCGGCATCGATAATTCCCACGCCGTTTGGCAGAATCATGCCACGCTTCAATGGATTTGATGACCGATTCGCAATCATCAAGTATTCGTTTTCGCCCATATAGGCTTTAATACCCGTCGGTACTAGGAGGGGCTTTAGAACAGCATTTGCTTCCTCATAGTCAGTTGCCGTCAATTCTTGCTTAGTCACCAAATGTGCCAGAATTTTGACAAATGGCAATTTCCAGATTGACGGTAAAACAAAGTCTTCCGCCGCTTCAAAATCATAACCGGCCGCACGGCGCGTTGCACGCTGCGGCAAATTCAAATTGGCATCCGCATATTTTTTAACTACTGCAAATCCACGTTCCATATAGTTTGCCCCCATTTTATTAAAACTATCTCAAGTATATCGAAAAATGTCTCAAATTAAAAAGCACACCGGCCTAAAACCGAGTGCTTTCAAATAAGTCTTAACTTTTAGCCTGAATTTTCTGATACTCAGGATTCATAAAGAACGCTTTTCGGGCATATGAACAAACCGGACGCAACGTCACGCCGGCTTCTTCTGCCATCGCAACAACCTCCGCTAACATTTGTCCGGCGATTCCCTGTCCGCGCAAGCTTGGATTCACATATGTGTGATCAATCGACCACGTTTGGCCGTCATTAATTGCTGGAAACAAAATTTCAGCATCCAACTCTCCGGCAGTTTCGTGAAAAAGGCGACCTGGTTCCTTTGTAAATTCCATTGTGATTCCCCCATCTTAACGTACCGACAATACCATATCTGGCCGCCAGTTATAATCAATTGTGCGTTGCACAACTTCCCCCATCATCAAATCAGCTGTGATATAGCGGCCACCACCAATGTAGATACCCACACTGGTTGGCATCATTTTACCACCCCAAACCAGCATATCGCCTAAAATTGCCTGTTCAGCCGGCACTTCGTTGAAAATATCGATTTGCTTGGTAATATCGCCAGGCAAAGACAAGCCATACACATGATTGTAGAAGTAAATATTTAATCCCGTCGCATCAAAACCAGTCGCTAGATTGATACCTCCGTTTCGGTATGGTACACCAACAACGCGATTGACCACCGGCCAGAAGTTTTGCCGCAACTTATCCATGATCATCTCCATCAACGTCTGCTGAACGCGTGCCCCCTGCATACGTTGCGCGAAGAATGAATTCGTGATGCGGAATAACGTTTCCTCACCCGGCAATGCAAATTGCAATTCGGCATCCACTTTTCCCATATCATTTAAGTGTCTAACGTTCGTCTCTGAAATTTCGTATGGCATAACTAACCTCTCGTTTTACAAAAAAAGAGCCCTAAAAGAGCTCTTTTAACCTGTTTACTTGTGGATGAACAAGTGACCAGCAGGTGAAATCGTACGTTGGTGGTACAACATTCCTGGGGCGTAGTTACCCTCAGAAATTGTAATCGTACCATCGGCGTTAACTGATTCTACGACACCAACGTGACCGTAAACTGAAACGCCACCAACACCTGGCGTAAACCAGATAACAGAACCTGCACTTGGTGTTGAATCAACGTGGTGACCGGCGTTAACAGCTGAAGTCGTCCAGTCAGCCGCGTTACCCCACCAGTTACCAACCCAGTCCAAGTGACCCTTAGCATACCACGTGCATTGTCCGTATGGGTACGTGTTGTTCGTCGTTGATACAGAACCTGAGTTTGTGTAGTCGTTGTTGTTCGCAGCATCATTGTTTTGTGAGGCTGATGCATTGTTATCAGTGTTAGCTGATGATGCATCACCTGACACACGCAAGATGTCGCCTGGGTGAATCATTGACGTTGCTTGCAAACCGTTCAAGTTCAACAAATCAGTCAATGACATTCCATGACTATTTGCGATAGCCCACAATGAATCCCCTGCCTTAACCGTGTATTGGCCATTTGAAGCGGGTGCTTGTGTGTTTGCAGATGAATCAGCTTGGCTATCATTTGAAGCTTGGTTATTGTCAGCTGCTGGTTGACCAGACAACTTCAACGTATCACCTGGGTGAATCATTGATGACATTTGCAAACCATTCAATGAAAGCAATTCTGAAAGATTCATACCATGGTTGTTAGCAATGGCCCACAATGAGTCTCCTGCCTTAACCGTGTACGTTCCTGTTGCAGCTGGGTTCGCAACATTGTTATTGGCGTTGTTTGAAGCTGCATTGTTGTTTGAGCCAGGCAATTGTAATTGTTGACCAACAAAAATCATGTTGGCGTTTGACAATCCATTAGCTGAAACCAAATCTGCAACCGTCGTGTTGTGTGCAGCTGCTAGTGCGTACAACGTATCCCCTGCCTTAACCGTGATTGAGTCAGCTGATGCGACAACTGCTGACCCTGCCAACGTTGCTGCGGCACCGGCCGTAACTAATAATGTATTCTTTACAGATGCATTCATTCGTTCATACTCCCTTGTATCAAGTCCTGTTAGTCTTTTTAGACTTTTAATAATTTCTTTACTTTTAGTACATTGATTATTGTACGTGAAAGAAGTTGCATTCAAATGCATTTATTGTTGTCTTATTATGACTTTTGTTACATTTTCTTTACATGGGCACATTTCGAATAAAAGCCCGATATAAAGGCCTTAAGAAGTTCTTAGTCAATTTAAAAAATTCTAATTTCGTGAAAACGTCGTTAGGTGTGACACCTTTGAAATGTAAATGAAATATAAGGTGCGACGCCCCCATTCTCATCGGCTTCATAAATTCATCTTGCCTGTTACACCCATAACAAAAAGACTTGGTTTTCACCAAGTCTTTCATTATTGTTATTAAAATACAATCGCTAACTTACCATTTACGGCCCCGGCAGACACTTTTTCTTGAGCTGCCAGAACGTTTTCGGCTGTCATGCCCGTCAGCGTTTCCGTTAACGTTGAACGCAACGACCCCTTATCGGCCAATCGCGCAGCCAATACCAACGCGTCTCCTTGCGAAGCCATATCAACCTTGTAGTTAGCCTTGGCGAACATGAACTCCCAATCTAATGAAGCTGCCTTGTTCTTAATCAAACCAACCGGCATTGGATCGACGGATTCAACAATCGCCCCAATGTGACCAAATGCGCCGATTAGTTCAGCCGCCTGTTCAAAGTGTGGCTCTGGCGCGTGCAAAATGGCAATGTAAGGCACGGTATCGAAGCCAAGCATGTGCATCTCAGCAACATAATCATCGCGGTGGTTAATGACGTGATCGGCACCAAGTGACTTTACCCACGCGACCGTTTCTTCACGTGAGGCTGACGCAATAACCGTCATCCCCATCCACTTGGCCAGTTGAATCATGATTGATCCAACTCCACCAGCGCCATTAATGATTAGCAACGCCTTACCTGAAGCCGCGTTCTCTGCGACATCAAGTCCAAACTTGTCCGCAAGCAATTCATATGCCGTCAAGAAAGTCAAAGGCAACGCAGCCGCCTCAGCATCTGACATCTTTTCAGGGGCCAACGCAGCCAAATCCTCATTAACCGCTTGGAACGTCGCATTAGAACCCACACGACCCAATTGGCCAGCGTAGAAAATGCGGTCGCCCGTCTTAAACTTCGTTGCCTTTTCACCAACCGCAACGACTTCACCAACCGCATCAAAACCAAGCACACGCGTTGCATTGCTTGCAACAGCAGCACCACGTTGCTTTGCGTCTACTGGGTTAACCGCAACCGCAGCAACTTTGACTAACACATCCTTCTCGTCCAATTCTGGCACAGGAATATTCATTACGGCCAATGGCTCGTTTTCATTAGCCGTCGTCACGACAGCATCCATAAATTCAGTCATGTTTCTCTCTTTACTCCCACTATATAATTCACTCACCGTCTATTGTACGCTACACAACAGAAAAAGACAGACGCTAGTCGCATCTGTCCGCCATTCGATTAATCTTTCTTGTTACCTTCAGCTGCGTGAATCGCATCATCTAGGCCATTCATATCAAGATTGTGCTCACGAAAGGCTTGATTTTCGATCGGCAAATGCAACTCATAATCAGCAAAAACCGTAAGTTCGCCCGACAACTCTTTTGCATTAAATGCCAAAACGTGACCACCAAACTCACGATCATCGCTTAGGAAATGCACGTGCCACCCAGCCGCAACGACACCATGATACAGCTCTGGTGAGTAGTATCCCACAAGTGTACCTGACACATTATCACGATCAAATACCGGTTGATTTTCCGATAGCTCAAGCAATGATGGGAACGGCTCGGATGCCTTTGGGGCAACGCGGACCTGCACGTGTTCAAAGTCGCCACGCAAGACAATTGCTGAGAAGTTGTTGGCCAACTTACGCTCATCAATCACATCGATATGGCCCATATCAACATTTTGTAACGTGATGGTTTCCGTTGCATCATTATTGTTGTGTACCGTCGCAAATGGAATCATCGCATCCATGTCTGTGATGTGATTAACCTTTCCCGTTTGGTCAGCTTGATAAACTTCACCATCGAGAATGATTACCTCGCCATCAACCCCGTGCAACGTACCAATTCCCGTGTCACCGTGTTCCAGCAAATCTCCAGCACGCATTGTACCGCCCAAAAGGCCGGCCATCAGTGCTGCTAATGTACTGTGTTGAAAAACAACTGCCATGTTATCCTCCTTATTTTGCAAAAAAGGTGCCCAAGCGGACACCTTTTCGACGATTAGATTTCTGATTCAATCAATTGTGACATCAACTCATAGTTGTGTGAGTAGTCAACTGGGACTTCAACAACAACTGGTCCTTCAGTCGCAAATGCCTCATCCAAAACAGCATCCAATTGATCAGGTGAATCGACACGTAATCCCTTGGCTCCGGCCGCTTCGGCGAACTTTACGATATCAATGTCAGCAATCTTAACACCTGCTGACTTACCATCGTACTTCATCTCTTCTTGGAACTTAACCATGTCGTAGTGGTGGTTATCTTGCCAAACAATGTGAACCGTGTTCAAGTTCATTTGTACGGCCGTAGCCAACTCAACACCAGAGAAGAAGAAGCCACCGTCTCCAGAAACAGACACAGCCTTAGCGTTAGGACGAACCATTGCGGCAACCATAGCCCATGGCAATCCAACACCAAGTGTTTGCATACCGTTTGAAATCAAGAAATGACGTGGTACGTATGACTTAAAGTGACGTCCCAACCACAAGTAGTGTGATCCAATATCTGACGTCAACGTCATCTCATCCGTCATGTGGTTTTGCAATGACTTAATAACATTCAATGGGTGGTTCAAACCAGCATCAGCTGGCGTGTACTTTGGCTCGTCTGCGGCACGCAAAGCAGCCTTCAATTCAGCCAACTTGTTTTGTGAGGCAACTGGCAACTCGTAACCAGCAACCTTATCCTTCAAAACTGACAACGTGTCAGCCAAAGCACCAACCAATTGACGTTCTGGTGTGAAGTTGTTATCAATTTGAACAGCTGCTGTATCCAAAGCAACGATGCGCAAGTTAGCATCCTTGTTCCAGTTACGTGGCTCGTACTCGATAGCGTCGTAACCAACCGTTACAACCAAATCTGATTGGGCCAACAATTGGTCTCCCACTTGGTTACGGAAGAACCCAATACGTCCGAAGAACGTCTTCTCTTCCAAATCACGTGAGATAACACCAGCACCTTGGTACGTCTCAACAACTGGCAAAGTCGTTTGCGTCAACAATTCGTGCAAAGCTTCCGTCGTTGCATCGTCAGAACCACGAGCACCAACCAACAAAACAGGCATTTCTGCTTGCTTGATTTGCTCAGCCAACCATGCAATGTCATCAATGGCAGCTGACCCCATACGAGCAGGTGCTACTTGTGGCAAAGCCTTAGCGTCAACAACGGCATCGTCAACATCTTGTGGCAATGAAACGAAGGCAGCACCTGGCTTTGGACCATTAGCTTGTGCAATCGCATTAGACAAGATTTCTGAAATGTTGTTTGGGTCTTGAATTTCAACAGAGTAATTCGTAATTGGCTCAAACAAAGCAGCCGCTGGCGTGCTTTGGTGCGTCAAACGGTACAAGTCCTTACGTGGTACTTGACCACCGATGGCCAAAACAGGGTCATTTTCGGCACTAGCCGTCATCAAACCTGATGCCAAGTTTCCAACTCCAGGACCTGACGTTGCAATAACAACACCAGTCTTACCAGTAATACGGGCAAAACCTTGGGCCATAAAGGCTGCGTTTTGTTCGTGACGCGTCACAACCAACTTTGGTGAAACTGCGCCTTCAGCTGGGTGCTCCAACGTTTCAAACAAACGGTCAATCTTAGCACCTGGAATACCAAATACCAAATCAACGCCGTGGTTGTTCAAACTGTCGACAACTAAGTCGGCACCGTACTTCTTAATCTCAGACATGCGTTTTTGTACCTCTTCAAATAATTGCTTACATACTTAATAAGTTGTATTGTACGCTTTCTTTTTAGAAATGAGTAGTCATAATACTTCTTGTGAAATTAAGAATAAGAAACTAACCCCAGTTTAATAACGATAAGCGTTTTAAAGTTTTGAAGTTTGTGAAATTCCGTCAAAAGGATACAAAAAATGGTGAACCCAAGTGGATTCACCATTTCTAATTGTTGTTTATTAAGCTTCCAAACGTGCGAAGCCACCTTCAGCGACTTCCTTCAACGTCTTAGCTGAAGCAGCCATCTTAGCAGCTTCTTCTTCTGACAACGTTGCTTCAACAACGGCTTCAACACCGTTTGCACCGATAACGGCTGGCGTTCCGATGTAGATGTCGTTCAAACCGTATTGACCGTCCATCCAAGCACCAACAGGCAATACCATCTTCTCGTCACGGAAGATAGCACGCGTGATGCGAGCCAATGACGTTCCAATTCCGTAGAACGTTGCGCCCTTACGGTTGATGATTTCATATGCCTTGTGAGCAGTCTCGTACAAGATTTGGTCCAAATCTTCGTCTGAGATACCTGCTTCAGCAGCCCAAACCTTCAAAGGACGTCCACCGATTTGAGCTTCGTCAAAGTTAGCGAATTCTGAATCACCGTGCTCACCCAAGATGTAAGTATCAACGGCTTCTGGAGAAACGTTGAACTTCTTAGCCAATGCCATACGCAAACGCGCAGTGTCCAATGACGTACCTGATCCGAATACACGGTTCTTTGGGAAACCAGAGAACTTTTGTACGGCCATCGTCAAGATGTCAACTGGGTTAGCAGCAACCAAGAAGATACCGTTAAATCCTGATTCAACGATTGGTGACACGATTGACTTGATGATCTTCAAGTTCTTGTCAACCAAGTCCAAACGCGTCTCACCTGGCTTTTGTGGAGCACCGGCCGTAATAACAACCAAATCGGCGTCCTTAGCATCGTCGTATGAACCTGAGTAAACGTTCTTGTTGAACGTCCAAGGAGCAGCGTCCTCCAAGTCCAATGCGTCACCTTCAGTGCGCTCCTTCATAATGTCAACGATAACCAATTCCTCGGCGATACCTTGTTGCATCAAAGCAAATGCGTATGATGATCCAACTGCACCGTCTCCGACAAGAACAACCTTTTGGTGGTGTTGTGCCATGATTATATTCCTCCACGTACCTAATATAAGTTTTAATTCTTATTCAGTTTATCACAAACGACAAATGTTGTGAATGTTTTGTGAAAACTAGGTGTCCCGTAAATGGTGCGACCCAATTATGTGATAAAAAAACGCTTGTGAAACAATTATTCACAAGCGCTTTCAACTATTAAATTGTATTTGGACTGTATTCCTTGGTTTGGTTATCTTCAGATTTCCAAACCTTGTCGATTTCATCATAATACATGATTATCCGTTGGCTTAACCACAATATGTTGCGCTTTTGTATCACCATTCACCTGGAATGTTTCTTCTACAAAAAGGCGCTTTTCGTAAACATCGCGCAAGTGCGCCACACACTCTTGCTCTTCGTTATCGTACGTAAACATGTTGACGTTAATTTGATTGCGAACAATGAAGCTAACACCAATCGTTAACGCAAGCATCGACAAAATAACCGTCACCAAGTTAGCGAACAACACTGGCCAGTAGCCACTCACCGCCAAGAAATGATATTTCGAATTTGGCGTTAATGACAAGTAAACTTGGAACAACAGAATCAAAAACGGTACTGCCGTAATTGTCCAAGCCACAATCATCATTAACGTTTGGCGGACACGTAGCCACGTGCGACGCTTTTTTTCCAATCCAGTCTCTTTTGTATCTTTGTCTAAATAGGCATCGTAAACCAACGTCTTATCAAAATTGTTCTTCTCTACCATATTCTCCCTCTTGCCGTGCGGCTGATGTCATCTCGAATCACATCGGCCGTCTCATTCGGCTTAAACCGATAGCGGTTCACAATCTTATAAAATTGGAAAACCGGTGTATCGATAATTAAATCTTCGCGATCATCAACTGACTGCATGAAATCTACAATATCTTGCTTTGTCTTAAATGCCCCAACACGAACGTTCATCAATACTGCTTCGATAATCTTTTCCGAAGTAATTGCACGCATCGGCAACCCCTCATCGGCATATATCGCTTGAATTTCCATAATGTAATCGTTAGACAACTTAATATCATCGATTAACTCATCCAATTCACTCGCTTGCTTGGCGAGTGCATGACCCGCGTAAATTCTGGCAATTGGGCGACCGATAATGTACAGGCCTAATCCAAATCCCATGACGCCAACAGCTAGCATGATGACCATATTATCTCGCTCACCAAGAAAGGCATGCATCAGCGATGTGCCCCAATACAAATACATGGCAACAATCGCAATCACCAACGCTACACTATCAGCCAGTCGATTAGCGAATAGGCTAATACGATGAACTCGTCCGTCCAACACATCACGCATTTCTTGCGTCGTTTGGGTGATAGTCTTATTCATCTTCAATATCTGATTAAACTTTTCAATCCACTGATCCATCACTCGTCATCCTCCGTCCCATCAAGATTCGTTCGTTCAGGAGATGTCCAAGTACCACTACGTCCCACAATCAAACGACTGATGAACTGCGGAATGGCCAGCACTGTCGTAACTGGTGACAAAATCCAATAGGCCCAGACATACCAGCCAGCAAATCTGAAGTACTTATTGGTATCATCCCCAAGTTCCGACCCATAATTAAGTGACAGCTTCAATTGCAACATTCCGAAAATAAATTGGAAAATAACCAAAGCTGAAGCAACCGTCGTGAAGACGTATAGCTTCTCCCAAGAGAAATTCACGAAAATATAGAAGAATGTGACAATCATTGAAGCCACCCAGAATAGCGACCAGATGGTTGAAATGATGTTATCTAACAACAAGAAAATCATTGGGAACGTCTTGCGTGGGTGAGTCAAAATCTTCAACCAGTAGGCTGACACGACGTCCATTGAACCGATAGCCCAACGGATTCGCTGTTTAACCAATTGCTTAACTGTCGTTGGCACGTCCATATATGAGAACGTACTTGGGCTATATGCAATACGCCAACCGCGTGATTGAATGTCCCATGACATGGCGATATCTTCAGCAGCCATAATCGTGTCCCAATAACCAGCATCTACAACCGCATCACGGCGATACAACGCCGCCACGCCAGAAACGGTAAACAAACGGCCGATGGTTGATTGCGCACGCTTGATCAGCCCGATGATTGAGTTATATTCAACAAGTTGCAACTTCGCCAACATCGATGAACGATTCATGGGCGTTGGCGCACCAGTAACGGCACCAACACGATTAGCTGGTGAAAAGTCTGTATCCACCAACATATAAGCCATCATATCTTTGAGGCCATCGCCAATAATAAAACTGTCAGCATCAATCCCTAAGAAAAATTCGGCATCACTGTAAAACGCGGCTTGCGTAATGGCGTGTGCTTTCCCCATGTTTTCCTGAATCTCAACTAGACGGACACGCGGATCTTTTTGGGTCCATTCCAACACAATTTCATTCGTTCGGTCAGTCGAACCGTCTGACGCAATGATTAAGTCATAATTTGGATAGTTCAAGTCGTAAAGCATACGACGAATTGTATTATCAATTTGTAGTTCTTCATTGTGGGCCGCAACCAAAATCGAAACTTTAGGCAAAACCATACCTTCCGGAATCACCGGCGTATTGGTTTTAATCATGCTACGGTATTTAAGTGCCCCAATAATCCAAACAATACTTCCGAAAATCGGGTAGAAAACAAGTAGCGAAACCAACAAAACAGTCAGCGAGCTATCACTAAATGTATTTTGTATAAACATATCTCCTCCCCCTCTCTTACTAAATATTATACAATTTCTGTTTAACTGTCAGTTAATTAGGACTTGAATATTGGCTTTAATTCGTTTCGTTTTTGAAACACTTTCCATCCGGCGTTGAATCACCATTAAATAATCATTTTTAATTGATATATTAGTTTTATCACCAACGAGGGAAGCGGGAGAAAATAAATGAAAAAACACGTTTCAGCCATCGTATATGGTGGCTTAGATGGCATTATTACAACATTTGCAGTTGTTGCCGGATCAGTCGGTGGTAACGTTTCAAATATCGTTATCATCATCCTTGGATTTTCGAACTTGTTAGCTGATGGGTTTTCGATGGGGGCTGGTGCCTACCTGTCAGCCACATCAGATAATAACCAATCCAAAAGCAAGGCATTGGCAGCCGGCATTGCAACTTTCATTTCGTTCAACGTCTTTGGCTTAATTCCATTAGGCGCATACTTAATCACGAACGCATTAATTCACGACAAAGCCATTGCTTTTCCAATTGCTTTTATCATCGTCGGTGTATCGTTGGCGTTGTTAGGCTGGGTGAAAGCCAATCTTTCTGAACAAAAAGTACGTACGGAAATTCTGCGTACGCTTTCGGTTGGTTACGTCGCCGCGATTGTTGCTTATGGCGTCGGTAGCTTGCTAAATTATTATCTATAAAGAAAAACGGCTGGAACGTATCGGTTCCAGCCGTTTTGTTTATATTAAAGCTTTTCTACAATTAATTTGTTTCCAAATGGATCATCAATTAGCAATGTTGATTCATCCAACAACTTGCGATCCGCACGTTTCGTCAACTCATTAAAATATGCCTCATCCACCAAAACTTGCCAGTCAACAAGACCAATTTCATTTTCTTGACGCATCTTAACGCCATTTCCTAACCACGTATTATATGCATGATGGTGGTGATAACGATTGTGCGAATAGAAGTGCGCGTTGTCAGTAATTACATACGTCGTATCCATATTAAGTACCGCGCCAAAGAAGTCATCCCCCTTTGTTAAGCTATCGCCAACAAAATGAACGTGTCCAATTGTCGTCCCAACTGGGAAGCCGGTCCACACATCATTTTTTTGTGCAAGCAACGCCTGAACATCGACATTTGCCGTCCCCATCGTTACAATGCCATTGTCCCAACGCCAATTTTCCTTCGGCCGGTCGTGATACAGTTCAATACCGTTACCATCTGGATCATTCAAATAGAACGCCTCGCTGACATCATGATCACCGGCTCCCATTGGGTACTGCAACCGAATCAAACGGTCAATTAAAGTTGCTAAACTACCCGCGTCTGGTAATAGAATTGCGAAATGATATAAGCCCCCACGCCTTTCAACAGGCGTCTTACCACCAAATACAATATTTAAGAATGGCGCTTCGCCGGCTGTAAATGCATATGAAAATTCGTTCTCTGCAACTTCGTGTTCAATCAGCCCCAAAATATCACGATAAAACAGGCGCATTGCCTGTTTGTTTGCTCCCTGCACCGTGAGATGCGTAATCTTATACGTAACGTCTGCCATTTATTTTCCCCTTCTCTAAATGCACGCGTCTTGTCCCTTATCACCAAACTAACTTAAAGTAAGTTTGGCAACAGCCTAAATCTTACTGAACTCACCTCGAAAGCGCAAGGTCTATATTTTCCAACCGCAAAAAGAAAACGTTGATACATCGAGCAAAAAGCCGACATATCAACGTTATCAAAGTTATTCTACTGGGCATACTGGATTCGAACCAGTGCATGACGGTACCAGAAACCGTTGCCTTACCGCTTGGCTAATGCCCAAAATCAACTTCTATATCATACAACACACACTCTACCGATTTCAAGTCCAAAAAGAAAACGACCAGGTCCCCTCAAACCTGGTCGTTTTGTATTAGCGTTCGTCTAAATTACGCGCCTTAATTTTGGCCTTAGTCTTTGACACGACCTTATCGTCGAATTGGCGGATAAACGCCAACACCTTGTGGGCTTGCTCTTCCCCAAAAGCTTGTACCCAACCATCGAAACGATTCTCAACTCGCTTCGTCACGATGTTTTCAACTTCCCTGCCTCGCACCGTCAGATGCAACAACATGCGACGACGATCCGCCGTATCCGGTTCCTGATAGATGAACTCCTTCTTGAGCAACATCTTAATTTGCCGTGACACCGCTGCCCGAGTCACATGACGTCGTTCAACAACGTCCGTCAACGTCAGCCCGTCTTGTTGTGCAATGCTATGCATAATCAAATACTGCTCGAATGATAGTCCGTAATCCGCTGCCGGTTCAGAGACGACTTCGTCCAAGTATTTCAGAGTCGACAAATACGCGTCGATATACTCGCTTAAAAGCTCCATTACTGCCTCCCAAAAATATCCCAAAGATTTGTATAACGCTAACTATTGTACAGTAAAGCACAAACCTTGTCAGCCAAAAAAGAGGTTATAAAAAAAGAGAACCGCTATCGCTAGCAATTCTCTTCTAATACTTAATTAACGGACAATCATCACTGTAATTGGGGCATTGTTAGCCACATAGCTTGATTGTGAACCGAAGTACTTCTCAGCACCCTTTTGTGAGTGTGAGCCAATCACGACCATATCAGGCTTAATTGAAGGAATCACATCCTTCACGATAACCTCACCTGGCTCACCTTCAGACAAAAGCGTCTCAATGTTTGGGACACCAGCGTCAACTGCCACTTGGCGGTAACGCTCCAATGCTTGCTCAACATCTTCACGAGCGGCTGCGTTCTTTTCCTTTGAAAAGTAGTCGAACACATTCATTTGATCAGCTTCAAATACTGACAAAATTGTTAGCTTAGACCCATCTTCTTGTGCTTGGTGAATTGCGTTCACCAAGGCCAATTGGCCAAGTTCTGAATCATCAACGGCTGCCAATACGTGCTTAAAATGCTTTGCTTCTACCATAAGTTTCGTCTCCTATTACTTAAATAGCGGTGCTAGTGTGTTGAAAATCAATTGGATGTTCAATCCCGTCAAGATAATTGAAATCGCATATCCCAGCCAGGTTGCCCACTTAGGATTTACGAACTCACCCATGTACTTCTTAGATGACGTAAAGTAAATCAATGGGAACATCGAGAATGGCAAGGCCACTGACAAGAAGACTTGTGAGTAAACCAATAGCTTATCCAATGCACCTTCTGTTGCCCCGAAGACAATCGCGAAAATGATAATCGGAATCAAAGCAATTCCACGGGTTAGCAAACGTTGCAACCACATTGGCAAGTGCCAGTGCGTGTACCCTTCCATGATGATTTGACCAGTCAACGTTCCAGTAATCGTTGAGTTTTGTCCTGATGCCAACAAGGCAACTGCGAACAACATACTCAAGACTGGACTCGCAATGGCACCAACGATTTCCTTATTGTTCAAGGCGTTGAACAAATCACCAAAGGCTTCCAAATCAGAACCATGTCCGAAGAACAAAGCAGCTCCGACAATCAATAGCAATGAGTTAACAACGAATGCTCCCGTCAATTGGATGTTTGAATCCCATGTCGTAAAGCGAATTGCTTCCTTAATGCTCTTGTTAGATGAACGATCAATCTTACGCGTTTGCGAGATTGATGAGTGCAAGTACAAGTTGTGCGGCATAACCGTGGCACCAACGATACCAAGTGCCAACATCAATTGTCCGTGCTTCAAAATGTCACTGTGTGGCACCAAGTTCACGGCAACTTCGCCCATGTCAGGCTTAGCCAAGACTGCCATGTATAGGAAGACAAGCAAGATAACCGCAATCAACGTCACGACGATCGCTTCAATCTTACGGAACCCTAACTTCATCAATAGCAATAATAGCAAAACGTCTAGGGCAGTGATAATCACACCCCATAGCAATGGCAACCCGAATAGCAAGTGAATGGCGATCGCTGCACCGATAACTTCGGCCATTTCTGTCGCCATGATTGCAAGTTCGGTCATAATCCATAGAATATATCCAACGAACTGATTAGTTGAGTCACGTGTCATTTGGGCCAGGTCTTTCTGAGCCACAATTCCTAGTTTAGCCGCCATATACTGCAACAACATCGCAATTAAACTAGACACTAAGATCACAGACATCAATAGGTAGTGGTACTGTGCACCACCAACAATTGATGTAATCCAATTACCTGGGTCCATATAACCCACAGCAACCAACGCTCCTGGCCCACTCCAGGCCATCAACTTACGCAAAAATCCGCCGCCTTGTGGAACTTCCACTGTGCTGTTGATTTCCGCCAAACTTGGACCACCAGACGCTTGTGCGTTTACGTCTGCCGGATCCTTTACTGAATTTTCGCTCATCAGTAAATATGCCTCCTTGTTTTTTGGTACGTTTCATTATCTTACTAAAAGTATCTTTTGTAAACTCTCAGAGCTTGAAATGACGGGGTTTCCACAATGTTACGCCTTTTGATGTTTCGGGGATGACCCCTTGACAACTTCCAAAAAATAATGTAATTTAGAACAGTTGAAAAAATAATCGATTATTAATAAACACTGCCTACTTTCTACACGGCGGTGTAAGGGAGGATATATCTATGGCAGTTCCTGCACGTAAGACTTCAAAGAACGCAAAGCGCTCACGTCGCGGTGGTCAAGGCGGACTTAAGACGCCTGCTATCCACATGAACGAAAACGGTGTTTACGTACGTAACCACCACGTGGCCGCTGATGGTTCATACAAGGGTAAGCAAGTTGTTTCACCTAAGTAATTAGCGACAAAAAGACCTCTAGGATTCGTCCTAGAGGTCTTTTTTTGTCACAGCAGCTGTTAGTCTTACGCCTGATAAGGGCGACTCGGTCACGTCGGAGGTCTAAAACCACCGACCTTCCCAGTCTGCTTTATTTCATTTTCCCAGTAATCGTTGCAATAGCGAGCGATGTGGCTGCTCAGGCTCCACCCCGAGTAACGTTGCCTCATGGGTTTCTTCTGGGTCTGCCACCCCATTGCCGAGTTGATCAACCACCACATCGTAAACATCGGCAACCCTTGGTCCTATAACAACCTGATACTGTCGTAGCGGTTCGTTATAGACTGCTCCCGCCACTTTATCGAGTTTCATCAAAGCGCCCGTATTCGCCAAGCTAGGGTCCTTTAAATAAAAGCGCAGACGCGTGACACAGTGAATCACCTTACCGACATTTCCTGCACCACCTACATTGCGAATAATCGCTGTCGCCAATGAATCATACTTCTCCATGTCACCTATCACCCCTTCCGATTGTCTATTATCATTTTAAACTCATCATTGGATTAGCTCACGTCAAAACCCTTATCAGAATATGAGCGAAATATGCAAAAAAATGCCACGCATCTCGAATCGAGATACGTGGCATTAATTGTTTTAATTACATTTCTTGCTCAAAGTCTGATGGTGAGTACAACTTCAAAATCTTAGTAAACAAGAAGTCGACTACGAAACCAGCAATAGCTGGCACGATGAACCAAACAATCAAGAATTGAACAAAGTTAATCGTGTGCTTAACGATTTCAGCTTCAGCAGCGTCAAACGTAAACATTGATTGCAATGGTGAAACCATTCCGATCCAACCAAATCCGGCTGAAGTTGGCGTTCCTTGAACGTTGAACAAAGCAACTGGGATAGCCGTAATTGCTGCGGCAACCAAGAAGGCCAAAATCATAACAGGCTTCTTAAATACTGAAGGCATCATACCCTTCATGGCACCCAAGAAGATAGCAACCGTCGTTCCCTTCTTGTTAACCTTCCATGAGTTGATCAACAAGATAACTGTCGTTGCAACAACACCAGCTCCGGCAGCACCAGCACCCAAACCTGACAACGTAATTGCCAAGGCAATACCAACCGTTGAGATTGGCGTAATGATGATGAATGAGAAGGCCATTGCAATGGCAATTGACATTGGCAATGGTTGCAAATCAGTAGCCAAACGGACAGCATCACCAACCCAAGTCGTGATGTAAGCAACGTAAGGTGCGATAGCGCGACCGAACAAGGCAACACCACCACCAATTACGATTGGGCTCAAGATGATAGCAACTGAACCAAATCCAGCTAGGTATCGTGATACCAACCAGATTACCAATACTGCAACTGCAGCAACGATAATGGCATTGATAACGTCACCAGCACCAGCGGCGATGTAAACATTACCAACTTGTGGTGCACCCGTAATTGGGTTAACGAAGCCCTTTGGTGCAACGGCCCACTTGATTGATCCTGAAGCAGCACCAACCGCAATGGCCATAACACCTACATCAAGCGCCTTCATGCGGAATTGCATAGCAATCGCAACACCAATCAACAATGGAATGAATGATGAGAACAGCGTCAAAATAGCTGACAAATCAAGCGCCCATTGTGCCGTTCCGAACATCTTCAAGATGTACTTCATAACGGCTGATGGCAAAACACCAATCAAGATACCTTGAGCTGAACCAGAAAGTACCTTGAAGAAGAAATCCTTTAACTTTAGCTCGTATGAGCCGTCAAAAAATTCGCTCGTCATAATATTAAATTATACCTTTCAAACCAAAACGTCTCTCGCACCAAATAGTTCCCAATTGACGAATCTCACAACGTCAAATCAGTTATTTGAAGGAGGATAAACAATAAAATAATTACTTACTTAAAGTAAGTTAACACGATTAGTATTCAACTGCAATAGCAGGCTTCTCACCGTTAATAAATGCCAATGAAGCATCCATTGATTGGTGAACCATTTCTAGAACAGCCTTAGTCGTGTAGAATGCCGTGTGTGGTGTAACCAATACGTTTTCACGAGCAATCAAATCAGCAATCTTTGCGTCAGGGAATTCCTTGTCTGACCAGTCAACGTTGAACAAACCAACTTCTTCTTCGTAAACGTCCATTGCGAAGTCTGAAATCTTACCTGAGTTCAAACCGTCGATAACAGCGTCGATGTCCATCAAGTTACCGCGTGAAACGTTAACCAAGACAACACCGTCCTTCATCTTTGCAATTGACTCAGCGTTGATCATGTGGTGGTTAGCAGGAACACCTGGCACGTACAATGAGATAACATCAGCTTGTGCGTACAACTCGTCCAAAGTATCAACGTAAATGCCTTCAGCTTCCAATTCTGCGTTACGGTATAGATCGTAAGCAATAACCTTTGCACCGAAGCCCTTCAAGATGTTGATAGCAACACGTCCGATGTGACCAGTTCCGATAACACCAACTGTTTGCATACGAACTTCACGTCCGATTGTTGGTGCCCAACGCAAATCGTGCTTAGCAATCTTTGCATCCAAAGCCTTTGCACGACGCAACAAACGTGACATTTGAATCATTGAGTGCTCAGCAATAGCGTTTGGTGAGTAAACTGGCACGTTTGAGATTGAGAAGTCAAACTCACGTGCAGCATCGAAATCGATGTTATCAGTTCCAACGTTACGCAATGACATCTTGTTGATACCCAACTCGTGCAAGGCAGTCAAAGTCTCGCGTGTGTAGTCCAATTGTTGGTAAACGTTAACAGCGTCGGCTCCCTCTGCCAACTTTGCTGTCTCAGGGTCCAACAACTTATCAGTGTAGCCCACTTCAACTTCTGGGTGAGCTGCAATCCACTCGTTCAATGATGGCTTTTCGTCTTCGCGAATACCGTAAGCAAAAATCTTCATGCTTTTTTCCTCCAAAGCGTTTCTTAACACTTATTCATTATAAGGTAACTTGTGAATAAGTCAACATGTTTTGTGGACTAAGGCAAAATGGTTATCCCGCATTTGGTACGCCATACTTTTTGTGCACCAGTATACCACTACCATTTGTTAAGGAAATCACCTGGCAAACCTTCCCAAAAAAACCATGAACTTTTATTCACAAAGGTGCAAATATTTTGCAGAAAAGCAAAAAGGCGTCTCCGCAAAACGGGAGACGCCTTTTCTCTAAAAGACTAGGTATTACTTTTGCTCGTTGGCGCTCGTCATGATCTTATCGACCAAGCCATACTCAAGTGACTCATCAGCATCTAGCCAGTGATCACGTTCCGTATCGCGCTCCAATTGCTCGTAAGGCTTTCCTGTATTGCTTGCCAAAATTTCGTTCAACTTCTTACGAGTCTTCAAAATTTCTTCGGCTGCGATTGCAATTTCAGTTTGTTGTCCTTGTGCACCACCTGATGGTTGGTGAATCATGAATTGTGAGTTAGGCAACATGAAACGCTTGCCCTTAGCACCTGAAGATGCCAAAACAGACGCCATTGATGCTGCCAAACCAATAACAATCGTTTGAACATCGGCCTTGATAAAGTTCATTGTGTCATAGATGGCCATACCGGCATTAACTTCTCCACCAGGAGAGTTAATGTACATGTAAATATCCTTATCTGGATCTTGGGCATCCAAGAATAGCAATTGGGCAATAATTGCCGTTGCCATTTGTGATTCAATTGGTCCACTGACCATGATAATACGATCAATCAACAAACGTGAGAAGATGTCGTATGAACGTTCCCCGCGTGATGATTGTTCGATAACGTATGGAATTGGTAACATTATTTATTTTCCTCCTGATGTTCAGAATCAGAACATACCCTTATTGTAGACAGTTCGTCAAACATGGTCAAACGATATGAGCCATCCTATGAAATTCCTTTAGGAAGCGCGCCTGTTGTTCGCAAATCATCAGCCATTTTCGTCAGCTTACGCAAACGGTGATTAACCCCAGACTTTGAGATTTCACCCGATGGCACGTACTTACCAAGCTCAGACAACGGTTCCTCACGGTGCGCCAAACGCACTTCCGCAATCTCACGTAGCTTTTCAGGCAACCGTGCCAAACCAATTTCGTTATCCAAAAATTCGATATCGTCGATTTGCTTTTGACTCGCATTGACCGTCTTATCCAAGTTGGCGTTTTCAGCATTTACCAAACGGTTAACTGAATTACGCATATCACGGATAATACGCACATCTTCCATCTTAAGCATGGCATTCGTTGCCCCGATGACCATCAGCATATCACCAATTTTTTCGGCTTCCTTCAGATAAACAATATAACCTGAGCGACGTTCAACCACCTTGGCATTCAAATCAAAGCGGTTCATCAGCTCTTCCAATTGGTGAGCTTGCTCTTCATATAGAGAGTAAATCTCTAAGTGATAACGACTCGTTTCTGGATTATTAACCGATCCGGCCGCCAAGAAGGCACCACGCAAATAAGAGCGTGCTTTTCCTTCATCAGCCAACCATTCGTCAGGTACCGTTGGCAATAATTCAAAATCTTCAAAAATGTGCAAGTCGTCTAACAATTCATTTACGCCTTGCACAATACGAACGACGTACAAATTATTCTTCTTCAACTTCATTTGACGACGGACTGAAATCTCAGATGGCAACTGATAAAACTGTTGCAACAATCCCAAAATACGACGTGCTGTCGCCGCATTTTCAGTCTGCACATTCAACGTAAAGCGCATGTTTGATAGACCTAATGATCCATTCATGCGCAACAAGGCGGACAACTCTGCCTTTGCATTGTCCGGATTATTAATTTCCAGCATCGTCAATTCTTTTTTGACATCACTCGCAAACGACATAAGCCTCCTCCTTCCTACAATTCCTTCGCGTCAGCAATTTGCATAATCAATTGCGCAACGATGTCACCATCGTGAAAAGCACCATCATCACGCAATTCAAGTAGGTCACCCAAAACAGGGACTGCCCCTTCATGACGCACCTCTTCTGGATCAAAGGTCACTTGATGTGACACCTCATTCCACTTTTTCCAGTCAATATAATCGTCTGGCACGATACCAGTGTTCATAATGACTGCATCAACTACATTATCACCAACATGTTTATTCAAAGCACGCAAATGATCCGCATCGGAGAAATCATCTGTTTCACCCTTTTGCGTCATGATGTTGGCGATGTACACAACCTTGGCACGTGTCGCTTTCAATGCTTCCGCAACATTTGGCACCACCAAGTTAGGCAAGATACTTGTAAACAAACTTCCCGGCCCAAGCACAATCACGTCGGCGTTTAAAATGGCATTAATCACTTCGCTTGGTGCTTGCGCAACTTCGTTTTCAGAATCTGGTTGTGGTGTCACCCAAATATGATCGATTGCCTTATGTGCGGCGGTGATTTCAGCTTCGCCTGATAGCTCTGTGCCGTCTTTGAACTTGGCATGCAGAATTAGCGGTTCGTTTGCAACTGGATAAACATGTCCTTGAATGCCCATAAACTTAGCTAGGATTTGCACACCTTCAAAAATATCGTGTTCCTTTTCAGCCATTGCAGCGATAATCAAATTCCCCAAAGCATGATTGGCAAGCATATCATCATTTTCATGGAAGCGATATTGGAAAATATCAACGATTTCTTGCGGCAATGTTGATAGCGTTGCCATAACATTGCGAATATCTCCAGGTGGCACGATATTCAAATAATCGCGCAACGTCCCAGATGATCCCCCATCATCAGCTACCGTAATGACTGCTGTCAAATCGGTGTCGAATTTTTTCAAACCGCGCAGAATGACCGGTTGACCTGATCCGCCACCAATTACAACAATTTTTGGCGTCGTCTTAACCGTAAATTCTTCTGTCATGATCGGTTACTACTCTCCTTGCGACGATTGATATCACGGTGGTATTCGTTAACCTTCCACTCGCCAGCCAAATCTTGACTCAAACGATGTGCGAAGGCAACCGAACGATGTTGACCACCTGTGCAACCAAAGGCAATTGTCAACGTGCTTTTACCTTCCGCCTTGTACTTAGGAAGCAGCCACTTAACTAAGCTACTCTCACGTTGATAAAATTCTTCAGCATCTTCACTAGCCCAGACGTAATCCCAGACTTCTTTGTCCAATCCCGTCTTCTCACGCAACGCGGTAATATAGTAGGGATTCTTCAAAAAGCGGACGTCAATTAGCAAGTCTGCATCAACTGGAATACCGTACTTAAATCCAAAGCTCATCACCTGAACCGCAAACGTTCCTTCGCGGTCCTCATCTGAACCGAAGTGCTCCAAGATATAGTTACGCAATTGACGTGGCGCAAAGTCGTCTGTATGAATCACTTCACTGGCCATGTCATGAATTTCTGACAATTGATGACGTTCAGTTTGAATCCCATATAACGTGCCTTTGTCCCCTGACAACGGGTGTGAACGACGAGTTTCCTTATAACGTGCTACCAATTCCTCATCAGTCGCATCAATGTAGACGATCTTCAAATCATAATAGTCATTATTATTGGCTGACATCATCTTAATTTCATCATCTAAATCATCAAAGAAACTTTGTGATCGCAAATCAATCATCACTGCTGCACGTTGGATGTTATCTTCATCAGAAATCATCTGCCAGAACTTTGGCAACATTGCAGGTGGTAGGTTTTGCACAGTAAAGTAGCCCAAGTCTTCAAAGGCTTGAATCGCAACAGTTTTACCTGAACCACTCATTCCTGTGACAATAACCAATTCTTTCTTAGCCATGGTTTCCGTCCTCCGTTTTTATCGTGCTAACATTATACCATTTATTGGACACGCCCGGATATGTGGTTAATCATTTCGCAAAAACTGGGTAGTGGTTAGTGTCGTCGCTATCGCGCCGAGGCATGGAATTTGGTTGGGGTGGCGGTGCTCCGTCCTACAATATAAGCTGGTGGCGACGGAGTCCCATTCTCCCTAAGCCTCAGCGTATTTCCGCGCCTGCCGGCTCGAAATTCACTGCTGCTAAGTGATAATTGGTGCTCCTGTCCTCGCTATGTCACCGGCTAATATCGCAGGAGCTCCGCACCACCTCCCCAACCAAATTCCATGCCAGCAGCCAAGATGTCCTAGGACGTCCGAGATAATCATCCACCACGAAACAACTGGTTAAACAGTTCTCCCTGTAGTATTGCGGTAGATGAAAATCAAACAATCAGAGTATTGCTTGGCTGCTGCGGCTGGGGGCGCCCCGCGTATAGAACGAGGAGTGGCTAAATATGTGGCAGTAGCACTTAGCGGTTTTACCGCTTAGTGCTACAAGGGGTAAAGGTGCACCGAGCTTGCTCGGGACTCCGCCCACCACTATTTTGACACTCCTCGTTTAGCGGGCCAAAAGAAGCCCCCAGCCGCTCCGACCGTAAGGGAGGACACACACAACCAACTCAAACAACGGCACAAAAAAACCAGTCCACCGTAGTGTGTTATAGTCCCCTAGAGGTTGACGGAAGAAATAATATAATTTCTTCCAGTCAACCTCTAGGGGATTTTTTATATGCCACGAGCAAAACTTTCAGCGTCACAAAAGCTGA
>JAAOED010000023.1 GCA_016466735.1 Weissella confusa | reverse complement strand
TGGTTGCAGCTGGTCTGTCCTTTTTTATTTTTACACCCAAAAACAAAAAAAAGGTACCAACAACCAATCGCGTGAGCGAGTGGTCATCAGTACCAAATATTTTAGAACCAAACAATAACTACGCTCCGGTATGATGGTCAACATCATGCCGGTTTTTTTATTCCCGGAGTAGTTAGGGGAAGATATGGATGATTTAACAATGATGCAAGTGGCGGTAGCAGCAGCTGAAAAAGCTGCCCCAAAGGAGAACTGGACCAATCCGCGGGTTGGTGCAGTGATTGTCAAAAATGGTGCGGTGTTAGCGACAGGCTATCATCACCAATTTGGTCAAGCGCATGCAGAAGTGGATGCCATGCAACAGGTGGATAACCCAGCTGATTTAAATAACGCCACGATGTACGTCACGCTCGAACCTTGTGCTCACGTTGGTAAGGTTGGCGCGTGCGCTGATGCGATTGTGGCCGCTGGGATTAGTCGGGTTGTCGTTGGCCAAGGTGATCCGAATCCGTTGGTGCATGGTCAAGGCATTCGCAAGTTGCGCGCGGCTGGCATTATCGTTGATGTGCTAAACCAACCGGTGAGCGAGAAGTTGAACCCTGGTTTTCATCACTTTTTCGAAACTGGGCAACCATACGTCATGTTGAAAGTGGCGCAGAGCGCGGATGGGTTCATCACCAAGGCGGTGGGGCTGTGCTACGGGCGTTCCTAGCCACGGATTTGTGGCAGCGGTTGGATATTTACCAAACCACAACGGTCTTTGGGACGGGGGTGGCTGGTATTCAGGTGCCAACAACCAGGGCGAGCGTCTCAGAGCGCATCGGTAACGCGATGCATCATATTTATTACCGGGAGAGAAAATAATGTTTACAGGAATTGTATCGACTGTTGGGCAAGTGACTGAGCTTGCCCAACGACATGAACAAGAGCGTCGTCTGACAGTTACGACGCCAACAAATTATTTCGCAGATGCCAAGTTAGGCGACAGCATCATGATTGATGGGGTGTGCTTAACAATTACCACGAAGACTGCCACGGAGGCGACGTTTGATGTGATGGTGCCAACTGTGATGACGACGAAAATAGGTCAGTATCAATCGGGCACTCGCGTCAATTTGGAGAAAGCCATGCTGGCCACTGATCGGTTTGATGGTCACTTTGTTTTAGGACATGTGGATGGAACGGGACAGGTAACAGACGGACATCTGGTTGACGAAACGGTCTACTTTACGGTGCAACCAAAGAACCAAGACTTGATGAAACAAATTGTACCGAAGGGTTCGATTGCAATGAATGGCGTGAGTCTGACGGTGATTGAAACGACAGCCTCGACGTTCACAGTGGGACTGATTCCACATACATTGACGCATACGATGTTGCAGGATGTGCAAGTTGGGGATGACGTTAATTTAGAGACCGACATTCTGGCCAAGTATTTAGCAAAGGAGCGTGCATAAGATGAACCAGGAAATTAGAGAACGTGTTGAAAAGGCACTACAAGCCTTGAAGCGAGGTGAACTTATCATTTTGAGTGATGACAGCCAACGCGAACATGAAGGTGACTTGGTTGGCTTGGCTTCGTTTGCGACAACGGCAAGCGTGAATGCTGCGTTGCGAATTGGTCGCGGTGTGTTGTGTGCACCAATGGCCGCTGAACGGGCAGAGGCGTTGTCCTTAACCCAAATGGTTGCGCATAATACTGAAAAATTTGGTACCAAGTTCACGGTTAGTGTTGATCACCGTGAGAATACCACGGGAGTATCAGCCGTGGAACGGGCATTCACCATTCGAGAACTAGCGAATTTGTCTGCAGACGCAACTGATTTTGATCGACCAGGGCATATTTTCCCATTAGTCGCTGAAGCCGATGGGGTGTTGGCACGACCAGGCCACACAGAAGCAGCGGTTGATTTAGCGAAGCTGGCGGGCGTGTCACCGGTGGCTTACATTATCGAGATTTTGGCAGAAGATGGCCGAATGGCGCGCGAAACGGCATTGGCTGAGATTGCTGAACGTGAAGGGTTAGTGACATTAACGATTGCGGAGTTAATCGCGTATCGTGAGACGCAAATGGCGCGTGATTACACAGTGGGTCCAACTATTAAATTGCCAAGTGCATATGGGACGTTTGTGGTAACGGATTATCTGTCGGAAAATCGCGAACCGGATTTGCTGGTTGAAAAAGCCACGTCTGGAGGAACGGTACCATTGGTTCGCTTGCATTCGGAATGTCTGACCGGTGAAGTACTCGGGTCATTTCGTTGTGAGTGTGGACCACAGCTTCACGAGGCATTGCGTCAAATTGATGCCCAAGGTGGGGCAGTAGTTTATCTACGTCAAGAAGGTCGCGGCATCGGACTGGCTGAAAAGCTCCGTACCTACGTGTTGCAAGAAAATGGGTACGATACGTACCAGGCTAATGTTCACCTGGGACACCAACCTGATGAACGCGATTACGCGCATGCTGCCCAAATTCTGAAGGACGCGGGATACGATAAGGTACGTTTGTTGACAAATAATCCAGCCAAGGTTGCCCAACTCGAGGCCCACGGCATTGAAGTTGTCGAACGGGTCCCACTCATTACGGGCGTGAATGATGTGAATCAAAGGTACATGGACACAAAGCGCGATAAGTTTGCACACATGATTTAAAAGGGGAATAACATGACAATTTACACAGGAACATTGACCAACCATGAGCAACGTCATATTGCAATTGTGATGAGTCGTTTCAATACGTTGATTACGGATGCTTTGCTAGCCGGTGCAAAGGAAGCTTTAATGATGCATGGCGTCTTAGAGACTAATATTGATGTTTATTACGTGCCAGGTGCGTTTGAAATCCCATTGGTAGCTCAAAAGGTTGCCTTGACGCAAAAGTATGATGGCATTGTTACTTTGGGTGCAGTGATTCGCGGCGAGACTGACCACTATGATTTAGTGATTAATGGGTCAATGTCTGGGATTGCACAAGTTGGTTTGAAAACTGGCGTACCGACCGTATTCGGTGTGTTGACGGCCGATACTTTGGAACAAGCCCAACACCGTGCTGGTGGAAAAGCAGGAAACAAGGGTGGCGAAGTAGCTACCGCGTTGCTGGAATTATTGAGTGTGGTGGATGTCATTTAGCTGCATGTTTAACGTTAAGTTGTTGAATGTAAACGGATAAGCTAAAAAGAGGCTACTGTGTTTCGTTGTAGAAACACAGTAGCCTTGTTGCTAAGTATACAAATTTAGGTAGTCGTTATTCTTCTCCTTGACGGAGATTAGAGTGGTTTCGAATGCGAACCATTCGAATTCGCTGCTTGGATAGATTGAAATCGAACTGTAAGTTATCAATATCTTTTAAAAAACGCTTTGAAAATTTAATCTCGTACATTGTCTGTATAACGCTTTCGGAATTCCTCAGGTGTCATAGTGATATCATCATCGGGGATTAAACCGATTTCTTTAGCGTAACTTTCTATTACAGCTCGCTTTGTTACTTCATCTAGTGGGGCGGGTTGTGCTGATGGTGTGAACGGAAGTTGACGATCATGAACAACTCTTTTTAAGGTCATTGTGAATAGGGTAGTCATGTTGAGGCCCATATCATCAAGAATGTCTTCAGCTTCATGCTTCAATGATTCATCGACTTTGATAGTGATATTTTTCTTTGTTGAGCTCATACTAACATCTCCAATCTATACCAGCATTATACAGCTTTTTCTGTACGATGGCTAATGACTTGTATTTTATGATTGCAATTATGACCGAAAATCGAACAATTCTGAATCCAAGTGCTCATGTTAAAAATCTTCATATTTGATACGTACCATCCTAAGTAATCAAAGAAAAAATAATAGTGAGGTATTACTTATCATGGTAGATCGTTTGAAGGGCAAGGTTGCTATCGTTACTGGTGGAACTACTGGTTTGGGAAAGGCGATTGCACAACGTTTTATTGAAGAAGGCGCAAAGGTTGTCATTACTGGACGTCGTGCAAACGTCGGTGAAGCAACGGCTGCTGAGCTTGGTGGGGACGATGTGATTCGTTTCCAACAACATGACTCAGCTGATGAGCAAGGTTGGAAGGACTTGATTGCTTATACTGAAGAAGCATTTGGACCACTAAATGTGTTGGTAAACAACGCCGGAATTGGTGCAACGAATGATATTGAGCACGACACGTTCGAAGCATACCGCAAGTTGATGAGCATCAACGCTGATGGTATGTACTTGGGTACGCAATACGGCTTCCGTGCTATGAAGGAGCACGGCGGTGGCTCAATCATCAACATGTCATCAATCCTTGGTTTGGTTGGTGATACGATGACGGCTTCATACAACGCATCAAAGGGTGCTGTTCGTTTGTTCTCAAAGTCAGCCGCTGTTTATGCAGCGCAAAACGACTTGAACATTCGTGTTAACACAGTGCACCCTGGTTACATCGCAACGCCAATGACTGATGGATCAGGTGAGGGTGACTCAGTTGCACCATACGTGACGCAACGTTTGAAGACGCCAATGGGACGTATGGGTGAGCCTGATGATATTGCTTGGATCTGCGTATACTTGGCATCAGACGAATCAAAGTTCGCCACTGGTGCAGAGTTCGTTATCGACGGTGGATACACAGCTCAATAATTTATGACAATGACGAGATGGCCTAAATAAAGGTTGTCTCGTCATTTTGTTTCGCTCATAGAACTAAATGTGAACAAAATCACATTTACAAACTTTCGAAAAAGAAGTAAACTAATTTGTGTAGAAGTGAGCAAGAGATAATAAATAAAATTAATTGAGAGGTAAATATCATGGCTGATGTTGCATTTATCACGGGAGCAGGACAAGGAATCGGCGAGGCAATTGCTAAGCGTTTGGCAGATGATGGTTTCAAGGTTGCGGTAGTGGGTCGCACTTTGTCAAAGGTAGAACGTGTTGCGAATGAGATTAACGCCGTTCACCCTGATGCTGCGTTGGCAGTCGCTGCAGATGTCGCAAAGCGCGATGACGTATTTGCTGGTGTACAAAAGACGGTTGATCATTTTGGGGACTTAACAGTTGTGATTAACAACGCAGGTGTTGCACCAACAACGCCAATCATGGAAGTTGACGAAGAGACAATGCGCTGGACATTTGATACGAACATCAACGGTACAGTGTGGGGAACGCAAGCTGCGGTGGAAGCCTTTAAGAAGGCTGGCCACGGGGGTAAGATTATTAACGCCACATCACAAGCTGGTGTGGAAGGAAATCCAGATTTGACGGTTTACGGTGCTTCAAAGTTTGCGATCCGTGGTATTACGCAAACGACAGCCAAGGAGTTGGCACCATTGGGCATCACGGTTAACGCCTTTGCACCTGGAATTGTTAAGACGCCAATGATGTTTGATATTGCCCACGAAGTTGGTCAAAATGCTGGTAAGGATGACGATTGGGGAATGGCACAATTCTCTGACGGTATCGCTTTGGGTCGTTTGTCAGAGCCAGAAGAAGTCGCATCAGCGGTTGCCTTCTTGGCTGGTAAGGACTCAAACTACATGACGGGTCAAACGTTGGTAGTCGACGGAGGAATTGTGTTCCACTAGTAGAACACTTGTTAAAACCATCACATTGAAAATGGGGTAGTTTTAGTCTAAAATACAGTTATCACGAACTTATGAATAGTAAGTTCGGCGCGTGGTTTGGCATCTCTCACAATATAATACTCACACACCTATCTCATATAATCGCGATCGCCTGGAGAGGCGGACCGCCAAGCCATGAATAACAAGAAACGCTGTTACGTTTGTTCGTAGCAGCGTTTTAATTTTCTATGGTATAGTTGGGTACATGATTTTTAAGTTTTGGGAGATGCCGAGATATGATTGAAGAAGATTTTGAGCAAGCGGTTGCTAAGTTGAATGACAACTTGAATTTGGCCAAGGTTGATGACATCTTGAAGCCGGTTTTGTTGGCCGGCATGAAGCGCGGGTATGTGGATGCTCACCTGGAAGTGTTTGCTGAAGTTGAGAACATCAATCCAGAAGAGCAAACGGCAGAATGGGTTGACCGTGCGGAGAAGTTTGCATTGGACAACTTTGGTACCTTGGACAAGGTGGCTCGCAAGAACAGTTCGGATTTGTATGCGCAAATTAAGAGCATGTTATCTGAAGAGTATCACGAAATTACGCACCACAATCATGACAAGATTGGTCAAGCCAACGTCGTGATGCCATACTTCAACGGTTGGTTCTTGGGTGCTTACTACGCCTTTATTGCGTTGTTCACGCAAATGCAACAAGCGCAAGGTGAGGTTGGTCCAACTGAAACGCAAGCCATTGCCAAGGCGGCTTCTGACCGTGCGGAGAAGGAAGTAGAAGTAGAACGTCGCAAGTTCAACAACCGCCCAATCTACCGCCAATCAATGTTGCGCGAAATGATGGCAGCTTTGTAAAGCAAAAAGAAAACGCATGATACCAAGCGACTGCTTGATGTCATGCGTTTTTTCTATGGAGCCGAGGGGAGTTGAACCCCTGTCCTACCATCTCGTTACTAACACGTCTACGTTCATAGCTGAATAATTTGAGTCTCATCTAGTGCACGCCATTCCGCGCGGCGATCAACTAGACCAGCCTGATTATCCTCTTCCAACTACCCTCAGGTGGCGAACAGTTGGCGCAGATTACTTAGTTTTAAAACCTAGCGCAACCCGTAATCAAAGCTGTGCATAGGCAACGCAGGCTGGTTTTTAGGCAGCTACTGCGTAAGTGTTTTGTGAATTGTTTGCAGTTAATTCTTCTGAGTGGATTATAGGGCCACAACCCCTAAACGCAGTGCTAGCACGAACAATGCCAGTCGATTCCGTAACGACCCCGAAAGTTTTACTAACATTGTTCAGTATAGCAATAACAAGGGCGATGCACAATCCATCAGGGGTCTAAAGAGCAACGCTAATGATATTTGAGATCATTTCAAAAGATAAATAGTTAAGGACATTTCATAAATGGTAGGGTTAAATTACGGACTTCACATATATCGTGTTTCCGATAAAAGAAACACAGTGTTTACTGTGACTTTTTTGAGTGAAAAACAACACGAACATGGGGTCCAAAACTGTTGGTGAGCGTGTCCTACCGTATAAGGACACGGAAGGGGGATATTATGACGAAGGAAAAAGTAGCGATTATTGGGGCATCACACGGGGGTCACGAAGCTGCGTTGGAGTTGCTGACACAATCGGATAACTTCGAAGTGACGATTTTTGAGGCGGGGGACTTCGTGTCATTTATGTCATGTGGAATGACGTTGTATTTAACGGGTCGGGTGCCGGAAGCTGAGGCAGTTCGAAACTTTAAGCCAGCTGATATTGAATCGCTTGGTGGCAACGTTTTAAATAACACGAAGGTGACGGGAATTGATGCGGATAAGCAAATGCTGACATTAAACGGGGATGCTAAGACACAATTTGCTTACGATAAATTGATTTTGAGTGTCGGGGTGACTCCGGCCCGTTTGGCGCTGCCAGGATCAGAAAACGCCAATATTGTGCCGATGCGTGGTTATGAATCAGCAAAGCAACTGAAAGCCTACATCGATGATGATAGTGTGGAAAATATTGCGGTGATTGGGGCAGGTTACATCGGTATTGAAGCGGTTGAAGCGATGGTTGAGGCTGGTAAGCATGTGACGGTATTGGACTTGTTGCCACGAGTATTAGGGGCCTATCTCGATGCCGACATGACGACACGCATTACTGACGCATTGATTGAACATGGTGTGGCTGTGCACGTCGGTGAAGCCATTAAGAGTTACAAGGGTGATGAGGACGGGCGAGTAACTGCCGTCGTGACGGATGCTGGTGAATATCCAGCTGATGTTGTGATTGAAGGAATCGGGGTAAAGGCCAATACAAGCGAGTTTGCAGATGTTTTGCAACTTGATCAACGTGGCTGGATTGAAACTGACCGTTACCTGCGCACGAATTTACCAAACGTTTATGCGATTGGGGATGCAATTAAACCATTTTATATTCCTGCTGGTAAGCAACAACCCGTGGCGTTGGCATCAACGGCGCGCCGTGAAGCGCAATATGTTGCGCACGCTATTATTAACGGCGAAGCCAAGGCACCATTCAAAGGTGTGGTTGGAGCTTCAGCGTTATCAGTATTTGAGTACAGCTTTGCTAGTGCAGGGTTGAATGAGGTTACTGCCCAACGTTCTGGCGTTGAAATTGCATCCGTTACCCTTGTTGATACTCGTCGTCCGGCATTTGTACCTGACGTAAGCGGGAATGGTGAGATTATTGTGCGCTTGGCTTACACACCAGAAACGCAAACGATTGTTGGTGGGGCGGTGATGGCAAAGCATTACGATGTGACGGCACATGGTAATACGTTGGCCTTGGCAATTGCCCAACGTTTGACACTGACTGATTTGGCGGAAGCTGACTTCTTCTTCCAACCGGGCTTTGATCGTCAATGGTCATCATTGAATTTGGCTGCCCAAAAGGCCCTTGGGTACGGTGAATTCACCAAGTAGGCTGCTAAAGCCGAACTAAGTCATAAAACGTTAACAATTATCAACTTGATTTACGAATAAGTTCGGTTATAATTATTTCTTGGGTAAGGAAACTACCGGTAAATAAACCAGATTCCGAACATTGTTTTATCGAGGGGATAATAAAATGGACTTTTCAACTGTATTTGATTACGAGGATATTCAGCTCATTCCAAACAAGTGCATCATCGAAAGCCGCTCAGAGGCGGATACTTCGGTTGAACTTGGTGGGCGTCGGTTTAAGATTCCGGTAGTGCCTGCAAATATGGCCACGGTTATCAATGATGACTTGGCCATGAAGTTGGCTAAGGAAGGCTACTTCTATGTGATGCACCGTTTTGAACCGGAGACGCGTTTGGATTTTGTTCGCCGTTTCCAAGCAGCCGGCGCATTTGCATCAATTTCAGTTGGTATTAAGCAAGAAGAGTACGATTTTATTGATCAATTGAAGGCAGAAGGTTTGACGCCTGAATACATCACAATTGATATTGCGCACGGACACTCAGATGCCGTGATTAAGATGATTCAATACATCAAGTTGAACTTGCCAGCTTCATTTGTGATTGCTGGTAACGTTGCGACGCCTGAAGCTGTGCGCGATTTGGAAAACGCTGGTGCCGATGCCACTAAGTTGGGTGTTGGGCCAGGTAAGGCCTGCATCACAAAGTTGAAGACGGGCTTTGGAACTGGGGGATGGCAACTGGCTGCATTGCGTTTGTGCGCGAAGGCTGCTAAGAAACCAATCATCGCTGACGGTGGTATCCGTTATAACGGGGATATCGCCAAGTCAATTCGCTTTGGGGCAACGATGGTGATGGTCGGTTCATTGTTTGCCGGACACGCTGAGACGCCGGGTGAAATCATTGAGATGGATGGGGCAAAGTACAAGACATACTTCGGTTCAGCTTCTCAATTCCAAAAGGGTGAGTACAAGAACGTTGAAGGTAAGAAGCTATTGGTACCATACCGTGGCTACATCGACGATACGTTGAATGAAATGGAACAAGATTTGCAATCAGCGATTTCTTACGCTGGTGGCCGTGAATTGATGGACTTGCGTTATGTTGACTACGTAATCGTTAAGAACTCAATTGTTAACGGTGATTCATATTAATATTTGTCCAGAAAGCCGGCACTGTGCCGGCTTTTTTGATATACTTGTTTTTTGTAAATGATAGATAATGATAGATATTTTTAGGAGATTAGCGTGAAATTATTTGACCATTGGCTACAGTATAGCTTTGACTGGCAATCACTGGGATTGGCCTTGTTGATTGTTGTGATTTCAATTATTTTGGTTAACGGTATTGTGCGTGGGATTTTCCACCAAATTGAGAAGCGCATTCCTGACCGTTTTGCTGGTTGGACAGATGTTTTGATGGCATTTGAAAATCCAGCTCGTGTGATTGTTTTGTTTACGGGGTTACTCATTGCTTTGCACACAGCACATGCCCCACATTTGGTAACGCATTTTGCGCATGCCATTTACCGTTCAGTGCTTATGTTCAGTATTGGCTATGGTTTGTACAAGTTGATGGGCTCATTGACGGTACTTTTGGGCCACTTGGGATCACGTATTAATTTTGAGCTCGATTCAATTGTGATGCCGTTCTTGACGCGTAGTTTGCAATTCGTTGTGATGGCATTAACGGTTACGATGATTTTGTCTGACTGGGGCATCAACGTGAACGGTGTATTCGCCGGACTGGGGTTGGCTGGATTGGCCATTTCAATGGCGGCCCAAGATCCAATTAAGAACTTGCTTGGCGGTATCATTATCATTACCGAGAAGCCATTCCAAATTGGTGATTGGATTAAGTCACCATCTGTTGAAGGGATTGCTGAGGACATTACGTTCCGTTCGACGTTGGTCCGTACGTTTGATGGGGCCTTGGTGATTGTGCCAAATGCCACGTTGTCAAACGAACCAATTACAAATTGGTCACGCATGGCTACACGTAAGCTAGCGTTGACATTCTACTTGGACATTACGACTAAGACGAAGGACATGATGGCAGCAATGACGGATGTTGAAGCTATGTTGGCCGAAGATGATCGCTTTGAAACGGGTAGTGAAAAGGCGTATATCAACCAAGTTACGACACGTGGTCACGAATTTATGGCCACGGCGCAATTTAAGATGGTTGATGATGCGGATTGGGCTGGTACGCGTGCCGACATAAACATGAAGGTTATTCGCATCTTAGCAGAACATGATATTCAACTATCAGCAGGCGTTGATACGCCAACGACTAATTTCTAAGAAAGAGAGAACATTGTGATGGGGTCAGTGCTTTTAGCAATTGTCGTCGGCTTGGCGGCATTGGGTAATTACATGCTGTTTTCCGTATTGCCACAAGGCTTTGTTCAATGGTTGAGCGTCATTGGACAAGCTGTGTTGTCAATCTTTGCTGTGATTGTGTTCTTTACGTACCAAGGTCGTAAGGAAACATCAGGCTATGAAGGGTACCGTGTTTGGACGGTGGCCCGTGTCATCACCTGGTTGGCATTACTTGGATCAGTCGCAACCTTTGTGGTGATGTTGTTGGCGGTGATGGGGATTTTGCAAGGTGGCATTTAGTCAACCACTTCGATTTACTTTGTTGTAAATTTGTAAAAAACTTAAAATCTGATTGATATTGTATTGAACTGTGAATGACGTATAGTAAGTACTATGAGTAAACAGGGATTAAGGATGAATCAGGTTGCGGTTGCACTTTTAGTTGCAACTTTAAGTTCGTTGGGTGGCATGACGGTCACGGCATCTGACGCAAAAACAAGTGCTGTCTCATCAGCAGCAGTAAATAAGGCGGTAGCTGCTTCGGTCGGGGGTAAGACCATGAAGATTAAGCAGATTAACTACGTGCCTGGTACCACGGCACCAAGCCAACAGACGACAAAGACATACAAGCAGGTTATTCAGCCAAATCTTGATGCGCCGGCTGAAGCTTGGATGTGCTTAGCATACGTTGCAGGTGCTTTTGGTGGCGCCTCGGGTTATGAAACGGCTGCAATGGCCGCTGACGATGCGCCCGTAATGTACAACAATCAAGATTTCCCAGAAAACGTCTACGTGCCAGTGTTCTTCCATTTTGCAGATCAAGCACACGGCAGCGTTGGTCACGTTGTGATTTGGGACGGTTACAAGAAAGAATTCCTTTCAACTGGGGCTGGCAATGGCACCATCACGTTCCATTCTGTCGATGAAATTTTGGCATGGCTACGTGGTAGTGGTGATGTTGAATACATTGGTTGGTCAACTGAAATGCCAATTGATCACCAATGGCGTCCGGTTGTGGATTAATAAAAATATGACAAAGGCTAAGTACGTTTTGCGTGCTTGGCCTTTTGTTGGTATTTAGGGGTTAAACGCGGTACGATGTAGTCGTTTAAGAGATGCTAATTGTTTAATTTGGGGGACGATTAAATGGCAGAATACGATTATGACGTTGTGTATTTGGGGACTGGTCACGGGACATTTGATGGCGTGATGCCACTAGCCAAGCGAGGCAAGCGCATTGCGGTGATTGAGGATGGCATCATCGGGGGGACGTGTTCAAACTATGGGTGCAATCCGAAGATTACATTAGATGCACCAGTCGCAATGCTCCGCTCATTGGAGAATATGCGGGATGTTTTGCCAGTGAAAGATGCGCACATTAATTGGGCAGCTAACCAAAAGCATAAGCAGGCGGTGATTGGCGGTATTCCAGACTTGAAGGTTAGTCGCATGGAGGCTGTCGGAATTGAGATTATTAATGGTTATGGTATCTTGCAAGATCGCCATACAGTGCGAGTGGGTGATCGCCAGCTATCAACGGACAAGATTGTGGTGGCGACCGGTTTGTGTTCGCATCACTTACCAATCGAGGGGACGGAGTTATTCCATGTCTCAAAAGACTTCTTGGCGTTAGAAGAAATGCCGGCCTCGGTCATTGTGATTGGTGCAGGTTACATCGGCATGGAATTTGCGACACAAGCAAATGCAACTGGTGCCAAGGTGACGGTGATTATGCATGGTGACCAAGCGTTGAAAGGCTTTAAGCAATCATACGTTGAGCAAATCATCGCTGATTTAACCAAGCGTGGGGTGACGTTCTTGCGCAACGTTAGCTTGAAGAAGGCTGAAAAGATTGGTAATCAAGTTGTCGTCACTGATGGCGCTGATGTGCAGGTCACGGCTGACTGGGTGTTGGACGCGACAGGGCGTATTCCAAACGTTGAAGGATTTGGGCTCGACGAGGTCGGGGTCGCGTACAACAAAAACGGAATTGTGGTGAATGACCATTTGCAAACGACGGTCGATAATATTTATGCGGCGGGGGATGTGATTGATAAGACGCAACCTAAGCTCACGCCAACCGCTATTTTTGAGTCGAAGTATTTGATGCACTTGTTTGCGGGCGATACAACGGCGCCAATAGATTATCCGGTTATTCCGTCGGTCGTTTTCACGTCACCACGAATCGCGAAAGTAGGCTTGCAAGCAGATCAAATTACAGCTCCGGATAAGTATCAGATTGAAACTCATGATGTCTTAAAGAACTGGTACCGCAATGTTATGAATGAACAATTTGGTGAAAACGAATTGATTTTTGATGATCAACATCATTTGGTCGGCGCAACGGAAATGAGTGACTACGCTGAGCAAGTAATCGGCACATTGCTACCGGCGGTTGAACTTGGATTGGATTCGGAACAAGTTGAACGCATGATTCACATTTTCCCATCGTTGGAGTCAATCACTTGGGAACAAATCTAATAGATGACCTGTTGACATGGCCTATATGACCCCGTATAGTAGACGAAGTTGAAAATTTTGAATAGTTCTTTTAACTGTCAGCCGAGAGCTGGCCAAAGAGCGCGTCACTAAGGATAACTGTAGACTTTAACGGGCCGCTCTGTACATTTTTTGTTACGGAGTGGCCCCTTTTTAATAAAACGGTTAACCAAGGTGCAAGGAGGGGAATATGGAAAAGCAGTTCGGTCGCGTTGAAGTGATTTCAGCCGACAAGCGTACGATGTCAAATTGGGATATGTTTGCCACATGGGTGGGCGCAAATGCCAATAACGGAACGTGGTACATCGGTGGTGTGATTGCCGCCGCAGGTATGTACACAGCGTCAACGACATTGATTATTTCTGGTTTGGTCTCATATGCCTTGTTGGCATTGGCATCATTCATGGGTTACAAGACGGGATTGCCAATGATGGCATTAACGCGTGCGTCATTTGGTTTGCGTGGTTCATTTATTCCATCAATCATTAACATTGTGCAATTTATTGGTTGGGCCGCCGCAAACACATTTATCGCCGCTATCTCAATTTCGGTTATCTTCAAGGACTTGTTCGGTTGGCAAGCCTACACAGCCGGTGGTAAGGCTGGTTTGGTTATCGGAATCATCATCATGTCATTGTTGCACTTGGCATCAATCTCGTTGGGTGAGCGTTCAGTTCGTATGATTGAGCGTATCGGAATCGTGTTGGTTTTCATCTTCGTGCTATGGGAATCAATCGTGGTGTTCCAACACGTTTCATTGGCTGACATCTTCGCTTGGAACCCACCAGCAAAGGTCCGCATCTCATCAGGTGCGGCCATTGATATCTTGGCTGCCTTCAACTTGGCCTGGGTAACGGCCTCATCAGACTTCTCACGTTTCACGAAGCGTAAGTCAGGTGCAACTGGTTGGTCATTCTTGGGTGCGAACATCGGATTGTTCTGGTTCGCCTTCATCGGTTTGACTGCTACGATTGCCACGGCCTTGATGAACAACGCCTTTGATCCAAACGACTCAGATCCATCAACGATTGCCTCAAAGTTGGGCTTGGGAATCATCGCTTTGTTGGTTATCGTGATTACATCAACGACGGCCAACGCGGTTAACTTGATGGCCGCCGGATCTGCTTTGACAAACATGTGGCACAAGGTAAAGCTAACGCCAGCCTTGTGGATCGTAACGATTGCCGCAACGCTTGTGTCATTCATTCCATTGTGGTTCGCCACATTCTTGGATGCTTTCATCTTGTTCTTGGACTACATCGGTATGTTCTTGGGACCAGAAATCGCTGTCTTCTTGGTTGATTTCTTCTTCATCCGCAAGGGGCAATACGCACTTGACCAATTCACGAAGGTGGATGGTAAGTACTGGTACAACGGTGGTTTGAACTGGATTGCGATTGCCTCATGGGCAGTTGGAATTGGATTGTACTTCGGTTTGAAGTCAGTGAACATCATTAGCCAAACGATTGGTGTAACTTTCGTGGCGATGGCATTGACTGGATTGATTTACTACGTTGCAACGAAGCTAATTAAGAAGTAAAAATTTTGAGCACTGGAACTCGTATTTGGGTTCTGGTGCTTTTTAGTTTGTGGTGAGTGTTCGTACTGGCGTACGAAGCAAATGCCTGGGGTGACTTTCTCCGACAAAGATTTTCCGTGGGACACGCCCAACCGCGAGCACTGCCCGTGGCTCCCTTGCGGGCGCATGCACCAAACTGGAAACTTGGGATTTTGGCGCATAGACGGGCAGCGGTCGGGTCGGGCTTCTCTGTCCCACGGAAAATCGCTCCGAAAGTCACCCCAGGCATTTGCAGCAACCAAGTGTTTCTAGTCTGTTTTGGCAAATCATCCACGGTTAATGAAATAGGTGAAGGGGTCACCCTTGAAGTGAACCGTGGATGATCAACCAAATATATATAAGAAGTTTGATTGCTGGCATGGTGGGTGGTTGGAGTGGTGGTGCGGAGCTCCTGCGATATTAGCCGGTGACCGAGCGAGGACAGGAGCACCAGGGATTACTTAGCAGCAGTGGATTTCAAGCCGACAGGCGCAGGAACACGCTGAGGCTTAGTGAGACCGGGACTCCGTCGCCACCAGCTTATATTGCAGGACGGAGCGCCACCACTCCAACCACCCACCATGCCTCGGCGCGCAAGCGACGACTCACAAACTACAAAATTAATTTAAAACTAACTTTTTATCACGTATAATAGTACTCATGCAAAACAAGAGGAGGTCGGTATGGCGAATTATTTGATTATTACGGAAAAGCCATCAGCGGCGCAGAACTTCGTGAAAGCGTTGGGCGGTAAAGTTGGTAGCTTTGAAGGCAATAACTTCAACATCACGAACCTACGTGGTCACGTGATGACGCTCAAGGAGCCGGAAGAAATGGTGGCGCCGGATTTGCAGAAGGCCTACAAGTCATGGACGCTGAAGTATATGCCATGGAACTTGGCCGATTTTAAGTGGCAACGAACTTATATTCGTAGTCGTAATCTGCGCACCGGTAAGTCTGAATCCTCAAAAAAATTACTTGATGAACTAAAAGCCGAAAGTAAGAAAGGGTATGACGCGCTGGTCATCGCGACTGATACGGATCCGTCTGGTGAAGGAGATTTGTTGGCATGGGAAGCGATTGATGCAATTGGCTGGAAAGGCCAAGTGCTACGCGCTAATTTCATGGATGAATCACCGAAGAGTATCAAGGCGGCCATGCGAAACTTGACTGATGTCACGGACAAAAATCAACACGGTGCTTATCTGAAGGGTGAAAGCCGTAATCGTTGGGATTTCGCGTCAATGCAATTAACTCGTATTGCGACGACTTCAGCGAAGAAAGCGGGCTACAAGGTGGTGGCGCGTGAAGGCCGTTTGAAGTCAGTGATTGTTTGGAAGATTTATGAGCAACTTGAAGCGATTAAAAACTATGTCCGCACGCCTTACTATGAAGTGAAGTTTAAAGACCCGGCCGGTCACGTGTTTGGTCGCGTGACAAAGGATGGCGATGTGATTCCATGGCGCTTTGCGACCAAGGATGAAGGACAAGCTGATATGGCACAATACCACAGCAGTGCGGTGGTGAACGAAAAGCACCAGACGCGTACGCAAGCCCCCGGTCGATTGCTTGATTTGGCTGGTTTGGCGGCTGTGTTGGCACCGCGCGGGTATGCGTCAAAAGAAGTCTTGGCCACGTATCAAAAGATGTATGAAGCGCAAGTGGTGTCATACCCACGTACGGAAGACAAGACGGTGACGCCGGAACAATTCAATGAGCTGTTGCCGTTGGTTGATCGCATTGCGGACTTGGTCGGCGTGGATAAGAGTTTATTAACGCATCGTCAACCACGACCAACCCACGTTAAGGCGCAAGGTGCCCACGGTGCGAACCGTCCGGGTACCAACGTGCCAGCTGATGTGCAGAGTCTAAAGAAGTACGGCGACAGTGCCATGGCGATTTACGAAGTGTTGGCAAAGAACTATTTGGCTATGTTGGCTGAAGATTACGTGTATGACCACGTCACAGCTGAATTGCAGGATTACCCAAACTTTAAAACCGCGTTCAATCTACCTATTAAATTGAATTTTAAGTTGGTCTACGATTCATATGCGGCGACGCGTGTTGATGACGATGATGAGGATGGCCAGGCAGGTGCGCTTGGACCGATGGCTGACCCTTATTTGCATGAGGGTGCGAACAAGAAGCCTCAACACCCATCAACGAAGTGGATTATGGCTTATTTGGAAAAGCATAATGTTGGGACTGGTGCGACGCGTGTTTCTACCTTGTCTGAGATGGGCAAAGGCCAAAAGGCGATGCTACGTGAGGCAAAGGGGAAGCTGACGTTGACGGAAACCGGTAACGTCTCAGCGGTGATGGTAAAGGGCACGTGGATTGCCTCGCCAAAGATTACCAAGCGTATGTTTGAAATGATGGATGAAGTTGGTGAGTTTAAGATGACGGTGCCAAAGTTGCTTGAATCCGTGACCCAAGTGGTTGAACACGATATGCCAATCATGGTCGCAAATGCTGAAGCACTGCAGGCAACACTGGGTGCACCCAAGCCTAAGCCGGTTCGTAAGGTGAGTGAGAAAACGACTGGGACATTCAAGGGTGAGGAGATTACCTTTGCTAAGGAATGGAGTGGCCACAAATTCACCGACGAGGAGATTGCCAAGCTGGTGGCAGGTGAAGAAATTAGTTTCCCAGCCAAGTCAAAGCGTGGTAAAGATTACACCGCGGTCGGCAAAATGGCCAAGCAAACCTTCAAGGGCAGTACTTTCTACGGCTTTAAATTAAATCCAAAAGACAGGAAATAAGTGTTATACTCGATTAACAGTTAATAACATTAATTTTTTCCAGGGAGAGAGAAATGCTAATCAAGCAAGTGTTAATTGAAAATGCAACTGATCCAAAGGATGTTCGTATCGTTGATGGCAAGTTTGCAGAAATTGCAGATAACTTGGCACCTGAGGCGGGTGAACAAGTTATCGACGCCACAAACAAGTTGATGATTCCACCATTCGTGGATCCTCACGTTCACTTGGACTCAACAATGACGGCCGGTGATCCAGAATGGAACGAAACGGGAACGTTGTTTGACGGTATCCGTATTTGGTCAGAGCGCAAGAAGACGTTGTCACATGAAGATGTGAAGCAACGCGCCATTCAAGCGTTGAAGATTCAAGCTGCTCACGGTTTGCAGTTCGTGCGTTCACACGTGGATATTACGGACCCTGATTTGGTTGCTTTGAAGGCACTGATTGAAGTGCGTGAAGAAGTTAAGCCTTGGATGACGCTCCAATTGGTGGCCTTTCCACAAGAGGGAATCTTGTCATTCCCAGGTGGTAAGGAATTGATGATCAAGGCCGCCGAACTTGGCGTTGATGCGATTGGTGCAATTCCGCACTTTGAGTTCACACGTGAGTACTCAGTTGAGTCATTGCACTTTGCCTTTGAAGTGGCACAAAAATACAACTTGTTGATTGATGCCCACACGGATGAAATTGATGATCCAGCCTCACGCGGGTTGGAGACCATGGCAGCGTTGGCCCTTGAAACAGGGTTGAAGGAAAAGGTTACCGCTTCACACACGACAGCAATGGGGTCATATAATGATGCCTACGTTTACAAGTTGATGCGTTTGCTAAAGATGTCAGACATTAACTTTGTGGCTAACCCATTGATTAACATGTATTTGGGTGGTCGTTTTGATACGTATCCAAAGCGTCGTGGTTTGACGCGTGTGAAGGAATTGGACGCTGAAGGTATCAATGTGGCGTTCGGTGAAGATGACATCAAGGATCCATGGTACCCAATGGGAAATGGAAACATGGTTGATGCCTTGCACATGGGCTTGCATGCGACGCAAATTATGGGCTATTCAGAAATCATGAATTCATACCGTTTCATTACGAAGAACGGTGCTCGTACGATGCACGTACAAGATTCATACGGCATTGAAGTTGGCAAGCCAGCGAACTTCTTGATTTTCAATGCGACGAACTGGTTTGACGCGTTGAATGAACGTGCCGAAATGTTGTACTCAATTCACAATGGTGAGGTCTTGGTTGAGACGAAGCCAGCGGAAGCAACGATTAATTTACCAGAATAATAGGGAAAAGCGAGTGGACTTGTTTCACTCGCTTTTTTGTGCGGTTGCGTATAATTAGTAAGGACAATAACGAAAGGGGTGTGGGTCATGGCACGTTTTCCAGAAGAACAAACTGAGATGTATTTTTGGCGACACAAGTTACCAGAACAAATTTATGAGAAAAATAGTTTTGCGAATTTGATGGCGCACACCCCAGAATCAGAGATGAAGGCGTTCGCCCACGAGATATTCGAGAAGTTGCCACCTGAGTTACAAAATCAACAAGATTATGATCAATGGCTGTTAGCGTTACTTGAAATGTTGCATCAACCGCATGATGTTCCGGAAGTGATGCAACAATTGATTGCAGGAATGCTGGCTGATGAAACGTTGACGGCAGGACAACATGACGTTTGGCAGAATATTGCGGATACCCCGACACCGATTCAAATTGTGACTGGTCGCGCTGGGTCAGGTAAGTCGTACATGATGGCCCGTTTGATTCGTTTGGCGCAACAAGGGGATGTGAATACCATCCTGATTACACCAACCCACGCGGCTGCGACGAATGCGCGTGGGCTAGTTGAGCACGCGATTGGTGATCTGTTGGACGAACATGAACCGGAATATCTGTTGAAGCCGGTTGATCACGTGACAATTGCGACGGCCACCAGTTTTACATACCGCAATCATGAGGCAATGACGGAAATTGCGCGCTTGGGGCATTTTTTCGATGACCCGGAACGGGCGGCTCGTTATCCAACGTATGATTTAATGATTGTGGATGAAGCCTTTGCATCGAATGTTCGAGCGCTGATTGATGCGATTTTGTATGGCCTAGCAACTGGTTCACAAATTTTATTGGTGGGTGACCCGAATCAGTTGCCATCTGTCGAAAATGATCCGGTACCGATGCTGAATGCGCTAGTGCTGGCTGGAATGGCTAACCGCACACCCGTCCTACAACAAATCAAGCGCGCCAATTCGCCGATTATTGCAACGGTCGCCAATGCCATTCTGGATGGTGATTCAAGTACGATTGTTGCGCCGGCCGAATTGATGCCTGCTGAGGTATTGCCAGATGTCTTTTTGACGCGACCTTATACGTTTGCACCAATGAGTGAAACGGCGTTGCTGCAGGTGGTTGAGACGGTAAAACGGGCGTTGATTGCCGAACCGGAAAACGAAACGGTTGTCCTGGTACCGACAAATGAGCTACGTCGTTTAATTAATGCGGCGGTGCAAAATGCTTTGGTGGAGACGCCTATATTACGTCCGGAAGTTGGGTTGTGGGTACGCGATGATTTGACATTGTACCCAGGTGATCGTGTGCAAGTGATGCAAACGGTTTATGTCACGAACCAAGCGAGCGGCGCACATGAAAAAGTACGCATGCGTGGTGGTGACCGGATTACGGTGGTTGATGTGATGCCGGATTATGACATGGTGTTGGTCCAGACTGTTGATACGGCTGATCCGATTTTGGTGGATTTAAATGAAACCAGTCAGACCGGGTTTAATCCATTCTCGTATGGGCCTAAGTTAGTCAGTGTCCGTGAAAACTTAGACCTCGGGTACGCGACGACGATTCATAAAATTCAAGGCTTTACGCTCGACAATGTGATTGTTGTCTTGCCGATGATTTCAAAATTCATTACGACGAATTTGATTTATTCAGCTGTCACGCGCGCCGCAAATCACTTGGCAATTGTGGCGTTTGCGAACGAATTACAGCAAACATTGGATAATCATGTTGGCCATGACCGGCAAGCAATGCGCCGTGTTCAAAAATTGATAGCAGAAACATCTCAGGCACAATTATCATAGTTAAATAACAACATTCATTGAAAGGGCGTGTTCATCATAGAAAACACGCCCTTTCTTCAGTTAATGCGAATTGTATATCCGAAACATCGGAGCGTACCGTATTTGCACCGCTTTTTTTAAGTAAGAGTGAAGCGTTCCGTATTTACGTTGTATAATATACGGTATAAAGGACTGTGGACGGCTGTGATGAAAAAATAGCTATCCGCGCAGAAGTGGTTTAAAAGATGTGAAGTTTTTTAGAATAGTCGCCAGATTTTGTAGACGTTCTGTGAAAAACGCCCAATAATCGCTTTTCTTTTGTTATTGTGTTAGGTGTACAAATAAAGAATTGATTTTGTAAAAACTATTAAGACGGGGAATAAGAATATGAAACTTTTGATGGTCGAGGATAACACGTCCGTTTCAGAAATGATGGGCATGTTCTTTAAGAAGGAAAACTGGGACGCTCACTACGCATACGATGGTAACGATGCTGTGACAATGTTCAATGAAGATCCAGAGTCATGGGACATGGTTATCTTGGATTTGAACTTGCCTGGTTTGGACGGTATGCAAGTTGCAGTTAAGATTCGTGAAGTGTCAAAGTATGTGCCAATCATTATGTTGACGGCGCGTGACTCAGAATCAGACCAAGTGCTTGGTTTGGAAATGGGAGCTGACGACTACGTAACGAAGCCATTCAGCCCAATCACTTTGATTGCGCGTATCAAGGCTTTGCACCGTCGTTCAGAGACTGCAGGTCAACCAACGTCTTCAGAACCAGCTGTTCACGAAGACTTTGACGTACAAACACGTACGTTCAAGTTGAACTCAAACACGCGTGAAGCTTACTTGAACGGTCACTTGATTCAAGATTTGACGCCAAAGGAATTCGACTTGTTGCGTGTCTTGGCTAAGAAGCAACGTCAAGTATTCTCACGTGAGCAATTGTTGCAATTGGTATGGGACTACGAGTACTTCGGTGATGAGCGTACGGTTGATGCGCACGTTAAGAAGTTGCGTCAAAAGATCGAAAAGGTTGGTCCTCAAGTTGTCCAAACCGTTTGGGGTGTTGGATACAAGTTCGACGATTCAAACGTTGCGGCTGATGAAGAGGCAGAAGCTTCTGCTAAGGCCTAAGCTAGTTTGAAGAGAATAAAAGAGAGATTAACGAAAGATCACCACGTCATCCCGGCGTGGTTTTTTGGTAAAACAACATGAAAATGATGTACCAGCAAATGTTGGCCTTCTTTACGGTCATCATGGCTACTCTGGTAATTGTCGGCATTTTGTTTACGCAGTTTACGACGAAGATGATTGAGGATAATACCTATCATCAATTGAATCGTTATGCGGTTGCCGTAGTTGAAGCGGCAATGCGCTTCAAAGCTGACGACGGTTCCTTTGCTTACTTTGATACGAAGGGGCTGGAAACAGATGCGTCATTGCTAGAACAACAAAATATTAGTTTTACGCTTTACAACGATGACCGTAAGTTGGTCTATCCCGAGACGCAAGCCAAGGAGACCGCTAACGTTACCGACGCAGAGTGGGCACAATTGAAGCAACACAAAATCATTCAAAAGCGCGGGGCCAAACAAGCTAACCCGGCTGATAACTCAGCTGCGAATACGATGGATGTGATGAAGCCGTTCTTCGATAATCAGAATAAGCTGATTGCGGTGGTGGTTACCCGTGCGAATGTCTCGACTGTGGCAGACAATATGGACATGCTGCGCAAGAACTTGCTGATTGCCTTCTTGGTATCAGTTGTCGTCGCGGTTATGTTGAGTTTCATTTTGTCGCAACTGATTGTTAACCGTCTGCGTTTGATTCAATTGGTAACGCGTCGTGTCGCGGGTGGTGATTATACGGCTGCCGTTAACATGCATCGTCACGATGAAATCGGCGCCTTGGCCGAAGACGTTAACGTCATGACCAAGTCATTGGCTGAACAAGAGCGGGAAATTGAAGAGCAAGAAGAACGCCGTAAGGAATTCATGGCCAACGCATCTCACGAGATGCGTACGCCGTTGACGACCATTTCAGGTATCGTCGAAGGATTGCAGTATGGGGTTATTCCTGAAGATGAGAAGATGCACTCATATGACTTGATTAAGGCCGAAGCCGACCGTTTGACGCGTTTGGTTAAGGATAACTTGGACTATGAGCGTCTGCGTCAGAACAAGGTTGTCTTGAAGAAGAAGGAATTTGATTCAGTACCTGTCATTTCAAACTTGATTGACCAGTTGTCTGGTAAGTCTGATTTGGCTGGGGATGAAATTAAGTTGCACGCTAAGACAGCAGTGCCAGTATTCGCTGATCAAGACCGCTTTATTCAAATCATCTTTAATATTGTAAACAATGCCATCCAGTTTACTGAGAATGGTTTGATTACAATTGATGCTTGGCGTGAAGCCGGTGAAGCGCACTTCAAGATTTCTGATACGGGTATCGGAATGACTGAGGAACAAGTCAACAAGATTTGGGAGCGTTACTACAAGGCTGATCCTTCACGTACGAAGAAGGGTGAGTCAGGTTTGGGAATGGCGATTATTCGTCAATTGATCGAAGTGCACGATGGTCAAATTTCGGTTGAATCACAACCAGGTGTTGGCACATCATTCCACGTCATCATTCCAGATGAGCAAAAGAAAACCGACTAATCTTCATGATTAAGTCTAAAAGTCTCCGGTAACGGGGACTTTTTTGTTGTACTTCAAAACGATTGTCTTATAATTTGTTAGGTTGATAGCGAGATAGCTGTGAAGTCTCTCGGAGACTGGAATCTAGCTATAATTTAGATGGTAGCGGTTACATTTTTTTGAAAGCGTTTCAAAAAAGTTAGTAAAAAGTATTGTGTAAACGTTTTCATTATGTTATTCTAAATCTCGTTGATAAATAAGCTAAAAATATTTAAGATTGTGAAGGAAATTTTGCTATGTCTATTTTGATTGCACTTATTCCTGCGTTGGCCTGGGGGTCAACGGGACTTGTTACGACTAAGATGGGTGGTACTGCCGCACAAGGAACGTTGGGAATGACGTTTGGTGCCTTCGTCTTTGGAATGTTGACGTTGGGATTGTTTGTTGTCCCACAAGCTGGTATGGAATTTGCCTTTAACCCACGTATCTGGATTGTCGGATTCGTTTCAGGTTTGTTCTGGGCAGTTGGTACGGCCGGTCAATTCGTTGGTTTCAAGAAGTTGGGTGTGTCAGTTGGTAACCCACTTTCAACGGCTGGACAAATTGTTTCAAACGCTTTGATGGCTGCGGCTGTCTTGGGTGAGTGGACGACTGGTCGCATGTGGACGTTTGGTTTGTTGGCCATCGCCGCTGTTGTGATTGGTGCCATCTTCACTGCTTTGCCAGATTCAAAGGCACCAGCCGAAGTTAACCCACAACACGATTTTAAGGGTGGTTTGGTTGCTGTTTTGATTTCAACGATTGGTTACATGATGTACTTCGTGTTCCCTAACTTGTTGAACAAGATTGGTTACATCTCAAACGCCGTTCACAACCGTCACGACGGTTTGGACTACATGACGGCCATCGTTGGACCTCAATCAATTGGTCAAGTCTTGGGTGCCTTCATCATTGTTATCTTCTTTATGAAGGAAGGTAAGACGATGTTCCAAAAGGGAACTTGGATGAACATTGTGACTGGTTTGGTTTGGGCTTTGGGTAACGTCTTCATGTTTATCTCAACGGCTAACCCTAACATCGGTCAAGCAACGGCTTCAACTTTGTCACAAACGGGTATCATTGTTGGTACGTTCGGTGCCATCTACCTATTGGGTGAGAAGAAGTCAAAGCGTCAAATGGTCTTCGTTGTTATTGGAGCTATCTTGGTTGTCATCGGTGCAATCATGATTGCCAAGTTGAAGACTTTGTAATAAGAAATTAAGCGTAACAGAACCCGTCGGACATAGCGTTCGACGGGTTCTTTTTTCGCAATTTTGTCCGGTTTCTACCATATCTAGCAGGTATGCTTAGAGCAAACATGTATTCGGGGGAATAAAACATGGAAGCTAATGATTATTTGGCAATTGATATTGGGGGTACGCGCATCAAGTATGCCGTACTAGATCACGCAGGAAATTTGATTGAAAAAGACGATGTGGCAACACCAAATGAAAGTTTGGCTGAGTTTGTCGCCGCGGTTCACTCAATTGTTGATTTGTACCGTTACCGTATTAAGGGGGTTGCGATCAGCGCGCCAGGTAAGGTGGAGCATACAGATGAGACGATTTATGCTGGTGGTGCCTTGCCATTCTTAGATAAGGTGAACTTGGTTGATGAACTTAATCTTGATATGCCAGTAGCGGTTGAAAACGATGGTAAGGCGGCTGCGCTTGCTGAGCTTTGGTTAGGTAACTTGAATGGTATTGATAACGGGGCAGCGGTTGTTTTGGGTACCGGTGTTGGCGGTGGCTTGATTTTGAACGGCCGTTTGCACACGGGTACGCATTTCCAAGCTGGTGAACTAAGCTTTATGCATCGTGGGGAAGCCCGTTTTGACACTGATTCATACGGTGTTGTTGGATCTGCGGTTCAAATGGTTTCAACAATCGCAACAATCTATAATTTGCCAGACAAGAAGGATGGTCGTGCAGTATTCGAGTTGATTAACAAGCACGACGGTCCAGCGTGGGATGTCTTTAAACGTTATACAGATGACATTGCGTTGATGTTGCTTAACATTCAAGCAGTCGTGGACTTAGAGCGTTTCGTGATTGGTGGCGGCATTACAGCGCAACCAATTGTGGTCCAAACTATTCGTGAATCATACGAAGAATTGGTCGCGCGACGTCCACAAGTTCGTGATGGTTTCACGACGCCAGAAATTTTACCAGCACGATTTGGTAATGATGCCAATTTGTTTGGTGCGTTGTACCACTTGTTGATGCGCGTTAATCATGAGGATTAATGCCAGTTGGTATAGACCTTGAATTAGAAAATTAATCGGAATGTCGGTGTTCAGTATGCTAAAATATTCACGAGATAAGTTTTTGAGACTGTGAGCCGACATCATGAAAAGGACAACAGTAAAATGACAATTACAGTAAATGATTTGGGCACAATGCCTAATGGTGAAGTTGTAAAGCAAGTGGTTATTGAGAACGCTAACGGCCACAAGCTTGGTTTGGTTTCTTGGGGGGCCTCATGGCAATTCTTGCAAACAAAGGCTGGTGACGAACTAGTATTGGCATACAAGGATGCACAAGGATACTGGGACCACGCTTACTTCTTGGGTAATGCAATCGGTCGTGTGGCTGGTCGTATTGATGGTGCTTCATTTGAGTTGAACGGTAAGACGGTTAACTTGAAAGCTAACGAAGGTAAGAACGCCTTGCACGGTGGGGAAGACAACTTTGCTACGCGTAACTGGGACTTCACAATTGATGAGGCCGCTGGTTCAGTAACGTTCACGACAACGATGACGGAAGCTGATGACAACTTCCCAGGCACAATGCCAACATCATTGACGTACACGTTCACAGACAACGATGAAGTACGTTTGGACTTTTCAGCCGAGTCTGACGAAGACACGTTGTACAACCCAACGAGCCACGCATACTTCAACCCAGCCGGGATTGATACAGATGCACGTGAGTTGACGTTGCAATTGAAGTCACCACGTCACTTGGAATTCCGTGAGGATCAAATTCCTACGGGTAAGTTGTTGGAGACGGCTGGTACGCCATTCGACTTCCAAACACCAGCGAAGATTGGTGATAAGATTGCTGAAATGAACGGTGCATACGATGCCAAGTTTGACGACGCCTTCGAGTTGGTTTACCCAGCAGGAACGCCATCAGCAATCGTGACGGACGAGAAGTCAGGTCGTTCAATCGAAATGACGACTGATCGTAATGCGGTTATCTTCTTCATCACGAACCCAGCCGTGGCTGACCACGAAGGTGATTTGGATTGGTTCGAAGCTAACCCATACAATGCAGTTGCTTTGGAAGCGCAAACGTTGTCAGACGCTATTCACCACCCAGAGTTTGGTGACATTGTCTTGCCAGCTGGCGAGAAGCGTTCATACACAACGACATACGCATTTAAGAATTTGTAATCCAAATAACGGGCATTCGTTTGACGGGTGCTCGTTATTTTTTACGTCTAACGATTATTTGGGGAATCGTTCAAAAACAAACAGGCAACAATTGCCGAAACCGCTTTCAAGATTTTTTCGGAAGTGGTATAATTGGTCTATACCAAAAGTTATTAATGGGGAATGAGGTAATTTACAATGACGACATTGAAGTTTGATACATCAAAGCTAGCCCAATTCGTTGGGGAACAAGAGTTGGCCATGATGCAACCAATGGTTACGGTTGCGGATGAAATGCTACGTAAGGGAACTGGGGCTGGCTCAGCCTACACTGACTGGCTTCACTTGCCAACTGAATACGACAAGGATGAATTTGCGCATATTCAAGCAGCAGCAAAGAAAATCCAATCAGACTCAAAGGTTTTGGTTGTTATTGGAATCGGGGGCTCATACTTGGGTGCTCGTGCGGCAATTGATTTCTTGAATGAATACTTCAACAACTACTTGCCAGACGAGCAACGTGACTTCCCACAAGTTTTGTTTGCGGGAAACTCAATTGCACCGGCATACTTGAACAGCTTGATTAAGGTTATCGGTGACCGTGACTTCTCAGTTAACGTGATTTCAAAGTCAGGTACAACAACGGAGCCAGCGATTGCCTTCCGTGTATTCAAGCAAATGTTGGAAGAAAAGTATGGTGTTGAAGGTGCTCGTGAGCGTATCTACGCTACGACTGACGCCAAGCGTGGTGCTTTGAAGACGTTGGCTGACACAGAAGGCTACGAAGAATTCGTTGTGCCGGATGGTGTTGGTGGACGATTCTCAGTTTTGACGGCTGTTGGTTTGTTGCCAATTGCAACTGCTGGTGGCGACATTGAGCAATTGATGGCTGGAGCAGCAGCTGGTGAGGCCGAGTATGCAGATGCCGATTTGGCAAAGAACCCAGCTTACCAGTATGCAGCTTACCGCAACATTTTGTACCGTAAGGGTTATACGACAGAATTATTGATTAACTACGATCCAACGTTGGTCCAATTTGGTGAATGGTGGAAGCAATTGCAAGGTGAGTCAGAAGGTAAGGACGGCAAGGGTATCTTCCCAGCTACCGGAAACTTCTCAACGGACTTGCACAGTTTCGGACAATACATCCAAGACGGACGTCGCAACTTGTTTGAGACGTTGTTCCGCGTGACTGAGCCAGTAACGGACGTTGTGATTCCAGAAATGGACGCTGACGACGGTTTGGGTTACTTGCAAGGCGAGAAGATGAGCTACGTTAACCGTACAGCTTCAGAAGGAACGTTGTTGGCCCACGTCGATGGTGGTGTGCCTAACATGATTGTTGAGTTGGACAAGCAAAACGAATTCGCGTTGGGACAAGCTATCTACTTCTTTGAGGTAGCGGTTGCGATTGCTGGTTACTTGAACGGTATTAACCCATTCGACCAACCAGGTGTTGAGGCCTACAAGCGCAACATGTTTGGTTTGTTGGGTAAGCCAGGATACGAAGAGTTGACGGCTGAATTGAAGGCTCGTTTGTAAGATATAGAAGTTAATGACGGAGAACTGCGGTTGTGGTTCTTCGTTTTTTAGTTGGTGGTGAGTGTCGACGCGTTGCGTCGAGGCCTTGGGGGTGCGGGACTATCTCCGGCAAAGTTCAAATTAGGGCAACCGAATGGCGCGGACGCCATTCAGCGGGGCAAATAATTCCCCCTAATCCTTTAAGTCCTGCGGGGATTCTCTGAATAGCGCCGGCCATGCGGCATGTTGCCCCAATTTGAACGCTCCGATAGTCCCGCACCCCCAAGGCCAGCAGCCAAGATGTCCTAGTCTGTTATGGATTGTCATTCACCGGGAAATAAATGGGTGAACAGTTCACCTTGAAGTATTGTGGTAGATGACAATCGAACAATTAGAGTATATCTAGGCTGCTGTGCTTGGCCCCGCCACGCGTATAGACACGTGCTGACCTTGACCCGCAGGTGTGGGTTCTTAGCGGGTTTCCCGCTTAGAGCCACGGGAGGTAAAAACCTACTAACATTAGTGATGGAAATATGACCGGCGGGTCAAATTTCT
>JAAOED010000022.1 GCA_016466735.1 Weissella confusa | reverse complement strand
ATGATGGCATTGAGGTCACACCTGTTCCCATACCGAACACAGAAGTTAAGCTCAATAGCGCCGAAAGTAGTTGGAGGATCGCTTCCTGCGAGGATAGGACGTCGCGATGCATTTATTATTCCGAATTAGCTCAGTTGGTAGAGCACACGACTGTTAATCGTGTTGTCGTCGGTTCGAGCCCGACATTCGGAGTTATGCCGACTTAGCTCAGTTGGTAGAGCAACGGTATCGTAAACCGTAGGTCGAGGGTTCGAATCCCCCAGTCGGCACTCGTTATAAAGGCATCTTCGCTGGAAGGTGTTTTTTTATTTCGAGAATCCCCATTATTCATCATACAAAAGTATTGACAATATGTTGATTCTTACGTAGAATAATGACTTGTAAGTTAGAAATAACGCGTGTCGTGATGATGGCATTGAGGTCACACCTGTTCCCATACCGAACACAGAAGTTAAGCTCAATAGCGCCGAAAGTAGTTGGAGGATCGCTTCCTGCGAGGATAGGACGTCGCGATGCATTTATTATTCCGAATTAGCTCAGTTGGTAGAGCACACGACTGTTAATCGTGTTGTCGTCGGTTCGAGCCCGACATTCGGAGTTATGCCGACTTAGCTCAGTTGGTAGAGCAACGGTATCGTAAACCGTAGGTCGAGGGTTCGAATCCCCCAGTCGGCATAGTTAAAACCATCCTCGCTTGAGGATGGTTTTTTTGTACACTCATACACAATTGAAGGGGGAGTTGTCATGAACGAACAAGAACGCATTATCGAGTTGGAAACGGCACTGAAGGCTGCACAAACTGAAGTGGACAAGTGGCGCACGGGCGCTGAAATATACGAAGCGCAGGTTGGAGACTTACAGGGTGCCTTACAAGAAATGGCAGCTGAACTTGATCGACTAGCCCTTGAGAACCAACAACTGAAGCAACAAACTTCAGAGTCAGCGATTACGGCACCACAACCAATGGGCAATAATCAAAATGCAGCGATCATTCAAGATGCCTTAATCAATAAGATTAAGCAACTACAAGCGCAATTAAATGAACGTTAAAGTAGACTGGGAATGTCAGAGGTTTTAAACCAACAGCTGTTGTAATAAAAATGGGTACCAGAAATATTCTGGTACCCATTTTTGCTATGCCATTTGAATGTCACGCAAACCGACGTTAGAATCAAGCGTCCCTGATGGACCTGACAAGCTATAACGAAGATACTTATCAACATCTAGACGCATGTCGCTGTCCATTTGTGCCTTCGTATATCCCTTAATGTAAACAGGACCCAAGTCGCTGTCGATGACCGTGTCAAAATCGTTAGTTAAATCCTTAGCCTCACACAAGACAACGTTAAAAGCGACGTCTAGTGTACACATCCCAGCATCTGAAAACGGTCCAACGCCGTCATCAAAATCCAAGACGATTTTGGTTGTTGGTGTTAGCTTAGCAGCAAGCTTATCCTTGGCTGCATCTGAAATTGTTAAAAACATAGTTTCCACCTCCTGTCCCCATAGTAACATGATGAACGGCAACGTACAAAAGTGTTTGCACAAAAGCGTGAACTGTCCGCCAAGTCGTTGTACGGGTAATTTATTGTTGATAGAGTTAAAGTAAGTTATAGGACATAGGAGGGATTTAATTATGCATTTAATTTGGACTTTGATTGTGGGAGCTATTATTGGTGCCATTGCCGGAGCGATTACAAGCCGTGGCGCATCAATGGGATGGATTGCCAACATTGTTGCTGGACTAGTTGGATCATGGCTAGGCCAAATGATTCTGGGTAGCTGGGGTCCATCACTAGCAGGTATGGCATTGATACCATCTATTATTGGTGCCATTATCGTTGTGTTAGTGGTGTCATGGATTTTTGTAAAAGCGAATAAGAAATAAAGCATAGGGAAACGGGAGTTGGCAAGTTGCTGACTCCCGTTTCCTGTTTCATTGACTAATGAGTAGGATAATTCTAAGATTAATTGTCTGGTGTCGCGATGTTTCGCAAAAACGTCATAAATGAGTGCTAAAATGTAAGCATTCTTATGGAAATTGGGGACGACACAATGGAATTTGTGACACTTAATAATGGCGTTGAAATGCCAATGGTTGGATTCGGTACGGATGCAGCCAATGATGCACTATCATATGGTGAAGTGATGGATGCGGCTGTACAAGCTGGTTACCGTTTGTTTGATACGGCAGCGATGTACGGCAACCAAAACGAACTTGGGGACTTTTTGGCAGGTTCTGGTTTGAAGCGTGATGACTATTTCTTGACGAGTAAGGTTGCTCAAAAGGAACAAGGCTATGAGAACACGTTGCAAGCCTTTAAGAACACGACGGCTGCTTTGCAAACGGATCATTTGGATTTGTACTTGGTACACTGGCCAAAGTTTGATCCATTCTTTGAAACATGGCGTGCCCTTGAACACCTATACAAGGAAGGCTACGTACGTGCCATCGGTGTTTCAAACTTTGAAGCCCACCACTTGGATCGTTTGTTGACGAAGGCAACGGTTATGCCAGCAGTTGATCAAATTGAAACGCACCCATACTTTAACCAACATGTCCTACACGGCTACTTGGAAGAGTTGGGGATTCAACATCAAGCATGGAGCCCACTTGGCCGTGGTGCCGTTTTGCAAGACCCTGTTTTGGCAGGCATTACTGAGCGTTACGGTGTCAGCATCGCGCAAGTTATCTTGCGTTGGCAAATCCAACACAACGTTGCTGTGATTCCTAAGTCAGGAAACCCAGCGCGCATGGCCCAAAACTTGGCTTTGGACTTCCAATTGACGACGACTGATATGGCTCGTATTGATGCTTTGCAACGTGGCGAGCGTATCATGGGTGCACCAGACCAAAACTATACGGAAGATTTGTGGTAAAAAAACATGGTGAAGCAGGGACAATTTGCGGGCGTTAGTTCAGCAAAGCGTTTGAAGAACTTTAAGCAACAAGCTAAGGCAACAGAGGCAAAAGCAATCACACCCGAGAAGGTGGGGGAGTTTTTACTTGTTCGTTATCACTTAACGCAAAATACACGTTTGGCACCTTTGATGAAGGAAACGATGCAACGCGTATTGATGACCTTGCTTGATAATGCAACTGGCTCAACGTGGTCACTAGACAAATTGTTTGTGACGACGCTTGGCCAAATTGCGAATCAGGTACCTTGGCAATTCTATGCCTTGTTGGCAACGGAATGGTCACGTACACAAAAGTTTTTGAACAAAGAAGTTCCTGCTGTGCCGTTGAATGAGCGCATCATAGTTACTGATGATGTGACTGATGTACCTGAAAAGATTGCCCAGCAACTGGCCATTAATTGGTTTTTGATGATGTTTGCCACGATGCCTGAACGTTTGGCAGCCGTGACTGAACAACAGGTTGCTGACACAAAGCAATCATTCTTGCAGGATGGTGCCATTAATTGGGCCAATGTTGCGACAGTGTATTCAACGACGCCATTTATCATGCCTGATGATGTCGATGAGGCAACAAAGACTTGGTTGACTGACTTACAGACATTAACAATTGAACAATTACATTAAAAAAATCGTCCAACGCATGCGTGCGCTGGACGATTTTTACTATTCACGCGTACCTTCGATGGCGGTGCGGATGTGATCAACCACTTGTTGGGTCTTATCACCAAGTTGCACACCGACAAGGGTGAACAAGCTATCCATAATCGTGATTTGAGCAATCAATGATGACATTGATTCGCTTCGGATATTGACTTCTTCAGCGGCGCTGGCCAAAACTAGATCAGCTGTTTTGGCCAATTCAGATTGCTTATAAGCAGTAATGGCAATAATTTTTACGCCGTTGTTCTTAAGTTGGCGTGCAATCGTTAGCGTGTCGTGGTTACGACCTGAGTGTGACACCACGATGGCAACATCAGTAGCACGCATGCGAACGGCTTGCATCAGTTGCACGTCGTAGTCAGGGTGTTGTTCGACATCCAAAGGCGTACGCAATAACTTGTGATAACCATTCAAGGCGACGATTGATGAACCACCAATACCAAATAGGCCAACGCGACGAGCTTCAACCAACCACTTAGTAGCCGTTGCCCAGTCGTCACTATTAACCATTGATAGGGTACCTTCCAAGGCGTTAGTTGCACCACTGAATACCTTTTGAACAATTTCAGTTGTATCATCTTCTTCGTCGATTTCACCAAAGAACGTGTCGTCTGATTGCGTGGCAACGGCTAAGCTGAGTGAAAACTCACGGAATGAACCGAAGCCGACACGCTTAACAAAACGGGAAATCGTAGCGGTTGAAAGTCCGACCGCATTCGCGAGCCCTTGGATTGTTAAGGAACGAATTTCTTCTGGGTTGGCTAGGATAAAGCCAGCGATTTTTTCATCTGATCCAGATAATTGATCACGCATTGAACGAATGCGCGCAAAACCTGATTGTGCCATGTCAAACTCCTTTTATTTTTAGAATAGGGAAACGTTGACATAACAACGTTCTGTCTATTTTCAATTGTACCGTATTTTGGATATGAAAACATTTTACAACAAAAGGGTTGCAAAGTGAAAAACTTTTGCATTATAATATTCATGTAGAAAAAAAGCACAAGAAAAAAAGAGGTAACTCAAATGAAGTTCGCTATGATCGGCCTTGGTAAGATGGGCTTGAACTTGGTAAAGAATGCTGCAGATAACGGTCACGAAGTTGTTGCTTTTGACTTGAACGCAGACTTTGTTAAGGAAGCTGACGCATACTCAGATTTGGTATCACCAGCTACTGATATGGATGACATGTTGGCACAATTGCCATCACCAAAGGTTGTTTGGGTCATGGTTCCAGCCGGTGTTCCTACGAACTCAACTATCGATACTTTGATCGAGAAGTTGGACGAAGGCGACATCATCATCGACGGTGGTAACTCAAACTACAAGGATAACTTGGAGCAAAACAAGCGCACGACTGCTGCTGGTATCAAGTTCTTCGATGCTGGTACTTCAGGCGGTATGTCAGGTGCACGTAACGGTGGAAACTTCATGATCGGTGGAGACGACGCTGAAGCATGGAAGGTTTTGGAGCCTTTGTTCAAGTCAATCGCCTTGGAAGACGGTTACCTATACACTGGTCGTTTGGGATCAGGTCACTACTTGAAGATGGTCCACAACGGAATCGAATACGGTATGATGCAAGCCATCGCCGAAGGTTTCGAAGTTTTGGAAGCTTCACAATTCGACTACGACTACGAAGCTGTTGCTAAGTTGTGGAACCACGGTTCAGTTGTTCGTTCATGGTTGATGGAATTGGCCGAAGAGCAATTTGCTAAGGACCCTAAGTTGTCAGCTATCTCAGGTCGTATGCACTCATCTGGTGAAGGTAAGTGGACGATCGAAGAGTCATTGGACTTGGAAGTTCCAGCACCAGTTATCGCATTGTCATTGATGATGCGTTACCGTTCACTACAAGAAGACACGTTTACTGGTAAGGTTGTTTCAGCTTTGCGTAACGGCTTCGGTGGACACGCAATGGACGCTGCTAAGTAATAAGCTTGAGCATAGAGCAACGGTTTTTGACTGAAAGTCAAAAATCAGGCATCCGGAGATAAACGAACAAGTTCTTGGTGCGCTGTAAGCGTGCCAAAACTTGTTTGCTTATCGGAGAGTTGCCTGAAGTTGCGCCAGGCGTTATCTTAGACGACCCACAAAATAAAAAATAAACCACAAGTTTAATCGCCGCTGTTGGTCGCCCTATCGACCTTTGGCGCTGCGTCTGCCACCGGGGAGGACCCATGGCAGGAACTAATAGCCATTTTTAATGACTATATGCGTGGTTCCAATGCTTAAGTTGTGAGATTCTTGAGTGTTGTCATCTTGTGCTACATGAGATGAGATTGTGAGAGCGCACCCGACGGGAAACTGTCGGGTGCTTTTGTTTTAGTGTATAATTTTGGGTATTAACTTAGAGGATGTAGACCGATGAAATATACAGTAATGATTGATATGGCTGCAATTGATATTGTGGCAACGTTGATCGATGAAAATAAAAATCAAAAGGTCATGCACTTCCCATATGAGGGGATGGCATTTCCAACTGACCCAGTGACTCCCGATAATATCGTGAACACTTTGGTTGATGCACTAGCTGCAATGCGTGCTGATTTACCAGGTGAGTATGATGAGATTGTTGAAGTCCGCTTTGCAACTGGCATTGCGAATGGCTGGATGGCATTGGATGAAAACTTTACGCCGCTAACTGATGTTGTGTCAGGTGGCGATAACCGTGCTGCCAAGTACGTTGATGCTTTGATGATTAACGGTATCGGTGGCCAATTGCAACGCAAGACTGGCTTACCAATGACGGCAACGGAACCACTTGTGTTGACGCTATGGATGAAGAATGAGCGTCCTGAAGCTTATACTAACGCAGCGCACTTTATGGGTGTGCTTGAATATGTGACATACCGTTTGTTCGGTTTGAACATTGTTGACGAAGCATTGGCAGCACGTACTGGCTACTACAATGTCGCCCACAAGACGTGGGATGTGCAAGCGTTGGCCGTGACCGGTTTAACGGCTGAACAATTGCCTGAAATTGTGGCCGATACTGAAATTAAGGCGCCACTTTTGCCCGAAGTGATGACCAAGACAGGCTTGAGTGCTGACACGATTTTCTACCTCCGTTAAGACGGAAGTAGTTGGTCGCGATATGCTATAATTGAAATGTTGCCGGGGATGCAGTTAGTCGAGGAGTGATGTCCTAGGACTGCCGTTTACGGAGGGTGCGATGCCCTGCTGTCCGGTAATGGTCGCGTGTGGGAGGTGAAGGACCCACATGTGATCGGAGGAAAACGCATCGAGGCTTGGACACCTCGATGTATGGGGATTGTTAACAGGGTGGTGCCTGTTAACATGATACGGTGAAGGAGTTTAAGCGGTACGTGGTGGTCCGCTTAAACAGAAGGAGACCTGCACTCATTTAGTGAGAGAGGTCTCTTTTTTTGTGCCTCAATAGTTTTCTATATCATAAATATACGAAATGAAGCTAAGTGCTTTCCAAAAATAAGAAAGCGCTAACAATGTTGATATAACAGGTTTTTAAGAAACTATTTAGTGAAAATTTGTTCAAATCGTTAACCCAGCAAAAGCGTAATTAACTTGTTAAACTTGCACTATAAATGTAGATTGTCACAAAATTGTAACAATCACTCACTTTAGGAAAGTTAAATGGGTATTTACTATGGGTGAAACAAAAACAAGAAAGAAGATGTATAAAAGCGGTAAGTTCTGGGTGGCTGCGGGACTAACTGCGCTTTCAGTGGGGGGGGGTTCCTCATCGCCTAAGATGTTGACGCGTCTGGGTGAAGAGATGACCAAGGCGTCAGCTGCGCAAACAACGTCAACGATGACGATCGATACCGTGACGGACGCGGATACGGATTCGGGCGCAAGTCGCTATGTTGTATGGGGACCTTCCGGCATTACAGATCACGATGAGTATGCTGGAAAGGGAACGTATAACGGAACGGCTTGGTCTGCTGAAAGTAGTTCGGTTACAGATCCGGGCGGTCAAAATTATGCAAAATTGACGGCCAATGGCTCAAATACAATTGGATATTACTATATCAATCGTCAATTTGACGCGTCACAAAAGTTTACGATTGATGGTTATTTCCACCCTGATACAAGTACAGGAAACAATAATCTAGCGTCTAATGGTAATTGGTCTGACTGGGTTGGATTGGTATTGACACCAACGGATCCAGGTAAGATGGCTTCGGACTATAACATGTCTTACGGTGGTGGTGGACTTGGAATTCAAGGATTTAAAAATGCCTATGCCTTGGGGTTGGACTTTTATCAGAATTCAGGTGATCCAGCAGCTGGTCCGTTTGGTGCCTTGCGTGCGACGGATAGCTCAGGTAATTTGACATCCGTACCAGCTGCCATGTATACCAATGGTCAAAATTTGACGCAATGGAAAACAACCGTTAAGTACCAGATGACTTGGTGGCCAACAGGCGGACCTGGTGGCGGTCCGTATATTACGGCTTCCTTGAAGGATACGTCTGGAAAATCATGGACGATTAATACTAACCAATCTAACATTACATTGGTTGCGCCAAAGGCCTTTTCAATCGGTGTTAATGCTGCCAATGGACAGAAGGCTGCCGATAACTTTGCCTCAATTGATAATTTGTCGGGTACGTTTGCTACTGGAACCACGACGGTTAAGTATGTGGATACAAACGGTAACACGATTAAACCATCGACGAGCTTTATCGCAGCCGTTAACGACACGATTGGTATTACGGGCCTTTCACCAAAAGCTAAAGCTGGTACAGCAGACTATGCATTTGCTGCACCAACGATTCGTGGCTACAAGGTTTCATCAGCAACTGACGTGAATGGTGTGTCACAAACGGCGGCCAACAACACGATTACAATCACGTACACGGCCTTGCCATATCAAGAGTCAATCATTCAGACTGACACGCCAGCTTTGTGGAGTGGGTCAAATGTGATTACGTCATACTGGAGTGTTGATCAAGATAACCCATTGGGAAGTAGCGCGACGGTTGCACAAAGTATTGTCGATGCGTCATTGGTTCGTTCAGGATATAGCTACTACATCACTGATCCAAACGGTGGTAACTACTCAACGATGTCATCTGCGTATGCAGCGGCAACAAACGTTTGGGACAGTACGTCTAACACGGCTGGTGTGCAATCTGACGGTACGCCACAAACGTGGACAGTTAAGTATATGCCGGATTATCAAGGCGCATACTTGTACACACAAAATTTCTCATATGCCAACGGTTCTTATGTAGCTGGTACATCAACTTATAAAGATGCCGCTGGAGGTCGAACGGGCAACGCAATTAATTTTGCAACTAAGGACAGTAACTTGCCTAAGTCTGGTTACACATACACCGTAACAGGACCGGATAACGTGACGTATTCAACGTTGGATTCAGCAATCGCTGCGAACTCTTTCGATAGTACAAACAACAGGGACGCAAACGGTTCTCAATTGGCGTCATCAGATACGTCATACCAAAGCTTTGTGGTTAATTACACACCAGCTACGCAAACAACGAGCTTGGTGGTTGATTCAAATTCACCTGTGAAGGCCGGCTCGGTTTTGGCATCATCATTGGGTGCAACCAGCGCAACTTTGTCATTGCCATATACCGACGCTAATTTGACGACGGCTGGTTTCTCATACGTGGTGAAGGGACCAAATGGCTCAACGTATGCAACATTGTCATCAGCCGTGGCTGCAAATTCAATTTATGACGCCACAAACAACTCTGGAACGACTGATTCATCAGCCCAGGTATTCACGGTTAGTTATGTCGGCGCTTACCAAGCAGCAGCGGTTAAGTATGATCCAAACGGTCCAATTTCAGCTGGTTCAACACTTACGTCAGCAAGTGGCACAACGGGTGGCACGATTAGCTTTGCAACTAATGATACAAGTTTGGTGAAGGCTGGTTACACGTACACGGTTAAGTATGCCGGTACTGATGCGCCGGATTCGACGGCCTACACAACGCTGTCATCAGCGGTGGCTGCGCACCCGCGTTACGATAATACGACAAATACAGGTAGTTCAGATACATCATCACAAGCCTTTGTAGTGACGTATAAGACAAATCAATATGCCTCATTGTTTACGGATTCAGCCGATAATTCAGGTAACTCAGTTTTGGGCTATTCAGCTGTTAATGAAACAACTAACGGCCCTGCCAGCTCAGCTATTTCATTCAAAACGACTGACTCACAGTTGGCCAAGAGTGGTTACACGTATGTCGTTAATGCATTGAATGCGGCTGGTAGTGTGATTAATTCATATACGACTTTGACGTCAGCTGTGGCGGCTAATAAGTATGACAATACGTCAAACGCAGCTAACGCAACAACCGATGCGCAAGTGCAACGTTTCAAGGTTGTCTATGCACCGATGACGGCAAAGGTCACGTATAACTACGTTGACCAAGCAGGTAAGGTGATTAGTACGGCCCGCTCAGCCAACGGTTATGTCGGCTCAAAAATTCCAGATGGGACAATGACGATTGCTGGATACACGTTGGTAGGAAAGGATTCCAATTCAGATGCTGATGGTTTGTTCGATGCTGATTTGGATTCGGTCATCACATACGTTTATAAGCCACAATATCAAGCAGCTAATTTGGTGGTCGACAGTGCGTCACCAATTTCAGCCAACTCAGCAGTTGAATCTGCATCAGGTGTAACGAGTGGTTCACTTGCATTTAGCACGGCGGATTCACAACTTGCAAAGACTGGTTACACGTATGTTGTATACGGTCCAAAGGGTGATTCGTATGCAACGTTGACAGCAGCTTTGAAGGCCAACAGCTTATATGACAACACGGAAAACGGTTCGGCATCAGCTGATTCTTCAGCACAAACGTTCCGTGTATCATATACGGCCGATGCCCAATCAGCTTATATTCGTGTCCAACAGAACTCACCAGTTAAGGCAGGTTCTTCGGTTGCGAATATCACGGGTGTGACTAGCCAAGCGATGTCATTCGGTGTCACAGATGCTGATTTGGCAACATCAGGTTACACATACACGGTCGGATATGGTTATGACGTGAACAATACGGTTTGGTATTCAACCCTGTCACAAGCTTTGGCAGCTAACAGCACGTTTGATAATACGGATAACACCGGAACAACCGATGCTGCAGCACAACGTTTCGTTGTCTTGTATGCACCAATGAGTCAGGCAGCTTCAGTTGTGGTAGATGTAAATTCACCAATTAGCGCCGGTTCAACGGCCTTGTCAGCTAATGGTTCAACGGGATCAGCCATCTCATTTACAGCTGATTCGTCATACGCAACGCTGGATTCACAACTGGCCAAGAGTGGATACACGTACACTGTTAAGTACGGTAGTGATACGACGGCGTACACAACGTTGTCATCAGCTTTGTCAGCACACTCATACTACAATGCTAATAACACGGTATCAGGCACATCTGATGCTAACCCTGATATGTTCACGGTTAGCTATAAGGCGGCTAGTCAATCAGCCGTGGTCAATGTGGCTGGTACGTCGCCAATTAAGGCCAACTCAAAGGTCGATTCAGCTACCGGCGTGACGTCAGGGGCGCTGAGTTTTGCAACTTCTGATGCAAGTTTGGCGGTTGCTGGATACACGTACACGGTCACGGGACCTGATGGCAAGACGTACACAACGTTGTCATCAGCCGTTGCTGCAAACTCAATCTTTGATAATACGACGAACACAGGTAGCACCGATTCAGCTATCCAAAGCTTTACCGTGTCATATAAGGCGGCTTACCAATCAGCTGCATTGGTTGTGGATGCCGATTCACCAATCAGTGCCAATTCATCATTGGCTTCAGCTGCTGGTGTGACGAAGGGTGCCGTTTCATTTGCAAAGACAGATAGTCAACTAGCAGTGCAAGGATACACGTATGTGGTCTATGCGGCTAATGGGTCAAGCTATGCAACGTTAACAGCTGCAATGGCTGCCAACGGTACGTTTGATGATACCGATAACGGTACGGCAACGTCTGATGGATCAGCGCAAGTATTCCGCGTGTCATATAAGGCGGATTCACAACAAGCTAAGGTTACAGTTGGTTTGGAATCACCAATCAGCGCTGGATCAGTGATTGATTCAGCAGCTGGTCCGACGAGTGGCGCGATTGCGTTTGGCACGGTGACGGATAGTTACTTGTACACGCAGGGATATCACTACACAGTTAGTGGTCCGGATGGCACGTCATACAGTACGTTGTCGCAAGCAATTGCGGCAAATAGTGCCTATGACAACACGGATAACACCGGATCAACCGACAGTAAGCCGCAAACATTTACAGTTAACTACGTAGCTGATATGCAATGGACATCATTGGGCGTGACGTCGGATTCGCCGATAAGCGCAGGTAGTTGGTTGGCTTCGCTTTCTGGTGGTACAGCCACTCAGATACCATTTAAAAATATTGATGACTCACTAGCGGTTTCAGGATACACGTACCGCGTTCTGGGACCGGATGGTGAATGGTATGCAACTTTGGCTGATGCCCAGTCAGCGAATACAACATTTGATAATACAAGTAATGCGGGTGATTCAGATGCCGAGACGCAGAACTTCATGGTCAGCTATGCCCCAATGAGCCAAGCAGCAACAATCGTCGGGGCTGCTAACTCACCAATTCAAAAGGGGAAGACGATTGAAAGTGCGTCTGGTTTGACCGGTAGTGCAATCGCCTTCTCAAACACCGATACAACGCTGGCTCGTAGTGGTTATCGCTATGTGGTCTACATGGGTTCTGATAGTGCGACAACTTACAGCACTTTGGCAGCAGCCATGGCAGCAAACACGGTTTATGACAACACAAATAACACAGGGTCATCGGATGCAGCTCCACAAGTCTTTACGGTGTCATATATCGCTAATTACCAGTCAGCTAACCTGGTAATTGGTGGTGCCACGCAAATCAGTAGTGGTGTCACGCTTGATTCTGCAGCTGGTGTAACGAGTGGTCAGGTATCGTTTGCGACAACCGATTCAGCATTGGATCGGGATGGATACCGCTATATTGTTAAGACACCAAACGGCAACACGTATGAAACGTTGGCTTCAGCTTTGACTGGTATGACAGGTTTGTATGACAATACAAATAACGCCACAGAATCGGATTCAGCACCGCAAACGTATACGGTTGAGTATTCAGCCATTACACAGACGGCTGAGGTTGTCGTCGGTGAGACTGGTGATGAGTATTCAGGTCGTGTGATTGAAGAGGTCACAGGCGATACTGGGGAAGTTCTCGGGTTGAAAACAACGGATGAAACGTTGCGCGGCCTGGAAATGACGCATGGATACACGTATAACGTGACGGTACAACACGCCGATGGAACTTGGGTGACAGATGAAACTGGTGCACCAAAGGTCTATGCGACATTGGATGAAGCAATTGCGGATAACAACAGTTTTGATGCCGTTGATACAGGGATTAAGCGCTTCATTTTGAACGCAACGGCTTCATACCAAGAAAGTACATTGATTGTAAGTAGTGATTCGCCGATTTCAGCTGGGATCGCGATTGAAACGATAAGCGGTGTCACAAAAGCACCAATTTCTTATGCCAAGACTGATACGGATTTGGCTGTTGATGGTTACCAATACAACGTGTCGGTCGTGCGAACGGATGGCACATCGCAAGCGTACACAAACTTGTCGGCAGCTGTAGCGGCTGAGTCAGTCTATGACAACACCATTAATGGGGACGCGCAATCAGATTCATCAGCACAATCGTTTGTCGTGAGCTATAAGGCGGATTATCAATCAGCCAACATTAGCTTTGACGGTGCCCCAATGTCATCAATTGCGGCAGCTGGTATGACGAGTGGCGTATACACGTCAACTTACACGGCGCCCGATGGATACTACTTTAAAGCATCCGGTCAACCTAGTGGGACTAGTGTTGCGGCGGATGGTCGTACGGCAACCTTTACGTTTACCTATGACAATACAAATAACGCCAGTGCTTCAGATAGTGCTGCGCAAGACTTTACGTTGCAATTGTCAGCAGCCAGTCAATCTGGTCAAATTAGTTTTGTATACTCAGGTGCAATTGGCTCACCAACAACGCCTGATCCAAGGACACTATCTGGTGTGACAGGTGATTATCTTGAAGACACAATCACAGCGCCGGAAGGATACTACATTGTTGCGATTGACGGATCGGCTTATAACGTTTCGTATGTCAATAACCAATATGATACGGTGACCTACACGTTAACGATGGACGATACCGACAATGGTAACGAAGCCTCTGATAAGGCACCACAGAACTTGGTCATCACATTGGCACCAAATAACCAAAAAGCTACGGTTACGCAACACATGCCAGATGGCACAACTATGGTAACTGATACGCAGAACGGTAAGACAGCTGAGTCATACGGATACATGTATACTGCACCAGCAGGTTACTACGTTGCTAGTGGTGCGGTGACGACAGCTTCAGGTATTACCGCTGACATCGCGACTGATGGTAAGACGGTTTCATTGGATGGAAACTTTGATAGTTCAAAGGATACGGGAGATGCTGGTACTGATACGGCACCACAAAACACTGATATTACGTTGACGCAATCAAAGCAACAAGCCCAATTTAAAATTAATGTACCAGATGGCGCGACGTCTGTAAGTGCCAAAAATGAAACAATTGATGGCCTAACTGGGGGTGAAATTAATGCCCCAACGGGTTACACGGATGATGATTTGGTAACGGCGGGATATACGTACAAGGTAACTGGTCCTACTGGTGCAAAGTACGACACGATGGCTGAAGCGTTGGCTGCAACGTCAAACTTCGATAATACCAATAATGGTTCTGGTGAAGATACAGACGTCCAAAAGTTTGTGATTACGTACGTCGCTGACGATCAAATGGCAACAATCACACAACAATACGTGGACGGTTCAACGAATACACCAGCCTTCCCACAAGCTGATGCAACGTTGAACGGTAAGACGGATCAACAAACTTCAGGCACCATCACAGCGCCAACTGGATATGAAATTTCAGACATTTCGGTAGCTTCTGGGATATCTTGGACGATATCGGACGACAAGCAGACGGCGACTTACAAGGTTATCTATGATGCCGCGTCTGATGCGGATAAGGCATCACAAGCCACGATTGTGACGTACACGCCATTGCCACAAAAGATCGATGTTCAGTTCTTTGATGAAGTTGGTCGTCCGTTGACATCAGACACGGGCGTAACCAATCACACATTGAATGGTGTGACAAACGAAGCAGTTAATTATCAAGATGCAGACTTAGTGAAGGATGCCGTTATCGCTGGTTACAGCAAGGTGATTGATAACACTGCTGCTAGTCCCTACTTTGATGATGATACGGACGTTGATCAACGGGTTCGCTATGTTTACCGAGATGTGCAAGCACCAACGGTTACGACAACCAAGACTGCACTAACGACTTCAAAGGCCGGCATGCCAGCTGATGAGGCGACCTTCTTGATTGATGTTGGCTTCAGTACGACTGATAACCAAAAACACGGTGACAGCACGATTAAGACTGACTATGAAACGATTGCTGCTTTGGTAGCTGGGGATGGTCAGCCGCGTGATGTGACGATTACAGTTACTGATGCGACTGGTAACAAGACGACCAAGACAGTGACGTTGAGTCTCATTGATACAGCACCGGTCTCACAAGAGCAAGCTGTTAAGGATGCACAAAAGGCTTTGGATGATTTGGCCAAGGATCCGAACACGACGGCTGACCAACAAACGGCGGCTGAAGAGGCTTTGCAAGATGCGATTGACCAAGCGATGAGTGATCGTGAAGCCGCCGAAACAGCTGGTGATGATGCGTTGAATTCACCTGATACCACAGCAGTAGCGACCGATGATGCAGTTGCGGATGCCATGGAAAAGTTGGATAAGGCGATGACTGACGCTGACAATGATCAAGGCACGACGCAGGCCATTAAGGACGCAACAGATGCACTTGAAAACGCGGTTGCTCGTGCAGAAGCCAAGGCTGTTGATACAGCACCAGTTTCACAGGAGCCAGGCGTGCAAGAAGCACAGTCAGCATTGAATGATGTTTTGAATGATCCAAATGCCACAACGGAAGCCATTGACCAAGCTAAGCAAGCGTTGCAAGATGCAGTTGCGGACGCAAAGTCAGACCGTGATAAGGCGAACGACGATGCGAATACAACTGTTAGTCAGGTAACTGATTCAAAGGATGACGCCGTTAAGCAAGCAGTTGCTGATTTGGAAGCTGCCCAAAAGGATGCTGCTAACAATGTTGGTACGACGCAGGCTATTGAAGATGCGCGCCAAGCAGTGATTGATGCTGTTAAGGATGCAGGTGAGACGGCACTAGCACAGGATGCGACGCCAGTTCAAAATGAAGCGTCAGTTATCAATAAGAAGCAAGCGCTTGAAGACGTTCTGAATAATCCGGATAGTACGCCAGACGAAATTGTTAAGGCGACAAACGATTACAATGACGCCGTTGAACAAGCGAAGGCTGATCGTGACGCCGCAAATGAAGCCGCGCAAGATGAAATCGCAACGGCCGGTAGCTCACATCAAGCTAATGACCAATCAGTTATCGACGCAACGAAGAATTTGCAAGATTTGATTGATAAGGCGAAGACGGGTGATGCGAGTGCGTTGACGGAAGATATTGACAAGGCAACGCAAGCATTGAAGGATGCTGTGGCAGCAGCAGGTGGTGCGCAAGAAGCCGCCCGCGCTGATGCAGCCAAGGCGTTGAACGAGACATCACCGGTTACCTACGAGCCAGATGTTCAAAGTAAGATTGATGACTTGCAAAAGTTGTTGGATGACCCAGCTTCCACAGCTGATCAAATTAATGATGCGACGGAGGCGTTGCGTTCAGCAACTGAGACGGCGATTAATCAACGTACCGCCACAGATGATGATGCTAAGGCAGCTATTAATGCTGCCAATGGTTCTAACCAGGCGGACGAACCAGCTGTTCAGGCAGCTGAAAAGGCGTTGCAAGATTTAGTTGATCAAGCACAGACTGATACGCCAGATGCTTTGACGGCTGATATTCAACAAGCCATCAAGAACTTGCAAGATGCCGTTTCACAAGCCGCCGAAAGCCAAGCTGATGCACGTCAAGTTGCGGAGGCTGCTTTGCAAGCGACGGCGCCAGTTTCAAATGAAGCAACCACATCAGAAGCTATCGCAAACTTGCAAAATGTATTGAATGATACAAATGCAACGGCGGAAGAGATTAAGCAAGCTACGGATGCGTTGACTGAGGCAACGGCGAGCGATAAGGCGAGTCGTGACGAGACGAACCGTCAAGCAGATGATGCGGTAACAGCGGCGAAGACGTCTGATCAAGCCACTGAGCCAGAAGTAATTGAAGCCATCAAGAAGTTGCAAGACACGCAAGCTGCAGCAGCAGCTGATTCGTCAACCAATTTGACGGCCGATATCCAAAAGGCCATTGATGATTTGGCAGCTGCGCAAGAAACGGCTAAGCAAAATCAAACGGCCGCCCGCGATGCAGCGGCTGATGCTATCGAGGCTACTAAGCCAGTTTCAAATGAGTCAACAGTGCTTAAGGCGCACGACGCTTTGCAGAAGTTGTTGGACAACCCGGCATCATCAACGGCTGATATCGAGAAGGCAACGAAGGCATTGACTGAAGCTAACCAAGCTGAACAAGCTAAGCGTGATGCAATTAACGATGAGGCGGACAAGTACGAAAGTAAGGTTGAAACATCAAGCACGCAAAACGAGCCAACTGTCCAAGCAGCCTTGGATGCTTTGAACGAGATTCAAGAAGAGGCCGCCACGGATACGTCAGATGCATTAACGGCTGATATCGCAGCAGCTTTGGATGCTTTGCAAACGGCTGTGGTACAAGCGGCTAAGGAACAAGCTGAAGCGCGTGATAACGCGGCGGATGCTTTGGCTAGAACAGCGCCGGTTTCAAATGAAAAGGCGGTCGCCGATGCCATCTCTGCTTTGAACAAGGTATTGGATGATCCGGCAGCAACAACGAAAGACATCAAGAATGCCACGCAGAACTTGATGAATGCGACGAGTGATGACAAGGTTACGCGTACGACAGCCAATACCAACGCACAAAACGCGATTACGGATGCATCAAACACACCACAAGCTGATGAACCAGCTGTGCAAGATGCGATTGCGAAGTTGCAAGATGTGATGAAGCAAGCTGCAAACGATGATAGTGATGCGTTGACGGCTGATATCGACGCTGCTCGAAATGCTTTGAAGGAGGCGGTAGCAGATGCAAAGGCCGCTCAAGAGCAAGCACGTAAGGACGCTGCGGTTGCGATTGCTTCGGCTAACCCGGTTTCACACGAATTGGGTACGGCCCAAGCGATTAGTTCAATCGAAGCTATCCTGACAGATCCAAATTCAACGACGGCTGAAATTCAAGCAGCCACTAAGAATTTGAATGCTGCAATTGGTGCGGACAAGACGAATCGTGATGCAGCCAATACGGCTGGTACACAAGCGATTGCGGATGCCCAAGGGTCAGATCAATCAGCTGAGCCTTCTGTCCAAGCAGCCATTAATAATTTGAAGGATGTTATGGCAACGGCGGCAACTGATTCAGACTCTGCCTTGACCAAGGATATCCAAGCAGCCATCGATGCGTTGCAAACGGCGCAAACAACCGCAGCTAATAATCAACAAGCAGCACGTGATGATGCGCAAGACGCCTTGTCAAAGACAGCACCGGTTTCACACGAGCCAGCCGTAGCGGATGCAATTAGTAACTTGCAGAAGTTGTTGGATGATCCAACGTCGACAACGAAGTCAATTGCTGATGCGACACAAGCACTTCGCGATGCAGTTGCTACTGCTCAGCCTTTGCGTGACGCGGCCAACGAAGCAGCGGATGCAGCCGCCGCAGCTGTGCCAACTGATTTGGCCAAGGAGCCAACTGTGCAAGCTGCATTGGATGCTTTGGATGAGATTCAAAAGCAAGCCGCCGCTGACCAGGATGGTAACTTGACCAAGGACATTGAAGCAGCCACGAAGGCATTGCAAGATGCAATTGCGACAGCTAACACTAGTCGTGAAGCTGCGCGTAATGCAGCCAATGATTTGCTTGGTAAGACAGCACCGGTTTCACACGAAGCCAAGGTTGCGACGGCAAAGGATGCCTTGCAAAAGTTGTTGGATGATCCAACGTCAACAACAGCGGACATTGAAAACGCAACAGCGGCCTTGCGTGATGCTTTGCAACCAGTTGGTGCTGCGCGTACGCAAGCCAACGACACGGCAAAATCATTAATTGATATTGTGAAGCAATCAGCAGCTGGTCAAGTACCAGCGGTTCAAGAAGCAATGAAGAAGTTGCAAGATATCATGAACCGAGCAGCTGGCGATAACGCTGATGCATTGACGGCTGATATCGAAGCGGCGACAAAGGCTTTGGAGACTGCCGTTGCAACGGCTAACAACGCCATTGAAGCAGCTCGTAACGCAGCCAATGATTTGCTTGGTAAGACAGCACCGGTTTCACACGAAGCTGAAGTCGCAAATGCGATTACGGCTTTGAAGAAGATACTGGACGATCCAAACGCATCAGCTGAGCAAATTACGGCAGCGACAAAGGCATTGCAGACAGCACTTGATGACGCAAAGGCAAAGCGAACGGATGCAAGCCAATCAGCTGATAAGGCGATTGCATCTGCAAAGAAGTCGTCTGTCGCTGGTGATCCAGCCGTACAAAAGGCTTTGGACCGTTTGCAAGCTATCTTGGAAGCAGCAGCCAAGGACAGTTCAAATAACTTGACGGCTGATATCGAGGCTGCAATCAAGGCCTTGCAAGCAGCGGTCACTGAAGCTGAGGCTCGCAATGTGGTTGTGCCACCGGTTCAACACCCAACGAACCAGTCAGCGCCAACGCCTGCTCCAACAGTTGAAACGGTTCCGCAACCAGTCACAGAAGTACAAACGCAGGCGGTACCAGTGCCAACTGTCGCAACGGTATACGTCACCCAACCAGCAGTGGCCCGTGCACAAACGCCAACGGTTTACGCCTTGCCTTATGCAACTGAGTCAAACCGGATTGGCACGTTGCCAAATACTGGTTATAAGGATGATTGGCGTTTGATGGCTTTGGGAATCTTCTTGTTCTCATCAACACTTTTGTTGCTCGCAGCAAAGCGTCGTAAGAAGGATGAGGAAGACTAAATCCATTAAACGAAGGTAACGCAAATAGTGCGATATGGGGAGCAAGCCTGGTAACACAGGTTTGCTCCCTTTTTATGGTATCTTCTACTTAAGAGCTAACAGTGGGGGTAGAAATGATGGCAAAAAAGAAGAAAAATACAGTTGGCAAATGGGTGAAGCGAATTGCAGCCATTTTCATGCTGTTCTTAATGCTGTTTGGTGTTTTTTGGGCAGCGCGTAGTGCATTTGTACAGAATGAGCCTACGTCAGCTAAGAAAGCGTCTAAAAAATCAGCAACCAGCGAAACGAATCGCATAGTTGAAATTGATATTACGAATGGTGATGTTTACATTCTGCCTGGCACACAAACTGTGGCGAAGGATGCCGAGACGGTGAAGACCATCGTTAAGCAAGATGATGGCAGTTATATCATTACGAAATCCGACGGTACCAAGTTAAAAGTGCTTGGTAATCAAGTTCGTCAAATAATCCGCGCAAATGATTAGTTTGCTTTGGTACAATATAATTAACAAAAAATAAGCACGGGAGCGTAATGAATATGAAAATTGCAGTAATTGGGGCAACCGGAATGGCCGGTCAAGCAGTTTTTCAAGAAGCAACAAAGCGCGGGCATGCTGTAACAGCAATCGTCCGTGACGCTGATAAGGCACGTGAAAAACTAGGTGCAGATGCGACGATTTTGGTAGGTGACTTGTTTGAGATGCATGCCGATGTTTTCGAAGAATTCGATGTAGTGGTCAATGCCTTTGCTAACCACAAGGATGCTTACTTGAACTTGGATGCGTTGACACACTTGTTGCACGAGTTCCGCCGTTTGCAAACGCGCATCATCTTCATCTTGGGGGCTGCATCACTTGTCCAAGCAAACGGCACACGTTTGTTTGACTTCTTGAAGGATTTGCCGGGCAATGAAACTTGGATTGACGAGCCTCGTTATGGTGTCCTTGAACTTGAAATTTTGCGTGCGACACCAGATGTTTTCTGGACAGGTGTGTCACCACAACAAAACTTTGTTCCAGGGCCAGCTACGGCGCACCGTACGGCTAAGGATGAGTTGATTTTGGCTGAAGATGGCAAGTCACACGTGACTGCCGGAAACATGGCGGTTGGTATTTTGGATGAAATCGAAACACCAAAGCATGTCCGTGAACGCTTCACGGTTTCAGATTTGTAGAATAGATTTTTTGAAAGATCCACAGGGATGTGGATCTTTTTTGTGTTGTGTACGCATTCAGAAGCAAAAAAGGTGCCGGGCGCACTAATTTTTGGTAAACTTAGTCTTCGGACAAACTTTTTTAATCAGGAGATTTATTATGACAGAACAACTAGTATTACGGGCCTTGCAGGCGATATTAATCATTGCGTTAATCGGTATGGTGATTTTGTATACCGTTTCAATGCGTCGAAACAAGATTAATCCACTCCGTAAGTTTGTCCCGGGATTCCTGATTGGATTTATCACAGATTTTGGCGATACATTGGGTATCGGATCGTTTGCAACGACAACGGCTTTGTTCAAAGGAACGAAGTGGTTAGATGATGACCGTAAGTTACCAGGAACGATGAACGCAGCACACGCTATTCCGGTGTTCGTTGAAGCATTGTTCTTCCTGTCAGCAGTTAAGATTGAAGTGACAACTTTGGTACCAATGACACTAGCCGCCATCACCGGAGCGGCGTTTGGAACGCGTATCACGGCTAATTGGCCAGTACGTAAGATGCAACGTGGTTTATCGGTTGGCTTGGCATTGGCGGCAATCGCGATGCTGATCAAGCTACTAGCAAACCCTGGTCACGCCGATTCAATGGCTGTGCATGGTTTGCACGGCTGGCTATTAGTACTCGGTTTGGTCGTGAACTTCACCTTGGGGGTTTTGATGACCATCGGGTTGGGTAACTACACGCCTGAGTTGATTTTCTTCTCATTGGTTGGGGTTAACCCATTGGTCGCTTTCCCAGTGATGATGATGGATGCGGCCATGATTATGATGACGTCTGCTATCGGCTTCGTGCGTACGGGTCGTATTGAGTGGCGTGGCTTCACCGGTATTATCGTCGGTGGTGTGCTTGGTGTAATTGTTGCTGCAACTGTGGTGACAGGTATTAATATCACCGTGCTAAGCTACTTTATTGTAGCTTTGGCAGCGTATACAGCGTTCAACTTGTATCGCGATTCACGTAAGCCAGAACCGGCTGATATTATTAATACAGATAACTAATTTTTTAAGCAGTGTGTTGACGAAATATAATCAACACACTGCTTTTTAAATATTAAAGATGCTTAGGGTAAATGAAAGGCATAAAATATAGAGAGTAGGTGGCGGGGAATATGTAACCTGAAATGGGGATAATATGATAAAAATACTAAAACTTCTTTTAGCAGTGGTCATCGCAATGCTCGTTGGGACCCAAGTGGCATCGGCCGATGGCGACTATGAGATTAAACAAATGCATGAACACGTAACCATTAATCCAGACGGTTCAGCGACGATTCGCTACAATCTGATTTATGATTTTGATGATGACATGAACGGTGTTTATGTTAGTCAGGAAACGGATCAAGATGTTAAGTTGATTGGGTCGCCAACGGTAACGGTTAACGGTCAGGTTGTCGGCAATTATAGCGCGGGAAACCGATACGGCCTGGAGCAAAAGCATGATGGGGATGTCACACAATTTCGGGTGCATTACCCCGTGAAGGCTGACCGTACTTATCAAGTCACCTGGACATACCAACTAGCAAACGTTGCAAAGCGTTATCAAGATGTTGGCGAAATTAATTGGAAAATCATCGGTACGAACTGGCAAACGGATTTGCAACACACAAAAATTGTGATTCAGCTACCGAAAATGACTTACCAAACCTTGCAGGCGTGGACGCATTCGAAGAGTACAACGCAATTTGTGGTGGATAAGCAAGCGGGGACGCTAACTTATGAAAAAGCACGGGTGACCCCTGATCAGCCAGTTGAAGTGCACACAATGTTTGACCAAGCAGCATTATCGACAGCAACCCAACGAACGGGTAATCGACGATCGACCATTCTGGATCAAGAACGAGCCATTGCAGAACAAGCTGAAAAAACAGCAAAGCGAGATAAAGCGATGCAAGGTTATGTCACGTGGTTGGCTATTTTGCCGTTGGGTTTATTGATTCGCCTAATTGCACTGTGGCGTCGTATTCGTGCGCAAAATAAGCATGTTATTGAGACGCCACATAATTATGAGTTGCCATCTGATTTACCGCCAGCGGTTGTTGGTTGGCAGCTACGTGATAGTGGTGCAGCGGTTTCAACGTTGTTTAGTGCCACTTTGATGGATTTGTTAGCGAAGCGAGTGTTGACCGTTTCGGAAGAGCCAACAAAGAAATGGCGTAAGACGAATTATCGAATTCAACTAGATCGCATGGTAGCATTTAACGATTTTGAAGGGACGTTATTAACGATTTTGTTTGGTGAACAAGTTGAGGTTGGGAAGAGCATTCAAACGCAGACGATGCAAGACAGTGAGAGCGCTTTTGCAAAACGTTACACTAATAAAATTGATCGTTTTGAGGATCAAGTTCGGCGAGCTGCTAAGCCGGTCACTTTGATTGATCATGATGCTGTGTCGCAATTAACACAATGGCGGGTTTGGACGATTGTTGCCGCAGTGGCTGTCGTAGTAATTAACGGTGCCGTCTGGGTGATGAGTTCAGCGCATATTGCGGGGTGGTTTACAGGTGCCAGTGTAGGTCTATCCGTTCTGATTGCTGTGGTGGCATTTGCGATGGCAGTAAAAATTAGGCGAATATACACAGTTGAAGGATGGCCAATAGCGGAAGCCTGGTTTGGCTTTGGACGTATGTTGCGGGATGTTGGTCAATTCGAGGTGAAGCAAGTACCTGACGTGATGCTATGGGATCGTTACTTGGCTTACGCTGTTGTACTCGGAGTGGCTGACAAAGTTGCGGATGCCTTGCGTCAAGCTCAGCTCGAACCGGTAGATGATATGGCAAACTTTGTGCCAATCTATGTAGCCTATACAATGTTTAGCCCGTCGAGTGTTTCGGCTTACGGTGTTACAAGCAGCGGATCTGATACTGGTAGCAGTTGGGGTGCCGGTGGTTCATCGGGTGGATTCGGTGGTGGATCTGGCGGTGGTGCGTTCTAGAATCGCGCCTTTTTATCGGTCTAATTTCGTGTTATACTACCAATATCGCATGAGCGGTTTTAGTAGATAATCGGTGGACAATCAGAGAGTTAGTGGTCGTTGTGAACTAACCAATTCCGAAGCTCGAATTACACCCGCATAAACCTCATGTGCGTTGCCCCAACGTTACTGGGAAGATGAGTGGTCACGACATACCGTGGCAAATTAGGTGGTACCGCGTTTAACAGCGCCCTAATCAGTGTTATAGCTGGTTGGGGCGCTTTTTTGTACCCAACCAAAGAATAAATAAGATGTAATGATTTAAAGGAGACGGGATTCATGGCAGAAGATATTTTGCAAGAACTTGAATGGCGTGGTGCCATCAACCAAACCACTGACGAAGCTGGTTTGCGTGATCAAATGGCTAAGGAACAAATTGGGGTATACGTTGGTATCGACCCAACTGGTGACTCAATGCACATTGGTCACTTGATTCCATTTATGATTTTGAAGCGATTCCAATTGGCTGGTCAAAAGCCAGTTATCGTTGTGGGTGGTGCTACTGGTTCAATTGGTGACCCATCAGGTAAGAAGTCAGAGCGTAAGTTGTTGTCACAAGAAGATGTGGCCGCTAACGTTGAAAAGATTCGTGCCCAAATGGTTAAGTTGTTCGGTGAAGATGGTTTCACGATTGTTAACAACTTTGACTGGTTGGGAAAGTTGTCATTGCTAGACATGTTGCGTGAGTACGGTAAGCTGTTCTCAATCAACACGATGTTGGCTAAGGACGTTGTTGCATCACGTTTGGAAGCAGGAATCTCATTTACTGAGTTCACGTACCAAATCTTGCAATCAATCGATTTCCACGAGTTGTGGAAGCGCGAAAACGTGCGTTTGCAAGTTGGTGGTTCAGACCAATGGGGTAACATCACGGGTGGTATCGATTTGATTCACAAGCTTGAAGGTGGTGAAGCACCTGCCTTTGGTTTGACGGTGCCTTTGTTGTTGAAGGCTGACGGTACGAAGTTTGGTAAGACTGAAGGTGGAGCTGTTTGGCTTGACCCTGAAAAGACGACGCCATTCGAATTCTACCAATTCTGGTTGAACACGGCTGATTCAGACGTTGAGAAGATGTTGAAGTACTTCACGTTCTTGTCACAAGACGAAATTGCTGGCTTGGTTGCTGACTTGCAAGAGAACGCAGCTGCTCGTAATGCACAACGTCGTTTGGCTCAAGAAGTTACAACGTTCGTTCACGGTGCTGATGCTGTTAAGACGGCCGAGACGATGACGAAGGTCTTGTTCGGAAACGCTGATGTGTCAGAGTTGACGACTGATGAAGTCGCAATCTTGGCTGGAAACGTGCCAACGTTCGAAATCGACAACGCTGAAATCGGTTTGTTGGATTTGGTTGTTGCAGCTGGCTTGGAAAAGTCAAAGACGGCAGCACGTAAGTCTGTTAAGGACGGGGCTATCCGTATCAACGGCGAGCAAATTACTGACGAAGAAGCGGTTATCAACCCAGCTGCAAAGTACGATGGTAAGTACGTCATCGTAAAGCGCGGTAAGAAGAAGTGGTCCGTTGCGGTTGTTCGTTAATTGAATAGTTCATAAAAACCGTCATTAAATTGATGGTTTTTTTATTTTCGATTTCTGTAATTTTTATATTTCAAATCTGCCATATATTCTTTGGTGAAAAATAACTTTTAGTCTAAACTAAAAGTTGTGAATGGGGGATAATATGACAGTTAAAAGTGATGTTGAAGCGGAAATTGCTCGAGTATACAAATTAGCCGCGGTATCAAGGGAATCAAATAGCCTGTATCTTAGAGTTCTAAAATCAGCATATGTCGATTTGCAACATAGCAAACCACAAGCTGTTGCATATAAGTTAGTGAACACAATTAGGACGTTGAAACAAAATCAAATCGGAATACAAATTCCGGATTATGTACGGGAAAGCGTTGAACGCTTAAATGAGTTGAGCAGAGCTGAAAATTATGATCCGTTGGCGGTTCAACATTGGTTGGCGAATACGGCTTGGAATAAAACGTATTTGGATTATTCGGATTTGAAATGATTGATACTTGAGCCAGCCACAATTAATCGTTGTTCGTTAATGAACTAACTACTATTTAAAATAAGTAAAGGGCACTGCATATTTTTGCAGTGCCCTTTTGATTATTGATGACGCTCGCTGCGCGTGGTTGGTTGCTTAGGAGCAACATCAGGCGTAGCGGGTGTTTTTGGTTGTTCTTGCATAATTGGTGCGTCGGCCATTGTCGTTTGCTTGACGATAGCTTCTGAACCAACGCCACTAATCTTTTCATATAGTAGCTTGTGTTGCGGACGGAAGATTGTGATGAACCAATCTAAGACCAACACAACGGCTGGGGCCGCAAATAATAGAATGAACGTGTATGTTCGGTTCAACAATTCAGCTGAGACCGTTCCAGTTGAACCGATTAGTTGCAACCAGAATGGGAAGAAGTAAATTGTAAAGCCGACCATCAAGCCATTTCGAATGAAAATGCGCCAACGTTGTGATTTAGCCACATCGTAACGGGTGCGGACAATCAGTTGACCAGGTGTTGCGCCAATCAAGAATGGCACAATCCCCCAAACGATGAGGTATGACACAAGGTCAGTTGCTGTTTGATTTGACACGACTTGATTAAAAATGAAACTGAGAATTGAAGCGATAACGAAATCCACGCCGAATGATAGTAGACGACGTACCAGCGTGACACGGTGGCCAAGGCTGCGTGCACGTTCATCCATGCGGTCACGGGATGGGAAAATCAACCCAAGTAGTGGGGCGAAAATCCAACCAATCACGCCACCCATGGTGTTCAAAATGAGGTCGTCAACGTCGAACAAGCGGTATGGGCGCCAGTAGATGTGATACAACGCGGTATATTGCGTCGTTTCGTAAAACGCCGTTAGCATCATCGTTAGAATTAACGTTGTGAAGAAACCGCGCTTAAAGTAAAAGTGCAAATACATACCGAATGGTACGGTTAGCAACACGTTAAAGGCTGCCTGCGTAAATGATGGATCCAACAAACCAGCCTTCAAACCGCCACCGTGGAAGTAGGGGTTGTCGTTAAAGAAGGTGCGGACAACTTGGAGTGGATCCAGGTTCATCGTCTGGGCGTGAATCGCCTGCAAATGCTCCAAGGTTGCTTCCGTTGGCAACGGCAAAATAACCATGAAGTACGCGGTCGTAAAGTAAAATACGAAACTAAACGTCATCACCGTGTGCCAAAAGGTCACGGATCCGAAGCGACGATATTGTAAAAACAAAAATGGTACGAATAAAACAATTAGTATGATTGGAAACGCAATAATTGCGTCTTTGATAGGTACGCCAAAGCCTCCCACAACACTTTCCTCCGCTTTTCTGTCATACTTAGAGTATACAGTCTAGACCACTAAATTTCACAAAGTTGGCATTTTCTGTTGCATTTACTTTTCGTAAGTGTAAAATAAGTTGCATAAATATGTTGTATAAATATTAATGATTTTTTTTGAAGCGAAAGAAGGACTTAGGATATGACTACGATGAAGGCTGTTGTATTTGACGAATTTGGAGACGTTGACGTCTTCCACGAAGCTGAAGTAGAAGTACCAGTTTTGACGAAGGGTAGCATCTTGATCAAGCAAGCTGCTATCGCAATGGACCCATACGACGTTAAATTCCGTGCCGGTGCCTTTGGTGTGCCTGCAAAGGAAAACATGATCGGTGGATCAACGATTGCCGGTGTTGTTGAAGCAGTTGCCGCTGACGTAACTGAGTTCAAGGTTGGTGAGCGCGTTGTTGCTGTACCACACGAGCACGGATACGCAGAGTACGCTGTTGTTGATGCTGACACTGCTGGTCACTTGCCAGATTCAGTTTCATTTGAAGATGCAGCCGCTTTGGCCTTGGGTGGTCAAACTGGTTACCAAGCCGTTGTTGATGCATTGAACTTGCAAGAAGGTGAGTCAATCTTGATCCACGGTGGTGCCGGTGCTGTTGGTTACGCTGCTTTGCAAACTGCTTTGTACCGTGGCGCATCAAAGATCTACACGACGTCATTGCCTACTGACATTGACTACCTACACGAGTTGAACGCCGACATCGAGACAATCGACTTCACGACGCAAAAGTTTACTGACGTGATTCCAGAGTCATCAGTTGATACTGTTGTTGAAATCATCGGTGGTAACAACGCTTTGGGTTCAATGCAAGTTTTGAAGGAAGGTGGACGCATCGTGTCTACTGTTCCTTTGGGTGACGATGTTAAGGCTGCCCGTGATGCAAAGAACATCAAGGGTGACTACTACGTGATGCAATCAACGACTGAAGTTTTGACGAAGTTGATGGAGCACTTGGGAAACGGTGACTACAAGGTTGCTGTTGCCGAAGTAAAGCCATTCAATTTGGAAAACTTGAAGGAAGGTCACAAGATTGTTGAGTCACAAGCCGTTCGCGGTAAGGTTGTTTTGACTTTCTAATTTGACCAACTACAATTAAACGCACATCAGAAAATCCGCACGACCTTTTTCCACCGGTCGTGCGGATTTTAGTTTATAGTGGTCATGAAATTAAACAAAAGAGGAAAATACAATGTATAAGGAACCACTCGTGACGGTTGCTGTGTTGAGTCACAATCTTGAGGGATACATTGGCCACAGCCTAAAAACCGTAAATAAGCAAACATATAAGAACATGGACATTGTGATTTTGGATGATGCATCATCAGATGACACGATGTCAGAAATTAACCACTGGGCAGCTCGTGATGACCGCATGCGTGTGATTCAAAACCGTAAGCGTAAGGGCGTTGCAGCTGTTCGTAACCAAGCGCTCAATCAGATTCGCGGTAAGTACTTTATCTTTGTGGATGGGGATGACCAGTTGGCACCGTCATTTGTTGAAACGCTGGTTGGTGCTCTAGAAGAAAATCCCGACATTAGTATTGCGAGTGTTGGCTTTAGTTGGGGTGCTAGTGGTGCCCCAAAGAAAGCCCACGAAGTAACCTTCCGCAAAATCGATCGCGCTGGTATGTTTGAAGGTGTGACGCACCGTGGTCACGTTATTTCAGGCATGGTCTGGAACAAGATTTACCGTTCAGCAGATTTGCTGGATAGTAAGATCCGCTTCGATGAAACGCTTGAGTTGGCTGAAGACCACTTGTGGATTGCGCAAGTTGTTGCCTCAAAGGCGATGTCAGAGTATTCGTTGTTTGCGACAGACGTCCTTTATAACAAGGTCTCTCGTTCAACGAGTATCATTCACACCGCATCACATGCTTTGCGTGAACGTGAGCGTGAAATCGATCAACAAATTGCCCGCATTGGTGATGACATTATTTAAGTGGTTGACTTTGATTAAAAATAAATTAGAATAATGTTTATCAATTACTAAGGGAGCAAGCGTGATGATGCAAGTAAATACGACAAATACACAATCATCATTCTTTTGGTTTTTTCGGAAAAATCCGATTTGAGCCAAAAGGTTTTTGCTTGGCCAATCGGATTGCAAAGAAGCATCCGGTCGGCCTGTCCTAATTGATGAACAATTATCAATGGCGGGATAACCGGTTGTTTCTATTCATTTAGAAACAACCGGTTTTTTGTTTTAACGAACTGAGGAGTTCAAGGGAGATATTATGAAAATTCTTATGACTAGCGTACGTGAAGATGAGAAAGCAGCTATTACGGCTTATGCAACGCGCACACAAATTGACATTGTGACGTCAGCAGGATTACTGGAGGATAATCTTGAAAAGTTAACGGATGTAGATGGTATTGTGATACAGCAACGGAGTCGTTTGTCAGACGATGTCTACGCTCAGCTCCAGGCGGCGGGGATTAAGCAGATTACGACACGAACAGCGGGATATGATGTCATTAACCTGGCATTGGCCAAAGAGCATGACCTTAAGGTTACCAATGTGCCAGCGTACTCACCACGTAGTGTAGCGGAGCATGCGCTGATGCAAATTTTCCGAGTGTTGCGTAAGTCCTATGAAGTCGACCGACGTGTACGAGAAAATGATTACCGTTGGGACGGACTACAGGCGCAGGAAATTCATTCGACAACTATTGGCATCATTGGTGTCGGGCGGATTGGTGGGACGCTGGCAAAGCTGTTACACGTACTTGGCGCCCGAGTGTTAGGGTTTGATATAAACCCACGGACAGAGTTAGCTGATATTGTGACATATACTTCGAAGGAAGAATTGCTACGCCAAGCTGATGTCGTTAGTTTGCATGTCGATTTAAATGACGCTTCAACGAATCTAATTCAAACGGCAGATTTTGAGGCGATGAAACCAACTGCCGGTATAGTTAATGCCAGCCGTGGTCCGGTCATTGATACGGCAGCATTATTGCATGCGCTCGAAGACGGTGAAATTGCAGCAGCGGCACTGGATACGGTAACTGGTGAAGAAACAGTTTTTAATGCTGATCATCGTGTCGATGGGTTAACTGATCAACCACTGATTGATAAGTTGCATCAGTTACCCAATGTCATTTTGACACCACATATTGCCTTTTTCACTAATATCGCTGTTCAAAATATGGTGGATATCGCGCTAGATGATGTCCGGCTGATTATTGCCGGTGAAAGCTCGGAACATGAAATTAATTAATCAGGTTCCGAAAAAGCGGTTGACAAATTCTCATTAAAATTTAATAATCAATGTCAACATGAACGAAACGAGGATGAGGGGCGATGGCTAAAACACGTGTTACAGATTTAGATTGGAATGAGTTGGGATTTGCATATCATGACCTGCCGTTTCGATATCGTGCAGTTTATCGTAATGGACAATGGGAACCGGGGGAGTTGACGACTGATAGTGATTTTCACATTAGCGAGGCCTCTGCCGCACTCCACTACGGTCAGCAAGTGTTTGAAGGGTTAAAGGCCTACCGCCGACCAGATGGTGGTGTTAACTTATTCCGTCCAGACGAAAATGCCGCCCGTATGGTTCGATCGGCTGATCGTTTGCGTATGCCGGGTTATCCCGAAGATTTATTTGTTAAGGCAGTTCAAGAAGTAGTGGCTGCGAATCAAGAATTTGTACCACCGTATGGAACTGGGGCAACGCTATATATTCGCCCATTACTAATTGGATCTGGTGCGGTTGTTGGCGTTCATCCAGCGGATGAGTATATTTTCAATATCTATGTGACACCGGTGGGTGCGTACTACAAGGGTGGGTTAACCCCAACCGCATACGTCACGAGTGAATACGATCGTGCTGCGCACGGTGGTACGGGGCAAGCTAAAGTTGGTGGTAACTACGCTGCATCAATGCTGCCTGGGGAACGCGCGCATGCCGATGGATATTCAGACGTTGTGTATTTAGACCCGCGCTTACATGAAAATATTGAGGAGTTGGGGTCAGCAAATTTCTTTGGTATTACAAAGGACGGTCGTTTCTTGACGCCTAAGTCACCCTCTATTTTGCCGTCTATCACCAAGTATTCTTTGCTAGAACTAGCTGAAGAGGCAGGGTTAAAGGCTGAAGAAAAAACGATTAGTATTTATGATTTGGATCAGTTTGAAGAGGCTGGTGCAATGGGAACAGCGGCCGTTATTTCACCGGTGGGGTCAATTACGCACAACGGCAATAAGCACGTATTTTATTCAGAGACGTCAGTTGGTCCGAAGACCCAAGCGCTCTATAATCGCCTGGTGGGCATTCAATTTGGGACTGAAACTGGACCTGACGGCTGGGTAGTGGATGTGCCGCTGGATTAAATTAGAAAAAGATTAAAGAATAATGTTGACATTCAAATTTATCGAGGCGTAATTACTATTAACGAACAGTAAGTGAGGAAGAAACAATGACTAACTCTAAGATGAACAACACAAACATTATTGCACGCGACTTATTGATTAGCTTGATTATTATCAGCTAAATGGTCGTGCATTTTGTGTCGGCCGCATAAAGGGCCGACTAGTGCATCAATGACAAGGTTATTGACTGAAAACCGCTAGTTAGACTGACTAACTAGCGGTTTTTTTGTATCTCAAATCAGGAAAATGGAGGAATTGTTTATGGCGCATGTGACAACACAATCTAATCAAAAGACCACGAAAGAATATGTTTATATGGTTTCGCAGGGAATTTCAAACACAATTTTGGTAGTTTTGGGAATGGGACTACTGTTGAATACATTGGGAACGGCATTGCATTGGCAGGCACTGGCTGAGGTTGGTGTGCTGGCGCAACGCTTGTTGGCGCCAGCACTTGGCATGGCAATCGCCTCAATGCTGGGGACGACGACTTTGGTTACGGGAGCGACCATGATTGCGGCAACGGTAGGCGCAAACAGTGTTTACTTCACATCGGAGGCGATTGCACGAACAACAACTGCCACTGGCTGGGTTGCACCACAATTAGCTGGCGCACCAATTATGACAGCCGGTCAACCTGTATCGGCGGTTTTGGCCGGAGTATTTGCGGCAGTTCTTGGTAAATGGTTAACTGGGAAAACCCCTCTAGATATGGTGTTGGTGCCGTTGGTGGTGAGTTTGACAGGATCAGTGGTTGGCCTGGGATTAGCAGCTGTAACCACCCCAGCATTGAATTGGGTCTCAGAGCACCTGGCGGCTACCATGCAAGTAAATCCAATGCTTGGCGCAATGATTGTCTCTGTTGCGTGGTTCTTGTTTCTCATGACGCCAGCCTCTTCAGCAGCGTTAGCTATTGCGGTTCAGTTAGATCCGATGTCTGCTGGTTCAGCGCTAATTGGCACGACAGTAGGATTTGTAGCATTTACTGCGATGTCATTTAATCAAAATAATCTAGGTGGAAACATCGCCCAAACGTTGGTAACACCAAAAGTACAATTTGCAAATCTTCTGAAGCGCCCAGTATTGGCTCTCGGACCGGCGGTGATTGCTATGGTAATGGCAGCTATTGCTGTGGTGTCATTTGGCTTTAAAGTACCATTCGCAATTGCAGGTTTGGGTCTCAATAGTTTCATCGCACCGCTTTGGTTGATGGCAAATAAGCCTCAAGCTTTGGTAATCTTGGGGGTATTTGGTGTCGTACTACCTGCATTGTTGTCTTGGGGGTATTACCAATTTTTGAAAATGTTTGGCCAGACACGACCGTTTGATTTGCAACTACAAGAATTGTAAATGCTTAGGTTTTAAAAGGAGACTAATATGAAATATGCAGTTGTTGGTGCGGGTGCGATGGGTCTGCGATATGGCATCCTGCTACAAGAAAATGCGGGTGTTCCGGTTGACTTTGTTGAACCAACGAATTTCAGCCTAGAAAGAATTCGAACGCAAGGTAATCAGGTTTGGAAAAGCCGTAATCATGAGGATCGGCATTTGATTCCGGTGAATATTTATAGTCCTGAAGAATATGATGGTAATCCTGATGTTTGGATTTTTTTCATGAAGCAAATGCAATTGCCCGATACGGTTAAACGACTAGCTCCGAAATTTAAATCGCATCAAACTGCATTGGGGGCGATGAACGGAATGGGATACATTGAAGTTCTGCAACAGTACTTTGATGATGAGCATATTATTGGTGGAACGGCGATGATTGCCACGATTTTAAACGACTATGGGGATGTAGATTTTATGGGGGTCGAGGGTGGCGGAACCTCAAATTATGTCAATCTAACGGAAGCGGATTCAGAGGTATTGGATAAACTGATGATTGATTTCAAAGCGGCCAATTTGAATCCAGTAAAATCAAATAACTTTATGGGAACATTGCTTACAAAGGTATTCTTTAATTCAGTAGAGAACTCAATCGCAACTATGTTTAATGCGCGTATGGGTGAGTTGGTGTCATATGATGGATTTCTATCACACGTAGCACGCCCCTTGATTGATGAGGCGTATAATGCGGCGGAGGCGGCGGGTTATCACTTGCTAGAATCGCGGGAGGCTATGCTTGAACAGGTGAAATATATGTCAACAAGTGGCAGTCCGCTTCACTACCCGTCTATGTCCCAAGATTTCAGTAATGGGCGTACAACAGAGGTCGACTACATTAATGGCTGGATTGCTAAGCTAGCTCGTCAGCATGGGCAGGTTGCAAAAAATCAGGAAATGATTACGCATCTTGTGCATCTGGCGGAAAGTATGCGACAATTCCATGTTGAATAGAGCCTGGAAGCAGGCAGCATTTTACAACGGCTGTTCAATTAGTGATGATTTTGTTATGCTTCTCATTAGAGAATAGGGGGAAGAAACATGCAATTTTATGAACCAACTACTAATGATGATGTCACAATTGAAGCGGTGATTAACCAACCGGGCAAGCAACTAATGTTTTTGCAAGCTGATTGGTGTGGTGACTGCAAGGCAATTAAGCCATTTGTTCAACAATTCAAGGATGCCGTCATCGACAATGGGGCGAACTGGGTGGATGCTGATCGTGACGCTAATTTGGCGGTTGCCCAAGAACAAGGATTGATGGGTATTCCAGCGTTTGTTTTGTTTGAAGATGGCCAACAAGTTGCGCACATCGGGAACGGTGAACGTTTGAATCCAAAGGACGTCCAAAATTGGATTAACGAACATGTTGGTTAACATGAAAGAAATCTCATATTAGTTGTTGACATTCTAATTTTTAGTGTGTATGATGAAGCACATAAGTTAAGACATGAATTCGGTGATGAGAAGAGTAGTGTTACGGATGAACCCAGAAAGCGATTGGTTGATGTGAAATCGTTTCGTTCAAGGCATGAAGATGAGCTCGGAGAAATGACGTCGGTGCAAGCTGATGTCACGGTAGGAACCGTTATCTTCCCTGGTTTATCCGCTTTAGTGCGGCGAACTGTAGAGGTGTATTTGGTGACAAGTACATAAATTAGGGTGGTAACACGATAAAGTCGTCCCTAGCTAGAGATTATTCTGGCTAGGGGCGGCTTTTTCTTTTTTATTCACCGCATTCATGACAAGACGTAGAGAGTATTTAATAAACGAGGTATATAGATTATGGCAATTGAGATTACACGCGCAGAAGCAGATACATTGTTGAAGACACCATTGATTTCAAAGTTGTTGGTTGAATGGATCAAGGGGGAAGAGTCAGAAAAGTTCCCACTTGCTAACTTGGCCAACGCCTCAGCAATCTTGTTTGAGAACTTGAAGCAAGTTAACTGGGCCGGTTTCTACTTGTACGATGAAAAGGTTGATGAATTGATTCTTGGACCTTTCTTGGGTAAGCCAGCGGTTGTTCGCATCAAGCCTGGTTCAGGTGTAGTTGGTGAATCATTCGAGAAGCAAGAAACAATTACGGTTGCTGACGTGCACGTCTTTGACGGTCACATCGCGTGCGACCCAGCTTCAAACGCTGAAATCGTGGTACCTGTGACGACGGCTGATGGTAAGCGTTTGGGTGTCTTGGACATCGATTCAACGGCCTTCAACCGTTTCGGTGCTAAGGAAAAGGCTGAGCTTGAGCACTTCGTTAAGACTTTGTTGCAATACATCTAATCAGAAGTCACTAGACAATCCTGATAGAATAGAGTTACAAAATTAAAGTTTAACGAGGAGTAAGACATGGCAGAGACATTACACTATGACGTGGCAATTATTGGTGCTGGACCAGCTGGTTTGGCCGCTGCGGAAGATGTGAAGGCTGCAGGTAAGTCAGTCGTTTTGATTGAAAAGTACCTATGGGGTGGAACATGCCCAAATTATGGTTGCGATCCTAAGAAAATTTTGTTGGCCGCTGTTGAAGCCAAGGAACACGTGGACTTCCTACGTGGGGATGGTGTTGACGGTAAGGTTGATATTAACTGGGAAGACTTGATGGGCCGTAAGATGCGCTTCACGGAGGCAATTCCTGACAAGACGGTTCACTCATTGGACGCTAACGGCATCGGTCACATATACGGAGCAGCTCACTTTATTAATGAAGATACAGTGATTGTGCACGGTGATGAAGATGTTGAAGTGCAAGCAACTGACTGGATTTTGACGGTTGGTCAACGACCAGCTGAATTGGAAATTCCAGGGGCTGAATACACAATCAATTCTGAGCAATTCTTGAGCTTGGCTGAGATGCCTGAAGACATTGTGATTATTGGTGGTGGTTACATTGCCGTTGAGTTCGCCTCAATCGCAGCTGCCGCAGGAGCACAAGTTCACTTGGTTGTCCGCGGTAGTGAGTTGTTGTCAGAATTTGACGAAGCGTTTGTTGATACGCTATTCGATCAATTGGATGACCGTGGCATTCGTATTTACTTCAACACAGAAGTAACGGAAGTGGCAAAGACGGATGACGGTTACTCAGCAACATTGAGTTTTGGTAGTACAATTCCAGCCGGTGTGGTTGTCCGCGCGGTTGGTCGTGTTGGAAACAACGACACCCTGCAATTGGAGAACGCTGGTGTTGAAGATGATATCCACGGTATTAACGTTGATGAATTCTTGCGTACGTCAAACCCACACATTTATGCAGCGGGTGACGTGGCGAACACAAGCAAGCCACGTATCACAACGGTTGGTTACTATGAGGCGCGTTATGCAGCGTCAGTTATCTTAGGTCATGACCAACCAATTGAATACCCAGCGGTGCCGGTTGTGGTTTACGGTACGCCTAAGTTGGCAGCGGTTGGTGTCCCAACGCAATATGCCGAAGAAAACGGCTACTCAGTTCGTGACATCGACATGACCAATTGGTTTACGTATTACCGTACAGGTGAGCCAGCTGCCCGTGCCAAGGTTGTATTGGATGCCGACAAGAAATTGGTAGGAGCAACAGTTTTGAGTGCGCATGCCGATGAGTTGATTAACTACTTCACTGAAGCAATTAACAACAAGGATGGCTACCAAGCAATCCGTGATCGTTTGTACGCATACCCAACCCCAGCATCAGATTTGGAATACTTCTTCTAAACGAAACAACGGCCAGGAATTTATTGGTTCAAAGTCAAATGGTACTGATGACCGGTAAAATTTAATATTTTGAACCTTGCTTAGGCAGCTGATTTCACATTGTTGAAATCAGCTGCCTTTTGCTTATAGTTCAT
>JAAOED010000021.1 GCA_016466735.1 Weissella confusa | reverse complement strand
TGACTTCGCAAATGTTTTTGCATCAAGCTTAGCTTGATGACCCTACACATTTGTTTCATCGAAACGATATTCAGTTTTCAATGACCTACGTCGTCGCCTTGACGACTTAATCTATAATACAGAAGTCATAATCAATTGTCAACAACTAATTTCACTTTCTGTTCACATGTTGTTCACATGCGTCGTACCTGTTATTTGGTACTTGAATAATATACCCCTAAATGGAATGTTCGTCAACTGCTAAGATTTACAAATATTTTCCGAACAATACAAAAAGGACTCCCATCGCTGAGAGTCCTTTGTTTTATATCTATATATAGTAACTTCTATTAGAACAAAGCTAGTTGGTTTTCATCCGGCATCCCCGCAAGCACGCCGTTTTCATCAAGATAATCCATCAACGTCTTAGAAACACCACCACGTTGGGCAAGGTCTTCCTTCGACAAGAATTCACGTTCTGCACGCGCAGCAATAATGCGCTTGGCAACGTTATCTCCCAAACCAGGCACAGCGTTAAATGGTGCAATCAATGTATCACCATCCAACAACCACTGTTCAGAATCAGACTTATAAAGATCAACCATGCTGAACTTGATACCACGTTCTAGCGCTTCGTTAGCTAGTTCTAGTACCGTCATCAAATCCTTATCCTTGGCTGAAGCTTCATTTCCCATCTTACGAATCTCTTGGATACGGGCCTTTGTCGTGTTCAAACCACGTGACATTGCCACAATATCAAAGTTACTTGCACGCACTGAGAAGTACGCTGCGTAGTACAACGTTGGGAAGTATACCTTAAAGTAGGCAATGCGCAACGCCATCAAGACATACGCCGCCGCGTGGGCACGCGGGAACATATACTTAATCTTCAAACCAGATTCGATATACCATTCCGGCACGCCCGCGGCACGCATTTCGGCTTGGTACTCATCTGAGATCCCCTTACCCTTACGCACCTTTTCCATGATTTGGAATGATGATTCGGGTTGTACCCCATAGTTAATCAAGTCGGTCATGATCTTGTCACGCGTTCCAATAACCGTACCGATTGTCGCCACACCACGTTGAATCAACTCATCAGCGTTACCACGCCACACGTCAGTACCGTGAGACAGACCAGAAATCTGTAGCAGTTCTGAGTAATTCTTTGGGTGCGTCTCTTCCAACATACCGCGAACGAAGGCCGTACCAAATTCCGGCACACCCAGCGTTCCCGTCTTAGAGAAGATTTGTTCTTCTTCAACACCCAATGACTCTGGTGACGAGAACAAGCTCATCACGCCTGGGTCATTCATCGGAATCGTTTGTGGATCAATACCTGACATATCCTGTAGGGCACGAATCATCGTGGGATCATCGTGTCCCAGAATATCCATCTTCAGGATATTATCGTGGATTGAGTGGAAATCGAAGTGGGTCGTACGCCAAGTAGCCGACAAATCATCAGCTGGGAACTGAATTGGCGTAAAGTCATAAATTTCCATGTCATCCGGCACAATCAAGATACCAGCAGGGTGCTGACCAGTTGTACGCTTAACCCCGGTTGCACCCATCGCCAAACGTTCAACCTCCGCACCACGGAAACTAATGTCGTGGTCACGCTCATATGCCTTCACATACCCAAACGCTGTCTTATCGGCAACGGTGGCAATCGTTCCAGCACGGAACACATTGTTCTCACCAAACAGCGACTTCATGTAGTTGTGGGCAAATGGCTGATAGTCACCTGAGAAATTCAAATCGATATCGGGAACCTTGTTTCCCTTAAATCCCAAGAAAGTCTCAAACGGAATGTTGTGGCCATCCCCAATCAACTTCGTCCCATCAATTGGGCTGAGCTTTTCAGGCAAGTCATAACCAGATTCATATTCACGTGGGTCAACGAATTCAACATAGTCACCACTCTCACTACGATAGTGCGGTGGCAACGCGTTAACTTCCGTAATACCCGCTAGCAAGGCAATCAATGATGATCCAACAGAACCACGTGATCCAACCAAGTACCCATCCTTATTTGACTTCGCCACCAAACGTTGGGCAACCAAGTAAATAACCGAGAATCCATTGGAAATAATTGAACGTAGCTCCTGCTCAATACGTGCCTCAATAATTTCAGGTAGTGGATTACCATACATACGATAAGCCGTTGCATATGACTTCTCACGAATTTCATCGTCGGCAGTTGGCATGTTAGGTGGATAGTTTCCACCCTTAATTGCCTCAACGTCATCAATCATGTCAGCAACAACGTGCGTATTATCGATGACCAACTTCTTAGCTAGGTCTTCACCCATCCAAGCAAAGTCATCCAACAATTCTTGCGTCGTACGGAAATGCATATCCGGCAAACTATAGCGGTTCAACGGATTAGCACCACCTTGTGAGCTGATCAAAATCTTACGATAGATAGCATCCTCAGGGTTGAGATAGTGCACATCCCCAGTGACAACAACTGGCTTACCCAATTCATCACCAATCTTCACCGCTTGCATCATCAAATCACGCAAACGAGCTTCGTCTTGAATCAATTCACCTTCCAAAGCTGGCACGTAATTAGCTGAAGGTTGAATTTCGATGTAATCGTAGTATTCTGCCTTAGCCTTAGCTGCAGCATATCCCTTTTGCATCAATGCTTCCCAGAATTCACCAGTACTATCACCGGTTCCAAGTAGCAATCCTTCACGGTACTTATTCAACAAAGAACGCGGTACACGTGGTACACGCTGCAAGTACTTTGTGTTTGATTCAGAAATCATCTTATAAAGGTTCTTAACACCTTCTTGCTTTTGCACCAACACAACCGCGTGATTAGGACGTCCGTGCTTCCATGCATCGTTGTCCATCATGTGGTCATTCAATTGGTCAGCATACTCGATGCCATACTCTTCACGTGCTTGCTCCAAGAACACACGGTTCAAATGACCAGTTGTCTCAGAGTCAAAGATGGCACGGTGGTGTTGCTCCAACACAATACCAAAGTGCTTAGCCAACGTGTTCAAACGGTATGAACGCATATTTGGGTATAGGAAGCGGGCCAAAATCAACGTATCGATAACTGGGTTCGAGATTGGGTCTAACTCGTGACGGGCATAACCTTCTTGCATGAACCCCATGTCAAATGTCACGTTGTGTCCAACTAGAATGGCATCGCCGTAGAACTCACGGAATTCTTCAAAGACCTGCTTTTCTGATTTAGAACCACGCACCATATCATCCGTGATTGAAGTCAAATCAACTGTAGTTTGACTTAGCGGGAAACCAGGGTCAATAAACTCTGAGAATTCAGCAACCACATTTCCCTTAACCATACGGACGGCTGACAATTCAATCACCCGATCATAGGCAGCTGAAAGACCAGTCGTCTCAACGTCGAACACCACGAATTCGGCTTCATCAAGCTTGGTGTGATCCGGATGGAAGATAATCGGCTCACCATCTTCAACCAGGTTAACCTCAACACCGTAAATCATCTTGATGTCATTCTTAGCAGCTGATGACGCTGCTTCAGGGAATCCTTGGGCACCAGCCGTATCCGTAACGGCAATTGCATCCATGCCCCACTTGGCAGCTTGCTTTACGTAGTCACCAATACCGTTAGTCGCATCCATCGTCGACATAACGGAGTGCGTGTGTAATTCAATGCGCTTCTTCTCGCCTTCATAAGGATCGATACGTGGTGCGTGCTTAATCACTTCGATATCGTAGGCCGTCATCGTCAAATCACGCACAAAGTCGTCTTGTTGAATTGGACCGCGCGCACGAATCCATGTACCTGGCTTTAAATCAGCAAAGAATGCTTCATCGTTTTCATCGCGTGAGAACTTCTTCAAGATAAATGAACTCGTGTAGTCCGTCACCTTCATCGTCAACAATTGACGTTCAGACTTCAAAACACGGACTTCGGCATCAAAGACATACCCTTCGACGATAACAGAACGTTCTTCAGTCTCGATATCAGCCATCTTGGTGATTTCAGCATCAGCAGCAATCTTGCGACCAAGAGTACCTGGCGCACCATTCCCACCGCCACCATTACGCGGTGCAGATTGACGTTGCTTGGCTGCTTGTTCGATTTGCACCTTGGCCATTTCAGCTAATTGTTGATCCTGCGCAGCACGTTGCGCCATGACTTGCGCGTGTGATTCAGCAGCCAATTGTTCATCAACTTGGATGTTAAATGGCAATTGATATCCAACACCGAGTTTCTTATAAGCGTTTTCAATAATTGGCAACCCAGTTTGACGGGCATAGTTCGCCCAAACTGCTGTATCAAACGTCAAACGCAATTGGTTGTCAGCGATTTGTGGCAACACATGGGCAAACGCCTGACGGAAGGCACCTGGTTCATTTTGATGTTGTTGCAGTACCCACGTCCAATAATCAACAATTTGTTGGGCATCTGGCTGCGTTGTCAAATGCAATTGGTAAGTGGTTTGCGCAATATTGGCAAAAGCCGTTTGCATGCGTGCTACCAAAGCGGCCATATCTTGCACTGGTGGTAGCGCAGGCATTTCCAAGTGGAATTGCCAAACCTTAGACTGTTTGTGCACGGCTAGCTTGGTCAATGCTGTTTGCTGCAAACTAGCAGGGACTTCCTCATATTGCAATTGTTGCAATAGTGTTTGGAATTGTTCTTGTGCGGTCAACGCCATGTTAAGGGCTCCCTTCTCTCATTTTTCAATATGCGTTTAATTATACCTTGTTCTAGTTACAACGACGTATCGAATTAACATACAAACAAAAAACGCCATCCAACTTAATGGATAGCGTTTAGCGGATCAAGCCGAACGGGCAATTCGGCGATCTATTCTTATGACATGTCTCAGCACATCATAAATTTTAAGGAGTAGGTTTCAGGTTGGTTAGACCTGTAGGTTATGAGTAGTATTTATGGGTTGTTGAATGAATATCTCTGTATTCCTTATCAACATCCTTAATATTACGCATGCAAACTTAAACTAACAATAAATACCCATTAAAAATGCGTAAATGCCAATACAGTTAGTACAGCAATGACGGCCCACAAGAACTTGCGCATACGGTCGCCCTCCTTCACTTATCTTTGATACTTACTAGTATTGCACAAAAATGTGTCCATTTTATGAAAGCGTTATCAATCACAACCAATAAAAAAGCCACCTGGCATAAAACCGGGTAGCTTTCTAGTTATCTTTAATTAAGCTTGTGCATCAACTTCAGGGTGCAACAAGATTTGTAGCGTTGCAACCAATTCTTCAGCACGGACTTCGATCGCTTCGTCAGCCTTACGCAACTTAACTTCAACGATACCTTCTCCGGCCTTCTTACCAACCGTGACACGGACTGGCAAACCAATCAAGTCTGAATCGTTAAACTTAACACCGGCACGTTCGTTTCGGTCATCAACCAAAACTTCGTAACCAGCTGCAACCAACGTATCGTTCAAGTCATCAGTCAATGCCTTTTGCGTTTCATCTGAGTACTTCATTGGTACCAAGTGAACATCCCAAGGCGCAACTGATGTTGGCCATGCCAAACCATTTTCGTCAGCGTTTTGCTCAGCAATCGCTGCCAACAAACGTGACACACCGATACCGTATGAACCCATGATGACATCAGCTTGACGACCGTTAGCATCCAAAACTTGTGCGCCCATCGTCTTTGAGTAACGCGTACCCAACTTGAAGATGTGACCGATTTCGATACCCTTAGTAAATTGCAAGTGACCCTTACCGTCAATTGCCAAATCACCTTCACGAGCCGTACGAACATCAGCCACTTCGTCGATACGGAAGTCGCGATCAACGTTAGCGTTCAAGTAGTGGAAGCCAGCTTCGTTACCACCAACCGTCACGTTAACCATGTCAGTTACCCATTCATCGGCGATAATCTTAACGTCTTCACCAACACCAACTGGTCCCAATGAACCAAATGGTGCGCCCAAGATTTCTTGTGCTTCCTCTTCAGTCGCCATACGCAACTCGTCAGCGTGCAAGAAGTTTTGAACCTTCACTTCGTTCACTTCGAAGTCACCACGAACCAGAACCAAAACAGGTTGGTCATCAGCGTACATGAACAACGTCTTAACCAATTGGTCAGGTGTTGTTTGCAAGTATTCAGCCAATTCTTCAATCGTCTTAACTTCAGGCGTGGCAATCTTTTCCAAATCAGCCATTTGCGCGTGTGACTTGTTAGGCGTGTACAAATCCTTCGCCATTTCCAAGTTAGCTGCGTAGTCTGACTCATCTGAGTAAGCGATGATATCTTCACCAGCTTCAGCAGGAGCTGAGAACTCCTTTGAGTCTGAACCACCCATGGCACCAGCGTCACCAACGATGACACGGTAGTCCAAGCCAATACGATCAAAAATGTTGATGTAGGCTGATTCCATGTTCTTGTATGACTCATCCAAACCTTCTTGATCAACTGAGAATGAGTAGGCGTCCTTCATAATGAATTCGCGACCACGCAAAACACCGAAGCGTGGACGGTTTTCATCACGGAACTTTGTTTGGATTTGGTAAACCGTCAATGGCAAACGCTTGTATGACTTAATGTCATCGCGAATCAACGTCGTCATCGTTTCTTCGTGAGTAGGTCCCAAAATCATGTCGCGGTCGTGACGGTTCTTCAACTTAAACAAGTTGGGACCATACGTGTCATAACGACCTGACTCTTGCCACATTTCAGCTGGCAAAAGCATTGGTGCTGACATTTCAATCGCGTCAATCTTCTCCATCTCTTCACGAATAATCGTGTTGATCTTGTTCAAAACGCGTTGTGCCAATGGCAAGTAGGCGTAAACACCGGCTGAAACCGGACGCATGTAACCGGCACGCAACATCATTTGGTGCGAGATAACTTCAGCATCGGCTGGAGTTTCACGCAAAGTTGGAATAAAAACCTTTGATTGTTTCATGGAAAACTTCCCTCATCCCTAATCTTGACGACATAACGTCACTAAAAATTCTTTTACTAGTTTACCACAGTTAACCAAGAACTACCCTACTCATTCGCACAAAGTATACAAAAAGGGATGCCGAACCGGCATCCCTTCCTCACTTACTTAAAAAATAACGCAAAATATCATTTCCGGTAACCGCCACCATCAGCAGTACCAAGAACAAAACACCAGCCAACGTGACCGTTGTTTCAATCTTTTCAGGTACCGGACGACGAATGACTGCCTCAACTGCATTCAGCAACAACTTACCACCATCCAAACCAGGGATTGGTAACAAGTTCATCATACCCAAGTTAACTGACAACCATGCTGCAAATGACACAATCGCCAAGAAGCCATACGAACTAACTTGTTCCGTATTCTTGTAAATGGCAACTGGTCCACCTAACTTATTAAGTGAGAAGCCTTGGACCAAATTTTGAATCGCGCGGAAAATCTGTGTCATCGCTTGCCCCGTAGCACGGAAAGCATACGCCACACGTGGGCCGGCTGCCTTCGTCGTCGTTGGTGTCACCCCAATTTGTCCAATCGTCATGCCACCATTCTTAACCGACTTAGGCGTCACCTTAGTGGTTAATTGCTTACCATCACGTTCGTACACCACCGTCGTCTTCTTGCCAGGCAACGCTTGAATCGTATCTTGCATCTTTTGCCAAGATGTCATTTTAACGCCGTCGATTTTTTCAATCGTATCGCCCTTCTTCAAGCCAGCGCTCGCTGCTGGAGAATCTTGTGCAATTGATTGCAACGTTGTCGTTGTCACCCCAGGCATTGCAAATGCCAAGCCAAGGAACAACACCAACGTCAAAATGAAATTATTCATCGGACCAGCGAAGTTAATCAAGGCGCGTTGCCACAACTTAGCTGATTCAATGTGTGTGTCACGTGGTGCAACTAAGACTTCGGTACCATCAGCTTCAATCACTGACGCATCATGATCAACAGCGAGCTTAACCAGCGTTGACTCGTCTCCATCCCAGTACCCTTCAATGAACATGTCATCAACCAAGTCAATACGATTAACCGTTAAAGCACGGCCACCTACCAACTCAGTTTGCTCTGACAGATTCAAACGCGTCACAACACCATCCGTCTCAACGACGACGACCGTCATACCGGGACGAATGCTTTCTTCTTCTGCCTCCGCGCGTCCTGCCATACGAACATAACCGCCAACCGGCAAAATGCGAATCGTGTAAGTCGTGCCGTTTCGTCGTGTCTGTAGCAACTTAGGCCCCATCCCAATTGCAAACTCACGGACACGAACACCGGACTTCTTTGCAAAGTAAAAATGTCCAAATTCGTGTACGACCACCAACAGGCCGAACACCAAAATAAACGTAATAATCGTTGTCATTAGTTAAATTCTCCACGTGCTCCCAATATACTAGGCCCTAGTATACAACAAAAGCCTGAAGGAAACGTTAATATCCTTCAGGCTTAAAAATCTTTTAGTTTAGTGGAACAAACCAATCAAGTACATCAATGGCAAAACAATCAACATTGAGTCGAAACGATCTAAGATACCACCGTGACCAGGCAAAACATTTCCTGAATCCTTCACCTTGTAAAAACGCTTCAAACCAGATTCAATCAAATCACCAAATTGACCGGCTACTGAAAGCACGATACTAATAATGATCATCACTGGCCAGCTGTATGTTTGTGGGAAGAAGTATGTGTAGACCGCTGCCGCAATCACTGCAACAACCGTTCCACCGATCGAACCTTCCCAAGTCTTGTTTGGTGAAATCTTCGTCAACTTGTGCTTACCAATCTTTCGACCAATCATGTAAGCGCCTGAATCAGTCAACCAAACAATCAAGAAGGCAAACATCAACGTATCCAACCCAGTGTTACGTGCGGCAACCATCATGCCGAATCCCATTCCAACGTACATCATCGTCAACGTAAATACACCGGCATCCTCAAAGCTAAACTTATTCTTAGCAATTACCGTGTGCAACAACATCAAGATAACAAAAATGTACAACAATGATGAGCGGTGCAAGACAACTGGTGTTTGAATGTTGTCCCACAAATTGGCAGGCAACGTCATCACCAAAGCACCAACCATCGTCAAAATTGCTCCAAAATCAACCAACAACGTCTTGCGCATCAAGACGACTTCGGCAGCCGCAATTACTGCGAGTACTGATGCTGCCACTTGAATCCAAATACCGCCAGCGTACAAGATTGGCAAGAAAATTGCCAATGCGACAATGGCCGTAATGACACGTGTCTTCATAGTCCTAAACTTCCTCTATTTTTTATCACTCTTATTTTCTGCAATCCCACCAAAACGACGATCACGTGCTTGGTAAGTTGCAATGGCCCCTTCGAAAACAGATTGTGTCATCTCAGGCCAGTGTTCGTCGACAAAGACGAATTCTGCGTATGCCAATTGCCACAACAAGAAATTAGACAAACGCATTTCACCACTGGTACGAATTAGCAAATCAGGATCTGCATATTCACCAAGTGATGCTGTCATCATAGCGCCACTAATTGTCGCTTCATCGATTTCTTCAGGCTTAAGCTCGCCAGCCGCAACTTGTTGAGCTAACGTTTGTACACCTGTTACGATTTCAGCGCGGCCACCATAATTCAAGGCAAAGTTCAAAACCATCCCCGAATTATTAGCAGTTTGGGCAATCGCATCATTGACGGCACGTTGCGTATCAGCGGGCAGTTGATCAACATATCCCATCACGTTGACGCGAACATTATTTTCAATCAACTCAGGCACGAAGGTATCAAAAAACTTACCAGGCAACTTCATCAAGAACCCGACTTCAGTCTCAGGACGCTTCCAATTTTCAGTTGAAAATGCGTACAATGTTAGCACCTTAACACCTAAATCACTAGCTGCCTTGGTAATATCCTTAACCACTTCCATACCACGTTGGTGTCCGGCCACACGGGGTAAGTTTTGTCGCTTAGCCCAGCGCCCGTTTCCATCCATAATAACTGCAATATGGTTAGGAATGCGCGTCTTATCTAATTGTGTCGTTGTTTCTGAATCGATGACTCGTCGCTTTTTGAAAAACACAACGTTTCCTCCGCCTCTATAAATCTAAAATGCGCAACCAATAGTTACGCATGTCAATCTTACCCATTATAGCAGTTTCTCACACCGCGTATAGGCTTTTAGTTCAACGATAACGCTTACTTAGTAAAAACTGACTCATCGTCATCGTCAAACGCACCACCCAGCAGAGCTTCAATTGTATCCAAAACCCCGTTGTGGTTATTATCATTAACGGCCAAATTATTAATACGGACCTTCATAAAATCCTCGGCATTTGGCATCACAAATGGGTACTTCACGTAGCGAAGCATTTCCAAATCATTACCGTTATCACCAAACGCTGCCATTTCTTCGGGCTTAATGTCCCACTTAGCAGCAAGTTGTTCCAGACCAGTGCGCTTGTTGACCCCCGGTGCCAAAATATCAACGGATCCGAATCCTGAACCCGTAGTGTGCAATTCCTCACCGAAGACATCGCGCAATTGTTGCACGTGATGATGCACATCAACATCTTGGTCCCAAACTAATGAAAAACGGAAAATGCTATCTTCGACATCCATAAACTTTTCAACTTGGTGAACCGTTGGATAGAACGTTTTTACGGCCGCAATCATTTCAGGTGTCGCATGATTTGAAACATACGCTCCGTTCGTTCCTGACAAAATAATCAAATTATCCATGTGTGCATGTGTCTCAGCATTCCATTGCAATACGCGGGCAATTTGATCAGGTGACAATGCGGATTCAGCCAACACCGTATTCTCATGGGTAATTAATGCACCATTATCTGACACATATGTAATGCGGTCAGGGTTAACCGGTTCAAAATAAGAACGCAGTTGCTTATATTGGTTACCACTCGCTGCGACAAAGCGGATACCACGTTCGTCCATTTGATCTAACAATGCCTCCATTCGTGCATAGTCAAATGTGCGATCATCACGTAGCAATGTACCGTCCATATCGGTTGCAATTAACTTAATCGTCATTGTTCTGCTTCCCTTTCACAATTAATTCACTCTTTTACCTAAAAGTCATTATAACAAACTGTCCGAGACTGCGCCGAATTTGCTACAATTATAAGGTTAGTTTAGTTAATTACATATAAATGAAAAATATCATTAAAAGGAGGCTAGCCATGAATGACGATTATCAAGCCAGCTTAAATCGGCTCAGCCAATTAGATGGTCCCCAAGCAACGGCTTCATCGACCGAACCACTTCATCGTGGACCTCGGCGTCGACAACAACACATCGACAACCGACCACAGTGGCAACAAATTCAGTGGTTCTCAATTTTGTTTGCCGTCACGTCACAATTGGCCATTTGGTGGATTTACCCGCTGATTTATTCAAAAAACTTAACCAGTGGGCAATGGCAACACAATCCGCTTTTGATGACCTACAGCCTTATATTGGCACTAGCAATCTTCTTAACCTTTAACCGTGGCTTCTCACGTTGGTTGAATTTCGCTGTCATCTTGATTCCAATCATCTTCTTATACTTCCTGTATAAGCAAGTCACGATTCAACAAATTATCTTGCTGGGTTTGTTACCCCTCGCCTTATTGTTGATTAACGTTAAGTGGTTAAACCTGCAAAACATTCTTGGTTTAATTATGTATTCCGGCATCGCCACGCTAGCCATGCCGGTTGTCATTTTCTATCAACAAAACACCTATCTAACGCTACCGTTTATTCTAAGCTTGTTGCCTTTGCTATTCAGTTATCTGTACTACATGAGTAGCATTTTCGTACCAACTGGTCGCAACAAGCGCGCCACGTCTTTGGCATTTGGCATCATCCTTTTGTTAGATGTCTTAACGTTGCCATGGAATTTATGGACACTATTAGCGATTGTCATTATTGTCTTTACGTGGATGGTTCTAATTAATCTCGACTTGAAGCCTAAGTACCGTATGGGTATTTTCTCCCTATTACAAGCAATCACTGTGTTGGTTATTTTCCTACAACAGAAATAGCAAAACGCCCCCGCACTAATTTTGTGCGAGGGCGTTTTTTAGATTTCTGTTGTAACTGGGCGGCGCTTAACACGATAAACAAACACGGCTGATGCATTACCAACGACTAGCATCGCTAGCAAAAAGACAATTGGGTGGTTCTTTGCCATGCGAACCGGCCAAACGCCTTCTTCCGTACGACCAGCATTCACATCACGAGCCCAACGGCGATTTTCTAAGTCTGGCGTATCAACCGCCCCGACAATAACGGGTTCTGACTTTGCATTTTCCGAAACCGAAATATCAGTCACCTGTGTTGGCTTCATTTCGCCATCTGGTGATTCAATAATCGGCTCGTTATAGTCAGATTCCGTGTGTCCACTAAGCTTGTCTTTAACACCTTGAATCATCTCGTCAAATTGCTCGATCAAAGATGATTGTGCAACTACCGGGCGGACAGCATCTGCGCTTACTGTTCCCAACGTTGCCACATTCATTGCCATAAAGGTGACAAAACATAAAATTGCTGATTGTTTTTTCATCGTTTTACTCCTCTAAAAAGAAAGTGCCCTTTCTCCGTCCAATACCCTGAAAAAACTTTTCATGAGCCACCACAGTTCACAATGTCGTTCCAAGTTATTTACAGTCTACCCTATATAATCTTCTAATTTTGGGCGATTATTTGAATAAGCCATGTCCTTGAAATCGCATTCATTGTTTTATTCATGTCCTTTTTGTGGGTTTTTTATGTATCATCCATAATTTTGGACGCTCCGGAAACCAAAAGTCCCACGGATTGATAATTTTCGGCACAAAAAAGACCTGTACAAATTTTACAGGTCTCCTATCATTAAGCCTTAAATTGTAGCTTAGCATCCGCCACTGCGTACCAGTCCTTTACACGATCAGCTACCTGACCATCGGGGAAGTAAGTTGGGTACCAATAGTCGATGAAATTCAACTCATCAACATGCGTTTGCTCATCATTACGCCAAGCATCACGGACTGTCGTATCACCAGTCTCTAGGTTCACCTTGAAGCGAACGACAAATTGTTGTCCATCAATGTGAACATACAATTGGCGCAGACCCGCCTCGCCTGGGAATGGTTCTGATGTAATCTCTGCATTCGTCTCAGATAACACGTCGACAGCGTGTTGTCCCATGTATCCGTTATCAGCCATCATGCGCAAAACCATGGCGACTGTGTAATCACGCATTGTACGTTCCTTGAAATATGCCTTGTAGTCAAACATTTGTTATAGCCCCCTAAAACGTTGCCGCTAGCAACTTTACCTGTTCCAAAATACCTAGTAACTCTTGGTGCGCCTCATCATAAGCAGCCATTTGATCCCCAAATTGCTCATTGAAACCTTCCAAACCGCCTGCGATAAACGCGTACTCAAACGCCGTCACCTTTTCAAAAGCGTCCGTAAACGTTTGCCAAATGTCATCATCACTTTCTTGTGTTTCCAAGAAGAATTGAATGAAACGGGCATCCGAATACCCCATTTCGAATTGCACCGCTAGTTGGCGCTTGAACTCGTGTTGATTCTTAATATGCAAGAAGTGGTGTTCTGTGTTCCAAGTCACACGTTCTACTGCTTTTAATACTGTTTGATTCATCACTAATAAGCCTCGTTTCTTTTCAACACCTAAATGTTAACACTTTGAATTCCTGCGAGCACAAAAAAGGCACCCGAAATTTCGAGTGCCCATCATTGATTACCAGTCTATTTTACAATTCGGCCAATGTCGCTGAATGACGTTCCCCGTTAAAGTAGAAATCTAGTCCTTCTGCAAATGGTACTTTGTTATCTGCGACTGATTCAAATAGCGTCCATGATGCTTGTAACTTACGCGTATCAACATCCCCAAAGACATCAACAATGTTAGCTGCCTTCAAGTCCAAAACAATCTTCGTGACATGTAATAAGCGCTCAGCTAGCGTCTCATTTGCCAAATAAGCACGGGCTTCATCCGCATCTGCTACGCCGTAATAAACCGCACGTTCACTTGAACCCAGCGAACGCAACTGTGGAAATACCCACCACATCCAGTGTGAATCCTTCTTACCAGCCGTTAATTCATCAACCGCCGTTTGAAAGCTGTTTGCGTTTTCTTGTGCCAAAACAAATCGTTGCACATCATTTGCCAATGCTTCATCCATGACCTATCACCTCATTCATATTGATAAATTAATTCTAGCATGCACTGTCGTTTTCACCTTGCTTTAACGTTCAGATTGGAACGTCTCAATGTGTGTTAGTTGATTCGTTGAAACCTCATCCGCTTTCGGCGATAACATCGCACTCATGATGTTGTGGCCATCAGTTTTATGACCCATCCCCAGGGCATGCCCAAGTTCGTGCGCCAGCGTTTTCGTTAACGTGTTTTGATTCGACAATGACAATACATCCCCAGAAACACGCAGCTCACCGGTTGACGGATTCATCCAGGCCAAGGCATGTGTCCCTGCGTCAGTCCCTTCATCCCCCATCGCACCCGCTCGCACGAGCACATCCGGACTTTGACGTTGTTGAACTTCCTTGATAATAATTTTGCCCTGTGATTTCTCCCGCCAAAATTTAATCGCCTCTTTTAAGGCACGTTGTACATTCGGGGTTGTTGTTTGGAAATCTGATTGCACAATTGCAACGGTCAACTCGCCGTTTTTACCAGTGTACATTCCCAATGAATCACGTGTCGGACCAAAACCACCATTTCGCAATAATTTTTTATTGCCCATCTCAGCCTGTTTGATCGTCAAATTATTTAATTGGCGCCGTTGCGAACTGTAGTTAATGGCACTCATAATCGGCTCAAAGCTACTGCCAACTGATCCAAACACCAGCAGCAAGATAATGCTGGTGTAAATAATTCTGCGCCGGTGGCGTGGTTTACGAGGTGCCAGCTTGGTTTCATCTGGTTCCGACTCAACGATGCCGTACGTATCATAAATCAATCGATCCAGCTCTTTATCTTTTTCATCCAAATCCGTCACCCCCTTCGCCTCTATCATACCGGGTCAATTTGAATTTTTGCAGAAAAAAAGAGCTGGCGAACCAGCTCACAATCATTATTTAATTTCGGTTGTACATCGTTTGTTGCGCGATCGCAATTTGCTCTGAAAGTGCTTGTGAATCTACTTGCGTCAGGACGTGGTAATCCACTTTTATTTCTTTAAACAAGGCAACTAGCGTATTTTGCGCCTGAACTAGTTGTTCATCAGCGACTTGTGACACCGATGTCTGCTTTTGCACAGTCATGTACATGCGGACGATTTTCAAAATATTCGGCACGTGGTTATAGAGGAACTCATCCGCTAGCACAAGGCGCTCCGGCTTCTCAGCTAACGTTGCCATGATGTTATCCGTGAATAATTCGAATTGATACTTATCAGCAATCGTCTCCAACTGCCCATCATCCTTAACCGCAGCATTGATAGCTTGAATCTCTTCATAGCCCGTAGCGAAGGCCGTTTGGAAAGCTTGCTTGTCTTTGCGCGACAACCCAGTTAGGTCATACGTGTACTTTTTCGGCAACGTTGCTTCCTGGACAATCGGCTTATCTTGTACCAGGCCAAACCTTACGAGCAACACAGCGATGGCTAAAGCAAGCTTCATTTGCCAAATGGGCTGCGTTAGAAAGAAGTCACCCACTAATAAATTTGCAGGCATCAACCACAACACCGCGACCTTATCATTCGGCAAAACACCAGCTATAACAGCGCCGATTAAAATCACAACGCTAGCTCGTGGATCAAGGGTCGTCAATTCCAGGCCGAGCGCACCCATCAAAAAGACCGCAATCAATTTATTGCGACGCAACTCAACTGCCGTTAGCGTTCTAAGATTTAACAACATCCGTTTTCCCTCATTTTCCACGTCCGTCACTAGTCGTCCCTTTTACACTAGGTGTATACTGTTTAAAAAAACAGGAGCCGAACCATGACCAAATTAACCCGCCAAATCTTAATACTCGTGATTTTCAGCGGATTATTACTTGGCTTCTATGTTATCGCTATTTACGGACCAAAAGCAACCAGATATACCGTTCACGATTTTAATGACACTTCTGCGCCCTTGACCGCCCAAACTTCAAGCACCTCAAGTACCTCTAACACCTCGAGTGCCGCAAGTTCATCGGCCATCGATTACTCACGCGCACCAGCTAATAATCATCAAGACTATCAATCAACGTTCATGGATAAAGATATTGGCATGAACACCACGGCTAACGGCTTACAGTTCTCCATTTCACATATCAACATTTTGGATACAACGAATCTAGAATCACTTTTCTCACCAGCTGAAAAGGAATTTGTGAGGGCTGACGTGTCATTGCCATACGAATTTTATCGTGTCACACTCCGCGTTACCATCACCAATAACACCAACCAAGCCATCAATTTATTGAACACCAACGTCGCTGGTTGGACACTAGTTGATGGGAACGGCCAAACTTTTACGCATTCTGACATGCGTGTCGGTCACTACATGTACGACCAATTTAATACTGGAATCCTTGAACCCGGTGATTCAAAGTCTGGTAATTTCATTGTGCTGACTGACTCGAATGACTTCGACTATCAACAGATGCAGTTTACAGCGGCCCGTATTACCCCCGCGCAAGGCACAAATGATTATCCAGTTACATTCAATGTTTCAACCGTTCAGTAATACAAAACGCTCTTACCACTTCGTTGCGGTAAGAGCGTTTTTTGTTTGATATTAATATGGCATCTTAATGGCATCCAAAAGTTGCATATCAGCCGGGCTGATTTCAAAATCAACATCCGCATTTTGAGCAACATACTCTGGGTGGTTAGCCTTTGGTAGTGGCAACGTACCCTTAGCCAACGCATAACGGATGGCTAATTGGGCAACTGAACGATCGTAGTGTGCTGCAATTTCTTGCAACTCTGGCATACGCAACAAACGGCCCGTTCCAATTGGGCTGTACGCCTCAACTAGCAAACCATTTGCTTCATCAAACGGTTGGTTCACATCTTGCGTCATCCCGATGTGATAAATAATTTGGTTAACCGCTGGTGTAATTGACCCATTATCCAAAATGTTTTTCACATCTTCATTGTTGAAGTTTGATACGCCGATACTCTTTACCTTACCTGCTTGAACCGCTTCCTCCATCGCTTGCCAAACTGCCAAGTTTTCGTCGTAGTAGTTATTACCACGACTTGGCCGCACGTTTGGCACTTCCATTTGGTTCCATGGACGCGGTGCGTGAATCAACAACAAATCAATGTAGTCCATGTTCAACGCCGCCAAAGAGTCATCAATTGACTCAGCTGCATGACGATAATCCTTGATGCTGGCGTCAATCTTAGTTGAAATCGTCAATGTGTCGCGATCGATGCCATATTCTGCAATCGCAGCCCCTACCGCATCTTCGTTTTGATACATCTGCGCCGTATCAACATACAAGTAGCCTGCCGCCAAAGCAGCCGCAACTGAATCATGAGCTTGTTGCTTGGTTTGTTGCCAAGTTCCCAAGCCAATCTTTGGCATTAACATGCCGTTATTTAGTGTGTATGTTTCGTGTAAAAATGACATCGTTCAGACCTCTTTTCAACTTCATACGCAATATGATACGACCACTTCGCCAAGGTGGTCAGAAAAAGGGCATTAATTTTCGGCTAACATCTTTTTGACCGCTGCCAACGTTGTTTCGGTTGTCACCTTTTGTTCAACTTCGGCTAGCTGTGCTGGTGTCGCCGCTGGATTTGCTTCTCGGTAAGCTATAACTTGCTCAGCTACCGCTTGCTGCAAAGCCTGTTGTTGTGTTGCGTCTTGTTTACCTTGCAACTTCGTCAAACGCTTAGCCTGTGATTCAGTTACCGCCAACCACCTTGACTTTGGAATCGTGACAACTGAACTTTGCTTGGCAATTGTGCCACCTTCACCACCAAAACCAAGGAGAAATTTAAAGACCTCATTTCGCCACTCCCAACGCGTCGTTGTTGTTTTAACGGTTGCTTTGGGAACATCGGCTTCTCGATAAGTCGCACTCTTTTTTACCGCTTGGACCATATGTTTGGTGTCGGGCACAAAATGTGGAGTCGCTTTGTCCTCTGCCTTATTGGCATACACCAACACATAGTTATCAGCCTTAGTCCCAAGTTCTTTGGTCACGAGTATGCCAATCGGCAGCTTATCGCCAACGGCCGAGTAAATCTGTTGCGTCTCAGCCCTTGTTACTTTTTTCATGCCGTAATGCCGATCAAAATTAACTAGTAATAACATCACTAAGGCCACGAAGACCGTCCCGCTAATCACACCCAACGGAATACGCCATGCCAACGGTTCAATCCGAATCCATGCCAGGTAAGTCAGAATCGCGACAACTGCTAAAATCGGAATAATCATTCTGCTACCTCCTCATTCGATGCTGCCACTGGCACAATCTTGCCACCCTTCAAGAACAGCGCGACGATAATCCCAATAATTGCGAAACTCAAGCCGATTGCAAAGGATACATGGAACCCTTTCATCGAGGCTTCCAAATAATCCGCCCCATATTGGAGCGGGTTTGTTGTTTCCAAATGCTTAGCTGGCTCGTGGTTAGCAATGACGTTTTGCGTCACTGATGACAGCAAAGCGACAACGATTGCTGACGCTACCTGACGGGCCGTGTTGTTTGCCGCGGTTGCGTGTGGCGCTTCGTTCTTTGGGAGCACCGCCATGGCCATCGCCGTCAACGGTACCAGTGCCGTTGCAATTCCAAACATACGCACCGCGTACAGGGTCGTGATGAAATGCGTCGGCGTTGTTGGTGATAAGAACAAGAATGGTAACGTCCCAATTGCCACGAATGTGAAGCCAGTAATCGTCAAACGCTTAGCCCCAATGCGATCGTAATCACGTCCTGCCAACACTGCCATGACACCAATCATCAGCGCCCCTGGCATTAGCGTTAGTCCTGACTGCAATGGCGTTAACAGGTGTACGTTCTGCAAGTATGTTGGGAGCATCATTTCGACGCCCATCATGGCACTCATCGACATCATCACGCAGATGGTCGTCAGCGTGAATTGCTTGTTCTTAAACACACGCACGTCCACAAAGGGCTCATCCAAACGAAGCTGACGTAGCACGAATAGCACAATGATTAACGCCCCCATAATCATTGGTACGATAACCGTTTTGACGTTGCCCCATCCATCGGTTGCGACGTTGGTAAATGCCCACAAGAATGACCCGAATCCAACCGTTGAGATAACAAGTGATGGTAAATCAAGTTTCATCCGTTCGTTCTTAATAACGTTTTTAATAAAGAACGGCGCAGCGATGATAACAAGTGCTAGCACCGCCATTGGCAAATGAAAAATCAACCGCCATGAACCGTTCAAGTTCAAACCCATTACTGTCCCGTGCTTTTGTAACAGCCAGCCAGATAACGTTGGTCCAATCGCCGGCGCTAATCCGATGACGATTCCGTTCAACCCCATAGCTGTTCCACGTGCTTCAGCTGGGAAAATATTCACCATGACCACTTGCATCAACGGCATTGAAATACCAACGGCAATCGCAGCGATAATTCGTCCAGCCAGGAACATCCACCACATATCATGATGAGCTGGTGTTAATGACGTAATCGTCATACCGGTAAACAACAGCAGATAGGCTGTGATATACAACACTTTCGTCGGTATACGGGTTGATAAGAATGCCGAAACTGGCATCATAATTCCGTTCGCCAGCATAAACCACGTCGTTGCCTGTTGTGCGGTCGCTAACGTAATATCGAAATCACGCATCAGCGTTGGAATGGCTGTCCCGAGTGATGTCTGCATCAATGCTCCGGCAAACGTTCCAATCAACAGCACCGCAACCATCGCATTACGATTAAACGGTTTGCCGTTGATATCTGTAAATTGTTGTTTTGCCATAGATACCCCCTCAATAGCTTTATTCACCTATCTTACGGAGTGAATTTGAATATTGTGGGGATGAGCTCCTGCCTTTCATACAAAAAACACTGAACAGTTGCCCTGCTCAGTGTTTTCAAAAATACTTATACTTGTGATGCCGGATAGACAATCCAAGCGTAGTGTTGCGTGGTATCAAATAAGGTTGGTAACGTGAATTTCTCATTTTGAATGAAAGCCGTCGTGTCACCATACGGTCCACCAGTTCCTAACCACATACGGTACGTAGCATCATTCCGATCAACTTCCTGACCAGGTAAATAAATCGTGATGGCATCATTTAGGCCAATACCGTACGGTTCGGCTGTGATTTCACGTACGCCATCAACAATCGTTGTCACATTCGCCGGATCATAATCAAGTTGCGACACCGTCATTGTGTAGGCGGTAGCCGATACCTTTTGCACATTGTCTAAGCGTCCCGTGAATTCAGATATCTTCATGCTTCCCTTGGGATAATCAGTCCCTGAGTCACCCATATCTGAATCCGTAAACTTACCAGAAAATGTCCCGTCTTCATTAATGGTCATGACAGTGCGCCAACCGCCTGCACCGGATGTAAACCAAAAGTCACGACCAGCAATCTGTTGAAAAATCGTTTTCTGTTGCTTGGGTTTGTTAGTCTGCTGTTCACTTGATGCCTGTTGCTTAGCGTTCGTGGTGACCTTATCTGTTGAATGGGCATCACTAATCAGCCCCATACCTATATAGCCGATTCCGACAGCTGCAGCAACACCCAAAATGCCAATTCCCCACTGCATTATTTTTTTCATGTGGCCCCTCCAATAGAATTGCATGGCGTTCTATGACTTCAGCATACCAGAATTATTCGGATTGACCCTCTCAAAAGCTCAACGGGTAATAAAAAAGGATTCCGTCCCACGGAATCCTTTTCAATACATTTAAATATTAACCAACTTACCCTTTTTGTCCTTGGCAATCATAAAGAATACAACTGCCGCAATCGACCATGCCCACACAATGTGGCCGAAGAACTCTGAGAAGTGCTCATCAAATGGTTGGTTCCAAGGAGCTGGCACAGTTCCCATTGCTGGCATCAAAACGATGTGCCAAGCGAACCATAGGAAGATACCGTAAGCAGCACCTTGCCACAACCCAACCTTTGACCAGTATTGTGAAATAAACACATAGGCCATGGCAAAGAATACAGAAAATGAGAAGTGCAAAATCAATGTAAACCAAAAGACCTTTTGATCATGTGAATAATAAACGTATGCGTGTGTCAAACTGTGTGGCACCCCAAATTGTTCCATCATTGTTTGTGGCGGATTCGTCAAATTACGCGCAATTGTACGCGGTGGCAACAAATTCTCCCAACCAATCTTAACCATGCCGGAAATCATTCCAGCAACAAAGCCATACCACACACTCTTAAGGATAATTTCCTTCAAGCTAGCGACTGGCTTATCCAACTTAAACATCTCTATACCTCCATAAGTCGTCTCACGCACTTTTCCTATACGCATACCAACTAATTAACATTGATAAATTTATCACAAGACACTTACAATGTCAAAGCAATTAAAAAATACCGTTTGGCATATCAACCAAACGGTATTTCATATTATTTTTCTTCAATTATGGTCGTAACCCGGTCACGTGCTCGCTTAATCGCTTGTTCGGATAAGCAATATTGTTGCATCGTGGCATCGATTGTTGCGTCATCATAGCCAGAATTCGTAGCCACTAACTTCACCAACTTAGCAACACCCACCGGAATATCAATCTCACGTTGGTATAACAGCCCATGGTACATCACTTCAGTAAACCCACCCCACGCATCAATCAAATGAATGTCCAGCATCGCCGGTTCAACAACCTTGTGCGCAGACAGCAATTCCAACGACCAATTGATTTGTTGGAACATGGCAGCATCAGCTAAACGTCGATTTTCAAGAATATCGAGATTGAATTGACGCATCTCTTTTGAATGGAAAAATGTGTAAAAATAAATCTGGATGGCCAAATAATAGCGCGACAACTTATCCACGTCAGGATACAGATTATCAACCACCGCCATAATCGTTTCTGAGACTTGCGAATTAACAATCGTGGCGAAATCTTCCTTCTTTGAGAAGTAGTACTGCACAATTGATCGTTGAAGTCCCGCACGTTGAGCAACCGCCGAAAAACTTGTTTTTGCATATCCTTGTTCAACAAACAATCCCCAAATCGCGCGGCGAATATCAGTAATTGTTTGTTCATTACGTTGTCGTCCCATGTAACCCCAGCCTCCTAAAAAGAACTTCATTCATTTTCGCCCATATTCAACAGAATAACAAGCAACTGCTGTATTAAAAAATGCCGATGGCTTAACAACCATCGGCATTTAACTATATTCAATTAATTAAGCGTAGTTCTTCAAATAAGAAATACCCATGGCACCTGGGCCAGCGTGTGTTGACTCAATTGGCGTGGTTTCTGCGATATCCACAATAGCATCTGGGAACAATTCACGAGCGCGTGCTGCCAAGTTTTCGGCATCTTCAGCTGCGTCAGCGTGTGAAATACCGATAACCGCAATACCATTTTCTTCCGCTTGCATACGCTCAAAAATCAAGTCTTGGTAGGCCTTAATTGTCTTCTTACCACGACCCTTAACTTCCATCGTGATTTGACCAAGTGGCACGTGCGCCCCAACCTTGATATCCAACAATGAACCAATCAAGCCGGCTGTCTTTGACAAACGACCACCTGCGACCAAGTTCTTCAACGTGCTAACAGTTAGGTACAATTCCGTGTTATCTTCGACGCGTTGCAATTCTGCCAAAATTTCATCACGTGTTGCACCGGCTTCGGCCATGCGACCAGCGACCAACACTTGCATCGCCAAGGCACGATCAATGTAGTTTGAATCACGCACAACGACATCTTGTGGCACCATGCGTGATGCTTGTTCAGCTGCTTGTACCGTCCCTGACAGGTTATGCGTCAAATGCAATGACAAGATTTCAACATCTTCAGGTAGTGTTTCATAAACTTCTGTAAACGCGCCTAATGATGGTTGCGATGTTGTTGGCAACGCCTTAGCTTCCGCCATCTTCTCAATAAATTCGCTTGGTGTAATTGATACGCCATCGTGGTACACCACGCCATCAATCATCACCGTTAGAGGTACAACCGCAATATCATATGCAGCCACTTCTTCCGGCGTCAAACGCGCTGTTGAGTCAGTTACAATTTTTACTTTAGCCATTTCAAATTCCCCCTCGACCTTCTGGTTGAAATACTTATGTTTAATAACTAAACTATCTAGTATCTAAAACTATATCATATATAGGACGATTTTAAAATACGGGTCAGTGTTGCAATAGCGCAAAAAAATACTCCCAACTAGCATGGCGCTAATCAGGAGTTTCATTATCAATCAAATTGGCGTTTCAAGTGTCATTCGTTCAGCGATATCCAATAAGTATTGTGACACTTGTTGGTCTTGCATTGTCTTAATGAGGCGGACAAATTCATCAAAGCGTGGCTTGGTTAATTCTGCTAAAGCACGGGAGTTATCCAAGAAAGCAATGATAATTTGTAACCCGAAATAGGCTTGGCGCATGGTCAACACGCCAAACAATTCGCTAGCCAACAACTTCGTGAAGTTCTCATCCGATAGCGCTTGTAGCGGCATTTGCCATTGCCCACCAGCCGTCTCCGTGAGATTATCAAGGATTTCTTCAGCTAAACGAATTTGATCAGCTTCCAACACATCCCCCAATTGAATTTGCAACTTCTCAATAAAGATATCAACTTGGTTATGATTGTCCTCACGCAACTCAGCTGGCGTTGTCGCCATCAATACTGGTAGCTTCGCCAATTCAGTTTGGTGTAATTCCTTCTGAACCGCTTGCAATAAACGTTCTTTATCATCAAAGACCACTTGACCACGGTCATTCAGTTGCACAACCGGTCCCAGCAAATCATTAATTTGTTGCAACCAAACCTGCACTTGATGGTGGGTCTCATCCGCTGATTGGTGGCCGAACGCCATCGCAATGTGTTTAATCATCTCAACCTTTGTTCGCCCATACAGTGCATCCAGCACCGCCAACTGCGTATTGTGGGCAATCGTTTTTTGCCAACGTTCAAAATCATAATCTGCTTCCCAATCTGGATCCAAACTTTGAATGTAGAACGGTTCCATGTATTGGTAGAACAAGCGCGCGTCTTGGTTCTTCAATTTAATATCTTGGAACAAACGTTCATTTTCCAAGTAATCCCATAGGCCACCAAAACCTCGACCAATTGCGCCAAACTTCTCTTGGCCAGCCTTGCTAGCCCAATAGTCATCTGCGAATTCGTCCAACGCTTGTTGATCATTCAAACTGATGCCGGCCTCAGCGGCAACCGTTGCCACTCGCTTATCAGCCGAATAGTAACCTGGGTATGATGCCTCATGTTCAAACTGCCAAGCAAGTTGTTGAGCAGTCGCCATACCCGTTGGCGCATCAACAGCCACGGCCGGATTAGCATCAATAAACATCGCAATCACATCGGGTAAATTTTGCTGTTGCTCAACCGTCAAAACCACCGTTGGCACAAAGTAATTAAACAAAATGCGCTTTAAGCCGTTCGTCGTCCACTTACCGAGTGGTTCATGGGCAATTTCACGCATCATATCAGCGAACAGTGGCAACATTGTCATCACCATCGACTCTTGTACGGCACTGTCCAGTGCCACAAATTGTGATTGTGTGGCCAGGTTAGCCAACAACGGCTTAATCGTATCGGTCGTTTGTGACGCCTCGTCCGCCAGTAAGTCGTTAGCCAAGTTTTCGCGATAAGCTGCTAATTCAGCAATCACCCATTGTTCGGCAAGGTTCGATGCCAAATCAACTTGTGCCATCCCATTCAAAGCCAAAAATTGTAGCAAATCTGTTGTGAACGCAATTATCGTTTCATCATCCAACGCTTGAAATTGATCATGCGACCCAATCGTAAAGGTCAATCCAAGCAACACATCTTCGACATCCCATGCAATCGTTGGCTTGTTAGTCACCAAATACACATCATCCAAAATCGCTGCACTTAATTGTTTGGCATTCACCCACTCCGTTTGCTTGGCGAACGATGCCGTTAAGTCTCTAAACTGTTGACGGTTGCGCTTCAACGTCCGCTTGTTAATTGGTCCCAATGCCGTTCCGGCCGTTGACAAGCCAGCTCGCACATCGTCCACCAACACTTCGTCAATAAAACCATCTTGATCTAATTTGAGTTGCATGATGTTACTCCTCGTACCCGTTTGAATACAGGTAGTATACAACAAAACGACCTGAGGCGTTGCTTGCCAGTCAGGTCGTTTGCTAGTTATTTTTACTTAACAAGCGTCGTTTCGACAAAGCTTGCAAGGTAGTCAAGGTTGCTCAATTGCGCATTGCAAAGTGAGCTATCACGGCAAATAAGATTACCGCGCTTCGTATAATTACCTTCAGCACCTCGTGACTTCACCTTTGATAGGAACATTGAAACCGTTCCTAGTTGGTGACAGATGGCACACAATCCGTTCAACGGCTTTGGATCGAAATCACCATAGATGCCCACCAACTTACCATCGCGTGGTGCGACGATGTACTTCTTTTGGCTACCATTGTCATTCCAACCCAAGTAGGTCATTTCATGACGATCCATGTTTTCCCACTTGGGTTCAGGTAGCTTCTTAACCTTCTTGAACAACTTGCCAAGTTGATTTGCGCTCAACTCAGGGAACGGCGTCACCAATTCGGCAAGTTGCTTAAACGCATGTTCAGCACGTTGCTTTGACATTGCAATTTCAGGCAATTGCGCTAAGAACTCATTTGCGACATCTGTGTCTGGCAAAATGTTCTTAACGGTTTCAATAACATCGGCCTGAACGACAGACTTAACGTTCTTATCGTTAACTGAATTAAACGCCTTGTTCAAGATGATGACTTGTTCTTTGATTGCAACGAATTTGTGCGGTTGTAGTTGTTTGTCCATGTTTACGCTCCCTTTCAAGATACACATCGCACAGACTACGCCGGCGATGAAAATTAATGTGACTTAACCTTCATGCGGCGTAGAGATAAAGCAGACTGAGAATGTCGGAGGTTTTATACCTCCGACATGACCAAGTCGCCCTTATCAGGTGCGTCTTTGGTCTTACACCTGACTGAAGTCAGGTGTTTTAGACCAACAGCTGCTGTGATAATGATCCAAATACTGGCATCTTCATCATCTCCATTCGTTTTTGATAGTTCAATCATTATATAGAAATGTGTAAAAGTAAGCAATAAAGCGACCTGACTAGTTATTCAGTCAGGTCGCTTTATGTCTTACTTATTCAATTCAAGCACCGCCACATATGGCAAGTTGCGGTGGTGGTTGTTATAGTCCATGCCATAACCAACCAAGAATTCATTTGGTACTTTTGCTCCCACAAAGTCAGGTGTAATCCCCCCGGCGGACACATCATCACGCTTGTCGACTGCTACCGCCACCAGCACTTGATCAGCCCCTCGCTTCTCAAAGTCTGCCTTTAGATAACGCAGCGTCAATCCTGTATCAATCACTTCATCCAGAATAATAACAGTACGGCCAGCTAGGTCAACCTTCAAATCACGTTGAATCGTAATGTGTCCAGTTGACGAATCCCCCACGTAACTCGACACATCAATATAATCCGTTTCAACGTCACGGCCAACCGCACGTAGCAAATCAGCCATCCAAATGTAGGCACCCTTCATGACTCCCACAAAAACAGGTCGGTCAACATTTGCCGTTGCATCGTTAATTTCAGCTGCGACGCGTTCAACCATCGCAGCGATTTCTTCAGTTCCCAAAACAGTCCGTTGCAACGTCATTGTTTCCATGGTTTTACCCCTCATTCCAGATATCAAATAGAATAATCGTTTGATCGTTTGAAGGACCAACTGCGAATGTGTACAATGGCACACCAATCAATTCTTCAACGCGCTTCAAGTACGCTTCTGCATTAGCTGGCAATTCTTCACGTGACTTTACCCCAGTAATGTCATCATCCCAGCCTGGCAACTCTTCATAGATTGGCGTTACGCGACGCACATCCCCCAAACTTGCTGGGTAATGCTCAATACGTTGACCGTCCAACTCGTAAGCCACCGCAATCTTCAACGTCTTCAAACCTGACAACACATCAAGTGAGTTCAATGACAAGTGCGTGAAGCCACCAATGCGGGCAGCGTGACGCAAAACCACCGTATCCAACCAACCAATACGACGTGGGCGCTTCGTCACAACCCCGTATTCGTGACCGATTTCGCGAATGCGATTACCAACTTCATCGAACAATTCCGTTGGGAAAGGTCCATCCCCAACTCGTGACGTGTAGGCCTTAGCAACACCCACAACACGATCAATCTTTGTTGGGCCGATACCGGCACCAATCGTTGCCCCACCACCAACTGGTGAAGATGATGTCACGTATGGGTACGTGCCGTGGTCGATATCCAACATGGCACCTTGCGCACCTTCAAGCAAAACACGCTTGTTGCTATCTAAGTATTCGTTAACAATCACCGTTGTATCTGTGATGTATGGCTTCAATTGTTGACCGTAATCGGTAAATTCGGCAACCAATTCGTCCAAATCAAGTGGCTCATGGTTATAAATCTTTTCCAACAACTCGTTCTTTTCAGCCAAAACCGTCGTCAAACGCTCACGCAAAACAGCTTCGTCCAACAAGTCCACAACACGAATACCAGTACGTGCGGCCTTATCCATATAAGTAGGTCCGATACCACGTCCAGTCGTCCCAATCTTGCCATCACCCTTACGTGCATCAGCCAATTGGTCAATCAAAATGTGGTAAGGGAAAATAACGTGCGCACGATCTGAGATACGCAAATTGTCAGTCGATACACCCTTTTCTTGAATACCGTGCAACTCTTCCAACAATGCCTTCGGGTTAACCACTGACCCATTACCAATCACTGCCAAACGGTTAGGGTTGAAAATCCCTGAAGGAATAGCTGACAACTCAAATTTCTGTCCGTCAACATAAATCGTGTGGCCGGCGTTGTTACCACCTTGGTAACGCACTACCATATCCGAGTTCTGTGCGATGAAGTTTGTAATCTTTCCCTTTCCTTCATCTCCCCATTGACTACCAACAACTACGATTCCTGCCATGATGGCCCCCTTAATTTACTGGAATATCCGTGAAACACGAACATTTCAAAACGTTTTATCACAAAATCTATTTTATCAACAAACATTTGAAGTTTCAACACTAATCGGCGTTAAAGTTCGATTTTTGACGACTACTTTTAATTCACACTGTTAATTATTCGTGTTTTCATAACGTTTATTACATTTTGTGCATAATAAAAAGCGATACACCGAAGTATATCGCTTTAACACTAATGGTTATTGCGGTTGACAATCTTAATGATTTCCCAGGCAATATTCGGAATCACTGACAAGATTGCGGTGATAATCCATTGTCCAGTCGTCAAGGCGTGGAAGTGGAAAATCTCTTGCGTCACTGGTACTGTCACAACCAACAAACTCAAGACCACCGCCAAGATGGCCATCATCACCAAACTACGATTTGCTGAAAACTTGATGCGGAACATCGACTTTTCACTACGGATGTTAAAGACGTGCAGGATTGACGTCATCGACAATACAACGAATGCCATTGTGTGCCCGGCTTCAATATTACCCGTCCAAACACCGTAACCTTGGGCCAACAAAGTAATCACAGCGAACAAGGTGGCATTAAACGCAATGCGAATGCCCAATCCGTGCGCAAATACACTGGCCTTCGGGTTAATCGGCTTCTCATTCATCACGTCACCGTGCGCTGGCTCCTTGGCCAAGGCGAATCCTGGCAACCCATCAGATACCAAGTTAATGAACAACAATTGGGCCGCCATAAACGGACTACCCCAGCCGAAGATCATCGCCATGACAATCACGATAATTTCTGACATGTTGGCACTCATCAGGAAGTTAATCGTCTTTCGGATGTTGCCGTAAATGCCACGGCCTTCCTCAACTGCATGCACGATTGTCGCGAAGTTATCGTCAGTCAAAACAATGTCAGCTGCCTCACGGGCAACATCAGTTCCGGTTTGTCCCATGGCAATCCCGGCATTAGCAGCGTTCAAGGCTGGCGCATCGTTTACACCGTCACCTGTCATTGCCACCACATCACCGCGCTTCTGCCAGGCCTTAACAATGCGAATCTTGTCCTCTGGCGTAACACGGGCGTACACGGCGTAGTCTTGAACCGTTGCATCCAACTGTTCATCTGACATGGCGTGCAATTCGGCACCCGTCAATGCCTTATCAGTCGGCAACAGAATACCAATTTCACGGGCAATCGCACTTGCTGTCGCCACGTGGTCACCGGTAATCATCACTGTCTTAATACCCGCCGCACGGGCTTCCGCAACGGCTTGTGCTGACTCTGGACGTGGCGGATCAATAATCCCAACCAGTCCGAGTAATTGCAAATTTTGCTCCAACTCTTCGGCAGTCGGTTCTGCCGAAATCGTCGCCAACTTGGTCATCGCAACCGTAATCACACGCAATGCTTGATCACCAAATTGTTGATTGATTTCGGTTGCACGACTTTGAACATCCGCTGGTAACTTTGGCAATAAGACATCGAATGCCCCCTTGGTAATCGCCAAGTAGCCATCCGCTACCTTATGCACCGTGGTCATGCGCTTTCGAGTTGAGTTGAATGGAATTTCATAAACCTTCGGATACTCAGTTTGCAAAGCGCGATAATCATCTACGCCACCGATACCAGCTACCAGGGCAATCTCTGTTGGCAAACCACTTAATTGCCCATCTTGCACTGTCACATTAGTTGATAATGCGCCAAAACGAAGTACGTCCGGTACGGTATCAACTTGATCGACTGGCACAACTTCATCCTTTGTTGCATCCCAAACTTGACGCGCCGTCATCTTATTTTGCGTCAACGTCCCCGTCTTATCTGATGCAATCACGCTCGCTGATCCCAACGTTTCAACCGCTGGCAAACGACGCACAATTGCATGGCGGGCAACCATGCGTTGCACACCCAGCGCCAACGTAATCGTAACGATAACCATCAGCGTCTCAGGAACCACCGCAACGGCCAATGACACGGCTGTCATGAACAACTCCATGATTGGGTCACCTTGCATGATGCCCAATACCAAGACAATCAATGCTGCGACAATGGCCACAACCGTCAATTGACGACCCAATTGGGCCAAACGCTTTTGCATCGGTGTCATTTCACGCTCTTCAGCACCAAGCAACCCGGCAATCTTACCCATTTCGGTTTCCATACCAGTTGCCACAACAACAGCTTCGGCACGCCCATTAACAATGGTTGTCCCGCGATAAACCATGTTCAAACGGTCACCTAACGGCACACTCTCACCAGTAATAAAATCTTCGTCCTTTTCAATTGGTTGGCTTTCACCAGTCAACGCAGATTCTTCGACACGTAAATCCGATGTCTTCAGCAACCGTGCATCAGCCGGGATTTTCACCCCGTTTTCAAGAACCAAAATATCCCCAACAACCACATCAGTCATTGGTACGAATAGGACTTCACCATTACGGCGTACCTTGGCTTCTTCACGCTCTAAGCCCTTCAATGAATCTAAAGCCTTTTCAGCACGGCCTTCTTGTACAATTGACAAGACAGAATTAATGACAACAATGGCAATAATCAAGAAACTCTCAAAGTAATCGCCGTGCCCCTGAATAACAGTTGTCACCAATGAAATGACCGCTGCAATAATCAAAATGATTGTTGTAATGTCACTTAAACTCCGAATAACCTTCTTGAATAGCCCCTCCTTTGGCGGTTCTACAAAGCGGTTATCCCCATATCTTTGACGCGCCTCTTGAACCTGAGCGTCGTTTAACCCCTCATCGGGTTGAACACGCATCTTTTCAATGACTTGCGTTAACATCTCTTGGTATATCATATGTCGGCCCTCCTCTTCGTCGGCATATCTCGTCTCAATTTAATCTTAACAATTTTCGCCACCGTTGTCTAATCGTTTTCTCATTTAGATGAAAGTTCGCGTTTTACATCATATACAGCCAATTTTCAGTAATTTGTTCGTTATTTTCGTTGACAACGAACGATCCATCGCCTAAACTATGAAATTGTTACGAAAGAACTTATTTTATTCTATCTATTTGAGGAGATACAGATGAACTCTGTTGCAAAATATTTCCGTTTTGGCGAACTCGGAACGAACTTCCGTACTGAGCTAATTGCCGGATTGACGACTTTTGTCTCAATGGCCTACATTTTGTTCGTTAACCCAACGGTATTGGGAGCCGCTGGTATGGACAAGGGTGCCGTCTTCACCGCTACCGGTGTTACCGCCGCTATCGCCACAATCTTCATGGGATTGGTTGCTCGTTACCCAATTGCTATTGCACCTGGACTTGGTGTGAATGCCTTCTTCGCTTACTCTGTTGTCATCGGTATGAAGGTGCCTTGGCAAACCGCAATGGCCGGTGTTTTGGTCGCTGCCATTATCTTCTTGTTGCTAACGTTCTTCAAGGTTCGCGAAACCATCATCAACATGATTCCGCAAGACTTGAAGGTTGCCATCGCAGCTGGTATCGGTTTGTTTATCGCTTTCATCGGATTGGCTAACGCTGGTTTGATTGTTTCAAATGAATCAACGATGGTATCACTTGGTCACTTGACGTCTGGTACATCATTGCTTTCAATTTTCGGCATTATCGTGACGTTCATTTTGATTGCAACACGCGTGCCGGCCGCTATTTTCATTGGTATGGTCCTAACAGCAATCGTTGGAATCATCTCAGGTTTGATTGATTTACCAACGCACTTGGTTTCAGCTGCACCTTCATTGGCACCAACGTTCGGTGAATCAATCTCACACATCACGGACATCAACACTTTCCAATTGTGGACAGTTGTTTTGACGTTCTTGATTGTGACATTCTTCGACACGGCTGGTACGATGATCGGTTTGGCAACCCAAGCTGGTTTCATGAAGGACGGCAAGATGCCCCGTGCCGGTCGCGCCTTGATGGCCGACGCCGTTGGTATGACGGCCGGCGCCATCCTTGGAACATCGCCTACTTCAGCCTACGTCGAGTCTTCATCAGGTATGGCCGTTGGTGGTCGTTCAGGTTTGACATCAATCACAACAGGTATCTTGTTCATCTTCGCTTTGATGTTCTCACCACTTTTGACGGTGGTAACCTCACAAGTAACAGCCCCAGCTTTGGTTGTTGTTGGTGTGTTGATGGCCGAAAACTTGCGTAACATCGATTGGGATGATTTCGCCATCGCAGCCCCTTCATTCTTGATTGTCATTGGTATGCCATTGACGTACTCAATTTCTGACGGTATTGCATTGGGATTCATCTTGTACCCAATCATGATGATCGCAACAAAGCGCGCTGGTAAGGTTCACCCACTGATGTATGCCCTAGCATTCATCTTCATGCTGTTCCTGTTCATCGTTGCTCACTAAACTGTATAAAAAATAACGCCCCACGACGAGTTCAGCATTCGTCGTGGGGCGTTTTATGTTGGTGGTTTGTGTCGACGCGTTGCGCCGAGTGGCTGGGGGCTTCTTTAGGCCCGCTAAACCGGACATGTCAAAACCGTGGGAGGCGGAGTCCACGGCTGCGCCGCGTACACCTATACCCTCCGTACTACTAAGGGATAAATCCCCAAGTAGTACCCCCACAGGTTTAGCCATGTCCGGTTCTATACGCGGGGCGCCCCCAGCCACTGCAGCCGAGATATTCTAGTCTGTTTGAGAATTTCATCTACCTGGAAATAAATGGGTGAACAATTCACCTTGATGTTTAATCGTGGATGAAAATCAAACAATTAGAGTATTACTTGGCTGCTGTGCTTGGCCCCGCCCCGCGTATAGACACGTGCAGACCTTGACCCGCAGGTGTGGCATCTTAGCGGTTTTACCGCTTAGATCCACGGGAGGTAAAGGCGTACGCGCCAACGGCGTGGACTCCGCTCCCTGCAGGTCATGGTCAGTACGTGTTAGCGTGCCTAAAGAAGGGGCCAAGCACTCCGACCGTAAGGGAGGACACACACCACCAACTAAAAAAGCCACCCACAAAAGCAGGCAGCTAAGTTTCATCTTTATTAGTGTAGTTCACCTTGAACGGCATTCGTGTGCTTGCCTGGGATTGCCAAACCATAGCGTGTGTTACCCAACGCTTGGTCCACTGTCATCCCCGCAAACGTATCGTTAAATGCGGCAACCGCTGCAACCAAATCATCTGCATCAACGAATGCGTCGATAGCTGCAGCACCGTAAACACCCATGCGGACAATATCCTTCAAGCGAGCAACCGTGATGCCACCCATCGCAACGACTGGCAAATCACTGTTTTGAACAACCGTTGTCAAACCAGCCAAGTGCTCAATTGGTGCTTCTTCCGTCACGTGACGGCTTGGGTAAACTGGGCTAACGCTGTAAAAGGCCAAACCAGCTGGCTCTTCTTCCAACAACTCCGTACGGTTGTTAATTGAAACACCCGTGTACAAACCAGCCGCTTGTGCTTGAGCTGTCAAATCATTTACTTGGTGACGGTCACGCACGTAAACACCATCAGCCTCAACCGCGGCCGCAAGGGCAACATCGTCAGCGATCATGAAGGCAACATCTGCAGCACGCGTTACATCACGAATGTACTCAGCCAAGTTTTGCTTTTCCACCCCAGTCAATTGCGCTTCGTTCAAAATTACCATTGAAACGCCAGCCTTAACTGCTTGCGCAACGAAGCCAGCAACATCGTCCACATATTGTGATCCAATCACCAATGTACTTGCTAATTGTTCTGCCTTAAATGTCATGATACACCTCCGAAAATCCGTTATTCTTTACTTTTGTAAGTATAAAGTTTTTGCAGAAACGCGACAAAGAAAAAGGACCGTTTTATAACGATCCATTTCTGATTACTTCACTTTTTAGCACTTGCTCGCCACCCAGTTAGCTTCGTTTGTACAATCGCTGCCAGCGCTAGGTACAACAACGAAAACGCACCGCTGTGAGCAACTAGTTGATCACTCTCAACGTTTAACAAAATCGACGCCACCCAAAACACTACCGTACCGACGGTTGCGTGATGCGCAACTTCACCATCATCAGTCACCCACATTTCCTCAGATAACGTTCGTGCAATCGATAACAGCCCGACGGATACCACCGCTATCAAACCCACGATTAGCCATCCGGCAGCGTTCGGATTCACCCAATCATTTTGAACAGCCGTTCCAGCAATTATTAAGCCAACTGCTAAAGCGAATACATCTACCTTATATGTCGTTGTCACCAGACGTGGTTGCCATTGGCGCCAGACGGTATATCCCACATACACAATTGGCAACACCCAATTCAAAATCATGATCATCTCACACCTCTTTTTTCAAAAAACGGCCACCCGATAACACATCAGATGACCGTTTAGATTTGACTATTGTTGTTCTGCAAATTTCGCTTGCAAGGTTGCTTGCTCTTGGCGGTATGCATTTACAAGGCGAGTCGTCGCACCTTGCTCTTGTTGATCAATGACTGCACCCAACGTGTTCATCGCACGTGTGTAATCAAAGTCAGTTTCATAGTAGTAACGAGCTTGTTGCGTCGCTTGAACGACATCTGCATTATCACGGTATGCCAACGCCTTACGTACCAAGCGTTCCGTCACTGAGGCAGCCTCAATCAACGCATCTGTGTTTTCCTGCAATGTATCCAAGTCAGCCGTCACGATACTTAGTTGACGCAAAACGTCATCAACGTTGATACGTGATAAACCAAGTTGTTGCTTCAAACGACCCAATTCATCATTCACGGCGTAGAAGAAACTCATATACGTGTCTGGCAAGCCCGGCAAACCTTGACGCTCCACAGCGCGTTGAATTTGGCGTAGCTTGTCTGACAACAACGTCACACGATTACGTGATTGTTGGACAAGCTGTGGTAGCTCCTTCAAGCCTTCCCACATTGAAACTTGCTCCTTTTCGATACGCTCAAGTTCTTCACGCAAACCATGTTGCGTTTCAAGCAAGTTTGAGAAGACAACTTCGTGTTGTGAAATTGACGCCTTCAAATCTTCCAAGCTAACCGAAACATTTGATAATTGGATTTCCCAACTGCGTACTTGGCCAACTTCATCCTTGGTAAAGACAAAGTCTTGATTCAAGCGATCCAACTCGATATACAGCTCGTGGTTTTGTCGCTTGTTGTGAACAACGTACGCCGTCAACTGCTCGTTGTTCTCCCAAACTTCTTGGGCTGAACCAGCTTCCTTTTCAAACGTTTCGTACAACACTTCTGTACGAGCTTCCATTTGCGCAATTGTCTCAGATACTTGCTTCAACGTTAAGTCAGCCAACAAGTCCAACGCGTTTGTGCGTTGTGTTTCAAGCTCTTCAAGCTCTTCCGGAATATCCGTTTCGAACTTGAACCCTTCAGCAGCCATCTTGTCATATGCATCGTGCAATTCTGCTAGTTGCCCTGGCAACGTATCATCCAATGACTTAAATAGGCCTGGAATTTGTTCAATGCGTTGTTCAAGTTGGTTCGTTTCCATCCCCAACGTCTCGTAAATACCAGCGGCCGTTGCGTGGTCACCAGCTTCCGTCAAACGGGCAAACTCAGCAAAGTCATCTTCCAATGACCCCAAAATTTCTTCCAACTTATCAATTGCTGGTCCGAAACTGAAGTTTTGTGACAGCAACGTCTTACGTAGGTCTTGATACTTAACTTCAAGTTCCTTAACGGCTGCCTTGTGCGCCTCGTCTAACTTTTCCAAATCAGACAAACCTTGATTAACAACATCAATCGTCATTTCAGCATCACGAATCAATTGTTGCAATTGCTTCAATTCTTGTGCCGTCTTAACGAAGTTCAAACCTTGTGATTCGAATAGAACACTGTTGGCTTGGTTTTCAATTTCATTGAAGCCTTGCGTTTCAAGTGTGCCGTACTTGTTCTCCAACAATTGGAATTGCTTGAGTGATTGACCTGTCAAACTCAATTGACGTCCTTTCACTAAGCGATCACGCATTGGAATTTCAGCTAACTGCTCCTTCTTCTGAAGTAACTTAGCTACCTTGCGTGCAGTCAATCGTTGAGAGACAAAGATAATCAAGTAAATGGCCGCTACGACAACTATCAAGCCAATTACGATATGTCCAATCTGTGTCATACTCTACCTACCTTTGGCGACGCCTAATCGTCACCAAGCTCCTTACTATTCGGGAATTATCTACATATTAGAGTATCACGCCCGCAGTTTTACAACCGCTTTTTTTGCCCTGACTTAGGTTTTACTTGGCGTTCTTTAACCTTTTTTAAACGCGTTTACAGATTATTTGCGGGCAATTATATATCTCATGACATTTTCCACAAAATAGACATCTTTTTGCATTAAAAGTTTTCCACATTATCCACAGTCACCAAATTAAAAGGCCGTCAAATTGTGGATAACCTGTGGATAGCTTTGTTAAAAAATGAGGATTCGATGATAACGGTTAGAATAGTTTTCCACAGCCTTTCCACAACACGTCCACAAACTTATCCACAATTTATCCACAGCTGTTGATTTCAGTGGGGAACAAAAGGTCAGTATTCTTTAAAAGAGTTGGTAAAAACCAAAACACTGACCGTAGTCAGTGCTTTGGTTTAACGCCTAAAACAGTGTCCCATCAGCAATTTCGCCTAGGGTATCACGCGACGGAATAAAGAACAGTTGACCCGATTGGATGGTCGAGAACGTCAGCAAGAAGTCTGACATATCCACCATTTGTTGCAACATCGCCTTTGTGACTGACCAGTAACGTGAATAACCAATAAAATACGTTCCTGTTTTGCCGGTTGACGGATCAGAAAACGGCACGTTCATGCGGACAATCTTTTGCTCCTCACCATCAACCTCAATCTTAGCCGCAACATTGTGCGCATTATGGAATTTTTCCCCGTCATCCAATTCCAAGTCATCAAACTTATGACGGCCTACTGCCTTTTCTTGTTCTTCTGTTTTCATCTTGCCCCAGAAGTCCATGTCATGCAGCCACTTTTGGGCAAAGGCGTACGATCCGTTAATATACTCCGGGTCTTCCTCCCCTACCAATGCATAGTCAGCCGCTTCAAATTCAGCCGGTGCTTCGGTACCGTCAATAAAGCCAATAATGGCGCGACCTTCGAAATAACGGAACCCCTTCGTCTCATCAATCACCGTAGCAATCGGATCGAGGAAAACCATGAACTGACGGACAATTTCGTACACGACCGCTTCATCACCCGCGCGTACGTGCAAGAAGATATCACCTTCTGATGCTGGCATGCTATATTCCGGTCCGGTCAATGTTGTGTAGGTTTCTAGTTGCTTAGGTACCGTGGCATTTGGAAACAGATAATCCCACGCCGTTCGACTGAAACCAATCGAAACCTTCAAATTTGCATCGGCGGCCCGAATCATCATTGATCGTTCAATCGCTTGTGACCGATCCGCGAATTCAGCAATCGCTTCTTGATCAGTTGCCAAGTTCTCGCGCTTTAATTTCAATACAACGAAAGAAACATTCTTCCCCACGTCTTTCCATACATCTTGTGCCTTAGTTGGTGTTACTGGCATGATATTATCCCCCAAAATCATATCGTTTTGATTTATTATAGCCTGCCACTAAGCGAATTACCGTTCCAAACACTTCATGCCGCAAACAAAAATGGACCCGGCAATCTCATGAATTACCAAGTCCATTTTAATCAGTTGTTATTCAGCAGAGAAGCGACGCTTAATCATTGCCAACATATTTAACCCCATTCCCGTTGGAAGGAATCGTGTTGGGTAAAAGATAAAGGCCACTAGCTTTAGCTTGTTTGATAACCACTCACCAAACAAGCTAACTGCCATCGCAACCACAAAGACAATTACCAAGTCAATCAACAGATTGTTACCTAGCACCTTCATCACGACAATACGGGCAATTGATACAACCGGTGGGTGAATCAAGTAAATGACGAGCGAAATCTTACCAAAGTACCGCACCACGTTTGAAACTTTATCCGTCATTTCTCCAAGCCACATAAAGATTGCGAAGAAGACTGGAATCGTCAAAAGCTTCATCGCAAAATTGGCCGGCGTAATGAAGTTCGTATCATAAAACCAAGTTGACGCCCCTTGCAAAATCCACAAAGCGATAATTAGTAGTAATGACACACCACCCAGCACAGCCATCTGGCCACGCTGCAACTTTGAACGTAGTAAGTAACCAACTAAGAACGTTGCGCCCCAAAGAACTGTTTGGTTAATCGCATAAAGTGTTGGCAAGAATCCCATAATTGCCAATGCAAACAGTACCGCATAAACACCTAGTAGCGTGCCCTTATGCTTAATAACCAACGTCAGTGCACCGAACAGTACCAAAATAAAGAAGTACACATATAAGTACCACAAATACCCAACTGGATTTACCCCGATATACAACAAATCACTGATTGCATAACGATCATGAACTGTAGCCGACGACAGGTTTTGTAGGATAACGTAGATAACCGAAAAGACAATATACGGCACGCCCAACATCACTAACTTCTTCCCCAGTCCCATTAGATATTGGCGCCAGTCAGTTGAAGGCTTAAACAAGTACCCAGAAATAGCAAAGAACACTGGCATAACAAACATAAATAGTATGCGTTGTGCCATCTCCAACCCCATCATTGCTGCTGGAAATTGACCTGTTTTATATAGAGAGCCAACCGTGTGAACTAGCACGACACTCAAAATCAGAATGCCCTTCCCGTAATCTAGCCAACCAACACGCTTCTTTTTCGCGACAGATTTTTCCATAATTTTACTCCCAAAGAATTATTGGATAAGCCTAATTGTACCATCTGGCGCAATTCAAGTTGTTTCCTTTTTTTGAACCTTGAGAATTCCACAAAAAAAGCACGAAACATAGGCGTTTCGTGCTTCTTTGTTGTACAACAAGTACGAATAATAAAATTATCCCAACTTGTTGTAGTATTCAACGATAAGGTTTTCGTTGTAATCGTGGTCCAATTCTGAACGCTCTGGCAAGCGAACCAATGAACCCTTCATCTCGTCCTTGTTGAACTCAACGAATGGCAACGTTCCAGCCGTAGCTTCCAAAGAAGCTTGGATGTAAACGTTCTTTTGTGACTTCTCACGAACTGAGATCTCTTGACCTACAGTAACTTCGTATGAAGGAATGTCAACACGCTTACCATCAACCAAGATGTGGCCGTGGTTAACCAATTGACGTGCTTGTTGACGCGTTGAAGCCAAGCCCAAACGGTAAACAATGTTGTCCAAACGACGCTCCAACAATACGATGAAGTTTTCACCGTGCGTACCCTTACGGATCTTACCAGCCTTGTTAAACAAGTTGTGGAATTGACGCTCAGTCAAACCGTACGTGAAACGTACCTTTTGCTTTTCAGCCAATTGCATACCGTAATCAGAAATCTTTGCGCGGCGGCCGGCACCGTGATCTCCAGGGGCGTAGTTACGACGAGCAATTTCCTTACCAGTACCTGACAAAGAAACACCCAAACGACGTGAAACACGGAACTTAGGTCCAGTATAACGTGACATATTAAATGTCCTCCAGAATTTATTTTTGTTGAATTCTAGAGAATTGCCTCACATTCGTGCAATTCACCCAAACTTTCACCGCTGCAGCGCGGGTACTGGTGTGTTCTCCGCCATAATTGAAACGGGTCGGTGAATTGTTGACGAGCTTGCGGACAATCCGCTGCAGTTTTCAACACTTCAATTAGTTTAACAAAAAGGAAGAACAACTACAAGCGTTCTTCCTAACTTTATCTCTTTAGTTTTGCTTTGAAAGCGCATCGACGACGATACGTCCCAAAACACCAACAATGAAAATACCAGCCAACATCGCACCGGCAATTTGCAATGGCATCGTACCAAACTTAGCAGGTCCACCATTCAAACTCAAAATGATGATTGAGATTGCCCAGCCAGTCAACCAAGCTGCTGTATCAACCCAGTTACGAATACCAGGCATGCCAGAAATCAAAACAGCTAATGCGCCTAGGACGAACAAGGTCACAAATAGCGTTGTCTTAGGCCAGCCCGTCAATCCCGGGAATGTTACGGCCATCATCCCCCAAGGAATTCCAAGCCACATTCCAAATAGCTCACGCCACTTATTCTTAGGATCGTTACCTGACGCCACAAAGAAACCACCCGTAATCAAGGCAGCTGCTCCAACCGTCACGCCAACAAACGGTGCCGCAACCGCCCAAAGTGATGGAATGGTTGCCACAAACAACGCCAAAGCAATTGTTGGATTTAACTTATGCATTTCTCTTTCTCCTACGCAAACAATGAATAATAATTACTAACGGTAAGTAATTATACACGCTTTCAGAGATTGTGCACAAAAAACGGTTTTAGCTAAAAAACGCCTACATGTAGGCGTTTTGCTTGTGATTATTTTTCCAAAAAGAATTCGAAACGAGACCCAACATATTGGGTACGAACGTACTCGAACGGGCGATCGTTTGTGTCAAACGTAATTTGTCGCATGACCAAGACTGGATCACCACGCTTAATGCCTAAATATTCAGAAATGCGTTCGGTAACCGCAGCCGCCGTCACCGTTTGTTGCGCACGGCCAATCTTTAGACCACGTTCTTCAGAAAGCGTTCGATACAGTGAGTTTGTTAGGCTTTCACGCGCTAAGCCGTCAACTAGGGTTGCTGGAATTGAGGCAACTTCAAACGCAATCGGCTCATCATTACCGTAACGAACACGCTCCATGCGAAGCACCTGGCCATCCTCACCCAGTTGTAACTGCTCTTGTTCAGAGTTTGATGCCTTTCCAATATGGAAAGAAATCGTGCGTGATGTTGCAACTTTACCAGCTGCCGCCATCATTTCAGTGAATGACGTAACGCCGTTCAATTGTTCTTGAACTTTGCGTTCAGCAACATAAGTTCCTGATCCAACTCGACGTTCCAAAACGCCTTCGTCTACTAGCATCATCACCGCTTGACGCAAAGTCATGCGTGATACCCCAAATTGTTCAGCCAGTTCACGTTCTGCCGGAATCTTGTCCCCCGGCACCCAACGACCAGCTTCAATGGCTTCACTGATTTCATCGTGAATTTGAATATATACGGGTGCGCCCATATTAGTCCTCCGCTGTCGGAACGTCAGCCTTTGAGAAGTGACGACCCAAACTATAAGTTGCTTCCAAAGATGTCAAATCTGCACTAAACACATTCAAATCCGCATCCTTGCCAATCGTCAACGTTCCCTTGTTTGTCAAACCAAACTCAACCGCTTGGTTAACTGATGCCATTTGAATTGCCTCTTCAATTGATGCACCTGTAAAGGCCATCACATTGCGGAATGCATCGTCAAACTCAAGTACTGAACCGGCCAAAGTACCATCTTCAAGGCGGGCTTGCTTATCCTTAACCCAAACCTTTTGACCGCCTAGCTCTGACTCGCCGTCCCCAAGTCCCTTGGCACGCATTGAATCCGTAATCAAATCAATGCGGTTAGCCGTCTTCAACTTGTAGGCCATGTTAACCATATCAGGGTATACGTGGAAACCATCCACAATCAACTCTGTACGGATGTTATCTTCCAACATGGCGTGTCCCGTTACACCAGGTTCACGATGTGACATTGGACGTTGCGCGTTATATAGGTGTGTGATGTGGCTTGCCTTAGAATTGTGTTGCAAGAAATCACGGGTGGCGTTTGAGTGACCAATTGAACCGATAATGTTGTTATCCGCTAGGTAGTCCTCAAATGCACGTACATCTTCAGCTTGCTCGGGTGCGTACGTAATCAAACGCACACGGTTACCTGACAATTCGTTCCACTTCTTTACCAAATCAATACTTGGCGCAATAATGTGCTCCTCTGGTTGCGCACCCTTGAAGTGTGGATTGATAAATGGCCCTTCCAAGTGCACACCAACGATTGCTGGTTCTTGCTTGGCAGCTTCATTTACCGCCTCCATTGACTTCGAGATATTGTCCACAGCTTGCGTCATTGTCGTTGGGAAGACCGACGTAATTCCTTCTGAAATTTGGCCGTGAACCATCTTAATGATATCTTCCGTGACACCATCCATCGTATCAAAGCCGTAAGCACCATGTGTGTGTACGTCGATGAAGCCAGGAACAATTACCTTACGATCCGCACGTACGACATTATCGGCTGATGTCACTACCAATTCGCTCATTGGTCCCATCGCTTCAATTTGCTTGTCGAAACGGATGTAAGCATCCTTGATTACTGGCACTTCTTGTTCGCCGGTATAGATAGTTGCGTGCGTCAAAACTGTACTCATGATGAACTCCCCTTGTTTATAGAAAAACTAAATTGGTACAGGCGGTTAACCACCGTCTCTATCATGTTCTAATCGCTTACAAGTTTACACGGTCTAGGTGATTTTTAAAAGTCAAAACTCGAAATACATGCAACCCTTTTCCTGCATAACAAAAAACAACCATCTCCTACAAAGGCAGATGGTTGTATCCACATTTTACTTCAAGAAATCTGGTGCTAGGTATGCTGGGTTAGGATACTTATAGAATCCCTCACCTGATTCAACACCAATGTGACCGGCATCAATCATTGCCTTCACCTTCTTGGCAATTTCTTGATGTGATGGCTCTGGGTTCATGATGTTAATCGCATAAACCGTATTCAACCCCACCGTGTCCATAATGGCAAATGGTCCAGCTGGCGCACCAGTCGCAATCATCCATGTCTTATCGATTGTCTCCGGATCCGCAATTTCATTTGCCCAAAGTTGCGAACCAGCATCAAGCAATGGCACAAGCAGTGAATTCAACACATAACCTGGTTGTTCCTTCTTAACCATAATTGGCACCATGCCAATTTCACGTGAGTATTCTTCAAACGTGGCCGGCAATTCAGGTGCAGTGCCTGGGTGTGGCATGATTTCGGCCGTGTTATTCTTCCAAATTTCGTTAGCAAAGTGGTAAGCCAAGAACTTTTCAGGTCTGCCAGTTGCCTCGGCAAAGGCAGATGGCAACAACGTTGAAGAGTTGGTAGCCACAACCGTTTGTGGCTCAGCCAACTTGGCAAACTTTTCGTAGAACTCAGTCTTGGTAGCTGGTGCTTCTGGCAACGCCTCAATCACCAAGTCAGCCCCAGCAAGTGCCTCGCCCAAATCAGTGACGTACGTTAAATGATTGCGGGCAGCTTCGATTTGTTCGTCAGTTGCTTGCAAGTCGCGACGTACACCGTCTTCCCAACGTGCAACACGCGCTTGTGCCTTTTCTAGTGAAGAGTCAGAACGGCCCCACACCGTGACATCCTTACCGTGGAACGCTGATACGTAGGCAATTTGTGAGCCTAGTGTTCCACCACCAACGATTGTTACTTTTTGATATGACATGTGATAATCCCCCATTATTTTTGATTAACTACACCATATCATGTAAGCGGTTTCTTATGCCAAAGAAAACTATTGAAAACAGAAAAAGGGTTCTAAAATATTTGGTACTGATGACCACTCGCTCACGCGATTGGTTGTTGGTACCTTTTTTTTGTTTTTGGGTGTAAAAATAAAAAAGGACAGACCAGCTGCAACCAGT
>JAAOED010000020.1 GCA_016466735.1 Weissella confusa | reverse complement strand
TAAATGAGCGTCCTGCTTGACTATACATGGAAGGGAAACGCAGCTTGCTGTGGTTCGCGCTCCCTGCAGGTCATGGTCAGTGCGTGTTAGCGTGCCCTAGAAGGGGCCAAGCACTCCGGCCGGTAGGACGGACACACACCACAAACTCAATTTCTAACCAAAATATGTTGCAAAAACGTGTGGGTGTGCTATTATTGTTTATGTAAGTTAGCACTTAGATATTGAGAGTGCTAATAATAATTTTTGCCTATGGAGGTCATATAACATGTTGAAGCCTTTGGGAGATCGTGTTGTGTTGCAAGTTGAGGAAGCGCCTGAGCAATCAGTTGGTGGTATTTTGCTTGCGTCAAACGCGCAAGAAAAGTCAGTTACGGGAACTGTTGTCGCTGTTTCAACGCAATCAGTTGGTGACTTGACGGCCCCAGCTGCAGTGAAGGAGGGTGACAAGGTCATCTTCGATAAGTACGCTGGCTCAGAAGTGACGGTCGATGGTGTGGATTACTTGGTAGTTCACGAAAAGGATATCGTTGCAGTTCTTTAATTTGAAACAAACAGATTAACTAATAAAAATTTGAAATAGAGGGTGAAATAAATATGGCTAAGGACATTAAGTTTGCTGAAGATGCACGTGCAAAGATGCAAGCAGGTGTTGATAAGCTTGCTAACACAGTTAAGACAACGATTGGTCCAAAGGGACGTAATGTTGTTATTGAGCAAAGCTATGGTGCACCAACTATTACAAACGACGGTGTAACGATTGCTAAGTCAATCGAATTGGAAGATCACTTTGAAGACATGGGTGCCAAGTTGGTTGCTGAAGTTGCTTCAAAGACGAATGACATCGCCGGTGACGGTACAACGACTGCGACTGTTTTGACGCAAGCAATCATTAATGAAGGTTTGAAGAACGTCACTGCCGGCGCTAACCCAGTTGGTGTACGTCGTGGTATCGAATTGGCAACTGATGCAGCTGTTAAGGCGTTGCACGAGATGTCAAAGACGGTTTCTACTAAGGAAGAAATCGCGCAAATCGCCTCAATTTCAGCCGCTAACCCAGAAGTTGGTGAGTTGATTGCCGAAGCGATGGAAAAGGTTGGTAACGATGGTGTTATCACGATTGAAGAGTCTAAGGGTATCGAAACGACGCTGGATGTCGTTGAAGGTATGCAATTTGACCGTGGTTACATGTCACAATACATGGTAACTGACACGGACAAGATGGAAGCTTCATTGGATAACCCATACATCTTGATCACTGATAAGAAGATTGGGAACATTCAAGAAATTTTGCCAATGTTGCAAAGTGTTGTTGAGCAAGGTCGTGCCTTGTTGATTATCGCTGATGACATTACTGGTGAAGCTTTGCCAACGCTTGTTTTGAACAAGATGCGTGGAACGTTTAATGTCGTTGCGGTTAAGGCACCTGGATTTGGTGACCGTCGTAAGGCCCAATTGGAAGATATCGCAATCTTGACTGGCGGAACTGTTATCACTGATGACCTTGGTTTGAACTTGAAGGATGTGACGATTGCACAACTTGGTCAAGCTGCGAAGGTTACGGTTTCTAAGGACAATACGACGATTGTTGAGGGTGCTGGAAACAAGGAAGCCATTGCTGAGCGTGTGAACTTGATCAAGGGTCAAATCGCCGAGACGACGTCTGACTTTGACCGTGAGAAGTTGCAAGAGCGTTTGGCTAAGTTGGCTGGTGGTGTCGCTGTCATCAACGTTGGTGCCGCAACTGAAACTGAGTTGAAGGAACGCAAGTACCGCATTGAGGACGCTTTGAACGCTACTCGTGCCGCTGTTGAGGAAGGATTCGTTGCCGGTGGTGGAACTGCCTTGGTAAACGTTATCCCAGCCGTTGCTGAGTTGTCAGAGACCGGCGATGTGCAAACTGGTATCAACATTGTACGTCGTGCTTTGGAAGAGCCTGTCCGCCAAATCGCTGAGAATGCTGGTTTGGAAGGTTCAGTTATCGTTAACCAATTGAAGTCAGAGAAGCCAGGTGTTGGTTACAACGCTGCGACTGACGAATGGGTTGATATGATTGAAGCTGGTATCGTGGATCCTACTAAGGTAACGCGTTCAGCATTGCAAAACGCCGCTTCTGTTTCAGCTTTGTTGTTGACGACTGAAGCTGTCGTTGCTGAGCAACCAAAGACGGATGCTGCCCCTGCAATGCCTGCTCAAGGTATGCCAGGTATGATGTAATTTCATAATAAATATTAAACGCCGACCTTCCTGTGAGAGGGGCGGCGTTTTTGATTTCCGAAAGTAAGTATCAATGATAGACAACGAGCTTAAATAGAACTACAATAAGTCGTTGTAGAAAATTGAAATTATTTTTGGGCGTTTTGCCTAATATAGGTGTTTAGGAGAAAAATCATGTGGCGCTTTTTAAAGCGGTTGTTGATTGGAAAGCCTCTTAAGACATTGGAAGAGGGCTCGCAACATTTGAGCCGAACCAAGGCCTTGGCTTTGCTTTCGTCTGATGCATTGTCATCAGTTGCGTATGGTACCGAGCAGATTACGACAGCGTTGATTGCTGCAAGTACGGTTGCGTTATGGTTGCAAATCCCAATCGCCATTTTGGTGTTGGTATTGTTGACGGCCATTACGCTATCGTATCGCCAAATCATTCACGCCTACCCATCTGGTGGTGGTGCTTATGTCGTGACATCAACGAACTGGGGTCGTAACGCTGGGCTTGTCGCCGGTGGATCTTTGTTGGTTGACTACATGTTGACGGTTGCCGTGTCTGTGGCGGCCGGAACAGAAGCCATTACGTCAGCGGTTCCAGCGCTCCACCCATATTCAGTGGAGATCGGAGTGGTCATCATCTTGATTTTGATGGGAATTAACCTGCGTGGTGTGCGCGAGTCAGCCGGGTTCCTGATGGTGCCGGTTTACTTGTTCATTGTGATGATTACAGGAATGGTCTTGTACGGGTTGTATAACATCGCGACCGGTCAAGTTGCCTTCCATGCTGCAGCAGCAATTGGTACGTCATCATCAAGTATCACAATCTTGTTGTTCTTGCGTGCGTTCTCAAGTGGTTCATCTTCATTGACTGGAGTTGAGGCCATTTCAAATGCCGTGCCGAACTTCAAGGAGCCAAAGCCACGTAATGCGGCAGCAACGCTATCAATCATGGCGTTGATTTTGGCCTTCTTCTTTGGTGGTATTACGTTCTTGTCATACTGGTACGGTATTCGACCAAATGACCACGTGACGGTGTTGGCCCAAATTGGTCAAACGATTTTCGGTCACGGCGTAATGTTCTACCTTTTGCAAATTGCAACGGCCTTGATTTTGGCGGTTGCTGCTAATACTGGTTTCTCAGCCTTCCCACAATTGGCCTTTAACTTGGCTAAGGATAAGTTCATGCCACACATCTACATGGACAAGGGAGATCGTTTGGGATACTCAAACGGTATTATGTCGTTGGCTGTTGGTGCCATCGTATTGCTTTTGATTTTTAATGGCTCAACTGAAGCTTTGATTCCGCTTTATGCGGTCGGAGTTTTCGTGCCATTCACATTGTCGCAATCAGGAATGATTATTCACTGGTTCCGTGAACGTGAAGGCTTCTGGTTGGGAAAGGCGTCAATCAACTTTGTTGGGGCGTTCATCTCATTTGCTTTGGTTATCATTTTGTTCTGGATGCACTTTAAGTCTGTCTGGCCATACTTGATTATCATGCCAGTTTTGCTTCGCATGTTCTGGACGATTAACCGTCACTACAAGGCGGTTGCTAAGCAGTTGCGTGTGTTGTCTAAGGAACCAATCAAGCGTCATCACTACGATGGTTCGACGGTGATTGTGTTGGTCTCAAACTTGACTAAGGCAACGGCTGATGCGATTGATTATGCCCAATCAATGGGTGATCGCGTTTTGGCGATGCACGTCTCATTTGATTCGAACCCTGAAAAGGAGCACCGTTTGGGCGTTGAGTTCAAGCGCGAGTTCCCAGATGTGCGTTACGTGGACATTCACTCATCATATCGTTCAATCACAGAGCCTTCATTGCGTTTCGTAGATGAAATTGCGAAGGGGGCGAAGGAACGTAATCACTCATTGACGATTTTGATTCCACAATTCGTGCCTCGTCACGGTTGGCAAAATGCGTTGCACAATCAAAATAGTTTGCGTTTGCGTACAGCCTTGGCTTCACGTGACGTGACTGTGTCAACATACTACTTCCACCTCAAGGAATAGTTGTTGTTGAAATAGATATATTAATTAGCCTCAGTCGACTGCGTGTCGGCTGGGGCTTTTTTATGCAACAAATAAGAATTGTGTCTAAATCGGTGAAAAACGTGTCGAAATCTGAAAAAACGGGTGAAGGAGAATAAACACTGGAACGGTGGGCTTCGTTACGAGTTCAAACTGTGTCTAGACAGGGAATAATCGGGTGAAACAAACTGTGCCGAAACGGGCGAAAATCGTGTCTAGATGGGTGAAAAACGGGTGAAAGAAAATAAACGCTGAAATGGCGGGCTTTCGCCGACGTTCAAATTGTGTCTAGATGAACCGAAATCGGGTAAAGTGTCATCGCCCCGGCTGGAAACAAAATATAATAAACTGATATCTTTGCGTGGTTGTGTTAATCTAGTGGAGGTAGCTTTGATTTAGGAAGCAATAATACGGAAAAGGGATAGAGATAATGGATTACACCGTTGATGATGTCCGTGAAGAATTAAAAAATATGCGTGCGCGTGTGCACCATGGTGAATTGTTTGATTCACTTGGAACAGAAGTTGGTCGTTTGATTGACCAGTTTGATTACGACGCACCGACTGTTGTTGAGCAGCTTGATCCGGTAACGGCGACTGCAATTCATGAAAAGGTCTCTGATTGGCAAAATGCGTTGATTGCGGGTCAACCGTTTGTCGTCACTGACCAAGAGTTGTTGGACGTGATGAGTGGGTTGCGCCAAATTGATCCTGAGTTGCGTGATAAGGGTGTCTTTTTCTTTATTAGCGATGCGTTGCAAGCGAATGTCTTTACCGATGCACAAATTGTGATGATGACGCGCTACTTATTGCAAGATTCAGTGTTGTTCTCACACATTGATGAGACTGATAATGACGGCATCTTCTTCCGTTCATTCGCGGTCTTCATTTTGTCGATGTTGAACTACGCAAATCGCAATAGTGAAGTAGAGTTGTTTAGCGACGATTTGCACGAAATGCTTATCGATAACTTGGCAACGTACATTGCACTAGAACACGATACGCGTGGTTTTGTTGAAGGTAAGGGTTGGGCACATGCTTTCTTGCACATCGCAAACTTGTTGGATGAGCTGACGCATGATGATGCAGTGACACGCGCAGATAAGGTATTCTTGCTCACGGTTTTGATTGAACGCATCAAGCGTTTGGAAACGCCGCTGGTAATGGGTGAAAACCGTCGGATCGATAGCTACATTGTGACGTTGGTGAACTTGAACCCGTTGTACGAGCAATACTTCTTGAAGCAACTCAAGCAATGGCGCCAAGAAATGACGCGTCGCATGCAACCGGAAGTTGAAGCCGACTGGCACCGTATGTACAATCAACAACGGTTGCTACAAGGGTTGTTGCTACGCGAAAAATTACCCAAAGAAATTTATGATTATCTTAACGAAGCACGCAATTTCCTAGCGTAATCGGTCCGGTTTACAGTTTCGTGTTATACTTAGGGTTCTAAATTCAATCAGTTTGACAGGGAGAACGACATGTCAGAAAAGCTAAACATTGCGATGTTCTTTGGTGGTAACTCATCAGAACACGACGTCTCAAAGCGCTCTGCTCGTAACATTTACGATGCAATGGACAAGGAAAAGTACAACGTAACTGTTTTCTTGATTTCAAAGGATGGTTACATGATCAACGCCGCTGATTCAAAGCGTGTGTTTGATGGTGAAGATGAAGACACTGTGGTAGCTGCAGCGAAGTCAAAGATGGATTTGACGAACCCATTGGCACCAATTGCCGTTTTGGGTGAAATGTCAGAAATCGATTTGTTCTACCCAGTTGTTCACGGTAACTTGGGTGAAGATGGTACTTTGCAAGCGTTGTTCCGTTTGTTGCAAAAGCCATATATCGGTGCTGGTACGGCTGCGTCAGCCATGTCATTCGACAAGGATTTGACGAAGCGTATCTTGAACCAAGCTGGCGTACGCAACACGAAGTACGTTTTGTTGACGGACCAAGATTACCAAAACTACACATACGAAGGTCTTGTAAAGGAACTTGGTACGGAAGTTTTGTTTGTTAAGGCTGCTAAGCAAGGATCATCAGTTGGTATTTCACGCGTAACAAACGCTGAAGAATTCGAAGCTGGTGTTAAGGATGCTTTGCAATACGACTACAAGGTATTGGTTGAAGCTGCTTTGAACAAGCCACGTGAGGTCTTCATTTCAATTTTGGGAAATGAGCAACCTCGTGCATCACGTTTGGGTGGTATCGTATTGCCTGAACAAGATGTTTGGTACGACTACAACAACAAGTTCGTTGACGCCTCAGGAATGGTCTTTGAATTGCCTGTTGAGTTGGGGGATGACCTAGAAAAGGAAATCACCGACATGGCATTGACGGCTTACAAGGCATTGGGTCTTGTTGGTTTGACGCGTATGGACTTCATGATTGATGCTGATGGTACACCATACTTGGGTGAGCCAAACACGTTGCCTGGATTTACAAACATTTCTTTGTATCCACAAATGTGGGAAGTTTCAGGCTTGAGCTACACGAACTTGATCGACGAAATCATTAACTATGGTTTGGCTGAATTCGAGCGTAACGCCAAGTTGTCATACGACTTCGTTTCATTGGGTGAAGAACACGTTGGTGAAAAGAAGTACAACGCCGAGCGCGCTAAGTAATAGATTTTAAGAACAATCAGCGATGGTTTCTCCGTTGCTGGTTGTTTTTATTTAGGTGGTAGTTAGGTGGTTAGTGTCGTCGCTATCGCGCCGAGTGACCTGCCCCTTCTTTAGGCTCGCTAACCCAAGTGGACCATGACCTGTGGGGAGCGGAGTCCACTGCGTTGCAGTGTACACCTTTACCTCCTCGTGGCTCTAAGCGGGAAACCCGCTAAGAACCCACACCCACGGGTCAAGGTCCACTTGGGTCTATACGCTCGGCGGGGCAGGTCACGGCAGCCGAGCAATGCTCTGATTGTTTGATATTCATCTACCACAAGATAACAGGGTGGACTGTTCACCAATTTGTTTTCCGGTAGATGGAAATCCATAACAGACTAGAAGCCCCCAGCCACTCGACGCAACGCGTCGACACACACCACAAAACTAGTTATCGCCACTTTATAAACGGCAGTATTTAGCGTATAATTTATAGTAAGACAAATTGTGAAAAGGACGAAAAATGACTGAATCATTTACACCAACTTGGATGATTGATGCAATCTACCGTTTGACGCCAGAACAACTTCAGGCACAAGGTATTAAGGCAGTTTTGACTGACTTGGATAACACGTTGATTGCTTGGAATAACCCCGACGGAACGACTGAATTGCATGACTGGCTTGAGCGAATGAATGAAGCTGGCATCCCAGTAATGATTGTTTCAAATAACTCAGCTGAACGTATCGCACGGGTTGCTGAGCCATTGAATCTACCGTTTGTGTCACGTGCCCTAAAGCCGTTGACGCGTGGCTTGAATGAAGCCGTAACAAAGCTTAACTTGCAAAAGCACGACGTCGTGATGGTCGGTGACCAATTGTTGACGGATGTTTGGTCATCAAACAACCACGGCGTGCGTAGCATCTTGGTCAAGCCTCTAATTGAGACTGACCAATGGAATACAAAGATTAACCGATTTTTTGAGAAGGGTGTAAAGAAGCGCATGCTAAAGGCGCACCCAGAACTACAATGGAGGACGACACTTGATTAGTGAAGCAGAAGTTCAAGGTTACTTGGCAGACGGATTGCGATGCATTGGATGTGGTGCGTTGATCCAAACTGAGCACAAGGGTGAATTGGGTTATGCCCCAATGTCAGCTTTGTTGAAGGGATTTGAAAACGAAGAAGTGTTGTGCCAACGCTGCTTCCGTTTGCGTCACTACAACGAAATCCAACCCGTTGATTTGACGGATGACGATTTCCGTTTGTTGTTGAACGAAATTTCAGCAACGGATTCATTGGTTGTTTACGTTATGGACGTGTTTGACTTCTCTGGCTCATTGATTCCAGGGTTGCACCGTTTCGTTGGTAACAACCCAGTTTTGCTAGTTGGTAACAAGGTCGACGTTTTGCCAAAGTCTTTGAAGCGTTCAAAGATTAAGGATTGGATGCGTCAACAAGCTAACATTGCTGGTTTGCGTCCCGTTGACGTCCAATTGACGTCAGGTAAGAGTGGTGATGATGTGCCAGCTTTGATGGACATGATTGAAAAGTACCGTGAAGGTCGCTCAGTTTATGTTGTTGGTGTTACCAACGTTGGTAAGTCAACGTTGATTAACCAAATCATCAAGGATGCAACGGGTGACAACAAGGATGTGATTACGACGTCACGTTTCCCAGGAACGACGTTGGATCGTATCGAGATTCCATTGGATGACGATACGTTTATCATCGACACACCAGGAATCATTCACCAAGACCAAATGGCGCACTACTTGACGCCAAAGGACTTGAAGTACGTTTCACCACAAAAGGAATTGAAGCCCAAGACTTACCAATTGAACCCACAACAAACATTGTTCATGGGCGCTTTGGCACGTTTCGACTTTATCCAAGGTGAGAAGGCTGGTATTACGGCTTACTTCGAGAACAACTTGATGATTCACCGTACGAAGTTGGAAAAGGCTGACGAATTCTACAGCAAGCACGCTGGTGAATTGTTGTTGCCACCAACGACGGAGAACTTGGACATGTTGCCACCATTGCAACGCCACGAGTTCAAGGTGACTGAGAAGACAGATATCGTGATTGACGGTTTGGGTTGGATTACAGTTCCTGCCAACACGGTTGTAGCAGGCTGGGCTCCTGAAGGGGTTTCAGTATTAACACGAAGGGCAATGATTTAATATGATTTCACTACGCGGAAAGCAAAAGCGTTACTTGCGTGCATCAGCACATGACATGCGTCCATTGTTTAGCATTGGTAAGCAAGGATTGACACAAAACTGGTTGGATCAACTAGAAGATGCCATCAACAAGCGTGAGTTGTTCAAGGTTAACATCTTGGCAAACTCAGACGTTGAAGTTGAAGCTTTGAAGGAATTCATCGAAGAAAACACGGACATCCAAGTTGTACAAACAATTGGACACACGTTGGTGTTGTTTGGTGAATCAGCTGACAAGGAAAACCGTCACTACTCAGTGGCTGTACAAAAGATTTAATATCACTCTCGAAACGGGGGTTCGGGCATGATTAATACAATCGAAAAAACCGTCACGCAAGCACAAGCTGAGCGTGCGTTTATCGGTGAAACAAAGAAAATTGGTATTTTGGGTGGGACGTTTAATCCGCCACACGTTGGTCACTTGGTCATTGCTGAACAGGTGGCAGATAAGCTTGGCTTAGACAAGGTATACTTCATGCCAAATGCTAAGCCACCGCACGTTGATGTGAAGCACGCCATCGATCCATTGCACCGTGCCAAGATGGTCCAAGCGGCCATTGCGGGTAACAGTCGCTTTGGTATTGAATTGCTTGAAGTACAACGCGGCGGCAAGAGCTACACCTACAACACAATGTTGCAACTGAAGGTGGAGCACACAAACTACGAATACTATTTCATTATCGGTGGTGATGAAGTGGCGTACTTAAAGACATGGTATCGCATTGATGACTTGCTTAAGTTAGTTCACTTTGTTGGTGTTAATCGCCCAGGACAACCACGAGTAACAGATTATCCTGTTGAATGGGTTGAGGTACCAAACCTTGAAATTAGTTCAACGGATATTCGTAAGCGCATTGCTAATAAGCAAAGCGTGCGCTATTTGCTACCTGACATGGTAGCAGCCTACATTGTAGAAAAAGGGTTATACATGGATGACAAACGAGATGATTTATCGGGGCCGTTACTATAACGGTTCGCGTAAAAGCTTAGTTGAAGCAGCCCAAGCAGCGATGTCAGAGTACCGTTTCCAACACGTGTTGCGTGTTGAGGAAATGGCTGTGGCCTTGGCTGAAAAGTGGGGTGTTGATACAGAGATAGCATCTGTGGCAGCCTTGACGCATGATTACGCCAAGGAACGCTCTGATGCTGATTTCTTGGCGAAGATTGCTGAAAAGCAATTGGACCCAGATTTGGTTAATTGGGGAAACAACGTTTGGCATGGTATCGTCGGGGCCGAGATGGTCAAGGACGAGCTAGGTATTGAAAACGAAGATATCCTGACAGCAATTCGTCAGCACACAACTGGTGCGCCATACATGACGACGCTGAGCCAAATTATCTACATGGCAGACTATATTGAGTCAGGTCGCGATTTCCCAGGTGTTGAAGAAGTTCGCGCCTTGGCATTTGAAGACTTGGCAGCAAGTGTCGGGTGGCAAACGGGCCACACGCTTGCTTATTTAATTGAAAAGCAGGTTCCGGTTTATCCGGGCACGCTTTTGACATACAACGCATGGAGTGTGAAGTAATAATGGAAAGCAACGTAAACGAAATGTTGGAAGTGGCTGTTAAGGCTGCTGACCAAAAGCGCGCTGAAAACTTGGTCGCATTGGATATCCACGAGATTAGCTTGGTATCAGATGCATACTTGATTTTGGATGCCCCAACGCAACGTCAAGTTTTGGCGATTGTTGATGAAATTGAAGACAAGATGGCTGAAGCTGGTTTTGAGTTGAAGCGTCACGAAGGTCGTCGTGAAGGTGAATGGGTCTTGATGGACTTTGGCGATTTGTTTGTGCACGTCTTTAAGGACGACATGCGCCAATTCTACAACTTGGAAAAGTTGTGGGGTGCTGCACCTGAAATCGACATCGACCAATGGATCGTTAAGGAAGAATTCTAATGAATTACCAAACTTTTGCGAAGCTGTATGACGACTTGTTTGACGAAGCAGCCTACGCAGATTGGTTCCAATATGCAACCAAGTTCATTAAGAACAAGGATGGTAAGTTATTGGAGCTAGCCGGTGGTGCAGGACGCTTGGCGATTCAATTGAAGCAAGCTGGTTATGCCGATATTTCAGTCTTGGACTTGTCTACTGAGATGTTGGCACTAGCTGCGCAACACGCGCAAGAAGCTGAGTTGGACTTGCCATTGATTGAAGGCGACATGCGTGAATGGTCAGACTTTGATGAGCGTTTTGCAACGATTACATCATTTGCGGATTCATTTAATTACTTGGCTAATGAAGACGAAACGTTGATGGCGTTTAAGCAAGTTGCTGAGCACTTAGAAGACGGTGGGCAATTCTTGTTTGATGTGATTTCACCATGGCAAACGGACGTTTATTATCCTGGTTATATGTATAACTGGCATGATGATGAAACTGCGTTTATGTGGTCATCATATGGGGTTGAAGAACAACCGCATACGGTGGAACATGAATTGACATTCTTTGTTTATAACGAAGACATTGATGGCTTCCAACAATTGCAAGAAGTACACACTGAACGCACATATTCTTTGGACACATACAAGCGTTTGTTGACTGAAGCGGGCTTCACGAACATTGAAGTGACGGCTGACTTTGGTCGATCAGAGGTGACTGATGAGTCACCACGCTGGTTCTTTAACGCAACGAAAGCGTAAGGTACGGAGGACAACATGGAGGCAGTTGGGTTAGTAACTGAATATAATCCATTCCATAATGGACATGCCTACCATGTCGCCCAAGCAAAGACGGTTACCGGAGCTGATACAGTTGTGGCGGTCATGAGCGGTAACTATGTGCAACGTGGGTTACCTGCCGTTTTTGATAAGTGGCGACGTACGGAATTAGCGTTAGCGGGTGGGGTTGATATCGTTTTTGAACTCCCCTTCGCTTTTGCTGTGCAACCAGCCCATATTTTTGCGCGTGGTGCCGTACAACTGTTAGCGGATGCCGGCGTTTCAAGTATCGTTTTTGGCGCCGAGCATGCTGAGTTGGATTTCTTAGCACTCGCACAGCAGGCCCGTGACCGTTTGGCAGAGGATGAACATTTCTCAGCTGATTATTCACAGACCTATGCCACAGCATTTAATGATGTTCTGGCCGAGGTTGTTGGATTCCGATTGACGGATCCAAATGATATGTTGGGCTTTGCTTATGCCACAGCGGTTATTGAACTTGGGTTGGTGAATCAAATTCGCCTCCAACCGATTCAACGTATTAAAGCCGGGTATCACGATACGACGCTTTCGGATGATCACATTGCGAGTGCGACTGCGCTACGTGAGTTGATTAATCAGGAGGCGCCAGCAACGGCATTTGCTGACTATGTTTCGCAACCTGCAGCTGAATGGTTAGCACAAGGTGCACAAACGGCTGATTGGTCTGAAACGTGGTATGATGCGTTGCGTTATAAGGTATTGACCACGCCAATCGACGAATTGGAAAACATTTATCAATTGACCGACGGGTTGGCCTACCGTCTTAAAGAAACCATTGAACGGGACACAACAGCTGACTATGAGACGTTTATGACAACGTTTAAGTCAAAGCGTTATACGCAGGCGCGCTTGCAACGCACGCTGTTGTACACTGTTTTGAATATAACGGATGCTGAGATGCAAACGGCGATGCAACGACCTTATTTGCGCATGTTAGGTGCAACAACGATCGGTCGCCGATATTTGAAGCAACAACGTGAGTCATTCACGTTGCCGTTGATACATAAAGTTGAGAAGGATGACCTGACTGGAATCTTAATGCTTGATTACCGAGCTGGTCGCTTGTATCAACAGTTCTCACGGACACGTCAGGACAAAGCGTCACCGCTAGATACGGGACGTATTCCAGTTTTTATAGAAAGAGGATAATCACATGAAGTGGCAATATGCTGAACTCCAAAAGTACAAGACTGAATCATTGCAATTCAGTGAGGTCGTTGATTTGAAGGAGCCTTTGTTGGCAACTTTTGGTGACGTTGTATTGGACGTTACACCGCTGACGGTTACTGGATTTGCGCAAGCTGATCGTGAAGATATCATTATTCACGCTAACGTGAAGGGTAAGTTGGTGACGCCATCAACGCGTTCATTGACGCCGGTTGAAATGGATGTTGATTTCGATATCGATGAAGTTTACTTGCAAAACGAAGAGCACGCTGATCGTTACGAAATCGAAGACTCAGTTATTTTGATTGAAGATGGGTTGATTGATTTTGATCAAGCATTGATGGAATACGTTGCCTTGTCAGTGCCACTTCAAGTCTTGACGGAAGAAGAGAAGGACCAACCAATGCCAGAAGGTAAGGGCTGGGCTGTCATTTCTGAAGACGATTTTGAACAAAAGCAAGAAGAAGCACCAGCACAAGCCAATACACCTTTGGCTGGCTTGGCAGATTTGTTCAAGGACGAAGATTAAAAAATGAACGCTTACCGGCGCTGAACCGGTGGGCGTTTTTGCACATTTTGATGGGGAAGGAAAGTTTGCATAATGGCTAAGCCAAAAGAAACACCAATGATGAAACAATATAACGAAATTAAGGCGCAATACCCTGATGCGTTTTTGTTTTATCGTCTAGGCGATTTTTATGAATTATTTAATGATGACGCGGTGTTAGGGTCACAACTTTTGGAGTTGACGTTGACACAACGTAATAAGAATTCTGCTGAACCAATTCCGATGGCGGGTGTGCCTCACCACGCCGCACAAAACTATATCGATATTCTGGTTGATAAGGGTTATAAGGTTGCCGTTGTTGAGCAAATGGAAAATCCGGCTGAAGCTGAGGGGATGGTTCGCCGTGAGGTTGTCCAACTGGTGACACCTGGAACACGTATGCGCAACACAGCGGATGCGGCTAAGGAAAACAACTACTTGGTTAGCTTATCAATGACGCCAGTTGGTGGCTTTGGACTGGCTTATGCGGACCTTTCAACTGGTGAAGTGAAGGCGACGTCGGTTTCAGCAACGAACGGCGTTTTGAATGAAATCAGCCGTTTGGAGACGAAGGAAATTGTGACGAACGCTGAGTTGCCCGATGAATTGATGGCCAACCTCACAAGTTTGGGTATCTTGGTTTCTAAGCAAGAAGAAGGGCCAGCCAACGCTGAAACGTCATATTTGACGCAACAGCTGGAAGTGCCAGAACAAAAAGAAGCGGCTGATATTTTGTTGGCTTATTTGTTCACAACGCAAAAGCGTTCATTGGATCACTTGCAGATGGCAACGCCTTATGAGATTGCGCAATACCTCAAGTTAGACCGTAATTCACGTGCTAACTTGGAATTGACGGTTAACTTGCGTACGCAACAACGTTCAGGCACACTTTTATGGTTGTTGGATAATACCAAGACAGCGATGGGGGGGCGTGCATTGAAGCAATGGTTGGAGCAACCGTTGCTTGATCGTGAGACCATTGAAGCCCGCTATGACAAGATTGGTGAATTGTTAAAGGACTTCTTCTCACGCGCGGCTTTGCAAGAAACGTTGAAGTCTGTTTATGATTTGGAACGTTTGGCTGGCCGTGTCGCCTATGGTACGGCGAATGGTCGTGACTTATTGCAACTACGTAATTCATTGCGCCAAGTGCCGGATATTATGGTGACGCTTGGTGATTTAGACCCAGCTGTCTTTGGTGACTTGCTACGTCGCATGGATCCAGTGTCAGATATCGAAATCTTGATTTCAAAGGCGATTGCCGAGGAACCACCTATTTCAGTTACTGACGGTGGTGTGATTCGCTCAGGATATAACAGCCGTTTGGATGAGTACCGCGATGTGATGAAGGGCGGTAAGAAGTGGCTAGCCGAGCTGGAAGCCAAAGAACGTGAAGCCACTGGTATTAGTACATTAAAGATTGGTTTCAACAAGGTCTTTGGTTACTACATTGAAGTTACGAAGGCTAACATTGGTAAGCTTGACCCTGACCGTTACACGCGTAAGCAAACGTTGGCAAATGCCGAACGTTTCATCACGCCTGAATTGAAGGAACGCGAGCAAATCATTCTGGAAGCTGAAACAAAGTCGAGCGATTTGGAATACCAATTGTTCACCGAGGTACGTGACCAGATTAAGGACAACATTGCCCGTATTCAAAAGTTGGCGGCAACTTTGGCTGAACTGGACGTTTTGCAATCACTTGCGACGGTAGCTGAGCAGTACAAGTTCACCCGTCCAACCTTGGTTGATAGCCAAAAGTTGGTTATCAAGGATGGTCGCCACCCGGTTGTTGAAAAGGTGTTGGGCCACCAATCATACGTTGCCAACGACGTCTACATGGACGAAGACGAAACGATTATGCTGATTACTGGACCGAACATGTCTGGTAAGTCAACGTACATGCGCCAATTAGCCTTGACAGTCGTGATGGCACAAATTGGATCATATGTCCCTGCTAGTGAGGCGGAACTACCAATCTTCGATCAAATCTTCACCCGTATCGGGGCTGCCGATGATTTGATTTCTGGAAATTCAACGTTCATGGTTGAAATGGCCGAAGCCAATACAGCGTTGCAAAATGCGACGAAGCGTTCACTGATTTTGTTTGATGAGTTGGGCCGCGGAACGGCAACGTATGACGGTATGGCTTTGGCACAAGCGATTATTGAGTATGTTCACAATAACACCAAGGCCAAGACGCTCTTCTCAACTCACTATCACGAATTGACGGCATTGTCAGATGAGCTTGATCATTTGCGCAATGTCCACGTTGGTGCAACGGAAGAGAATGGTGAATTGGTCTTTTCACACAAGGTTTTGACAGGTCCAGCTGACCAAAGTTACGGTATTAACGTGGCGAAGTTGGCTGGCTTGCCAGACTCATTGATTGCCCGGGCATCTGATATTTTGGCAAGTCTTGAAGCCCAAGATGTGACGATTTCAGAAACGTTAGTACAACCACAACCAGTATCAGCCGAGTTAGCTGAACCAGTAGCTGAACTACCAGTTACGCCGACACCTGAGTCAGTTGTTGAAGAAGATACGCAGCTTGACTTGTTTGCGTTGGAACCAGCAGTTGATCCTGCGCTACAAGCCATTTTGGATGAAATTAAGCAAACCAACATCGCAACGATGACGCCACTTGATGCGATGATGAAACTAAATGAGTGGCAAAAGCAAATGAAGTAATAAGAGGGCTGCGTTATGGCAGAAATTCATGAATTATCAGATATTTTAGCTAACCAAATTGCGGCCGGTGAGGTTATTGAACGACCTGCATCTGTCGTCAAAGAATTGGTTGAAAATGCAATTGATGCTAACAGTCATCAAATCGATGTGCTGGTTGAAGAGGCTGGTGTAAAGTCGATTCGCATTATTGACGATGGTGATGGTATTGAGGCTGATCAAGTTAAGAAAGCGTTCTTGCGTCATGCGACGTCTAAGATTACGTCACGTAATGATTTGTTCCGTGTGCACTCGTTGGGGTTCCGTGGTGAAGCCTTGCCATCAATCGCGTCAGTTGCGGATGTTATCCTAGAAACGGCGACGGCTGATGCGCCACAAGGTACGCGTGTTCACTTCAAGGGTGGGGAACTACTTGAAGAAGTCGGTACTGGGGCACGCAAGGGAACCGATATTACGGTGTCAGAGCTGTTCTTTAACACCCCAGCCCGTTTGAAGTACTTGAAGTCACAATCGACGGAATTAGCACAGATTGTGGATGTGATTAATCGTTTAGCGATGAGTTATCCTGATATTTCATTCCGTCTATCACACAACGGCAACGAAGTAATGCGTACAGCAGGTAACGGCAATCTACAACAGGTCATTGCTTCGATTTACGGTGTACAACAAGCCCGTAAGATGTTGGCAATTCAGGCTGAGGACAATGACTTTGAGTTGAACGGTTATATCTCACTGCCTGAATTGACGCGTGCTAATCGTTCATACATTTCAATTTTGATTAACGGACGTTATATCAAGAACTTCAACCTGAGTCGCGCTCTTGTTAAGGGGTATGGATCAAAGTTGATGGTCGGTCGTTTCCCAATTGCTGTTTTGCAAATTACGATGGATCCGCTATTGGTCGATGTGAACGTGCACCCACAAAAGCATGAAGTTCGTCTTTCTAAGGAAAGTCAGTTGATGGATTTGATTGAGCGGACAGTTAAGGAACGCTTTGCGAACCAGAATTTGATTCCGAACGCCTATGAAAACTATCTAGGCGAGGAGCAAAACGCAGCTGAAAATGACGAGGCGTTCTTGGCGCAGCTAAACGAAGCGTCAAAGCCATATGTTAGCTCATATGAACCGGACACACCTGCCAATCACCCAGCCCCTATGTCGACGGCGGATTACGAAAAATTGGCTGATAACTTCTCGGTTGACGATATCGCGCCGGTTGTTGTGCATAATGCGGATGAGCTAGAAGGAACCGCGGTGAGTGAATTCGCTGAAAAGTATCAAGATGCCGATGCAGTTAACCCCTTTGATGAAGGGGGCGTGACGATGGCAGCCGAGCAAGAATCACTAGACCTGAAGGATGACAGCATTACGGCTGTTGATGAGCACGGGCAAAGTTTCCCCAAGCTTGACTATATTGGTCAAATGCACGGTACGTTCTTGTTTGCGCAATCTGAAGAAGGTTTGTACTTGATTGACCAACACGCTGCCCAAGAGCGTGTGAAATATGAGTACTACCGTGAAGAAATTGGTAAAGTCGGCATGGAAATGCAGAAGTTGCTGGTGCCAATCGTGTTGGAATATCCTAAGATCGATATCTTGAAGATTCAATCACACGAAGCCGAGCTAGCTAAGGTTGGGTTGCATTTGGAGCCATTTGGGGACGACGCGGTGATTGTCCGTGAACACCCGGGGTGGTTTGAGAAGGGACAAGAAGAAGATACGATTCGTGAAATGGTTGATTGGATTTTGCGTGATGGTAATCTAACGACTGCCCAGTTCCGTGAGCGTACGGCGATTATGATGGCCTGCAAGCGATCAATCAAGGCTAACTGGTCAATGAATGACTTCGAGGCCAAGGGCTTGATTGATCAATTGTCACACTCAGAGAACCCATACAACTGCCCACACGGACGCCCTGTTTTGGTAACGTTCTCAACTTTGGACATGCAAAAGATGTTTAAGCGTATTCAAGATTCACACGAATCTTGGATCGAATACGATAACCACCCCTTTTAATTTGAAAGTGTTTCGTATTCGCAATATACTTGTATCAACAAATACGAAATGACAGATTTTAAAAGAGGTAGATTATCATGAAGGCTCGTGTATTTTACGCTACAATTACTGGTAACAATGAAGATGTTGCGGACGTTATCATCGACACGTTCGAATCAGAAGGTGTTGAAGTGACGAAGGAAGACATCTCAATGATTGACCCACACGACATTTCAGCCGATGAGACTGACATCGTGGTGGTTGTACCTTACACGTTTGACAAGGGAACTGTTCCTGATGAGTCACTGGACTTCTTTGAGGACTTGGAAGACGCTGATTTGACTGGTATTGTCTATGGTGTTTCAGGTTCTGGTGATGACTTCTACGGTAAGGACTTTGCCGTTGCTATCGACAAGTTCGAAGCGCAATTTGAGAAGTCAGGCGCTACTAAGGGTGCCGATGGTGTCAAGGTTAACTTGAGCCCTGATGTTGAAGCAACTGAAGAGTTGCAAGCATTCACGAAGGCTTTGATTGAAAAGGCTAACGCTTAATTACAACAACAATTTATTAACAACTTAAGCCGCTGAACTTTCGGGTTCGGCGGCTTTTTTTGCGCTCTTATGACTACGCATGTGTTTGAAAGGGTGTTGTATGTTTGAATATTCTTGTATACTTTTACAAGTGGTTTAATGAAAAAATAATGAAATTTACATTAAGTAAGCGTGAGTTTTACTGAAGTTGGGTTTAAGTTTATCTTGATACATTGCTTATTGTGATTTTATTATCAGACACCGTTAGTGGTGCAAAATAGATAGAGGAGCAGAGAGTTTGAATAATTCCGATAAACGAGGTGACGTCTTTTCCAAACAGTCACTCGAACGTTTTTTGCCCTGGCTGATTCCAGTCGGGCTAATCATTATCTGGCAGCTTGCTGTTGATGCAAACTGGGTGGATGGGACATATGTACCTAGTCCACTGGCGGTTGTCGATAAAGGCGTGTCACTCTGGCAAGCGGGTACGCTGCAAGAGAACATGGGGATTTCTTTGTACCGAGCCACGATGGGATTAATCATCGGTGGCTTGATTGGGTTTGTCTTAGGTGTCGCGAATGGTCTGTCAAAGACAAGCCGCGCCTTGTTCAACTCAACGATTCAAATGGTACGTAACATTCCGCACCTGGCTTTGATTCCGCTGATTATTATTTGGATTGGTATAAACGAATCAGCTAAGATTTCATTGGTGGCGATTGGTGTTATGTTCCCAATCTACATTAATACCTTCCACGGCATTCGATCAATCGACCCCAATTTGATTGAAATGGGCCGTTCGTACGGTTTGTCGAAGTGGCAAATGTTCACGAAGATAGTGTTGCCCGGGGCGATGCCCACAATTTTGATGGGCTTCCGTTACGCTTTGGGTGTGATGTGGACGACTTTGATTGTGTCTGAGACGATTTCATCAAGCTCAGGAATTGGGTACATGGAAACCAATGCGCAACAATTTTTAGATATGCCAACCATTTTCTTGGCAATTTTGATTTATGCCATTTTAGGTAAGGTTTCAGATTGGATTGCACAATTGTTCGAAATGTTATTGCTTGAATGGCAGCGTGCGGAAGGTGGTAAAGCGAATGTCAAATAACACAGCCGTCGTACAAATTCAAAACGTCGAAAAGCGTTACGGTGAGCACCAAGTTCTAAAGTCTGTTAATTTTGATATCCAAGCAGGTGAGTTTGTGGCCTTCGTTGGAGAATCTGGTGGTGGTAAGTCAACTTTGCTACGCTTAATTGCTGGTTTGGAATCAGTTTCATCGGGCCAGCTTTTAATGAATGGACAAGCTTTGACAGGATTGAACAAGTCAGCTCGAGTGATGTTTCAAGATGACCGATTGTTACCATGGTTGACGGTTTTGGATAACTTGTCATTCAAGTCACGCAATAAGGATGCACAGGCCCGCGCTCGCGAGCTGTTGAACTTGGTCCAACTTGCTGACTATGCAGATTATTTTCCTGGTCAATTGTCAGGCGGACAAAAGCAACGAGTTGCTTTAGCACGTGCCTTGATGTCTTCCCCAAAACTATTGTTATTGGATGAGCCGTTGGGTGCGTTGGATGCCTTGACGCGTTTGCGCATGCAAGAGTTGATTGGTGACGTCGTGTCACAGGAAAATTTGACGACGATATTGATTACCCACGATGTTCGCGAAGCCGTTAAGATGGCTGACCGGGTTGTCGTAATTAAACACGGTAACCTTGGGTTAGAAGTTTCGGGGCTTCGTGGTTCTGATGATGAAATGGCCATGATTCAAGCTGCTGATGTCGTTCAAGACTTCATCCTGGCGGACTAGAGGGAAATAACATGAAACGTAGATTTTTAAAAATTTTATTAACGGTGTTATTGGTTGCCTGGGCTGGGGGGACATATTACGGATACCGCCAAACGGTTACGTCAGGCGAAAACTTGGAAACGGTGACAATTGGCTACCAAAAGGGTGATCCGGTAGATGTTTCACGGGAACGTGGCGTACTGGTCGAAAAGATGGCAGAACATGGCTATAAAGTAGTCTACAAGGAGTTTGCTGACGGTGCCTCGGAAATGCAGGCATTGGCGACGGGTAAAATCGACTATGCCCGGACTGGGGATACACCGCCAGTTACTGCCGCGGCCAGCGGGACAGACATTGCTTACATTGCCGCCGGCGCAACACGTTCGTCTGGTTCTGCAATCCTGATTCAGGAAAACTCGGCCATCGCGTCGGTTACTGATTTGAAGGGCAAGAAAGTTGCCTACACGCAAAGCACATCATCACAGTACTTGTTGCTGATGGCGTTGCAAAAAGCTGGCTTGAGCAAAGAGGATGTGACCTGGGTAAACATGAAGCAGTCAGATGCCGCCATTGCATTTTCTAAGGGCAAAGTCGACGCTTGGGTAACTTGGGATCCATACACAGCGCAAGGTGAAGTGACCCAAAACGCCAAGGTGTTGACGACTGGTGAAGGACTTTCAAATAACCGTGACTTTATTTTGTCAACGCAGAAGTATGCAAAGAAACACAAAAAGGTTAACAAGTTGTTGGTAAAGTATTTGGCTGCTGACATGACTTGGGCAAATGAACATCCAAAGAAGTTAGTTAAGTTGCTGACGAAGGCCTTGTCAATGAAGCAGGATATCGTTGAAAAGATGGTGAGTCGTCGTGATTGGACTTTGAGAACAGTGACAGATGAGGTTGTCGCTGAAGAGCAACAAATCGCCGATGTGTTCTACGAGAACGGTTTGATTAAGAAGCAAATTAACACGACCGATAACGTTATCGCAATTAAGTAACAACATATTTAGAGAGAAAGGGCTGACATGACAGTATTAATAGACAGGTTACAAACACAATTGGCTGAGCGCGCAGATGACGTGATGATGGTGTCATTGGCAGATGATCGTTCGTACACTGGTCAAGAAATCGCGAACTTGGTGGCTGATTTGGCTGACACTTTTCGTGTTGCCGGTATTGGCAAAGGAGACGTGGTATTGCTGGCGTTGACCAACGCAGTTAGCTATCCCGTTATTGAACAAGCTTTGTGGACGATTGGTGCGATTGCCCACCCGATTGCACCATCGAGCGCAGTGACTGAAATCAAGTCAGAGTTTGACGAGTATCACTATGTCGCGATGATTGGGGATGATAGTTTTCAAGAAGTGTTAGCAGGGGACGAACAATTTCGTGCGCAACCGGTGGCACTAGGCGAGTGGACGTTGAACCTATATCACAACACCGATGTAGCGCCAGCTGGGATGCCGGTTGATGACTTAGCGGACACCGATTTGGCTGTCATTTTGAATACATCGGGTTCAACCGGTAAGCCTAAACGGGTTGGGCTGACTCACGCACAACTTTTTAACTCAGCAACACACATTGGTGAGTCACAGGGGCTAACAAATGCTGATGCCACGATGGTAGTGATGCCAATGTTCCACGTAAATGCGCAAGTGATTTCTATTCTTGGAACACGCTTATCGGGTGGCAAATTGGTCATCGCGGAGAAGTTCTCAGCATCAAAGTTCTGGGATGCAGTGGCCGACCACGGTGTCACTTGGGCATCAATCGTACCAACGATTATTCAAATTCTAGAGATGAATGAGACGGCTAAGCAACGTTTCGATGTACGGCGTGCCGAGATGCACATTCAGTACGTGCGCTCAGCGTCATTCTCATTGCCAGCGGAAAGTTTGGCAGTCTTCGAAGCAACGTTTGGCATTCCGGTTATTGAAGGGTATGGCATGACTGAAGCTGCGTCTTTGATCGCGTTGAATCCGTTTGATGCACCTAAAGCTGGAACGGTTGGGCTACCGGTCGCAACGGATATTGCTTTGTTAGTGAATGGCGAATTAACCACGGATGCTGATGTAGCCGGTGAAATTTTATTGCGTGGGGATCACGTCATTACGGATTACGTCGATTCAAACCCAAGTTCGTTCTATGAGGGATGGTTACGCACGGGTGATCTTGGCCAATTCGACACTGAAGGGTACTTAACAATTGTTGGTCGCATCAAGGAAATTATCAGTCGAGGTGGTGAAAAGGTAGCACCGGCGGCGATTGAAGGGGCGATACGCCAATTAGAATTTGTAAAGGATATTGTGGTTGTCGGTTTGCCAGATAAGTTATATGGCGAAGAAGTCACGGCAGTAATTATTGTGAACGACGGGGTGACCTTGTCTGAGACGAATATGACCAAGGCAGTTTTGGAACATGCAGCAACAACCTTGTCACGGCCAGCTCGTCCCACTAAGGTCGTTTTTGTCACTGACTATCCACGTAATCCTACAGGAAAGGTGATGCGCCACAAGTTGGTTGAACAACTGGCGCAGTAATTTATGGCAGAAGAAAAAAAGAAGAAGCCGTACCTTTATGAGGTTGACTTCTTACGTATTATTTTTATTTCGGGGGTCTTGTTGAATCACGTGACCTCGATGATGGGCGGGTATATCGTGAATGAATCTTGGGAACAGGAATTCCTGGATATGACGCACCTTTCACTGCACTTCACGCGAATGGGATTCATGTTCATCACGGGATTGGTGTTATTTTTACAGCACTACAACAAAGACATGCACATTTGGTCTTTCTGGAAGAAACGTTATCTCGGGGTATTGATTCCTTTCGTCAGCTGGACATTCATCATTTTGATGTTGGATATGTTAATTCACAGTCGCTTTAGTTGGGGAACCTTTTGGCCAAGGTTTGGTTACTTGGTGACCCATGGTACTGATTACTACATGTACTACATCATGGTGACCTTGCAACTTTACTTAGTATTTCCGCTACTAGTATGGCTTTTCAAGCGCTTTAATAAGCATCACTGGCACATTTTGTTCATCTCATTCTTGGTGCAAATTCTGCTATTGGTCTTCTTGAAGTATGGGATGCCACATTTGCATACGTCAGACTGGCCATTCTTGCTGAAAAATTATGGCTTTAATCTTTTGGTTTACCAATTCTACTTTGTTTTGGGTGGCTTCGCGTCGATTCACTACGCGGAATTCGTAGACTTTATTAAGCGTAATCACGGCTTTATCGGGTGGATGACAATCATTTTGGCCATTGGTACGGTCGGCGAGTTCTGGTACAACCAAACTGTACTTGGTTTGACTTTGAAGAAGACGTTAGAAATCCACCAACCTTATATCTTTGTCTATGATTTGTTTATTATCGGCTTCATTATTTGGTTGGGGCAACAATACGTCACATATCGTGAAAACGGTCTACCTAAGTGGTTTGTTGCTTTCGTCTCAACCGGTGCGAAAATTTCGTTCGGTATTTACTTGTCACAAACCGTAGCACTCTGGATTGTAGAGGCCGGGGTGTCCGTCTTGAATCTGCCAACGTGGGGTAACTTTTTGATGATTCCGTTGGTGTTTGCACTGACGGTTGCAGTTGGTTACGGTATTTCTTACGTTGCGTTTAAGCTACCGCCATTTGGATTCTTGGTTGGTCGACCACAATGGCACCTTTCAGATTTATGGCGCAAGCAAAATTGATTATTTGACTTCACGGACAAAATTTGCTTCTTTAGACTTCGGAAACAAATCACAATTCAGCCATATATGACTTGTATGATATTTCTAAATTAGAGATAGTCATATGGGGGAAACATTATGGCAGATTATTCAGCAATGTCGACGGGTGTTGGAAAGTTGAACTATTCATTTTCAACACCTACTGCAGCCGAATTTGGCGTAAAAGTAGAAAACGCAAGCGGTCGTCCGAACCACTATCGCGAAGCACAAATTAAGCGCATTCAAGATCGTGTGGCAACTAAGCCAGATATCACGTTTGCACGTTTGCGCGCTGATTTGAATTTAGAAACAGCTGATTTGCGCCAACTCGCGCGTGAAGCTGGTGTTGAACTACGATAATTAACTTAAAAATCCGATGTTTTTCTATCTGAAACATCGGATTTTTTCTTTATTTATGAACGAAAAGTCGATATAAGAAACAAAAAATCGCGTTTTTACGAACAATGGCGTATAATAGGAACTATCTTAAAGAAAAACATCGTCAATGTACGGTTATTGGGGGGGGCTATCATGGCTAACTTTACATCAATGTCAACAGGGGTCGGACAATTAAACTATACCTTTGCAACGTCTGCAGCATCAGAATTTAGCGTGACGGTTGAAAACGAAAGTGCCCACAAGAGTGAGTATCGTGAGCGTCAAATCAAGCGTATTCAAGATCGTGTCGCCAACAAGCCAGGAATTTCATTTGGGCGACTACGTTCGGATTTACATTTGGAATCTTCTGAATTGCGTCAACTAGCGCGTGAGGCTGGCGTAACTTTGCAATAGTTAACTAAATTTATTGAAACTCAAAAAGATTGGTAGCTGATACCAATCTTTTTGTTCGTTTAAAAATAATTTGCTGATGATTGACTTGTCCACAGACCTTTCTGGCACTAGAATAGACTGACTAAGAGAAACGAAGGGGGCACCTAATGAGTAAGCTAATACGGCGAGTCGTGCCGGCTGTCTTGGTAGGAGGTGTCGTAGCCGGTGGCTATTACGGGTACCAAGAGAACACGTTGAATATCCGCGGCACAATTCAACACGAAGAATTGAAGCAGCGGGTTAAGGTGTCTAATGAGAAAATTAACCTATCTGATCGACAAGCTATTGTTAATCGGATGATGAAGGAAACCCACCGCGCTGAAGGCTTGCATAAACAAGGCTTTGTCAGCATGCCATCACTGGGAATTTTGCAACCAATCTTCGATAATGCATACAGTGAGGTTGGCTTAGATGCTGGGGCAAATTATGCGAATCGCACGGCTGATGATCCGGATGGTAAACAGGTGCCGGTTATGGGACAAGGGAATTACGGCTTAGCTAGTCACAATTTTAATGATGGTAAAACTGGCTTTTCTGCCTTGCAGGAAAGACTTAATCAGGATGCGCCTTACCTTGTTGATGGTGAACTAAAAGGGAGCGATTGGTTAAATGGCCAGCCAATATACATGGCAAACCGGTCAGGTATTTACGAATATAAGGTGACGAACCAAATCTTGGTAAATAAGGGAGATACCAACGTGTTGCGCCAAACACAATCACCGCAACTGACGATTATCAGTTGCTTATTTCCAAGTACGCAATATCGTATTATTACGAAAGCGTCATTGGATAAGTCGTGGGAATGGCACGATGCACCAGATAAGATCGTTCACTATTTTGACTTGACGGTCCAAAAGACTAATGCTCATGCTTCATGGTTTAATCCTGGCGAAGAAGAAGGCGTTAACTAATGATGCACCAACAGTTAAGGGTTTCATTTTTCGAGTTTTCGAGTATAATAAGTTAAGAATAAAGCGTTGACGAAGATAAGTCGTTGAACAAGATTGTTTATAGAGAGTTTGCCATCGGTGGGAGGCAGATAACGGTCGTTGAACGGTACTACTTCCAAGCGAACTGGTGAACCAGTTCCGTTTCCCGCGTTAAGGGACGATGAGGTGAGGGGGAACCCTCTCGAATTCGGGTGGTACCGCGTGCAAACGTCCCGTTACGACAAGTATAATTGTTGTAACGGGACGTTTTTGTTTTTCGCGCGTCAAGTCGCACGCAGATTAAATAGGAGATTACACAATATGGCAGATGTAAAGATTACATTCCCAGACGGTGCTGTGAAGGAATTCCCAGCTGGCGTAACGCCGTTGGAAATTGCTAATGGTATTTCAAAGTCATTGGCTAAGAAGTCTGTTTCAGGTAAGTTGAACGGTCACTACGTTGGTATGAACGATGGCATTCAAGAAGATGGTGCTTTCTCATTGATTACCAAGGATGATGCAGAAGGATTGCAATTGTTGCGTCACTCTGTTTCTCACTTGTTGGCACAAGCTTTGAACCGTTTGTACCCAGACCAAATTCACTACGGTGTTGGTCCAGCCATCGACAACGGTTTCTACTACGATACTGATAAGGTTGAGGGTAGCCAAATTTCAGCTGAGCAATTCCCTGAGATTGAAAAGATGATGAAGCAAATTGCTTCAGAAAACTTGCCAATTGTTTCTCGTGAGATTACGCGCGACGAAGCTTTGGAAATGTTCAAGAACGATCCATACAAGATTGAATTGATTAACGACTTGCCAGCCGATGAGCACATCTCAATTGCTGTGCAAGGTGAGCACGTTGAATTGGATCGTGGTGGTTTGGTACCATCAACGAACTGGATCAAGCACTTTAAGTTGACGTCAGTTGCTGGTGCTTACTGGCGTGGAAAGTCTTCAAACCCAATGTTGCAACGTATTTACGGAACGGCATTCTGGACGGCTGAAGACTTGGATGCTGAAATGAAGCGTCGTGAAGAAGCTAAGGAACGTGATCACCGTAAGATCGGTGCTGAGCAAGACTTGTTCTTCACGTCTCAAGAAGTTGGTGCTGGTTTGGCTGTTTGGATGCCAAACGGTGCTGCTATCCGTCGTACGTTGGAGCGTTACATTGTTGACCGTGAAGTGCAAGATGGTTACCAACACGTTTACACGCCAATCATGTCAAACTTGAACTTGTACAAGCAATCAGGTCACTGGGATCACTACCGCGATGACATGTTCCCACCTATGGATATGGGTGATGGCGAGTTCTTGGAATTGCGTCCAATGAACTGCCCATCTCACATCATGGTGTTTAAGCACAAGCCACGTTCATACCGTGAGTTGCCATTCCGAATTGCTGAATTGGGAATGATGCACCGTTACGAGAAGTCAGGTGCCTTGACTGGTTTGTCACGTGTTCGTGAAATGACGTTGAACGACGGTCACACGTTCGTTATGCCAGACCAAATCGAGGACGAGTTCAAGAAGATTTTGGGCTTGATGATCGACGTATACGCTGACTTTGATATCACGGATTACCGTTTCCGTTTGTCATACCGTGACCCTGAAAACACGGAAAAGTACTACGATGACGATGATATGTGGGACAAGGCACAAACGATGTTGAAGAAGGCCATGGACGACATGGAGTTGGATTACTTCGAAGCTGAAGGTGAAGCTGCGTTCTACGGACCAAAGTTGGACGTGCAAATCAAGACGGCTTTGGGTGGTGAAGAGACGTTGTCAACGATCCAATTGGACTTCTTGTTGCCTGAGCGTTTCGATGTTACTTACGTTGGACCAGATGGTGAATTGCACCGTCCAGTTATGATCCACCGTGGAATTATTTCTACGATGGAGCGCTTCACGGCTTACTTGACTGAAATGTACAAGGGTGCGTTCCCAACTTGGTTGGCACCACACCAAGTACGTATCATTCCTGTTAACCGCGATGCTCATGGTAAGTTCGCTAAGGACTTGGCTGATCGTTTGATCAAGCAAGGTATCCGTGCCGAATACGAAGACCGTAACGAGAAGTTGGGTTACTTGATTCGCGATGCTCAAACGTCTAAGGTTCCTTACACGTTGGTTATCGGTGATGAAGAAGTTAACAACAACACGGTTACAATTCGTCGCTTCGGTTCAACGGACACGAAGTCAAAGTCTGTTGATGCCTTTGAAGCAGAGTTGATGTCAGATATTGCACGTCACTCACGCGCAATGGAGACATTGGAAAAGGCCGTTAAGGGATAATAATTAACGATTAAAGACCTGATGTTGGGGAATTCCTGATGTCAGGTCTTTTTAGTTTTCGGTTAGTGTCCGTCCTGACGGCCGGAGTGCTTGGCCCCTTCTAGGGCACGCTAACACGTCCAGACCATGACCTGCAGGGAGCGGAGTCCACGCCGTTGGCGCGTACGCCTTTACCTCCCGTGGCTCTAAGCGGTAAAACCGCTAAGAACCCACACCTGCGGGTCAAGGTCTGCACGTGTCTATACGCGTGGCGGGGCCAAGCACAGCAGCCGAGCAATACTCTGATTGTTTGATTATCATCCACCGAAAAAACTGCGGGGTGAACAGTTTATCCATCTATTTTCCGGTGGATGATAATCCCATGCCTCGGTGCGATAGCGACGACACTAGCCACCAACTAACAAAACCTTAAACAAAAATGACCTTCTGAGTTGAATTGGTATAGAAATTGGTCTATAATTGGTCTATACCAAAGATAAATAAAAACACAGAACGCATTTTTTAAGGGGAAATAAAATGAAGATTCTACAAGTTAAAGATCAACAAGCTGGTGGCCGCGCAGGGTACGAAGTATTCGCAGAGGCTGTTAAGAATGGCGCACAAGTTTTCGGGTTGGCGACTGGTTCAACGCCAATCTCAATTTATGATGAGTTGAAGGCCAGTGATTTGGATTTCTCTGATAAGATTTCAATCAACTTGGACGAATACAAGGGCTTGCCTGGTACGCACGAGCAAAGCTACCGTTACTTCATGAACGAGCACTTGTTCAACGCTAAGCCATTTAAGGAGAGTTACGTGCCGGACGGTATGGCTGATGCCGAAACTGAGACGAGGCGTTACGAAGGTATCATTGATGCCAACCCAATCGATCTACAAATTTTGGGATTGGGTCAAAATGGTCATATCGGGTTCAACGAGCCTGGTACGCCATTTGACTCTTTGACGCACGAAGTAACGCTAACTGAGTCAACAATCGAAGCGAATGCACGTTTCTTCGAGAACGAAAACGAAGTGCCTCGCTACGCCTACTCAATGGGAATTGGTAGCATCATGAAGGCGAAGCAAATTTTATTGGTTGCCTATGGTGCAGCGAAGGCAGATGCTGTGGCAGCTATGATCGAAGGACCTGTGACGGAGGAGATGCCTGCAAGTATCTTACAAAAGCATGCAAATGTCACAGTTATTATTGATGAAGCAGCTGGTGCAAAATTGACCAATCGTGAAGAAATTGTGCCGTTTGTGTAGGAAATCCGACTAATAGGAGAATAGGCAAGGTCATTGGTTGCAAACGTATACATGGGGTGTTATATTAATACTCGTAAAGCAGTGATGCTTTACACAACCAATTCTCTTTCTCTCTCTTAGCCGCTGTAACTTGCCAGTTATAGCGGCATTCTCTTTTTATGGGTATGTATTTTGCATACATTTTTAAAAATTCACTAAGACCGCTTAGGAATTTCGCACAAAAAGCTGTGTATTTTGCGATGCATAGCGTATACTAATCAGGTAATAATTAATAAAGAGGTATTATCACATGGCTTCAAAGACAGAATTGATCGACTTGGTTGCAGCACAAACTGAATTGCCAAAGTCAGAAACTGCTAAGACAGTTAACGCATTGTTGGACGTTATCAAGAACGAACTTGCTAAGGGCGAGAAGGTTGCTTTGGTAGGCTTCGGAACTTTCGAAGTTCGCGAGCGTGCAGCACGTAAGGGTCGCAACCCACAAACTGGTGCAGAAATTGAAATCGCAGCCGCAAAGGCACCTGCCTTCAAGGCTGGTAAGGACTTCAAGGAAGCCGTTAACAAGTAATCATTAGATTGCATAAATTAAACGCCGTACGATTTTAGTCGTACGGCGTTTTTTTGTACCTGATTTGCCACTAACAATTCCATAGACATAAAAATTTATGTTTGCTTTTAGCCCCCGTGAAGTATCGCCTAAGCTTGGACTCATATTATAAACCTTGTCAAAAAATAGATGGAGGATAGCGATATGACAGATCGTTATGAACAAAAGAAACAACGACCTTGGCTACAGTACGTCACGCTTGGAATTGCCACGTTAGCGATGGCGTTTAGTGCAATTGCAGCTTTTCACCCGTTTGGCATAGGCGAAACCAGTCGGCCAAATATGACCCAACAAAACGGCGGTTTTGGTGGCAATGGTGGTCCAATGGGTGGATATGGTAATCAATCACAGTCAAATTCAATCGATGATGCTGCAGCAAGCAGTGCAACGACGCAATGATAGGAGCGAGAAGTAACATGAATTTCGTAAAACGAGCAGGTATTACACTGTGGGCGCGAAAAGGACGGTCAGTATTGTTAGTCCTCACGTCAACAGTAATTTTAGCGTTTGTGATGGCTGGGTTGATTGTACAAAATGCGGCCTTGAAAGCAGCTACAAATGCAGCTAACTCAGTTGGATCAACAGTAACGCTGTCGGCTAACCGAGAGAAAATGTTTGAGCAGATGAAGGCCGCGCAATCGTCGGCATCTTCTTCTAGAGATTCGTCATCTACAGACACGACAACGTCAATTACGATGCCAACGGCAACGCTTTCAGAAGTTAAGAAGATTGCGGCCCTTTCAAATGTCGCTTCATACAACATTACGAACAGTGCCTCAGTAAACGCCTCAAGTTTTAAGGCGATTACAACCACATCAACGAATACGCCAATGGGTGGTGGTGATCGTGGTGGTATGATGGGCAACCAAAATTCAGGCGACATCCAAATCAACGGTGTGACGTCAACCACGTCAACGGCTTCATTTACAGACGGCACAGCTAAGATTGTGTCTGGACGTGGCATTAAAACAAGTGACCAAAACACCAATAATGTTGTCATTGCAAACGAATTGGCAACGGCCAACAACATTAAGGTTGGTGACACGTTAACTGTTAAGACGGCAGATGATGCGGCCACCGAAAAGAAGATTAAGGTTGTTGGAATCTACAAGTTGAAGACAACGACCGACGGATTCCAACGTGAAGACCCAGCGAACACGATTTATGGTTCATTCACATTGGCTAATGACATTAATGGCACACCAGATCAAGCATCAAACGTGACATTTACGATGGCTGAGCCTGCCAAAACAAATGCCTTTGTGAAGCAAGCCAAAAAGTTGATTGATACGTCAGAACTCACATTGACGTCTGATGCAAGTCAATACAAGACGGTAGCTGCAAGTATGAAGAACGTGGCGGCATTTGCCTCTAAGATTGTTTGGATTGTGTCAATTGCTGGTGTGCTTATTCTGGGATTGATTATTATTTTGATTACCCGTGAGCGTCGCCGCGAAATTGGTATCTTAGTATCAATCGGTGAGTCAAAGCCGAAGGTGGTTGCCCAATTGTTCACTGAAATGTTAGTCATTTTGGCGATTGCATTAGGTATTGCCACGGCGGCTGGTAACAGTGTGTCTGGCTTAGTTGGTAAGCAACTTGTGCAACAACAGACGACACAGCAAATGCAATCAGCGCGTGGTGGTATGCCAGGCGGTGGGCAAAACGGTCAACAAGGTGGCGCACCAGCAGGCAAGCCTAGCGGTGGTATGGGTGGTGGCCCAATGATGGGAGGCGGTTCAGCTGCTAAGAATGACCAGTTGGATGTTGCCATGACACCAGCAGCAATCGCAGAATTGGGCGGTGTTGCCTTCTTGATTGCTGTGCTTTCAGTGTCAGGGGCGGCCTTTAGCATCTTGCGTATGCGACCAAAGCAAATTTTGCAAGCTGATTAGTGAGGAAGAATAATGACGCTAGAAATTAAACATTTAACGCATTGGTACACGACGGCTGACAACGCCTTATACAAGGACGTTAATCTAACCTTCGAGAGTGGTAAATTTTACGCCATTGTCGGTGAATCTGGATCAGGTAAGACGACATTGCTGTCATTCTTGGCCGGATTAGATGTGCCACGTGAAGGTGACATCTTGGTTGATGGGGTATCGATTAAGAAGATTGGTTTAACTGCCTTTCGACAAAAGTACGTCTCTACAATTTTCCAGTCATATAATTTATTAACGACAATGACGGCATTTCAAAATGTCCAAACGGCGTTGGCAATTACGAAGTCAAAGCACGCGAACGACAAAGCTTATATTTTGGAGCAACTAGCGCGTGTTGGTATCGACGAAGAAAAAGCGCAAAAGAATGTGCAGCGCTTGTCCGGTGGTGAACAGCAGCGTGTTGCGATTGTTCGTGCTTTGCTAGTTGACGCACCAATCGTTGCAGCAGACGAAGCAACCGGGAATTTGGATCACGAGAATTCAGAAAAAATCGTGGCCCTCTTCGCGGAGTTGGCACATGAGTTTGGCAAGACGGTCATCTTGATTACACACGATCGTGAAGTTGCTAAGCAAGCAGATGAACAACTGTTGTTGAAGGACCACGTGTTTACGCCAATTACAGATTAAGTTAAGAACAGGCCGAGGAAAACAAACCTCGGCCTGTTTTGTGCTACACTAATCGTTAGATATCAATGAAAAGCGAGAAATGTGATGCAATTAACGGGTAATGATTTTATTGCAGCAATCAAAGATGAACAGTATGACGTGAAGTCGTTTACCGCGGCAGACCAAGCAACTGTTAATTTGGATGATTTATTTACATATACTGAAAAAGCATTGGCAGAGAGCAAACTTTTCAGCGCAGAGTTGCTTATCAGTGGGGATGAGCCCATTAGTCTGCGTTTGGAGACAGGTCTGATTAACTTGCCAATTCGCTATACGAATGCGATTAGCAAGATTGTGATTAACGATCCAGAGACTGAAGTAACGCTCTATATGATTGTGGAACACCCACTAGTAACCAAATCTGGCCTTCGTATCGAAACAGCGGCAACAGTTGCAGCTTTTTTGGATGATCCAGAAACGGTTGAAACGAAAATTGCGGCCTTCTTTGACAAAGAATTGACGGCAATTAATGAAGCGATTGAAGAGCAAAAGAACGCACCAGCTGAAGAGATAGAGGATGCTGAATAAGCGTTCTTGGGTTTGGGTTTTGAGATGAGGTATGAGTAACTATGGCACGAAAGAAGCGAATGAGTCGTAACAAGCGATTGGCAATCGTGTTGACGATTATTATTTTGTTGGTGTTGATTGCGCCCCAAATTATTCGGTATTATATGAATGTGGCTGACGCAAATGCAGCCGCTAAACAAGAAAAAGCTTACATTGCTAAGGTAGGTAAGCAACAAGAAACCTTAGGTGCTGACGATGCAGATAAACTGCCGGTTACTTCTCACTGGGATTTAAATGCTAAGGGTGAAATGAACGTTGTTGTTTCATCTAAGGCCATGAGTGAGACTGACGGGCGGGCATTAGTTTGGGTAAAAAAGGCAGCTGACGTTTGGAATAAGGCACTGGGCGTTGACTTTATTCACGTCAATTCCTCTAAGGCTGATCAAGAGGCGAACGTTGACCGGAATGTTTGGCCACACGATGCGGACTATCAATTGCTAGTCGGGTATAAAGATATTACAGATGATTCAGGTAAGACTGATACAACTGTTTTGGCGACAACCACTGAGGCGGGTAATACGATGTGGATTTCAAAACAAGCGGCTAAGGTTTGGCTTGCAAAGTCAATCCAACGTGAAGACTACCTGTCGGGTGCAGTATATGGTCCGGTAACATCACGAGATATTGAGGCCTTGCACAACCAAGAAGCTGAGCATACAATTATTCACGAGTTCGGCCACGCACTTGCTTTGAAGCACCAAGGTCAAGCTGATGATTTGATGTCACCAATGGTGGGTATCAATGACTTGAGTAAGCCGAATAAAACGGAAGTAATGCAAGTTAAGACAATTCGTTACCTAGCAATGAATCCGGATTTGCTAAGTGAAGGATCGTACAACTCTGTTTTCCGAAAGTACTATCAACAACTTAATGGGCAAGATTTGCCGCAAGGTTTGGTTGTCTTGAACGACAGTCATGAATAAAGAAAAATAGATGTAGGAGTGATTCCATGAATCATAATGTTTTGTCAGCGCACAAAGTAATCGGGACAATTGTTGGGACGATTATTTTTGTGTTGTTGTTTAAATATGTTGCCTGGCCTTCAGGCGTTTCACATACAGATGTTACCTTGGCGCCGGCCTGGTTGGCGTTGATGTCAGCTATTTTTGGTCCAATCGCCGGATTTATTGTCGCGTTCGTCGGCCATTCTTTGACTGATTTGTCATCAGCTAACTTGGATTCAGTTTGGTGGACCTGGGCAATTGCTGATGGTATGTTCGGCTTCTTTATGGGACTTGCAACGACGCGTATTGGCGTTTTTGTTGGTGAATTAACGTCACGTAAGTTAGTGTTGTTCAACATTTGGCAAGTCATCGCGAATGCGGTGGTTTGGTTGGTCATCGCACCACTTGGAGATCACTGGATTTACGGCACAACGCTTGGCAAGGCGTATGCGCAAGGCGGTATGGCGATGTTAGCCAATACCTTGGTGATTGCAATTCTTGGCTCACTATTTATTAAGATGTATCATAACTGGTTTGTTAAGTAGTCGGTCTGCTTTATTCATTATCGATTACGGCTAATGATTTTCTAAAATTAACACAAATCAAAACGGCTGAGCCCTTATTCTTAAAGGGTTTAGCCGTTTTTTGATTGAACTGGTTCATGGTTTAAAGTTACAGATTGTGGTAAAATTTATGCATTGATAATGAATAAAAAGTGAGGTGCACCATGGGAAAGTTAATTGACGGCAAGCAAATTGCCAAGGACTTACGTGCAGCCGTTGCAGTTCAAACTGAAAAGTTGGCGACGCAAGGGATTACACCAGGGTTAGCTGTAATTTTGGTTGGGGATGACCCGGCCAGTGAGATTTACGTTCGCAACAAGGAACGTGCAGCTGGTAAGGTTGGTGTGAATGCACAAACGATTAAGTACCCGGCAGACGCTTCAGAAGCAGAGGTGCTCGCAAAAATTGCGGAACTGAACGCCGATGATAGTGTTGATGCCATTTTGGTACAAAGCCCAGTGCCATCACAAATTGATGAACACAAGGTGCAAGAGGCAATTGATCCACGTAAGGATGTGGACGGCTTCCACCCAGAAAGCATTGGTCGCTTATACGCTAACCGTGAAGGCTACTACCCAGTTGCCAACACGCCACGTGGCATTATGACGATGTTGCATCACGAGGGTGTGGATGTGGCTGGCAAGCACGTTGTTGTCATTGGTCGTTCAATCTTAGTTGGCCGTCCAATGGCAGCCTTGCTACAAGGCGCTAACGCAACCGTGTCACTTTTGCATCGCTACACGCCAGCATCTTTGACGGAATTGCTAGTAAGTGAAGCTGATGTCGTGATTGTGGCAACCGGTGTGGCTGGCTTGATCAAGGGATCAGAGCTGAAGGCGGGTGCGGTTGTCATCGATGTCGGAATCAACCGTCTTGAAGATGGTTCATTGGTGGGAGATGTTGATTTTGCATCAGCTGAACCCGTGGCTAGCTTGATTACACCAGTCCCAGGTGGTGTCGGACCAATGACAATTGCAACGTTGCTACAAACGACGGTTGAACTTGCCGCACAACACCACGGGGTTGCATTGGAGGACCCATGGCAGACTATCTAACAGTATCGGCGTTGACGTCTTACTTAAAGCGTAAGTTCACAGCGGATCCCTATCTAAAGGAGGTCTACGTAACTGGTGAAATTTCCAATTATCGCCAACGTCCAGGTCACCAATACTTTTCATTGAAAGATGATGGGGCAGTGTTGAACGCAACCATGTTTAAGTTCGCTTTCCAAAAGTTACAGTTTAAACTGGAACCGGGGATGAAGGTGAACGCCGTTGGTCACATGGATTTGTATGCGCCCAACGGTTCTTATAGTTTGATTATTGATAAACTGGAACCAGATGGGGTCGGCGCATTATATCAAGCGTATGAACAATTGAAAGCGAAGTTAGCTGAGGAAGGTTTGTTTAATCAATTGCAACGACCAATCCCACGTTTTCCAAAGAAAATTGCGGTCATCACATCGCCAAGTGGTGCGGTTATTCGTGACATTATGACGACGGTACAACGACGTTATCCGATTGCTGAAATCGTACTTTATCCGGCGGTTGTGCAAGGCGATGGTGCGGTACCGTCGCTAACTGCTCAGATGACGGCTGTTGCTGAAGCTGGTGATTACGACGTTTTGATTATGGGTCGTGGTGGTGGCTCGATTGAAGATTTGTGGGCATTTAACGAAGAAGCTGTGGCTCGTCAAATGTTGACCATGCCAATGCCAATCATTAGTTCAGTTGGACACGAAACGGATACAACAATTGCCGACTTTATTGCTGATCAACGTGCGGCCACACCAACGGCAGCGGCCGAATTGGCAACGCCAGTTCCTTTGGCCGATTTGTGGCTAGGCATCCAACAAATGCAACAACGTTTGGTGAATCAAATGCAACGTCAAGTTGTTAATTCTCAAGAACGGTTACAACGTTTGCAAAACAGTTATGTGTTGACACAACCGGCTCGTCTGTATGAGGGTTACTTACAACGTTTGGACATTGCTCAGCAACGACTACAACAATCTGTTGTGACTTTGGTGACGCAACGTCGCCATCAATTCGATTTGATTGCACCCCGTTTAACGAATGCGATGACGCGTCAAACGGAAAATGCGCAGCAACGGGTTGGCCGAGCTGCGGCAGGGTTGCAATTGGTTAGTCCATTGGCAATTTTAGCGCGTGGCTATAGTGTTGTTGAACAAGATGGACATATTCTGAACTCTGTGGCAGATGTCACGTTGCAAGAAGATGTTTTGATTCGCCTGTCAGATGGTGAAGTGACAGCAACGGTAACGAAAAAGGAAGAAACAGAATAATGGCAGAAAAGACATTTGAAGAAAACTTGGCAACGTTGGAACAAATCGTTGCCCGCTTGGAAAAGGGTGATGTGCCTTTGGAAGAAGCGTTAAAGGAGTTTGAGACCGGCGTCAAGTTGAGTCAAGAACTACAAAAAACACTACAAACGGCTGAACAAAGCTTGGCAAAGATTGTCAATGCAGATGGTTCAACCTCAGATTTTAACCCCGAGGCGTAGTATGAATTTAACAGAGTTTGCCAGTGAAGTTGTCCCAAAGATTGAAGAGACTTTGGCAACAGAATTGAAGCAAAGCACAACGGAAAAGACACTACGTGATGCTATGACCTATGCCGTAATGGCAGGTGGTAAGCGGTTGCGTCCGTTGTTGACGTTGGCAGTTGCCCAATCTTACGGCATGGGTGTGCCTGGATTGGTTCGCGCAGCGAGTGCGTTGGAATTAATTCACACGTACAGCTTGATTCACGATGATTTACCAGCGATGGATAATGATGATATGCGTCGTGGTAAGCCAACGACACACCGTCAGTTTGGTGAAGATGTCGCAATTCTAGCGGGTGATGCCTTGCAACCGTTGGCATATCAATGGTTGGCGAGTGATCCGCTATTAACCACGCCGCAAAAGGCTGAGTTGACTTTGCAATTAGCTTTGGCATCAGGTGCAAACGGTATGGTGGCCGGTCAAGTGATGGATATGGCGGCAACGAATGCTGATACAATCACACTTGATCAAGCAAAGGCAATTCATTACCGCAAGACCAGTGCGTTGATTGCCTATGCTGCCATTGCAGGTGGTATCATGGCCCACGCATCAGAAGCAGTCAAAGAACAACTTTGGAATTTTGGAATGGCTTATGGCCTTGCTTTCCAAATCAAGGATGACTTGGATGACCTTGGTCAGGACGATGATGAGGATAAGCAAGCATATCCAACGCTGCTTGGGGTGCAAGGCGCGATTGATGCTTTACGTGAGCAAGTTGCACTTGCCAATCAGGCGTTGCAAAAGTTTGGTGAACTAACAGGTAATGACATCACGCTGTTGGTATCATTTTTGGATTACTTTAACGAGACATTGGAGAAATAATGGCGATTGAGAAAGAACGAGTAGACGTTTTAGCAGTTCAGCAAGGGCTTTTTACCTCACGTGAACAAGCTAAGCGTGCGATTATGGCTGGCGAAATTTTGGGAGAAAACGAGCAACGGATGGACAAGGCGGGGGAGAAGATTCCCGTAACAACTGAGTTGCACTTGAAGGGTGCTCCGATGCCGTATGTATCGCGTGGTGGCTTTAAGCTCGAAAAGGCTTTGGATGTGTTTGACATCTCAGTGGATGGCAAGACAGTCTTGGATATTGGTTCATCAACAGGTGGCTTTACTGATGTGTCATTGCAAAACGGGGCTAAGTTGGTTTACGCTCTGGATGTGGGAACAAACCAATTGGCCTGGAAGTTGCGTTCAGATGACCGTGTGGTTGTAATGGAAAATACCAACTTCCGCTACTCAGAATTGCAAGATTTCACGCAGGGTCAACCAGAAGTGGCAACGATTGATGTGTCATTCATTTCGTTGAACTTGATTTTGCCACCTCTTTCAAAGATTTTGACGCCGGGTGGTTCAGTCGCCACATTGATTAAGCCACAATTTGAGGCGGGTCGTGAAGCAATCGGTAAGCACGGGATCGTCAAGGATGCCGCAACACACTTGGCAGTTATTGATAAAGTTGCTGGCTACGCCAAAGCAGCTGGGTTCAGCATTGTTGGGTTAGACTATTCACCAATTAAGGGTGGATCAGGAAATATTGAATTCTTGGCCCACTTGGTCCTTGATGGTGGGGATAGCACGATGTCTGAAGCTGAACGTGAAGCGGTGGTAGCTGGTGCGCACGCACAATTGAATGCACGTCGTGAGGAAAAGACGGATGAGACGAAGTAAGCAAGAACGTCAACAAGCCATCAAGACGTTGATTAGCAACGAGCAAATTCAACGCCAAGAAGACTTGGTACGTAAATTGAATGAAGCTGGTTGGGAAGTCACGCAAGCAACAATTTCACGTGATATTACCGAAATGCAATTAGTGAAGGTGCCACTACCTGCTGGTGGATTTGCCTACGCCGTGATGTCAGGGGCTGACTATTTTGGTCAGCTTGGTCGTATTTTGCAAGAAACCACAACTGATGTCGCAACCCAAGGGAATATGATTATGATTAAGGTGGCGCCAGGAACTGGTCCCGCTCTGAAGACAGCCCTTGAAGAAGCAAATTTGCCAGAAGTATTTGGGCTAATCGGGGATGATGCAGGTGTTTTGGTCATCTTGCGTGAAGGTGAGCTTGCGAAGGACTTTGCGAATAAGTTGACGGCGCAAGCTTAGTCAACGGAAGAGGAGCATGCTATGCTACAAGAATTATCAATTCAAAATTTTGCGATTATTCCGAAGCTCAACATTAGCTTCCAACCTGGGATGACTGTTTTGACTGGTGAGACTGGGGCTGGAAAGTCAATTATCATTGATGCTGTGGGCTTACTAACTGGTGGCCGTGGTTCGCAAGACTTTATTCGTGAGGGTGCTGATAAGGCGGTCTTGCAAGGGCTAATTGATGTGGAACCTGGCCAACCAATTGCACAACTGCTTGATGAGTTGGGGATTCCACTAGAGGACAATCAACTATTGATTCATCGTGAGTTGCACAAAAGTGGGCGCAATGTAATTCGAGTTAACGGTAGTTTGGTTAATGCCACGACGCTTAAGGAAATCGGGCAACACTTGGTTGATATTCACGGTCAGAATGAGCATCAAGAGTTGATGCAAGTTGAGCGTCATCTGGCCTTGTTGGATGAGTATGGCAAGAAGACAATCGGCCCAGTGCTTGAAAAGTACCGTTCAGCGTATGAAACCTACCGTAGTCTGGAAAGTGCGTTCCACAAGCGTCAAGCTGATGAACAAGCTTGGGCGCAACGCCTCGACATGCTAAGTTTTCAAAGTAAGGAATTGGCGGATGCTAGTTTGGTTGAAGGCGAAGAAGAAATGTTGGAAGCTGAGTATCAGGAACTAACTAACTTCCAAGATGTTTTGGCGGCGTTGTCTAAGGCACATGAAGCATTGGATGGTGACTGGGATAACAATGGACTAGAGACGATTTCTACCGCCATGAGCGCGATGGAAGATATCGAAGAATTGTCGCCTAAGTATGCAGCGTTAACTGAGGCGGTTCGTGGCGCATATTACGAACTGCAGGAAGCGGCATCTGAGATTTTATCAGTCCGCGACGGTCTGGAGTTTGATGAAGAACGCCTACGCGAAGTTGATGATCGATTGAACTTGATTCGTTCGCTAGAGCGCAAGTATGGGGCCACGATTACCGACGTCTTGTTACACCAAGCTAAGGTCGATGCGGAATTGGCTGAAATGGGTGGTGGCGAGCAATCGGCAGCTGAGTTAGCCGAACAAGTTGAGGCTGCTGAACAAAAAGCCCGCACGTTAGCTGTGAAGCTACATGAACTGCGTCTTAAGGCGGCTAAGCAATTGGCGACCAAGATTCATGAACAACTGAGTGATTTGTACATGGAGAAGGCAGTGTTCTCAGCTCACATCACAGAGTTGAAGGAACTGAATGCCGGTGGATTGGATGCGGTTGAATTCTACATCCAAACAAACCCGGGTGAGGGTGCTAAGCCGCTGGTAAAGATTGCTTCCGGTGGTGAGTTATCCCGAATGATGCTGGCGATGAAGACCATTTTTTCACGTGAGCAAGGTATTACATCGATTATCTTTGACGAAGTCGATACCGGCGTGTCGGGGCGTGTCGCCCAAGCCATTGCGGAGAAGATTGCGGTGATTGGTCGCTATTCCCAAGTGCTAACGATTACACACTTGCCACAAGTGGCAGCAGTGGCTGATAACCATTACTTTATTGAAAAGCAAGTGGTTGGCGATCGCACAGAAACAAGTATTCACACACTTTCTGAGGAAGAGCGCGTTAATGAAGTTGCCAGAATGTTGTCTGGGGATGAGTTAACTGAAGCGGCTAAGGAGAATGCTCGTGATTTGATTCAGCGAGCGGTTGCAAAGCGTAGTGAATAAATCAGACTGGGAATGTCGGGGGGGTTAGACCTCCGACATGACCAAGACGCACCTGATAAACGACATTAACCAGGACTGTTAGGTCCTGGTTTTTTTTAATGCTAAACTTGCATGCTACTATAAAGTGACTAGAATAGAGATACGATTATTTTGAGAGTGAGGGTGAAGATATGCCGATAGTAGCGGGTAAATTAACACCACAGCAGATTGCACCTTTTGGACAACTGTTGAATATGTATGCGGACGCAGCTGAAGCTCGTGACAGATATAATGTGACAAGTGCGGACGCGCAGGGATTGTTATTTGTAACGGATGACGATACTGTAGAGGGAGCGGTAGTTTATCGTGTGCAAGATGGGGATGTGACCCTAATCAGCGCTCTAGGTTGGAAAGCAATCGACCGCTTGGCTTTGTTTGAACAGTTAATCACCTATTTCAGTAAGCAACGCATGAAGTCGTTAACGATAAAGGTGGCACCAAATCAGGCAAATAGTCCATTGTTAGCCGGGTTTAACCGCATTGCTGAGTTAACGTATCGGCACGATTTTTCATACCCAGTTGCGCTAGTGCTCGGTGGCGGCGGGGCGCATGGTGCATTTGAAGCAGGTGTATTTGATGTGTTAAAGGCACGCGGTATTGTGCCGCAAGAAGTACTGGGTGTTTCGGTTGGGTCAATCAATGCGATGTCGTTTATGCATTTGAATAGCGATATTTCACACCACACTTGGGACACGTTAACGACAGATGTTGTGTATGAGGTTGATGAAGTCGGCGTTTCTAGAACTGATTTTACAAAGACGATTGCCACACACTTAGTCGGACGACACTATTTCAACAAAGAATCATTGCGAGAATTGATTTACCCGGTTGTTGTACATGAGTTGGCTACGCCGAGATTGGCAGAAATGACGCTGGTAGCGACGGAGTTTCCACTGCTAAAAGCTGCACCATATAGTGTGACGGATGACACCACAGCTGACGAACTGACCGATTGGATTTTGGCATCGAGTGCGTTTTACCCCGTTGTGTCACCAGTCATGATTAACGGGAAGCAGTACATTGATGGCGGTTACTCGAATAACTTGCCAATTAATATTGCAGCTGATCATGGTGCGAAGGAAATCTATGCGGTGTCAATCATGGATGGGGTGCCTGAAAATTGGGACCGTCCAGATGATGCGGTCGTTCATTTCATCCGGACGCCATGGCAGTTTGGACCGCTGCTCGACTTTTTCCCCGATTTAAGTGCCACTTACGTACGTCTAGGTGAAATTAGAACCCGCCAAGTACTTGGTGAACTAGGTGGCTACTATTATGCGTTACCGGCCGACGTTGATTTTAGCTGGCTGGGCGGTGGTCAATTGGTCAAGTGGTTGGCAACCGATCCGGTGACAGCGCCAATTGCAGCCCTTCTAACTGATTTGCCAGTCTGGCTGGCTTGGCAACAGTGGATTCGCCGTGATGCCGACCCAGAACAAAAGGAGACGCCAGCTGGTCAAGGGTTAGCGACGGTCGAACGCTTAGCAAGATTGCTAGATGTTGATAAGTTGACGGAGTATGATTTGACGTCCTTTATCGAAGCAATTGTTAATGCCGGTAAGGAAAATCGTAATGTGCTACCGATGCCAACTGGCACGGTGAGTCGCACATATATCCTAGCTAATTTAGATGTCGTGCTAAGTGCCGTGTTGTTCTTGTTGTCTAAGTCGGAAAAAACGAGTAGAATATAAAATTGATTAGCTAGAGAAAAAGATAGGAGTAAGAGTACCATGAAGCGTGGCGTATTGATCGTACTATCGGGTCCGTCAGGTGTTGGTAAAGGGACTGTGCGAAAGGCGTTGTTTGAAGAAACAGACATCGACTTTCAATATTCAATCTCAATGACCACACGACACCCCCGAGCAGGTGAAGTAGACGGAGAGGATTATTTCTTCGTAACTCGTGAAGAGTTTGAGGCAGAAATCGCCAACGACGGTATGTTAGAGTACGCCGAGTACGTGGGAAACTACTATGGCACACCAAAGAGTTTTATTGAAAAGACTTTGGCAGCCGGCCGTGACGTCCTATTGGAAATCGATGTCCAAGGTGCTTTGCAAGTGAAGGAAAAGATGCCAGAAGGTGCTTACATCTTCTTGACGCCACCTGATCTTGGTGCATTGAAGGAACGTTTGATTGGTCGCGGTACTGAAGCGATGGAAGTTATCGACCGTCGTGTCTCTGCTGCAACTGCTGAAATTCGTATGATGGCTAACTATGATTATGCTGTCGTGAATGACGAAGTACCTTTGGCGGTTGACCGTATTAAGGATATTATCAAGGTTGAACGTTTGCGCGTTAACCGTGTGTTGCCAGAATATATTGCAATGATTGAGGAGCTAGAATCATGATTTTATACCCATCAGTTGATAAGTTGTTGGAACGTGTTGACTCACGTTACAAGTTGATTGCTTTGGGAGCTAAGCGCGCCCACGAGTTGGAGCAAGGTGCATTGCCAACGTTGGCTCACTTTGACTCAGTTAAGCCAATTGGCCAAGCGTTTGAAGAAATCGAAGCCGGTAACGTTGTTATCGACGAAGAAGCTACTAAGTTGGAAGCCGAGCACTTGGCTGACTAATAGCACTAAAAAAGACCATCCATTAGTGTTATAGTCCCCTAGAGGTTGACGGAAGAAATAATATAATTTCTTCCAGTCAACCTCTAGGGGATTTTTTATATGCCACGAGCAAAACTTTCAGCGTCACAAAAGCTGAA
>JAAOED010000019.1 GCA_016466735.1 Weissella confusa | reverse complement strand
ATGATGGCATTGAGGTCACACCTGTTCCCATACCGAACACAGAAGTTAAGCTCAATAGCGCCGAAAGTAGTTGGAGGATCGCTTCCTGCGAGGATAGGACGTCGCGATGCAACATGAACCGTACCAGAGATGGTGCGGTTTTTTTGTGCGCTTATAAACCTTTACAGCATTACGACTGTGTCCGAACCAAAGTCGGGTGAAGAAAAATTCATAATTTTTGTGCTATCCTTTGCAAAAAAGTACGGAGGCTCATGGGTATGAATCGAAAGATAATGACTGGGATTGGTGCGGCGGTTGTGGCCGTACTAGGTGTGAACGGTACCGTCTTAGCGGACGAACAGGAAAAGGAACAACAGGATCAACCACAACAAACGGTAACGGAAACTGCGCCGATTGATGACGCAGTTGTAGTTGTGTCAGACGAAGAAAGTAATGCTACCAGTGAGGCAGGCGTGGGCAACGATAGTGAAGTAGCGCAATCAGAAAGCGTTGCAGAATCATCCGCTGCATCAGTGAACACGGATGAGAGTGTCATATCTGATTCAGTTGCAGACAGTTCAGTCGCAAGTTCAGAGGCTGATAGCGTTGCTAACAGTTCTGCAGCAATGCCATCTGCAGACTCACAGGCGTCGGTAACTAATAGTTCTTCAGTAGCATCAACTGACAAGTCTAAGACTGCTACTAGCTCAGCGTCATCTGATATTCAACAGCCGTCAATATTGATTGGTAAGGCGCTGGTTTCAAGTGCAGCCACAAAACAGGAATCTGTTGCTAAAACACCAGCTAAAGAAGCAACAAGTCATGCATCAACGACAGAACCAGCCGAAAAGAATGGTTACGTTGATGGGGTATTCTATCGTCATAATCAGCGTGTGAATGGCTACGTGTATGATGGTAAACATTATGTCTTATTCAAGAATGGGATTAAACAAGTTGGTGTGCAACGTTACCAGAACGGACTGTATTACTTTAACCCTAAGACCGGCGAAATGGTGAAGAACAAGTATGTGACTCAGAATGGAGCCAGTTATCTATTTGGCAAAGACGGTAAGGCAACGACCGACGTGCAGCATTGGAATGGCACCTATTATTACTTTAACCACGATACGTACAAGAGAGTAAATAATGCCTATCTGCAGTCTCGATGGGGACTGTGGTACTTGTTCGGCGCGGATGGACGTATTCAGACGGACGTACAGCGTTGGGCTGGTAGTTACTATTACTTCGATCACAACACCTTCTTGCGACGGGATAACAACTATTTGCAGTCACGTTGGGGTGATTGGTATCTATTCGGTAATGATGGGCGTATCAAGACTGATGTGCAACAGTGGGCAGGGAGTTATTACTACTTTGACCACAACACGTATTTGCGCCAAGACAACAACTATCTCCAATCAAACTGGGGACTATGGTACATGTTCGGTGATAACGGCCGTATCGTAACGGGTGTTAAGGATTGGTACGGGGACACTTATTACTTTGATAAGGGGACGTATTTAAAAGCCACTAATTCTTCTCGAAATGTTGATTACGGGATTGCGCACTTTAATGGTGGTGGAGCCATGGATGCGATTACTTTGAATCACAAATGGTTCTCGCAACTGAATGCTGGTATGCCACAAGGCTGTGAAGGAGCATCGCTTCAGATTGCGGCGTCTGTAAAGGGTCGTTACTACGACATTAATGCATTGTACCGTCAGATGGGTTACGGATGGAACGTCGCCCCTTGGCAAGGGTTCTACGGTGATCCATATAGTGCTGGGGCTGCCAAGGTTGAAACCATATTTGCCACGGCGATGACGGACCGTTTAAAGCCGATGGTTAAGGGGATTCAAGATTTAACCGGGGCTGGTATTGGGACTGTTATGAGTGAACTGCGCAATGGTCGCGCCGTGGTAACCTGGGGAAACTATAATTGGAATTTGGCAAATCAAAAGGCTTTCCACGTGATGACCATCGTTGGTTACCGTAATGGACAATTCTTAATTTCTGATCCATATGCAACAAGTCCACGTGAGTATTGGTTAAATATGGGTCAATGGGAGTCAGTTAATGCCGGCACAAACGCTGTCGGTTGGGCAACGCCATCACGCATGAACCTCACAATTGTATAGCTTTTAGCAGGAACGCCACTTGAAAAAACAGGTGGCGTTCTCCTTTTGTAAAGCCACCATTTACAAAAACACAATGAAATCATGACACAACACTGACTAAACACATACAAAGGCTCACTATACTTAAAAGTGTCGTAAGGGGTAAGCGCCTAACTTCAATCTGCTACTACTAACTGTGGCTTACCGCTTGCGACCTAACTCGAATAATACATGACCAGAGAAGGAGTCAGTGATGAATAAGAAGCAGTTTGTTGTGGGAAGTACTGTTGTTCTCGTATTAGCCGGGGGATTGGTTGGGCATGATGCAAATGCCGCAAAAAAGAAGCAAGTGTTGGCTGTGGGGTCAACTGCTTTACAACCACTAGCGTCACAAGCCGCTGAGATGTATGGAGAGAAGCATCCCGGCGTGTCAGTTGTCGTACAAGGTGGTGGATCTGGTGCTGGCCTAAGCCAAGTTGGTAAGGGTGGTGTGACCATTGGAAATTCTGATATTTTCGCGAGTCAGAAGGATGGGGTCGATGCCAAAAAGTTAACCGATCACAAAGTAGCCGTTGTTGGTATCACGCCGGTTGTGAACAAGGATGTGCCAGTAAAGTCTTTGACCAAGGCTGAACTGCGAGACATCTTCACGGGTAAGATTACTAACTGGAAGGACGTTGGTGGCAAGGATGAAGATATCGTCCTAGTTAACCGTGCCCAAGGTTCTGGTACACGTTTCACGTTTGAACATGATGTTTTGGACGGCGAAAGCGCCAAGACGTCACAAGAGCAAGATGATAATGGCGCCGTTCAAAAGATTGTGTCAACGACACCAGGCGCTATTTCATATTTGGCTTTCTCATACACGACAGGACCGAATGCCAAGGGAATTAAGACGGTTGCCATTGATAAGGTGAAGCCAACAGATAAAAACGTTGCGTCAAACAAGTGGCAAATCTGGGCCTATGAGCACATGTACACAACAAAGAAGACTGATAAGAACACAAAGTCTTACATCAAGTTTGTGCAATCAAAGGCCATGAAATCAACTATCAAGAAGTTGGGATACATTCCGGTTTCTGATATGAAGGTTACTAAGAATGCTGACGGTGACGTCAAAAAGAATTAAAAATTAGATGGGCACGTTGAACAGAGAGTCAATGTGCTCTTTTTTTGGACAAAAAACGGTTAAGCACCCTCTTTATTAGCAAGGGGGATGTTATGGATATTGATCAAAGTTTGTTTTATGGACGACTAGTTCCGGTCACGGATACGGCCAGCCTGCCAGAGAACGTGGTGGCGACATCGGCAATTGAACACAATACTTGTCAGCGGTGTGCGACGGCAATTCAGCCAGATTGGCATTTGGCAGATGGCACTAGTTATTGTTGGGCATGTGCTAACTTAGGACGCCTATCAACTCGAGATGTTTTGGTGACGATGGCAGAGCCGCATGTATTTGAAATTGACCCAGAGCCATGTGTATGGACGGGGACGTTAACCCCGGCCCAACAACGAGTGGCCGATGAGCAAATTAAAGCTTTGGAGAATGGCAACTCTCATCTTACATATGCAGTGACTGGTGCAGGTAAAACAGAAATGTTATTTCCGATGTTGGCGCATGCGTTGCAAGCGGGGAAACGTGTCGCGATTTTTTCACCACGGGTAGATGTCATTGTCGAACTGGCACCTCGTATTCGGGCTGCATTCGTGACGGATTTCGTGACTCTTTATGGCGATTCGCCAGACGAATACCGCTACACCCAGTTGGTACTAGCTTCAACGCACCAATTGCTGCGGTTTAAACAGGCCTTTGACGTCATTGTGATTGATGAAGTTGATGCGTTTCCATATGCAGAAAATGCGCAATTGATTGGCGCCTTACAAAAGGCCACCGCCGTACATGGATCCCATTTCTATCTAACGGCGACACCTAGTTCGCGGTTATTGCGTGAGGTACGCCGAAAGAAAATAGCGATTAGCTTATTGCCACGTCGGTTCCATGGCAATCCACTACCGAATTTTACGATTCGCCGGATTGGTGATTGGCGTAAAAAGGTGCCTGGGCGATTACAAACATTGCTGAAGATGTATCAGCAGAGTGGACAAAGATTTTTACTGTTCGTACCGTCGGTTGCTGATTTAGATGCTGTACTGACGATGGTTCGTCATGTCGCATCTGAAATCGCCATTGCGGCTACACACGCGTCAGATTCAGAACGGCAAGTGAAGGTGCAGGCGATGCGTGACGAAAAACTACAAGCTTTGATTACGACGACTATCTTGGAACGTGGGGTAACCTTCCCGGGAATAGACGTGATTATTTTAGGAGCTGACGACGCAGTATTTAGTCAGGCAGCGCTTATTCAGATTGCTGGGCGGTGTGGACGAAGTAGTAGCCGACCATCCGGTATTGTGACGGCATTCGTGCAAGAAAGAACGCAAACGCTATTAGCAGCGCGTAGTGAAATTAATTATTTGAATCAAATGGGGCAAACTTATGAAGTGTGAGTTTTGCGGAAAAGGTGTCACACAAACGTGGCAATTAACAGATTTTTGGCAATTCAAACCAAAAAGCCAGCAACCGATTTGTCAGGAATGTTGGGGAAAGTTCACACCAATTATTGGTCCAACTTGCCAAGAATGCGGGCGCGCCTCGCAACAAGATTTATGTGAGGATTGCCAGATTTGGTTAGGGGATGGCTACCCGCCACTTAATAATCAAGCGCTGTTTAAATACGATGATATGATGCATGATTATTTTCAGCAGTATAAGTTTCGCGGTGGATATCATTTACGGACCGTTTTCCAAAGTGCTTTGCAAAAAAGGTTGGCTGAAGTTTCAGCGGATATGATTGTGCCAATCCCAGTTAGTCCCGACACGTTAGCGATGCGCGGCTTCAACCAAGTTAATGGTCTATTAGAAAAATGTGAAACAAATGATATTCTATGTTGTATATCCCATAACAAGAGTGTACAATCATTGAAAACACGTCAGGATCGTCTAAATAAGGTAAAGCCATTTATGTGCCAAATGGGTATTCTTGATTTAACTGGTCAGAGAATTTGCTTAGTTGATGATGTTTATACGACAGGGAGAACCCTACGACATGCTGCAACGTGTTTATATGAATGTGGTGCGAAACAGATATGCACGATTACCTTAGCTAGGTGACGGAGCTATGAACAGTTTATGAAAACGCTTTCTCTCTTGTCATCTGAGTGTTACAATATAGTTACCGAAAGGACATCTCAAGAATACTTTGGGAGATGCGTGAAGCCATTATTAGGGGACTAGGCCCACGCAAAATCAGTCAGATAGGAGACAGAATTATGCTAGAATTTAAGGTACGTGGTGAAAACATTGAGGTCACAGACGCGATGACTGAGTACATCGAGAAGCGTTTGTCACGTTTGGAGCGTTACTTGAATGATGATGCTAAGTATGTAGCACACGTAAATGTTCGTTCTTACAAGGAAGGAACTTTCAAGACTGAAGTAACGATCCAATTGCCATACTTGTTGTTGCGTGCAGAAGATACGCAATCAGACATGTATCAAACGGTCGACTTCGTGTCAGAGAAGTTGGAGCGCCAAATCCGTAAGTACAAGACTAAGGTTAACCGCAAGTCTCGTGAAAAGGGATACAAGGGCATCGAGCAATTGGACTTTGCTGTTGAAGAGCAAGTTGAAGAAGCTGAAGCTGAAGAAGCAGCAGGTTTGGACATTGTCCGCACAAAGCATGTTGCTTTGAAGCCAATGGATGCTGAAGAAGCCGTTTTGCAAATGGAATTGTTGGGCCACGAGTTCTTCATCTTCCAAGATGCTGAGACGAACACACCAGCTGTTGTCTACAAGCGTCGCGATGGCAAGTATGCTTTGTTGGATACGGAAGCATAATTTTTCGTTAGATTAAGGCGTTACGCATAAAACCTATAATAAAAACAAACACCGGTATGAGATGATAGGGCATCTCGGACCGGTGTTTTTTATATTGTTGACTTACTAAAAATTAGAGTATACAATCGTTATTGTTAAAAAATAATGAGAAACAATTTGAGCAGGAAAGTAGTTGGCGTTGGATAATGCACAGAAAACTGTCGGGTGATGTGAGACAGTGGTTAACTAGCTGATGAAAATGGCCTGTGATTGGTATGCGTGAGTGGCGAGTTCATGAGCGCATAACGGGTTGGTCACCGTTACAACGACACGCGTATCGTCAATGCATCATCTCGCACCCTGACCGTACGTTATGAAGATTGTGCTGGGTAACTGGCCAATGAAGATAGAATGGTAACACGACAAGCTCGTTTCTATTCCAGAATTTATCTGGAGTAGGAACGGGCTTTTTATTTTAGAAACGAGGCATAACAACATGACAGAACCAGAATTGAATTTCGACACTCTTGCTTTACATGGTGGGTATACACCTGATGCAGAGGCACACGCGACGAGTGTGCCAATCTATCAAACAACATCATATGTTTATGACAGCGCGGATGATGCGGCGTCACAATTTGCCCTTGAAAAGCCGGGCCAACTTTATACGCGATTCACGAATCCAACAACAGCGGTCCTCGAAGATCGACTCGCCTTGTTGGAAGTTGGCGTGGGCGCAGTGGCAGTTTCATCGGGGATGGCGGCCATTAATTACGCATTGGAAAATTTAACGGTCGCTGGTGATCACATCGTGGCGGCCAATACGCTTTACGGTGGCACGCACAACTTGCTTGCAACGGCCTATCCACGTCGCGGAGTAACGACAACGTTTGTCGACATCGATGACTGGGTGGCGGTCACGAATGCCATTCAAGCAAACACGAAGGCTCTGTACGTTGAATTGATTGGTAATCCAAATTCGAATATTGCTGACTTAACAGTGTTAGCTGACATAGCGCATGAGGCTGGCATCCCGTTGATTGTTGATAACACTTTCGCAACGGCGTACCTATCACGCGTTTTCGACTTCGGTGCTGACATCGTAGTTTACTCGGCAACTAAGTTCTTATCAGGCCACGGCGCAGCACTAGGTGGCGTGATTGTTGATAGCGGTCACTTTAATTGGACGCAAAATGATAAGTTCCCTGGTTTGACCACGCCAGATGAAAGTTACCACGGGCTAGTTTACACGGAAAAGTTTGGGGATGCGGCCTACATTAACCGCATTCGCTATAACTTGCTGCGTGACTCCGGCGCAACCTTGTCGCCATTCAATGCCTGGCTCATTTTGTTAGGCCTTGAAACGCTGTCTCTACGTGTTCAACGTCACGTGGATAATGCCAAGCGCGTTGCTCAGTTCTTGTCACAGCACCCAGCAGTGGCATGGGTCAATTATGCCGGATTGACTAACAACCGTTACTACGAGCGCGCCCAACAATATCTGCCAAAGGGACCTGGATCGATCTTCACATTCGGGGTTGTCGGGGGGGCGGAAGCTGGTAAAAAGGTGTTGGACAGTGTCAAAGTATTCACGCATTTTGCTTCGTCCGGTGAAGGAAAGTCATCCATCTTGCACCCTGCTTCAACCTCACATGCGCAACTTTCAGAGGAAGAGTTGATTGCTTCCGGTACCCGTCCGGAGACGCTTCGCTTGTCTGTCGGTATTGAAGATATTAGTGATTTGTTGGCTGACTTGGATCAAGCTTTGCGTTTTGCAACTGGCGATTAAGCCACTCTGAAACCTGTTATAATAGAATCATTATTGTTAATTATCAGTGCCGTTAAAGGCAAGAAGGAGATTCTATTCATGGCTAAGACGAAGTTCGTTTCACCACAACAATACGCAGCAAACTTGGGGGCGGTTATCCAAGCAACTGAGGATGCTGGTAACAAGGTGGCACCTTTCTTTGAGAAGTTGGACGATGCTATCAAGGCTGACAAGGTAGCCGAGATGCCAAAGGCTGAATTCCAAGAAATTGCAATGGAATTTGACGAAGCGGTTGCCGTTTACAAGGACGCTTCAGCTAAGATCAACGCCATTGCTGCGCCGGTTCGTTTGATGGGCGTGCACCAATCAATGAAGAAGACGTTTGGTGAATATGCTGATGCCACTGAAATGATGGCTAAGTCATTGGACGTTGAAAACCAAACGATTAACATGGATGACTTTAAGCAATCAGAAACGGATCAAGATACGTTGATGGAGAAGTTCTTGGTGCAAGTTCGTCGCATCATGAACACGGTAATGTAATGACGACGGCGGTAGATGATGCCCTAAAGATTGATATCGTTGGGGAAGTAGCAAAGGAATTGGCGTTGCCACTTAAGAAAGTGACAGCAACGGCTGATTTATTGGCTGATGGTAACACGGTGCCATTTATCGCGCGTTACCGTAAGGATGTTACGGGTAATTTGGATGAAGTTCAAATCCGCGACATCCAAGCAGCCACGAAGCGTTTGGAAGATTTGCAAGCGCGTAAGGTGACGGTCGAAAAGGCTATCACTGAGCAAAAGGCGATGACGCCAAACTTGATGAAGGCTTTGGTGGCAGCCGATACGATGCAAGCGGTGGAGGATTTGTATCTCCCATACAAGCAAAAGCGTCGTACAAAGTCCACAATTGCCAAGGAAGCGGGCTTGATGCCAATGGCGCAGTTCGTGCAAAAGTTCCCAGCGGGAGGCTTACAAGCAGAAGCAGCGAAGTTTGTCGATGCTGACAAGGACTTGCCAGACGTGGCAGCCGTAATGGCGGGGGTGCACGAAATCTTTGCCGAAGTTATCGGTGAAAACGCTGGCTTACGTGACTGGGTTCGTAAGTACACCCGTGACCACGGTCGCTTGGTTTCTAAGCAAAAGCGTGGTGCTGGTGATAAGGACGAACAAGGCATTTTCCAACTTTACTACGACTTTAGTATGCCGATGAACAAGGTGGCGAACCACCAAATTTTGGCAATTAACCGTGGTGAAAATGAAGGCGTGTTGTCAGGCAGTATCGATGTTGACGTGGCTGCTATCGAGCGTTACTTGAAGTTCCGCTTGGTTGGGTCAAAGTCTGGCGAATCAGCCGACGTTTTGACAGCAGCTGCCAATGACGCTTACAAGCGTTTCATTGGACCAGCTATCGAACGCGAATTGCGCAAGGAATTGTTCGATCGCGCAGCTGGGGATGCCATCAAGGTCTTTGGAACAAACTTGTACCACTTGCTAATGGCAGCGCCTCTACGTGGCCGTGTGGTATTGGGGTACGATCCAGGTGTCCGCACAGGTTCTAAGTTAGCGGTTGTCGACGAGAATGGTAAGTTCTTGGAGAAGGCGCACATTTACCCATTGCGTGGTATGCAGTACGATCCTAAGGGTGCTAAGCAAACCATCATTAACTTGGTGAAGAAGTACGGTGTCTCATTGGTTGCCATCGGAAACGGAACAGCTTCTCGTGAATCACAAAGCTTTGTAGCTGATATCATCAAGTCAGATTTGCCTGACTTGCAATATGTCGTGGTTAACGAATCAGGTGCCTCAGTGTACTCAGCCAGCGATATGGCGCGTGCTGAATTCCCTGATTTGCAAGTCGAGCAACGTTCAGCCATTTCAATCGCCCGTCGTTTGCAAGACCCAATGGCTGAGTTGATTAAGATTGACCCACAAGCGGTTGGCGTTGGTCAATACCAACACGACTTGCCAACGAAGGAACTTGAAACGGAGTTGGATGCAGTATTGGAAACAGCTGTTAACCAAGTTGGTGTTAACTTGAATACGGCGTCACCACAATTGCTAACACACATTGCTGGTTTGACAAAGACGACGGCCGCAAACATCGTGGCTTATCGTGATGAGAACGGTCAATTTACGTCACGTGCGCAATTGAAGAAGGTACCAAAGCTTGGCCCTAAGGCGTTTGAGCAAGCTGCTGGTTTCTTGCGTTTGCCAGATGGAAAGAATGCGTTGGATAACACTGACATTCACCCAGAGTCATACAAAATCGCGGAAGCTTTGTTGGCTGAGGCAGGTGTCACAGCACTAGGTGCAGCCGCCCAAGAGCCATTGGCCCGTTCGAACAATCAAGAGACAGCTGATCGCTTTGGTATCGGTCTCGCAACGTTGCAAGACATTATTGCATCATTGGGTAACCCAGGTCGTGATTTGCGTGATGACGCGCCAGGTGCTGTGTTGCGTTCGGATGTGTTGTCATTGAAGGACTTGAAGCCGGGGATGCAATTGCAAGGAACAGTACGTAATGTGGTCGACTTCGGGGCATTCGTTGATTTGGGTGTGCACGAAGACGGTCTGGTTCACATTTCACGCATGGCTAAGCGTCGTGTTACTAATCCACATGAGATTGTTGCCGTTGGGGACATCATCACGGTTTGGGTGGTTGACGTTGACGTAAAGCGTGAACGAATCGGTTTGACGATGATTGAACCAACAGAAAAGTAAACGAGGAGAGTGGATGAAAGTCCACTCTTTTTTGGTAACCAGGTATAATAGAAAGAAAAGGGGGAAAGTGCCATGGCATTTTTAGACGTAGTAAGTAAGGTCGTTAAGAAGACTGGCGATGTCGTGACTGTATTGGGCGAGCAAGCACAAAAGGGTGGCGACTATTTGGCTGATCCAGAAAACCAAGCCAAGATTAATGACAAGGTTGGTGAATTCAAGGACGCGGTTGTTAATGTGTTTAATGACATCACCAAGAAAGACAAGTCACAACAAACCGAAGCTGAAGCGGAACCTGGGGTGCGCAAGGATGTAACGCCAGCTGATGAGGATATTATTATTAATTATCCAGAAGACGAACCAGCTGAAGACGTTAAGGTAGAGGTCTTGCAACCCCGTCATAACAATGATGACGAGATATAGTCAGCTTGCATATAAGCGCTATATCTGATAATATAATCTGTGCTGATACTTTCGGTACAGACATGCGGTCGTGGCGGAATTGGCAGACGCGCAGGATTAAGGATCCTGTGGTAGAGATACCGTGCGGGTTCGACCCCCGCCGATCGCATAATGATTTGAAAAGCCTAGAGATACGATACTGTGTCTCGAGGCTTTTTGCTGTTTTCGCGTTGTTTTTAGTCTGCTATTACTTTGTTTTGTCATCAAAGAAAAGTGAAACTTTTTGAAGTTTTCTCAAAAAGTTAGATAAACTCGTCACCAAGTCAGAACACGCCTACATTTGCGGGTCAAAAAGGACCGTAAATGGGACGTTCCTTTTTATTTGACACCTTGCTTTTTCGTGCTACACCATATAGACTTATATTTTGTAAGTGAAATGTAGTACAAATCAGTTAGGAGATTTTAATCATGACAAAGTACGGTGTAATTGTAGGATCAATTCGTAAGAACTCATACTCACTTGGTGTAGCGGAGGCCCTTGTTGCTGGTTTGCCAGCTGATGCAGAAGTTTCATACTTCGACATCGCAACGTTGCCTTTGTACAACCAAGACCTTGATGCTAACTCTCCTAAGGAATACGAAGACTTCCGTGCGTGGGTTTCTGCACAAGATGCCTTTATCATGGTAACGCCTGAACACAACCGTTCAGTGCCAGCTGCATTGAAGAACGCTTTGGACATTGCTTCACGTCCATGGGGACAAAACGTATGGGCTGGAAAGCCAGTTTTGCCTGCCTCACAATCAATTGCCGGTCTTGGTGGTGTTGTTGCACACCACGTGTTGCGTAACTCTTTGGACTTCTTGGACATGGCAATCATGCACCAACCAGAGCTTTACATTGGTAACACGGCCGAATTGGCAAACGAAGGTGGAAAGATCACTAACGAAGGAACGAAGTCATTCCTTGCTGGTGTAGCTGACCAATACAACACGTTTGTTTTGAAGCACTTGGGATAATAACTATCTATGAAAATGACGACTAGCTTAACGGCTGGTTGTCATTTTTGTTTTTGTAAGGGTTATCATTTAACATTTGACTGAAATAGGCGTACGCTTAACGTATCCACCGGCTACGAAAGGAAGTGCACTTATGGACGCAATGGAGAAGTCACAACGGATCGAAAATTGGTTAAAAGAAAATGGGTCTGTGCAAGTCGCAGTCTCAGAGTACATGGCAGCTAATCCACCAATGTCAGTCAGTCGCTTTTTGGCGACAAATGACTGTTCTAATAAGCCTGAAACGGGGTTGGAAGGCATTTTGCTACCAAACGGCTTGTATTACGACTTGCGTGGTTCTCACAGTATGATGATGAATGTGCTTGCAGCACAGGCGCTTGATACGACAATTGAGAATTACATGAAGTCAGTACCCAAGGTTTGTTATACCGCAATGACGGCTTATGCAATGAAAATTACAGGTGCCGTCATGCTACACAATAATGTACAACAATATGCTGACGAATTAACTCAGGCGCAAAAGGATGCGTTATTGCAGTTGGAATCAGCGAATAAATTAGTAGTTAATCTCCAGCCAGTCCGGATGCCGGCGCGTATCAAGGTGCACTATCCCAAGCTGGTTGAGCGGCAACAGGCAGTGCTTGCGGCTAACTAGAGAAAGAGAAACGTTCTGGCAATCAGCCGGAACGTTTTTTAATGTCATTTTGCTTATTTAAAGTTTGGCGGTAGAATAAATTGTGAAGTTGTACACACGGAGGGGAATAATGACAAAACATGATCATCATCATGATATGAGCATGCACGAGCATAGCGAACATCAGATGAATATGAATGAAAAACATATGGACATGGATATGCCAATGGCGCATCATGATATGGACCACATGGACCACATGGACCACATGAATCATGATGACATGATGATGCACGGTGGGCACATGATGCATATGGGAAATATGAAGCGAAAGTTGATTGTCTCATTAATCTTGACGGTACCGATTATCCTGCTGTCACCGATGATGGGGATGAAGATGCCGTTTACGATTACCGGCATTCCGGGTCAAAATTGGTTGGTATTGTTGCTAGGTTCAATTCTGTTTTTCTACGGTGGCACGCCATTCTTTAGCGGGGCTCGTGGCGAATTACAGAGTCGCAAGCCGGCAATGATGACGCTGATTACAATGGGTATTGTGGTGGCTTACGTTTATAGTTTGTACGCCACGATTATGAATGCTTTGCATCCCGAAGCCATGGTAATGGATTTCTTCTGGGAGTTGGCAACGTTAATCGACATTATGTTGATTGGCCACATTATCGAGATGAATGCAGTGATGAAGGCTGGTTCTGCCGTGGATGGTTTGGCGGCCTTGGTACCTAAGATGGCCCACCGCCGTCATCATGATGACCACTTCATGGATGTCGCGATTTCAGATTTGGCATTGGGCGACGTCTTGTTGGTTAAAGAAAACGAACGCGTGCCAGTTGATGGGCGTGTCCTAACCGGTATGCCAACATTGGATGAATCACTGCTAACTGGTGAATCAACTGGTGTCATGAAGCACGAGGGTGACCACGTTGTTGGTGGTTCACTAAATGGTGGTGCCTCATTTACGATGACGGTAGCGCACCGTTCGGACGATGGCTTCTTGGCACAAGTGCAACATTTGGTGTCGAATGCTCAACAAAATCAATCACACGCTGAGACGTTAGCTGACCGGGTAGCTGGTTGGTTATTCTACGCTGCGATGATTGTCGGCATTTTGGCCTTTGTGATTTGGACAACTCTCCATGGCTTTGCCTACGCTTTGCCAATCGCAGTGACGGTGTTTATTATTGCCTGTCCACACGCGCTTGGTTTGGCCATTCCATTGGTAGTGGCGCGTTTGACTGGCTTGGCTGCCCAAAATGGTTTGCTAATCCAAAACCGCGCTGCCTTGGAGCGCGTGAACGATTTGCGTTACGTGTTGATGGATAAGACAGGAACGCTGACGGAAGGCGACTTTAAGGTGCAAACCGTTAACGCTTTGTCTGAGGGGTGGACGTCAGATGATGTGTTGCGTTATGCAGCAGCCCTTGAACAAGGTAGTTCACACCCGTTGGCGACTGGCATCTTGAAGGCAGCTCACGATTTGGACGTGCCAATGGTGATGCACCAAACGGCGACAGCTGGCGAAGGTGTTTCCGGTATGATTGGCGATGCCCACTACCGCTTGGTGTCACCAACAACATTGCCGGTAAACATTGATCCACAAGTTCGTGACCTGATTACGACAGCGACGACAACCGGCGAGACAGTCAGCGTCTTGTTGAAGCATGATGAGCCACTTGGTATTATTGGCTTGTCAGATGCCATTAAGCCGGATGCGCAAGCCTTTATTGAAAGCTTGCATCAACAAAACATCACACCGGTAATGTTGACTGGCGATAATGAAAAAGCGGCGCAACGCGTGGCGGCAGCTTTAGGTATTCACGAAGTCCGTGCTGATTTGAAGCCGGCCGACAAGATTGAGTTGGTCAAGACGTACCAAGCAAACGGTGCGGTGATGATGATTGGTGACGGGGTTAATGACTCACCTGCATTGGCCCAAGCTGACTTGGGTGTGGCGATTGGTGCCGGAACTGATGTCGCGATTAATGCATCGGATGTGGTGCTGGTTGATTCAAAGCTCGCTGATGTGACGACGTTGCTTGAATTGGCACGTCAAGCTAAGCGAAAGATGACCCAGAACCTATGGTGGGGAGCGGGGTATAACCTGATTGCGATTCCATTAGCGGCTGGCATTCTTATTCCAGTCGGCTTTAAGCTTGATCCAATGGTTGGTGCTATTTTGATGTCACTCTCAACAATCATTGTGGCGATTAACGCGATGACGTTAAAACTAAAGAAGTAAACAAAAACGGCGAAGCATATCTGCTCCGCCGTTTTTTGATGAAGTTGTTTTTAACCCCCACGCGGCTCTCTCTAAAAGGCCGTGGTGCAAAGTCGACTAACATCTACTGAGAAAGGGAAAGAGAGATGGTAGACATTAGTGACGGGTTAGCACGTGATTTATTATGCCAGGTAATGGGGCGCTACGGTAGAAAAGTGCCTGAGGTGGGAAGATTTTACTGTTCTCAATCATTTTAATGGGTTTGGATAACAAAAAACACGCGCCAGGGGGTGCGCGTGTTTTTTAAGAAGATTTGGATAGCTGGCAAAAGAATCTAAGGGGGAGGGGGAAACCAGCTAGTCGGTGATCTTTAATTATGCTAGGGATAAGTCAGGGCGCATATCTGCGCTTCTGAATGATTATAGTATGCTGCAAATTTGAGGCTCTAACTAAAAAGTGCCAAATATGAGTCAAATTAACGTGATTTTTTACATAAGGACCTAAATCCCGCTAATCAGCTTACAAAATGTTAGAATAATAAGTCGAACAAAACGAAAGCAGGTGAACAAGATGGAAGCAAAGCCAAAGTACGTCGGATTGATTACGGCGGCTATCCTGCTCTCAACCTTTATGTCAGCTATTGAGGGAACTGTTATCTCAACAGCTATGCCAACAATCATCGGATCGTTGCACGGCATTAAGTTGATGAGCTGGGTATTCAGTATTTATATGTTGATGACGGCCGTGGCAACGCCAATCTATGGCAAGTTATCAGATTTGATTGGTCGCAAGCCGGCGATGCTATCTGGATTAATCATTTTCTTGATTGGTTCAATGATGAGTGGTGTATCGGATAGCATGGGGACTTTGATCTTCTGGCGTGCTATTCAAGGTATTGGTGCTGGTGGTATTATGCCAGTTGCCTTTACGATCTTGGCTGACCTTTATCCAATCGAGAAGCGTGCCTCAATCATGGGCTTGAATTCAACTGCGTGGGGTGTCGCTTCGATGGTTGGACCACTAGTTGGTGGTTATTTGGTTCAAAACTTGTCATGGCACTGGGTATTCTTTATTAATTTGCCAATTGGCATTATCACGATTGCTATTTTAATTTTCTTCTATAAAGATACCTTCGAAAAGCGCCAAGCCATTATTGACTATCCAGGTGTCCTTTGGATGTCCGTGTTTATCGTAGGTTTGTTGCTGGGCTTGCAAATGATTTCAGAAGCAAACTGGTTGTTGATGGTAATTTTCTTCGTCGCCTCAGTACTTGGTTTGATTTTGTTCATCAAGCGTGAGCGCAAGGCGCCAGAGCCATTGATTGATTTGAAAATGTTTAAGTCAGTTGACTTCACAGCTGCCAATACAATCGCTGGTTTGACTGCTGGATTTATCATTGCGTACAACATTTACTTGCCAACGTGGATGCAAGCGCTTGGTGGAATGAAGCCATCAGTTGCTGGATTCGTCGTGACACCAAGTTCTGTTGTTTGGATGTTCGGTGCCGTGATTGCTGGTCGCGTTTTGGCTAAGCACAGTGCCCAATACCTCTTTAAGTTTAGTTTGTTTGTTGGTATGCTTTATGCCATCATGTTGGCTGTGATGCCAGGGGATGCGCCATTCGTTTTGTTCCTAGCTACTGGATTGATTTTCGGTTTGACAATGGGCTCAACGATTACGGCCTCAACGGTGATGGCCCAACAAACAGTTGAGCCAAGCCAAATTGGTATGGCCACGTCATTTAACAACTTGGCCCGTGCTATGGTTCAAACGATGATGACAACTGTTTATGGTGTTGTCCTTAATGTGTCAATGTCGATTGCTTTGCAGTCACACCACAACTTGCACTTTGCTGAGTTGAACCAATTGATTGATCCAAACACAGCGAAGAACTTGCCAGCTAGTCACATTGCGCCATTGCGCGACATTATGACGTTTGGTTTGCACAACATTTACTGGGTTGGTGCCTTGTTGATGTTGGGGGCTGTCTTGACGAATGTCTGGGCAACGCGCCAGTTGAAAAAGTAAAATTAAATTGCTTCAACAAAAGTGTTGACATTTAATAGGCAAATGCGTATTATATTACATGTGGTTGCGATAAGTAGCTTACATGTTTTGGAGGATTACCCAAGTCTGGCTGAAGGGAACGGTCTTGAAAACCGTCAGGTCGTGAAAGCGGCGCGTGGGTTCGAATCCCACATCCTCCTTTGACATCTCTGATGTCGACAATTTAATTTTATTATCGCGGGATGGAGCAGTCTGGTAGCTCGTCGGGCCCATAACCCGAAGGTCGTAGGTTCAAATCCTGCTCCCGCAATTTATGGAGAATTACCCAAGTCTGGCTGAAGGGAACGGTCTTGAAAACCGTCAGGTCGTGAAAGCGGCGCGTGGGTTCGAATCCCACATTCTCCTTACTGATAACCGTGTCCATTGGGCGCGGTTATTTTTTTATTCTAAAATATTGAGGGGTATGATTTATGTTAACATTACAGCTTCGTTATCTCAGATATGCAATTGTTGGGGTGGTTTTGACAGTTTTGACGGCGCTGATAATGCCAGTGTTACTAGGCATGAGTCCGTTTTTGGATTTGTCAGTCCCACACCGGATGATGGCAGCCTTTGCAATTGCGACTGTGTTTGTGATTGTGGTTGATGTGCGCATGGGGATGCAAGCATGGCGCCAACGCCAAGAAGAGGGACTAACGACTTTGTGGGTGCCAATTATTGGTCAAACACTTTGGTTGGCGACCACGGCTTGGATTTACAAGCAACCGGTTGACGGTGACTTCTTGAAGACGATGACGTTGCCAGTCATGCTAGGCGGATTGACAATTTTGCTACTAACGTTTGGTTTGTTGCAACGTCGTGAACGTGCGATTCCGCTAGATGATGTCATGAAGCAGGCAACACGCCGTTTGACGTGGGTAGTTATCGTATTGGCCATCTACGCCTTAATCTTCTTTGGCCTAACGTTGAACTGGCAATCTGGTTTGACGGTCGCAACGTCAGTCTTGCTAGTTGTTGATCCACGTTGGCCAGCTTTCTGGGCGGGGTGGCGTCGCTTCCGTATTTTGCGTGCGCTGGCTAAGGAAGGGGTGACTTTCCAAAATCCACACGCGCTCGATGAAGTGCGTGATGTTAACCATGCCGTTGTTGAAAAGACTGGTTTGTTGACCGGCGACGACGTGACGGTGACTTCTGTGATGTCTTTGGATGATCGTTACAGTGATTTTGACATCCTAGGCATTGTGACTGGCTTGGTTGAACCAGTTAACGGGGTGCTTTCTAAGAATATTTTGGCGTTTGCTGAAGAACATGGTGTTTATCCTTCAAGCGCCAGTGAGGTGGAACTTATTCCGAATGCTGGTATCCAAGGTGTGATTTTGAATGAACACTTTGCGATTGTCTCAGCAGCGTTCGTCTTAGCAAATGATTACACGGTAGATCAAGACGTTTTGGCAACGTATAAGGAGCTTGGCAATTCGGTCAGCTACGTTGTTGATAGCATGCAAGTTGTCGGTGTCATGACGTTTGGGACGTCAATGAGTAAGGCGGTCTTGCCAATTGACCGTTTCTTTCGTGAACGTGGCATCACAACGTACATTGCGACGGCTGATACATCTGGATCAGTCCAACAATTGACGAAGCTAATGGGGACGTTATCGGAACCAGCGACTGACTTGACGCCTGATGAAAAGGCGGCCAAGCAAGCCGAATGGGTGAACGATGGTGAATCAATGTTGATTACGAACCAAGTTGTCCCAGAAAATGTGACGCCATTGTTGACGGTGGCCGTTGGCAAGGAAGATATGATTGCTGACGTCCACGTTGAAACAATGACTGACTTGCCAAAGTTGTGGGATACAACCGATGCTTTGTTGGGGGCTGACACGAAGGTTTTGCTCTGGACGAGTGTGGTTGTTTTGCTAATTGTGTTGATTGCAGCTGGTCTTGGTATCTTTGCAACACCTTGGTTATTTGTGGCACCAATCGTTGCGACAATCATCCGTTTGGTCTTGTCATTCACTTTGCGTGCCGTGGTTGCACCCGAAAATTAAGAAACGATTACAACGTGAAACATATGGCCCGTCATGTCCCCAAAAGGTTGATATGACGGGCTTTTTGTAACCTACAGCAATTCCGGTATAAATTGACTTATGTTGTGGAAAAGCCTAAAATGAAACATGTGTTAATAAAGCGCAAAAAAACACTATTGATTTGACATGAAAGTCAACTCTATAGACAGGAGATACAAGATGAACATTGCAATGATCATCCTGCTGTCGCTTGTCGCAATCGTAATTGGCGTTGCGATTGGTTATCAAGTTGCGAAGACTCGCATTAATCACTCGCTAACCATTGCACGCCAAACCGCATCAGATATTACGAGTCAAGCCGCTAACGATGCTGAGCAGATGAAAAAGACTGCCATCGTCGAAGCGCGAGATGAAAGCCAACGTTACCAAGAACGCATTGAACGTGAACTTCAAGACCGCCGTGCGGAAGTGAAGTCACAAGAAGAGCGTTTGGTAAGTCGTGAATCTGTATTGGACCGAAAGGATGCTTCATTGCAAAAGCGTGAAGAAGTCATTTCGGAAAAGGAAACGAAACTTGATCACCAACGACAAAGTGTCAACGATAAGCAAAAGCGTGCTGAAGAATTGATTACAGAACGTGAAGCAAAGTTGGTTGAGATTGCAAACTTGAGTCGCGATGACGCTCGTGAGCAAATCTTGTCAGAGACGAAGGATGCCTTGGTTTCTGAACGTGCCGTTATGATTAAGGAAAGCGAAGAGCAAGCTGCAGCCGAAGCTGAAAAGCGGGCTAAGAACTTGGTGGTTAGCGCCATTCAACGTTCTGCTGCAGACATGGTTGCCGAAACAACGGTATCAGTTGTGACGTTGCCTAACGATGACATGAAGGGACGAATTATCGGTCGTGAAGGTCGAAACATTCGTGCCATCGAGACGGTTACTGGTATTGATTTGATTATCGATGATACGCCAGAAGCAGTCGTATTGAGTGGATTTGATCCGGTTCGTCGTGAAATTGCGAAGAATGCTTTGGAGAAGTTGATTGCCGACGGTCGCATTCACCCAGCTCGCATTGAAGAGATGGTTGAAAAGGCCCGTAAGGAAATGGATGAGCACATCCGTGAAGTTGGTGAACAAACAATCTTTGATTTGGGCATTCACAACATGCACCCTGATTTGATTAAGACAATCGGTCGCATGAACTACCGTACGAGTTATGGACAAAACGTGCTCGTACACTCAATTGAAGTCGCTAAACTAACAGGCATGTTGGCTGCTGAGTTAGGTGAAGACGTTACGCTTGCCAAGCGCGCAGGATTATTACACGATATTGGTAAGGCAATCGATCATGAAGTTGACGGTTCTCACGTAGAGCTTGGTGCAGAATTGGCCAAGAAGTACAAGGAACGTCCAGTTGTGATTAATGCCATTGCCTCACACCACGGTGACGTGGAAGCTGAGTCTGTTATCACCGTCTTGGTTGCAGCCGCTGATTCGATTTCAGCTGCACGACCAGGAGCGCGTTCAGAGTCACTTGAAAACTACGTTCAACGACTACAACAACTTGAAGCCATTGCAAATGACTTCAGCGGTGTTGAAAAGTCATTCGCGATCCAAGCGGGTCGTGAGGTTCGTGTTATCGTTGAGCCAGCTGCTGTTTCTGATTTGGAAGCAACGGTTTTGGCCCGCGACATCAAGAACCAAATTGAACACGATTTGGATTACCCAGGCCACATCAAGGTTACGGTTATCCGCGAATCACGTTCAGTGGAATATGCGAAATAATAACGAAAACAGCGAACTGCCTCGGCGGTTCGCTGTTTTTGTGTATTTTGCCACATGTCTTACTGAAATAATCATCTTAAACAGCAAGTCTCGTTTTTACGAGATTTGCTGTTTTTTGTCGTGAATTGAAAAATTAAATCCAATGAAAGGGTTTACATTTGCTTTGAAACCGCTTACAATAATAAATGTGTTAAAGACACGGGGGAACGTAACATTTGGTAGACATTAATTTAAAAGCGAAGTAGGGATGGGGCCCTAGTTGGTATCACGCCGTCATATCTCACTCTTGCTGCTTGAAAACATCGTTCAATATCTAAAACTAGCTGAAAACTCTTCTCCTTCAGAAAACACTAGAACGATATAATTTCTCTCCAGAAAATTCGAGCAGCAAGAGGGTGATGCGACGACTCTTTATCAACATCAACGCTTTCACAATCAAAAATATTTTGTGGGTCGTCAACCATAACCTAAAGCCATATTGCGGATACGCAGTATGGCTTTTTTTCATGACAGTTACATAACACAAGCCTGCAAACTTCATTGAAAGCACAGAAATAAATCCTAGTCAATAGTAAGCGGTTTCATATTTTAGTCATATTTGGCCCTAAATTTGACTAAATGTAAACGCTAACATTAATTAAGTAATAAAGATGTTTAAGGATATATTTGAGGTGAAAGCTAATGGCTCAAGATTTTAAGAAGCTTGCTAGCAGCGTGGTTGATGCTGTCGGCGGCGTAGGAAACGTTACTAATCTAACGCACTGCATGACGCGTTTGCGCTTTATTTTGAAAGATGAAGCAAAGGCTAGTGATGAAACTGTAAAGAACATCCCAGGTGTTATGGGATTGGTTAAGCAAGGTGGTCAATACCAAATCATTATTGGTAACAACGTGGCTGCCGCTTACAAGGAGATTTTGGCACTTGGTGTTGATGGTGGGGCTACGGTCGATGCCAGCGAACAACCAAAGCAAAAGTGGACGTTGAAGCGCGTTGGTATGACGATTTTGGATGCCATTATCGGAACGATGACGCCTTTGATTCCAGCCATCATCGGTGGATCAATGGTTAAGTTGTTGGCAATGTTGTTGCTAATGACGGGTGTTGTTGGTGAAACGAACTCAACGTACGTTTTGTTGAACACGATTGGTGATGCGGCATTCTTCTTCTTGCCAATCTTGGTTGCTGTTTCAGCATCAAAGAAGTTTGGTACGAACACGTATTTGGCTGTTGCCATCGCTGGTTTGATGGTGCACCCAGTGTTCATGGACTTGATGGCTAAGGCTGCTGAAGGGCAAGCCGTAACGTTGGCAATGTTGCCAATCACGTCAGTTAAGTACACGTACACGATTATTCCAGCCATCGTTATGTCATGGTTGCTACGTTACATCGAAGCTGGTGTTGATCGTATCACACCACTTGTAACGAAGAACTTCTTGAAGCCAATGTTGATCTTGTTGGTTGGTGCGGTTATCGCAATCTCAATCGTCGGACCTGCTGGTGTTTGGCTTGGTAACGGTATCTCAGCTGTTGTTTACGGTATCCACGGTAAGCTAGGTTGGTTGGCTGTTGCGATTGTTGGTGCTATCTGGCCTTTGTTGGTTATGACGGGAATGCACCGTGTGTTCACGCCAACGATTGTGACGACGATTGCTGAGACTGGTTCAGAAGCCATGGTTATGCCTTCTGAAATCGGTGCAAACATGTCACTTGGTGGTGTCTCATTGGCCGTTGCCTTTAAGACGAAGAACCGCGAATTGCGTCAAACTGCCTTGGCAGCTGCTTCATCGGCTTTGATTGCTGGTATCACTGAGCCAGCCTTGTACGGTGTGGCAATTCGTTTGAAGCGACCAATGATTGCTTCAGTTATTACTGGATTTATCGCAGGTGCCGTGGCTGGTTTGGCCGGCTTGGCATCACACTCAATGGCTGCACCTGGTTTGTTCACGTCAGTTCAATTTATTGATAAGGATAACCCAACAAGCATTTTGTGGATTGCAGCAGTTATGGCAATCTCAGTTGTTGTGTCATTCGCATTGACGTTGATTCTTGGCTTCGAAGATATCCCAGTTGAGGATGATGAAGCTGATATGGTTACGCCAGCTAGCGTTAAGTTGATGGCTCCTATGAAGGGTGCTGTTATGGGCTTGCACGATGTTGCTGATGAAGTCTTCTCAAAGGGCTTGCTAGGTAAGGGTATGGCAATCGAGCCAGTTGACGGTAAGGTTGTTTCACCAATTGCTGGAACGGTTACGACGGTCTTCCCAACGAAGCACGCTATCGGTTTGACTGATGATCACGGTATGGAAGTTTTGATTCACGTTGGTTTGGATACGGTTTCACTAAACGGTGAGCCATTTGAAGCATTGGTTGCAGCTGGTGACCGTGTTGAAGTTGGAACTGAATTGTTGCAAGCCGACTTGGACGCTATCAAGGCTGCCGGTTTGCCTACGACGACGGTTGTTGTTATTACGAACACAGACGAATTTAAGGATGTTACACCAGTAGAACCTGGTAACGTTTCATTCAAGGATCATGTCATGGAAGTCTTCCACCACGAGAAGGAAGACGATGCACAAACGGCTGTTGCAGCTGACGCATCATTGGCATAAAGAGAGATTAAGAGAATTAAGGGGAACTGGTTAGATGACTAAGAATGTATTTCCAGAAAACTTTTTGTGGGGTGGCGCAATTGCAGCCAACCAAACTGAAGGTGCTTGGCACGAAGGTGGCCGTGGCACAAGTAACATTGACATGTTGCCAATCGGCGAAAAGCGTATGCCAGTAAAGTTGGGACAAGTTGCGCATCCTGAATTGGATGACACGCTTTACTACCCAAGTCACACCGGTATCGATTTTTACCACCGCTACAAGGAAGACATCGCCATGTTGGCCGAGATGGGATTGAAGGTCTTCCGTACTTCAATTTCATGGAGCCGTTTGTATCCAAATGGTGACGAAACGACACCTAATGCTGAAGGAATTGCATTCTACCGTTCATTGTTTGAAACTTGCCGTGAGCACGGGATGGAAGTCTTGGTGACGTTGGCGCACTTCGATGTGCCAATGGGCTTGGTGGAAGGCTACGGTTCATGGCGCAGCCGCGACATGATTACGTTCTTCACGCGTTATGCCAAGACATGTTTCGAAGAGTTCGGTGACTTGGTTAAGTACTGGATTACATTTAACGAAATCAACATCATCTTGTACAGCCCATTCTCTGGTGCTGGCTTGGCCTTCCAAGAGGGTGAAAACCAAAAGCAAGTGACGTACCAAGCTGCCCACCACGTGTTGGTTGCCAGCGCGTTGACGGTTAAGATGATTCATGAAATGTTGCCTGAAGCACAAGTTGGCTGCATGACCGCCGGTGGAAGCTTCTACCCATACACAAGTAAGCCAGAAGATGTTTGGCAATCAATGCTTGATGATCACGACAACACGTTCTTCATCGACGTGCAAGCGCGTGGTTACTACCCTTCATACATGAAGAGCTTGTTGAAGTCTAAGGGCGTTGACGCAATCGAAATGGCTGAGGGTGACGAAGAAATCTTGAAGAACACGGTTGATTTCGTGTCATTCAGTTACTACGCATCACGTACATCAGCTCATAACTTGGATGAGTTGGTGGCGAACGAAGGAAACGTTGTTAAGTCAGCCAAGAACCCATACTTGCCAACAAGCAAGTGGGGTTGGGTAATTGACCCACTTGGTTTGCGTATCACGATGAACCAATTGTATGACCGCTACCAAAAGCCGTTGTTCTTGGTTGAAAACGGGTTGGGTGCTGAAGACATTGTTGAAGCTGACGGTTCAATCAATGACGATTACCGCATCGACTATTTCCGTGACCACATCAACGCAATGGCCGACGGAATCGCTGACGGTGTGCCACTAATGGGGTTCATCGCCTGGGGTGTTATCGACTTGGTTGCCGCTTCAACGGGTCAAATGACGAAGCGTTACGGTATGATTTACGTTGATAAGAACAACGATGGATCAGGAACGTTTAACCGTTCAAAGAAGAAGTCATTCGACTGGTACAAGCAAGTTATCGCATCTAACGGTGTAAATCTTTAATAAACTGAACGCAGTGTCTCACATATGGGGCACTGCGTTTTTATTTTTTCTTACAACATGGTAGACTAATGAACTAGTGAGATTATATGGAATAGATTTATTGGGAGATTTATACGATGGTAGGAACGATTTTGACGGTACTTGTCGCTCTTGAAGCCTTGTACATTATGGGATTGGAAATGTTTGGTAAGCCAGCAAAGCAAGCTGAGACATTTGAGCTAGACGAAAACATCACGAAGATGCCAGAGGTACGCACGTTGTTGGGTAACCAAGGAATTTACAACGGGATGTTTGGTGTTTTGATTTTGTTGACGTTGGTAGTCATTCACGGATCAGCGCAAGACATCATGTTGAAGTTGGAGATGATGTACATTGTGATTGTGGCCGCGTATGGTAGTTTGACGGCAGCACGCAAGATTATTTTTGTACAAGGATTGCCAGCATTGTTGGCCTTGATTGCCTTGGCATTGAACATCTAGAAAATTAAATCCTGGTTTCGAGACATATTATTAGCAAAATAAAAAGGGTGTCTATATACTATAGTTATTCCCCGTGGTAGTTACGCTAATGACTATCTTGTACAACCAGTTGTACAGCGCGCCGTAGATATACGGCGCGTTTTTTAGTGCAGTTGGAAAGAGGCGCGATAGCGACGACACTCACCACAATCTCTGTTCTTCACACACCATTCACATCTTAAATTAAATTATTCATTGACTTAGATTAGAAATGCATTAGAATAATAAACAATAACAAGTAAGGGGAAGCAAAAATGATGATTAGTGCAAAGACAACAATTGCAAACTCATATTACTTTTGGTTTTTTGGATAGCTATCCGAATCAAACCAAAAGCATTTTTGCATGGTTCTCGGATAGCGGTAAACTTCCTAGGACCAAATACACAACCTGAATTGTTAGGACAACAATAGGTTATGAGGTTACTGGGTGGTTTCGAAATGAAATCGCCCAGTTTTTTATTTTAAGGAGTTCGGTATGCCAAACATGAAAGCAACACTAGCTAATCGCTTGAATCAAGATTTGAAGAAGATTCAACCAAATGAAATTCGTGCATTTGATATGCAAGTTAGTCAAATTCCTGACATCATCAAGTTGACGTTGAGGGAGCCTGATTTTGATACACCTGAAGTTGTGAAGCAAGCAGCGATTGATAGTATCGCCAACAATGATTCACACTACGCACCAGGTAATGGGACAGTGGCCGTACGCCAAGCAGCAGCGCATTTCTTGTCAGATCGATATGACTTGCAATACGATGCGATGACAGAAATTGCCGTGACGGTTGGGGCAACGGAAGCCATCTATGCTTCATTGACGGCCGTCTTAAACCCGGGTGATAAGGTTTTGATTCCAACGCCAACGTTCCCATTGTATGACCCCATCACATTGATGAACGGTGGTGAGCCGGTCCACTTGGATACAAGTGCCACGGACTTCGTTTTGACACCAGAGATGTTGTCAGCTGCGATTGCCGAGCACGGTGATGCGATTAAGGCGATTATCCTAAACTACCCTGGTAATCCAACTGGGGTGGCCTACTCATCTAAGCAATTGCTTGAGTTGGCTGCCGTTTTGGCTGACACCGATATTATTGTGATTGCTGATGAAATTTATTCAGAGTTGGCTTATGACAGTGAGCACCGCTCAATCGCCACGTACTTGCCAGAACAAACGTTGGTCTTGAATGGGGTATCAAAGTCACACGCAATGACTGGTTACCGTATCGGCTTTATTGCTGGACCAGCTGAGTTGATGCGTACGGTAGGTATGGTGCACCAAATGACGGTGACGACACCATCTAACCCAGCCATGGCTGCAGCAACGGTGGCGCTTGGTACAGAATCTGGACGTCGCGCAACGTTGGTAATGAAGTCAGTTTATCGCAAGCGTCGTGATTACGTGGTTGCCGAAATGCGTCGTGCCGGTTTTAATGTGGCGGTTCCAGATGGGGCCTTCTATGTCTACGCCGGTATTCCAACAACGCATAACACAAACGACCGTGAATTTGCGGTGGCTTTGGCTGAAAACGCAGCTGTAGCGGTGATTCCCGGTTCTGTCTTTGGACCTGGTGGGGAAGGCTACATTCGTTTGAGCTATGCAACGAGCGATGCGCAGTTGCAAGAAGCGATGACGCGTATTCAGAATTACATGCAACAAGTGCAAGAAGTCAGTGAATAAGGATGGGGATGCTTATGAATAATGTGAAACAATACATGCTTGCCGTTTTGAACGGTAATGCGTTGGCAATTATGGTTGCCTTGGTACCAGCTGCGTTGGTGAACCAATTGTTGGGTGCCTTGCCACAAAATGGGGTAGTCACATCATTGGCGATGATGGTCACGTTGGCGCAAAGTGCATTGCCGTTAATTGCGGCGTTTGCTGTAGGAACGATGTTGAAGTTGGGGATGATGGAGACGGCATCAATGGCCTTGGCTACGTTGGCTGGATCAGGGGTCACGACGTTTAAGGACGGTGCCTTCACTTTGGCTGGTTCAGGTGTTATCTTGAACGTGATGCTAACAACGGCGGTGGCTGGTTTGGTTGCGATGGGTTCAACCAAGGTCCTTGGCCAATTGCGAGTTGTGTTTGAGCCGTTGATTGTCTTGGTTGTTGCTGGTGGGATTGGATTGATGACGTTGCCAGGCATGGTTGCAGTCCAAGCAGCCGTTGGTCAAGTTGTTGCCTCAGCGACAGCCGCTGCGCCATTGGTGATGGGTATCTTGCTCGGGGTCATCTTTGCCTTGTTGATTGTGTCACCAATGTCTTCAGTTGGTATCGCAACGGCCATCGGCTTGGTTGGTATCGGTTCAGGCGCTGCCAACGCTGGTATCGTAGCAGCTGGTTTGACGTTGGCGGTCATGGGTGCCTCAGTTAACTCATGGGGTGCGACAATCGCGCACTTTATGGGATCCCCTAAGATTCAAATGGCCAACTTGTTGTCACGACCAAAGCTTTTCTTGCCAGTTGTAATTGCCTCGGCAATCTCAGGTGGGGTGGCCTCATTGATGATGGTTGAAGGAACAGCCTTCTCAGCTGGCTTCGGTATGGCTGGCTTCATCGGACCTTTGACAGCGATGACAGAGTCAACTGGTAGTGCCTTGGCAGTTCGCGTGTTAGTTGCCTTTGTTGTAGTACCACTAGCGGCTGCCTTCTTGATGAAGTTGATCTTTATCCAAAAGACGCAATTGATTAAGGCAGAAGAATTGAAGTTGCCAGAAGTCTAAAAACCAAGGAGACGTCGAGTGATCGACGTCTTTTTTACTGGAGAAATTTATCGAAATTGACATATTGTTTTGACATCTTATATTGTACGTTGTATAGTATTGTTTGTAACATGAATGAAACATGAGATTGGGAGCTAATAACATGACAGAACCGGTATTAATTGCAAACAAGTTGAACAAGACTTATACCAGTGCGGCTGGTGTCGATCAGCACGTCCTTAAGGATTTGTCACTTACGGTGCCACAGGGGGAATTCGTGGCTATCATGGGACCTTCAGGATCAGGAAAGTCAACGTTGCTAAACGTGCTTTCTACTTTGATGAAGCCAACCACTGGTGAAGTCATGATTAACAACAAAGATATTTTGCACATGACAGATGATGAAATCGCAAACTTCCGTGGGCGCGATATGGGATTCATTTTCCAAAGCTATAACTTGATTGAAAGTTTGACGGTCAGCGAAAACATTGCGTTACCACTAACTTTGCAAAAGACGAAGCCTGCCCAAATCAAGGCAGCGGTCCAAAAGGTGGCCGATTTGCTTCACATCAGCGAGTACTTGAATAAGTACCCAGCTGAGTTGTCAGGTGGACAACAACAACGTGTTGGGGCGGCCCGTGCCTTGGTTCACGAGCCAGCCTTGATTTTTGGAGACGAGCCAACTGGCGCACTTGATTCTGAAAATGCCCGCGAAATGATGAACTACCTAACAAAGATTAATGACGAACGTGATATTTCAATCGTGATGGTAACGCACGATCCGTTCTCAGCATCATTCGCATCACGCATTCTATTCTTGACTGATGGACAAATCACCAAGACGTTGACGCGCGATGATCGTTCACGCGAAGACTTCTACAACTACGTGTTGTCTGAACTAGGTAACTTTGAATAAGGGGGCGGACAACCATGTTTTCTATTGCAATGAAGTCACTCCGCTCAAAGTGGCGTGACTATCTCGTACTATTTGTCGGCCTAATGGTGTCAGCAGCCATCTTCTACATGTTTAGTGCGATTGCGTTGAACAAGGAATTTTTGCTAGCTAACTCAACAACCGGCATTATCGTCCTTGTGTTTACGATTGGTGAATTTTTACTCGGACTGATTACGTTTGTCTATTTGAATTTTGCGAATGGCTTCTTGCTTCGTCTACGTCAGGCTGAATACGGGTTGATGTCAATGCTTGGGGCAAAGCGTAAGCAAATTGGCATGATGTTGATGCAAGAAACACTGGCATTAGGATTTATTTCAACGGTAATTGGAATTGTGGCTGGAATCGGTTTGACATCATTCAGCGGTCAATTCTTGATGGATTTGTTGGGCTTGCAACTTGCTCACTGGACAGGCTTCTCATTCCACGCCATCTTGGTGACGTTAGCATTCTTTGTGGCTTTGTTCTTCTTGAACGGCCTTTACAACAGTGCCCGTTTGAGTCGCCAAGATACGTTGACGTTGTTGACGGCTGACAAGCAGGTTAAGCAACCAAAGCGTCGCAAAATTTTGGATCCGCTATTCGGTTTAATTGGTTTGGCCTTGTTGATTGGCGGTTATGCCATGATGCCAAATGTGTTGAGCTTGGGTATCACAGGCTTTATCTTGATTTTGATTATCAATGTCTTGGGAACGTTCTTCTTTGTGAGTCGTTCATTGAAGATGTTGACGTACGCCTTGCGTGGCTCACGCTTTAACAGTCGCGGGTTGCGCTCATTCTTGAATGGGCAATTGATGTTCCGCTTGCCTGATTACCAACGCTTGTTGACTGTGTTGTCAGTTATCTTCGGTTTGGCACTTGGGGCAATGTCAGTTGGTCAAGGCTTCTATCGTGCATTGCCAGAGCAAGCACAATCTAGCCAGCCTTACACGGCAGCTTATACAACGAACGCTGATGTGAAGGATTTGAAGAACGTCAAGTGGCAAGCAACTTATCACTACGTTAAGGGCGCTGACAAGGTTGTCTATTTTGATGGGGATGAGATTAATGCGCACCACATCCCAACGATGATTTATGACAATGTACCGAACAGCACACCAAAGGTTAAGTGGATGTCTGGGGATGCGATGATTCAAAACCCTGACACAACGACGGATACCTTGATTGGCTTGGCAAACCAAATCAATGGTGTGCAATTCGATTCAAAGGCTGTGGTACTTGCGAATGCGGCTGAGTTAGCAGAGAAGGGAACGGTTAAGTCGGCTGAACTGGTTAAGGTCGCTGACTTGCACGAGAATGAAACGGTGTTGGTCAAGAACGCTGAACGTGAAGCGAAGGCGTTGGGTTCAACGGTACAAAAGTTGTCAGGATCATACGGTTTCTACGCATTGGCAAAGAGTTACTTTGGCGGCTTTGAGTTTATGGGAATTTTCTTGGGAATTGGTTTCTTAGCAATGTTGGCATCAACTTTGATGTTCAAGGTGTTGTCTGGTGTTGCTGATGATAAGCGTCGTTACCGTATTCTAACGATGATTGGAACGAGCGAACGTCAAGTGACAATGACGGTTGCGAAGGACTTGGGAACCTTGTTCTTTATTCCATTAATCATTGGACTGCTTGACGTTGTATTTGGATTGAATATGTTCAAGGCGATTTTGAGTAATCCATACGTTGGCTTCGTGCCATCATTAATTGGCATTTTGGCCTTGTACTTAGCGTATTATTTCTTGACGGTTGTGATTTATCGTCGCTTGATTAAGGCCTAGTTCTAAAAATGTTCATGTTATTTTGACGGTGGATAAGGTATAATATAAGTATTCAAAATGCTGTGGAGTAAATGACAATAAAAACATTTTATTGAGACATCTACGACACCTAAAAGGCGGCTACCTAAACGCGCAAGGTAGCCGCCTTTTTCTGTGTAAGCAAAGCACTACAGCAAAGGGCCATTCCATGGTATGATTGCGAAAATAGTAGTATTTGGGGGTGTTTAGATGAGACTTGAGACAGAAATTGATTCGATGATTCAGGGTATTGATATTACGTTCAGTGAGTATGGGGATGAAACGACAATTAGTTTGTTCAGAACGGTGCTTGGTGAGGGGCTACTACGCTTTGTCGGGCCGTATAGTGAGCGTACGGTTGTTTTGACCGAAGAACAGTATCTAGATTTTATTAACTACGTGTATTTGCCGGCTAATGTTGCTGAGTGGCAATCAGTGCCGTGGGCATTCGACGCCGATGTTTGGTGGCGCGTGATGATTCACGATGGTGACAAGAGTCAAAATATGCGTGGCGGTGAAAAACAGGAAGGGTATGCCCACTTTAAAAAGTGGTTGGAACTGTGGTTGGCAGGATTTGGCATTGAGCTAGGGAATGTTGTCTACAAGCCAATTGATGTTATCTATGAAGACACAGTTCATTTGCGTACGCTACCGGTTGTTGGCTATGCATATCTAAACTACAAAGAGCGGACAATTTACGATGCCCTCGTTGTAGATGGCATTGTGGATGATGCGGCGCCCCAAGTTGATTTGGTTCGTGAGCCAACGAATGTGTACGATGAAAATGCCATTTTGGTTTTGTATAAAGGTACAAAGCTAGGGTACTTGCCTAAGAATAACAACAAAATTTTGGCACGCTTGATGGACGGTGGCGTTAAATTACAAGCAGAAGTGAAGCCAAATATTGATGACGAAAAAGTTTGGGTCTCAATTGCGTTGGCAAAGTAAAAACCAGAGGATTGCGGTCCTCTGGTTTTCGTGTTCTTACAAGATTGATCCAACCCACTTCTTCATCGCGATGTTCGTGAAGTCAAACTTTTCCAAAGCTTCAAAGCCTTCAGTTTCCAAATCAACGTTTGAAACGGCACCGTATGACAACATCAAGTTAACTGGGTGTTCGTTGCGATCACCAACTGTTACCAAGATAGCAGGCTTGTTTGAAGCCGTCATGTAGCCGATTTCGAAGGCCGTACCTGAATCAGGGTCGGCAGCGTCGATGAAGGCAACAATCAAATCAGCGTTGTTCATTGCCGTGATGTCAGCCTTGTACGTCATCGTTCCCCATTCGAAGTCCGGCTCGAAATCACCATCAGCTTCGATAGCTTGACCACCGTATTGGTTCAACAATGGCACGTAGATATCGTTAATTGTAGGGTTAGCCTTCAATGCTTGGTAACCTTGCATCAAGATGTTTTGTTGTTCTTCGTTGAACCAACCAGCGCCCAAGTAAATGTTGCGCGTGCGTTGGCCAACCTTTTCACTAGCTTCAGCAATTTGAGCAAGCTCAGCAATCAATTGGTGTTCAGTAAGCATTAGAAATTCCCCGTGTTTCTTCGTTTGTAACCAGGATACCAAATTTCCGTGACGATTTTATGAATGTTGGAAATCAGAATATTCATTGAAAGAGACTTTTAAAAACATACGCAAAACTGAAAAAGTTTCCACTGTCCTATCGCAACTAATACGGGTAGTCTGGAAAAGTAGCAAAAAGACAATACTGTATTTTATACACAATATTGTGTATAATCCTAAGGGAGGATACATGCCTAAATCAGTACGCGTGATGATTAAGTATTTACAGCAAAATGGATTTGTTGAAGTACGTCAGAATGGTAGTCACAAGCAATTTAAGAACTATCGAACGGGAAAGAGCGTGGTGGTGCCTTATCATACTGGGGGAAAAGAATTAGGAACAGGACTTGAGCGAGCAATTTTGAGGCAAGCTGGCTTAGATTAATAAGGAGATTAGGATGGCGACAAAGAACACATTATTGTTTTATCCAACTGTTTTTTTAACAGAAGATGATGGTCAAATTACGGTTCGAGTCCCTGATGTTGGGGTAGCTACTATGGGGGCGGATTACCAAGACGCAATTGCGATGGCGCAAGAAGCGGTAGGGTTGGCTTTGGAAGAAGAAACGAGTTACCCTGATCCATCTACGCCGTTGGACGTCACGTTGGAAGAATGGGAATCACCTGAAAATGTGCAAGTTATGATTGTGGCTTATGATTTAGCAGAATATCGACGGCATGTTTCTAAGACCGTGCGACGAAACATTTCGATTCCAGAGTATTTAAATAACATTGCGAAAAAGAACAACATTAACGTTTCTAAAGTAGCGACAGAGGCGCTTGAAGAAATTGTCTTCGGGTAGTGTTTAGCAACTTTGATAAGTAATATAATGCGGTAGCTGAATAAGCTATCGCATTTTTGTTATTTGAAAGTTAAGTCTAACCGTGCTATATTAATTTTAACTTAATCATAAAGAGGTGGATGCATATGGCAGATAAGCAGACTGAATATCGTATTTGGCACGGACGATTGTCATCTATGTTAGAAGGGGAAATCGAAGATATTAGATATGACGCGTTTAATGAATTTGATGCCAAAGTTGCAAGCGGGCTGATTCCAGTGTTGGCGTTTAAGACAATGCAACGTGATTTCGTGTTGCCGATTATTCGTGATCATGGTCTGGATATGAGTGATTTTTATGATGCGGAGGCCAGCATATTAGGGGCTGCGTCATTATCAGACATCCGTTTCTGGGCTGGTTTGGCTAAGAAAATCGGGGTGAGTGCTGCCAATGGTAACTGGCGCGCACGTGACAATCGTATGTACGTGTAAATAAAAAAATACACCCCAAGATTGAGGTGTACAAATCACTAATTTTTCTTAACTGCATCGCCGTAAGCGGTGTAATTTTCATCGCCCATCAAGCGAACGTTCAATACTTCATCAGCGCCAAGCTTGTCAGCTTCCTTGGCCAAATCAGCTAATGCGCCAGTGGGTGACATGGCGATTGATGTGACGATTTGAATTGCTTCAAACCCGGCTGGAATATCGCCGACTGTCATTGGCAATGAAAAATCTTTGTTTCCGAAAAGTCCCATAGTCGTGGACCACCTTTCTTCCTAATTGTTGCCTTCATTATACAAATTCCGGTGATAAAAGGGTGGCTGGCGTCTTAGCGTGAAACCGAGATTTCTAGTGTGACGTCAATTTCACGACCCAAGGCATCATAGTGGCCATAAGTTGGGTAGGTGGCAAAGAACCCAATTGCAGTTGGCGTGTCATCTGACAATTGGGCGGTCAGGTCACGAATTAATTGTTGCGTTTTCTCCAAGTCGAAGGGGATGTCGCGAATATCAGCATCCAACTCAACAGCCCCAAGAAAACCGTCGATATCATTATCGGTGAACAAGGGCTCACGTTCATAAAGGTAGGTATAAGTCATGCGGTTACCATCCGTCTGATTTTTAGTTAGTAACGCCATTATAGCCCACTTTAGCCAAGGGTGCTTAATTCTGAAGAAATAAGCGCTTACATGGTAAAATGTAAGTACAAAAGAACGTGACTACGGAGGAAATGATTATGGTTGATGTTGCACACCAAGAAGCGATTGAGCAAGTTATTTTGAATTTGAAGGCCCAGGTGGCTGGTTTGAACCAACAAATCGAAGCCTTGTCTAACTTGCTTGAAATGAAGACAGAAGATGTTGATATCCACGATGTGCCAGGTCAAATCAAGCGCGCAGCGGCAGCGGTTGCTGGCACTGATCACTTGAACATGATTTTGGTCCGTGGTGAAAGCTACGAGATGCGTGAGCGCATGATTAAGGAAGCGTTGGATGCACAAGTTCATGTGACTGGCGTTGAACAATTTGTAGAAGACTACGAGGCTGGTTTGCGTGGTGGTCAAGTTGGTACGCAAAAGTTCAAGGACACATACGACGGTTACGAAGTATTGGTTATTGAAAACCTTGAGCAATTGGCTGGTGATAAGCCTAAGCTACAAGAAGAAATCTTTGATCGCGTTTACCAACGTTCAGAAGAAGGCAAGTTGACCATCTTGTCAGGTAACGCAGCGTTCATTATCGGAAGTGAATCAGAAGAATACCTACACATGTTGAGTTTGGGAAAGAACGTCTTCGTGGGTTAATGATTGAGGGATATGCCAAATCGGCGTATCCCTTTCTTGTATCATTCAAACATTCTTGTCATACTAGTACTGAGGGAGCGGAGGAAAGCATAGAAAGACTGGGGGACTTTTGATGGCATTTCCAAAACTAATTGCAGTTGACTTGGATGGCACTTTCTTTGATAAGCACCAACAAGTGAATGCACACAAATTTACGAAGTTACTGGATTACTTGGATGAACGCGATTACCATTTTGTGGCAGCGACGGGCAATGATCGCGCAACGGTGGACCGCTTTTTGGCACCATTTGTGGGGCGCTTTGATTACGTTGTGCAAAATGGTGGTCAAGTTATCACGAAGGATAACAAGGAGCTAGCATTGCACAGTTTGTCACGCGAACACATGGAAATCGCGATGAAGGCAGTGGCTGAATCCCCACTGTCACCGGGCCACGGAAATGTTTATAGCACCGCAACTAATGGATACATGCTACGTGCTGATAAGGGCCAAGGGGAACTTTATCACCACATGGTCGCTGAGTTTCCGAACTTGATTTTCATTGACAGCTTGGACGAAATTACTGAACCGGTCGTGAAAATCATTGTGAACTGGCCGGAAGTACATGCGGAGACCTTCATGGCTCAGATAAACCGTGAGTTGGCTGGCACCGCGCACGTGACCACGTCGGGATTCGGCATGATTGATATCGTAGCGCCAAACATCAACAAGGCGGTCGGACTGCAAGAACTCGGTGCGTATTACGGTATCGAACCGGCAGAGATGGCAGCGTTTGGGGATGGCGGTAACGACATCGAAATGCTACGTCTCGTTGGTCACCCATTTGCGATGACCAATGCAGCTCAGCCGTTGTTGGACGAGTTCCCACCAACGGTTTCAGATAATAATCACGATGGTGTTTTGGACACAATCGGGACATGGCAATAACCATAATTGGACGGCTTGAAAAAGTCGTCCTTTTTTAATGCGACAAAACGGCTCACTCATTTCGTTAGTATAGGTGTCGACAAAAACAGGTGGCCACCTAAATGAATTTGGAGGAATGACGAAATGACGGGACAAATGAAGGTACGATATGTGACGAAGGCAACGGAGACGGGAGCTGAATACGTCCGCACGTTCAATGTAAAGGTTGGCACGACGGACGAACAACTGCGCCAACTTGGTCAGGTTATCGTGAACCTTGGTGTTGAAACGGAAATCGTGTCAATTTCGGCAACGGAAGTGAATGCGTATGATGCAGGTTTGGCAGAGTAATCGGAGATAGTGAACATGAAGAAGTTGGATTTGGTATTTGAGGGGAAGTTTGCAAAGGTTGCTGGTGCGAAGGTGCATTTGAAGATGGTGAACCTTGATCCGGATTTGACGCCGGACCGCGTTAAGGCGGCGATGGCGGAGTTGGCATCATTTGATTTCTTGGTTGATACTAACGGTGTGCCAATCTACGGCAAGCCATTGGGTGCCAATGTGATTGAAACCACGACGGAAGAATTAGTTGCATAATTGTTAAAAGGGGCCGGTTTGAATAGACCGGCTCTTTTCGTATAGGGTGTAAAACTAGGCAGAGACGGGTTAAAAACGGTATAATTTACTTTATGAAAGTAAAACTTACGAGAGGGGCTCAAGATGGTAACTGTAATTAAGCGTTATGAAGACGCAGAAGTGATGGCGTTTGATTATTTCATCGAAGCCCACCATGACGTTTACGAAGATACTGGCCACATTGTCATGAAGTCGAATGGTGGTATGGCAACTTGGCGTGCGGTGAATGATGGGGATGAAACCTATCTTAAGACAGCGCTGACAGCACTGTTTGAACGGCGTGATGAAAACGGTGGTGTCTACCCAGAGCAAGTTGGTGCAGCGACTGCTTAACGCGTGATTTGAATGACTGAAAATTTTTGGCGACAAAAGCGGCTAATCTTATACCTCGTTTAAGTTTGACGCCTTAATATGGCAGGTGTTGAGAGGGGGAACCTCCTCAACGAACCCATAGCAAATAACTACTCATGCTGTTCAAGGCCCCACCTTGAACAAACCCTACTCCTTAAACATTTAGCAGACGCCCATCTGCTGATGTCAAACGCCACTGGACTGCCCGTCCGGTGGCGTTTTCTGTTGGGCAAAACGGAGAATCGAAATTTAAGTCTCACTTCAGGCAACGTTATTAATTCTTTAAGGTTCCGGCTATATTATTAATCATGTCGAAAGGGGATAACCCTTACGACGCGAAACCCATAGCAATGAAAACATACTCCTGTTCAAGTATGACCTCTTGAACTCCTACTCCTTAAAATAACGAACAGATCGCTGATCGCCCAATCAGCTCGATCCGAAAACGCCACTAGTATCCCAGCTAGTGGTGTTTTTGTTTTGAGAAAAATTGGACTATTGGCGCTTTTTGCTCTCTTTCTTTGTGATGGGGGACAAAAATGATACATATTCGAGCGCCGAGTTATTTTTAACTTGTTGCTTTTAACTACCAATGGTAGTATTTTGGTAGTGTAAAATACAAGGAGAAACGTGATGACAGATAAGAAACGGTTACAGATCAAGATTGATGAGCAACTAAACGAAGATGTTAACGCCATTTTGGATGATTTGGGTATGACGCCTACGTCAGTCATTACGGCCTTATACAAGCGAATTCGAGCCAGTGGATCAATTCCGTTTGATTTGAAGTTGACGGAACGAGAAATGTTGAATCACCAGTTTTTACAAGTAACCGAGAACATTCCCGAGAAGCAATTTGTCTCTCAGGAGGAAATGAACGCTTGGTTATTGGATGATGACCACAAATTAAGCTAACTTTCAGCCTCAGTTATTTCTGAGTTAAGGTTCCGGCTATATTATTAATCATGTCGAAAGGGGATAACCCTTAAGACAAGAAACCCATAGCAATCAACATACTCTACTCATACTCCCTTGTCTGAGAATACCATCGAAGACAATCTACTCCTTAAAAATAACGAATAGATCGCCGACCTCCCAATCGGCTTGATCCGAAAATGCCACTAGATTTCCCACCTAGTGGCATTTTTGTTTTGAGAAAAATTGGAAAATTAACGAGTTTCAGCCTCTTTATATTAGTTGGTCAAAATGGCTATTAATTTTATACCGTTTTGGTATAATAAGGAGGCGGAAGTGAACGTTACATGGAATAGCAAGAAAATGAACAAAATATTTTCGGATGAGCGCAAGTTGATTGTTAAGTTTGGCGCAACGATAGCTAAGAAGGTGCAACTACGTATCTGGGAGATGGAGCAGGTTAATGATTTGCGACAACTATCTTTGTACCCACCAGCCGGATTGCATGAACTAAAAGGACAATATGCAGGATTATTTGCGGTCACATTAACTGGTAACTGGCGATTGATAATACAAGGGTTTGATGAACAGGGCACTTCCACAACGCAATTAGAAACGATTGTAAATGTCGTTATCGTCGAGGTGATTGATTACCACTAAGGAGAATTGAAATGGGTGATAATTTAACAATTAAGGTAAATACGGGGTTTGGTGCCGCAACAATTATTGCAGAATTAATGGAGCACTTTGGGGCAACGCAACAAGATTTTGCTGGACGAATTGGTGTGTCTCAGAAGTATCTGTCAAATGTTTTAAACTTTAAGGCTTTTATTTCGCCTAAGATTGCTAATCGCATTCAGATGGTTACTGGTACGCCAGCACAGATGCTGCTTAATGCTGACGTGTCGTATAAGTTGGAAAACCTATCCGAAGATGCAGAAAATGTTGATCCGGAACTTTTCTTAAAGCCGTATGGGTCTAATGAAGCGGATGAAGCATCATCAATGAATATGAACCGAAAGGCGTTCGTTGAAGCGGAGGCGAAAGCGATGGGGATTATTCCTGCCGACATGCCGCCTTTTGAAACAGTCGATGATTTAGTTAACTTCTTACAACAGGCGTAAAACGTTTAATTGAAATTAAATTAGAAAACGGTGTTGACATTGTCATTTAGGTCCGCTATTCTTAACAGATCAAATAAAGCAGGAGGCATTATCATGAACAATTTAGGTCACACAACAGTATATTCAGTTAATGCCTTTACGTCATTCGCGTTTTTCTTTTTTAAGAAGCGGTGAATGATGGCTTTTTAGCAAGCTAGCTTTCACCGCGATAGGTGAAGGCTAGTGGATTATTCGATTTTACACACGAGTAACGACTAGTATCTTCCGGATGGATACTGGTCGTTTTTTATTTTGACTAAAGCGCTTTAGTAACTCGCCAAACCATGAGGAGTTACGACATGAACACGAAGACACTAGCATTGATGACACTTGCAACGGCAACGCTTGGATGGATGGTTACACCAGCGGTGGATGTTGCAGCATCAGACAAGATTATTAATTGGACGCAATCAGCCGACTTGAGCACACTTGATCCATCTCGTGCGCCGGATGTAGCCTCATCACAAATTATTGACCAGTCGGGGCAAGGCTTGTATCGATCTGGCAAGAACAATGAACCAAAGTTGGCGGATGCCGATAAGGTCAACGTATCTGAAGATGGTAAGACTTGGACGATTACCTTGCGCGACAACTTGAAGTGGTCGAACGGTGACCCTGTAACGGCGCAAGATTACGTTTACGGTTGGCAACGGACAATCGACCCCAAGAACGCTTCAACATCAGCTAACTTGATGTACAACATCGAAAACGCCAAGGCACTCAATACCGGCGAACAAACTGATTTGTCAGCGCTAGGTATCAAGGCCCTTGATGATAAGACGTTGCAGATTTCGCTGATTGCACCTGAACCGATGATGGCCAAGATTCTAACGGAAAAGGGTTTTTATCCACAAAATCAAGCTTTCGAAACCAAGGTGGGTGACAAGTACGGGTCAACGGCAAAAGACACGCTCTATAACGGTCCTTTCAAGGTCGTGGGTTGGAATGGGTCAAACAAGTCATACCGCCTGGTGAAGAACAAATACTACATCGATGCCAAGCAAGTGAAGCCTAAGGAAGTTCACTTCCAAACGGTGACGGACTCATCAACGGGTTACAACTTGTACCAATCAAACAAGGTTGATTACACCGAGTTGTCAGCAACCCAAATCAAGGGCGTGAAGAGTAAGCCAGGTTATCACCAAATCAAGCAAGCGCGTACGCAATACTTGGCCTTCAACGTGAAGACGGGCATTTTGTCTAATCAAACGGCTCGCCAAGCGATTCAACGGGCCATCAACAAGGCTGCGATGGTGAAGAACGTCATGTCTGATTCAGCCACGATGAGCAAGACGTTTACGCCAGTTGGCATTGTGACGGATCCGAAGACGAAGAGCGATTTCGCGAAGGTGAATGCAGTTAAGAACACAGGTTACAGCACTAAGGAAGCTAAGCGCCTTTGGCAAAAAGCGATGAAGCAAGAAGGACTTAAAAAGACGTCACTAACTTTGTTGGCTGACAATGATGATTCATCTAAGAACCAAGCCCAATTCTTGCAGTCACAACTCGAAAGCCACTTGCCAGGGTTGCAAGTGACGGTGAAGACGCAACCGAAAACAGCCCGTGTGAAGGCGATGTTGTCATCACAATTCGAGATGGTTTTGGTGGGCTGGAATGGTGATTACGCCGATCCACTAGCGTTCTTGGCGAACTGGCAAACGGGTGCAACAGCCAACTTTGGTAACTGGACTGATGAGAACTATGACGCTGCGTTGACCGCAGCCCAAACAACAGACGCGATGGATAATGAAGCTCGCATGGCCGACTTGGGACGCGCCGAGAAGATTTATCAAACGCAGGTGCCAGCAACGACGCTATTCGATGTGACAAATTCAGTGATGATTAACCCTAAGGTAACTGGGGTTCAAATTAATACAGTCGGTGCAACATTCGACTTTACAAAAGCGGTTAAGAAATAATACGTGGGGAAAATGATATGACAATTGTTAATTATGTTGGTGGAAATGTGTATGTGACAAACGAGGGGTTCAAGTCACAAACAGTGTCAGTTGATACGGAATCTGGTCAGGTGGTTGAGACCGTCCGCGAGGCTGATCAAACGGTTGATGTGCAAGGCAAGTATCTAGTGCCAGGGCTGATTAATGCCCATACGCACATTGTGATGGCAGCTGACGGCCGTGAACGTGCCGGTCAGGACGTGACGTTGGATACATTGGTTGCGTTGCAGAATGTGCAGGATGCGATTGCGAGTGGGGTGACGACGATTCGTGACGCTGGTTCAACGGATAATATCGATTTGAAGTTGGCAAGCAAGATTCGTCAGGAACGTCTACAATTGCCAGACATCATCGGTAGTGGTGCAGCGTTGACGATGACTGGTGGTCATGGTTCGAAGATTGGTATGGAAGTTGATGGTGTTGATGAAGTGCGCAAGGCAGCCCGTTGGAATTTGAAGCACGGGGCGCAAACGATTAAGTTGATGGCAACCGGTGGCGTGAGCTTGGATGGTGAGCAACCAACTGACGAGCAACTCTCAGTAGAAGAAATGACAGCAGCAGTACTTGAAGCGCACCACAAGGGCAAGCCGGCGATGGCGCACGCACAAGGCACGCAGGGCATTAAGAATGCCATCTTGGCCGGTGTTGATTCGGTTGAACACGCGGTGTATTTGGATGACGAAACCATCCAAATGTTATTGGATACAAATACGGCGATTGTGCCAACAATGGCGGCACCTTGGCAGATGTTGCAACACAAGGATGATATTCCAGCTTATATGTACGATAAGGCGTCAGCGTTGTGGGAGGCGCACCAACAAAGCATTCGTGATGCAGCTGCCGCTGGTGTGAATGTTGTGATGGGGACAGATGCTGGTACAAGTTATAACGATTTCAAGTCTGGACCTGGTGTGGAAATTCGCTTGTTGGCGAGCGTGGGGATGACACCGGAACAAGTGTTGCTCGCATCAACGGTTCGTGGGGCAGAATTGTTGGGGGTTGCTGAACGCGTTGGAGAATTGGTGCCGGGTAAGGATGCGGACATGTTGATTTTGGACCGTAATCCATTGGAAGATTTGGCCGTGTTGACGGACGCGCCACGCGTTATTAAGCGTGGCCAGGTTGTGACTGGGAGTTTGAATTAAACGAAGAAACGCCGTTGGTTGGGGGACTAGCGGCGTTTTTGTGTGAGCTGGAAATCAGCATGTTTTGGGGATGACGCGTAAAATTGATGTGATATTGAATGAAGAGGTGGATGGTGATGTATATTATTGAAATTAATGGTCAGTACGTACAAGACATCAGTAACGGCATGCCACGATTTGTCTTCGGCAAGTTCGGTGCCCGTCAGTTTTACAGTGAATGGGAAGCAAGGAATTACGCCAATATGAATGGGTACTATGGCTTCATGAATGTTGTGAGTGCGTACTAAATTAAGCTAACTTTCAGCCCCGGTTATTGGTGCGTTAAGGTAGCAACCTTATTATTAATCATGTCGAAAGGGGGATAACCCCTAAAGACAATCCCTAAGAATGACTCATATTCCCGTTTGAGACTCCCAACTCAAACACTCTACTCCTTAAAATGTAGATCGCCGGTAACCCAGCCGGCTTGATCCGAAGACACCACTAATCATTTTGATTGGTGGTGTTTTTGTTTTGAATGAAAAATAAATATGAATGTCGTTTTTTTGAATAGTAGACTGATTATATATGAGGAGGTATTTATGAGAAGTGTTAGTAAGATAGTTAAGCGATTGCTATTGTTGTTTGGGATATTCTTGTTAGAACAATTAGCCACGATACCATCGTTTATTGCGTCTGATGAAGCCAAAACAATGACCGGTATTCTAATTGGAGTTGGTCTCACGATATTATTTAGTGCTTTATTTATCCATTATTCGTGGCCAAAACAATTGTGGCCGTCATTAAAGAATATTGATTGGAAAGCAGTGGGCGTTGCATTTCTGATTATTCTGGCTTTTCAAGTTTTATTTGGAGTATTGGCTGATCTATGGCATATCCCAACGAATGAGAATCAAAAGTTAATCATGGATGAACTTCGTAAAACATATTATTTGGCGGCTTTTATTGATATTGTGATGGCACCAATAATGGAAGAAATTATTTTTCGATTTAAGTTTTTTGAGTACTTTGGTGAGTTCATGAATAAATGGGTTGGCATTATCCTGAATGGTATTTTGTTCATGGTAGTTCATTCAACTGATTTGAATGTAGTGACACTAGTATATTTTGTAATTGGGGCCGTACTTGCATATGTCTACAGACGTCGCAATAATTTGGGTGACTCAATTGCCCTGCATATCTTGAATAACGCATACGCTATTATTCTTTAATATTATTTTTGAAACGCCACTGATCGTCTTGATTGGTGGTGTTTTTGTGTTGTTAGTTGATCGATTTAAAAAAGTGATCAACAATTAAGATCCAATTTGACAGATAAGAGGATCACACGCATGCTTAACCAACCAACCAACCAACCAACCAACCAACCAACCAACCAACCAACCAACCAACTAGGTGAGATCCGCCCATTTATTAAGTGGGTCGGTGGAAAAAGGCAGCTCCTTCCGGAATTGGCCAAGTATGTTCCCAAAAATTTTGGAACATACTTTGAGCCATTTCTGGGTGGGGGTGCCTTTTTGCTGTCTTTAGAACCAAATAAAGCGGTTGTTAATGATTTTAATCCTGAATTGGCGAACGTATGGCGTGTGGTACGTGATCAACCGGAGGAATTGTTAACTAAGCTAGTTGAACATCAAGCTAAGAATTCTAAGGAATATTATCTTGATTTGCGACTAACGGATCGTGATGGCCGTTTGGAAAAGATGACGGAAATCGAGCGAGCAGCGCGTTTCATCTACATGATTAAGGTCGGGTTCAACGGCTTGTGGCGTGTTAACAGTAAGGGACAAAATAACGTCCCATACGGTAAATATAAGAATCCGAAGATCGCTGATGAGGCGACGATTCACCGTGTTTCGGAATATTTGAATAATGCAGATATTGATATTTTGACGGGAGATTTTGAGAAGGCAGTTGAAAAAGCGCAGACCGGGGACTTTGTGTATTTTGATCCGCCATATATCCCAGCAAGCGATACGGCTAGTTTTACAGGTTACGCAGGTGGATTTGGTTACGACGAACAGGTACGTCTGCGTGACTTGTTTAAGGCATTGAAGGACCGTGGCGTTTACGTGTTGTTGTCTAACAATGATGTGCCGTTACTTCATGAGTTATATGAAGGAATCGGCGTTATTGAGACTGTTGAAGCACACCGATTTGTGGCAGCAAAAGCAAGTAGTCGTGCAAAAGTTTCTGAGGTGCTGGTACGTAGTTGGGGGTAAACGATCATGGCCAAAGTAAGAAGTAGAAAGCAAGATATCGCATGGCAATATTTATTTGAGCGCTTTGATATTCCTAACCAAATTGAAAAGAATGGCGGATTTGAAATTACGAGTAGCGATATCAATAAGTATGTTCGAGAGTTTTACGTCAATCGGCCTGATAACGCGCCGGATGCGCGGAATTTGTTGAAGTTTGACTTTAGTAGCGAGCTGCCTGAAGTTTTTAAAAAAACACCGGATAGAAAAATATTTGGCCAAAAAGCAAAGTTTTCTCTCATGCCAATGGGAAAAGATAGATATCAAATTTCTGACTTTAAAATCTTCCAAAACTTGGATTACGAAATTATTGAGCCTATTCAAGTGAAGTTTCCACGATGGATTGCGGGGGTGCGGCCAGAAATTCCGGAAACAATAAATAGTGAATCTGTGGCTCAATCAGTGGCAGAAATGAGTGGTATGATGCAATTCGTCATGGATGATTTAAATGCTGAAATTGTAGCAACACTTAGTGGAAAAAAAGGCACAGGGTTGATCGAATTCAAGATAAGTCACTATAGAAATGGACCTACAAATTTTATAATCGATGGGTGGCAATCAGAAATCGATGGTGTGTATGAGTCGCCGAATCGTGTATTGATTATTGAAGCGAAGAAGAAGCGGCCTGAAGATTTTAATATTCGTCAGTTATATATTCCAACGCGTATATATCACGACCAGATGAAGTTTACCAAAGAAATATATTCAGCTTATTTTACTTACACGGACGATGTGTTTTCATTTCATGTTTATCAGTTTACAGACATTGAAGATTTTAATTCGCTACAGAAGATTCGCGAGTATGAGTTTGTGTTTGAAGAAGAATCAAAAGCAGTCAATCAAGAAGTATTGCGAATGTTACTTGAAACAATACCTGTAGCACCAGAACCTAGATTAGAAAATGGAAATTACGTGCCGTTTATTCAAGCGAATGATCCGGAAAAAATATTTGAAGTGCCAGTTGCACTTAATGGCGACCCTATCCAAACGGATTTAGGGGAACAGCTAGAGGTCGGGTCTAAGGAATTTTTAGAGGAAACGTTTAAATTTGATGTTCGGCAATCTGACTATTATGGGAATGCTGCCCAGTACGTTGGATTAGTCAAGAGACGCAGAGGCGGTTTTGAGTTGACAGATATAGGTAAAACGTATGTTCAAAGTGATTACAACACTAAAATACTTTTGATTTTAGAACAATTGGTTAAAAGACCAATTTTTAGGTATGGACTTGAGACATGGCTTGAAACTGGACGAATACCGGATAAAAAGAAGATTGAAAAAATGGTCGACTCACATCCTAAAAAGCTCAGTGGGAAGACGTTGCCGCGTAGGGTTAGCTCGGTAATATCAATTTTGAAATGGCTAATTATGCGAATAGATGATTAATGAACAAGTAGTTGTATATAAATTGACCGCTGGATCTAAGTGTGATCTAATTTAAGAAAACACTAGAAGGCTGGTTTTGTTATGTCGTTACCTGGAGCAGATAATTTTCTTATACCAACATTGCAGGCTCTTAGAGACATGGGCGGATCTGCTAAATTATCAGCAATTTACGGACAAGTGGTTGACTTGATGAAGTTGGATGATGAATCCTTAGCGGAAACTACTAAAAGTGGCGAACTTTTGTATAAGAATCGGATTCGTTTTGCTAGACTAATTCTTGTTAAAAATCATTTGGTGAAAGATGACTCTCCAAAAGGGCTTTGGGAATTAACAGAGTTTGGGAAAAGACTGGATATTACAAAGTTATCGAGTCATATTTTGCGTAAAGGTATTGCAGCAGACAATGTGGGGCCGAATGATCTAATTGAACCACGTATAGAATCGGTAGTCAGTGGTGTAGATGAAAATGATGAAGCTTCTCTTGATAAGTGGGAAGCGAAGCTGCTAAAGCTGTTGACTACTAGGACTGATGACGCAACTTATAATAGGGCATTGGATGATAAATTTGAGCGTATAGTAACAGCTTTATTACGGAAAATGTCTGTTGATATGCAGAAAACCCAGGCCAGTAATGATTATGGACTTGATGGGATTGGTTCTTTTTCTATCGGTGGTGTCTTAAAAGAAAAGATAGCATTCCAAGCAAAACGATATGCTCTGGAACGCAAGGTTGGACGACCTGAAATTCAATCATTTTTAGGCGCATTGCGCACTGCAAGAATTCCTAGAGGTATTTTTGTAACAACGGCTACTTTTTCTGCTGAAGCTGTAAGGGCTGCTAGTCAGGAAGAAAATGCGATACAGTTAATTGATGGTGAAGAACTAGTTGAATTATTGAAAGAATATCAATTGGGAGTTTCAACAGAAGTTATCAGAGTGGAAAAGGTGAGCTTAGACGAATCTTTCTTTATGGAAGTGTAGTTGACATTTTTATATCGATCAGTGGCCGAAGACGGAGTAACTGATCGATTTTTTTGTATGTAAATTTTTGTGATTATTATTAAGACGATATTTTTCAATTAATGCTGCTAAAATGAATACAAGTATATGACGTGAGAGGTATTAAGTATGAAAAAACGAATAGCAGTTGTTGGGGCAGCAATTATTGAAAATCAGAAATTGTTGGCAGCTAAGCGTTCAGAGGGACGATCATTAGGTGGATACTGGGAATTCCCAGGCGGAAAAATTAACGAAGGCGAAACTCCAGAAGATGCTTTACAGCGCGAAGTCTTTGAAGAGTTCGGAGCTAATGCAACTATCTTTGAAAAATTGGATGAGCCATTTGAAAAAGAATATGATTTTGGGACGGTCGTTCTTGAAATCTTGTATGCGCGATTGGATTCTAAAATTACCAAGACTATTGAGCACGAAGAGTTACGTTGGGTTACAGAAGAAGAGGCACTTAAGTTAGACTGGGCGCCAACAGATGTACCGGCTATTGAAGAACTAGTTGAGCGAGGATTTAATCATGTCGACTAAAGATGATCTTCGAGCTGGAATCGAATTCGGCTTTATTGATGATTCAGTGGAGGCTTCGGGCCGTTATCAGCCAGCGTTGCTAACTAATCAAGGCGGAGATACTATTTTAGATCACCTAACTGGTGAACTACATACAACTAAAGGATTTACGTTCGCGGTCGCTTTCGTTACAGAGGGCGGCTTGATTGACATTAAAAGTACACTTAATGATTTGGCACAAAAAGGTATTCGTGGTCGATTAATAACGTCAAACTATTTGGATTTTAACCAGCCTAAAGTATTCAAAGAACTTTTAAAGCTACCAAACGTTGATGTACGAATTATCAATGAGAATGGTTTCCATACTAAAGCTTACTCATTCAACCACGGTGATTACACATCAGTCATTATAGGTAGTGCTAATTTAACCCAAACGGCACTTAAAAAGAATTTTGAATGGAATTTGCGAGTTACATCAACTCACCAAGGTGACATTACGAAACAAATCACAGCTCGACTTGATGATTTGTGGAATAAAGCAGTTCCATTAACGGAAGAGTGGATAGCTGATTATGCTGAACACTATGAAGATAGAAAGCCGAACATCCAGATTGAACGTACTGACTACTTTATTGAATCGGAAGAAATAAGACCAAATCGAATGCAAGAGCCGGCTTTGCTGGCGTTGCGTAAGTTACGACAACAAGGTGCTGAAAAGGGATTGGTAGTTTCGGCAACTGGAACTGGTAAAACATATTTAGCGGCTTTTGATGTAAAGCAATTTGCACCAGAGAGAATGTTGTTTGTGGTACACCGTGAGCAAATCCTTAAAAAGTCTATTGAGAGTTTTAAAAAGGTACTTGGCGGAAAAGACTCAGATTATGGACTGTTATCAGGGTCACACAAAGATTACGAAGCAAAGTATCTCTTTGCAACTATTAACATGGTTTCTCGTCCAGATGTTATGGCTCAACTTGGAAAAGAACGGTTTGATTACATTCTAATTGATGAGGCTCATCGTGTTGGGCATACGCAAGATGCTGAACGAGAAACGATGTATCAACGATTTATGAAATACTTCACTCCAAAGTTCATGTTGGGGATGACGGCGACGCCAGAACGTACAGATGGAGTTAATGTATACGAGTATTTCGACTATAACGTGGCGTATGAGATTTCGTTGTTAGATGCACTTGATTCTGAACTATTGGCGCCATTTCACTATATTGGAGTTACTGACTTTGAAAAAGATGGTGAAATCATTGACGACAATACAGAACTAAGGCGATTAGTATCTGATGAACGTGTTAACTATCTTTTGGAGAAAACTAACTATTACGGATATGCTGGTCCTGAATTACATGGTCTGATTTTTGTCAGCCGAATTGATGAAGGTGAAGCGTTGGTAAACGAGTTGAACGCAAGAGACGTAGCGGCCCGATTTATTAGTGGTAAAAATTCTGTTGAAGAACGTGAACAGGCAGTTCGTGATTTAGAAGACGGTAAGCTTGAGTATATCGTGACAGTTGACGTTTTCAACGAAGGAGTCGATATACCTAAGGTGAATCAGGTTGTTATGATGAGGCCAACCGTTTCAAGCATTATTTTCTTACAGCAACTTGGTCGTGGACTTAGAAAGATCGAGGGAAAGGAATATGTTACAGTCATTGATTTCATTGGTAATTACTCAAATAACTACATGATTCCAATGGCCTTTGATAAGACACGTTCGTCAAATAAGGAACGAATTCGAAAGAATATTATTTCGCCAACGATTTCAGGAGTCTCAACGATTAATTTTGAAGAGGTAGCGCGTCAACAGATTTTGAAGGCCGTTGGACAGGCTAAACTTGACTCTGCTGCAAGATTTAAAGAGGCATAAAATACTTTGAAGCAAAAAATCGGTAATCGGATCCCTATGTTTATGGATTTTGTTGCACTGGGGTCAGTGGCGATTGAGGATATAGTTGATAAGTATAAGAATTTGATCGATTTTCAGCTTAAATTTGAAAATGTCGCAGACTTACCTAAGTTTGATGATCAAAAGGTTAAACTTCTCGCCTTCATGGCAAAGGAGATTGCAACTTCAAAACGAATTTTGGAGATAGATATTTTGGGTTGGTTATTAGATGATGATCAACTAAATGATGCGGAAATTGAAGAGCGTTTCGAGGCAGCACATTACTTCTTCGATGAAGAGTCGCTGGACAACGTTCAAAAAATATTGGACATGTCGTACTACATGACTGCGACGGCCAATAAGTATGGAGATATGCCTATTGTTGTGCGTAACGACAGCGTGTGGCGTCTATCCAATGAATTTAAAAATGAACTTGAAGATGAAGATTTTAAACGTTATGTACGTGATGCTATTGAGGCAGGCAGAGTGAACTTGAAGCAAAACTTTAATACGAGTGTTCGCTTCCAGCGTGGTCAAAAGTATCTACGAACGGATGTTATTAAGATGCTTGACTGGAACAAGGAACAGACAGGGCAAAACGTTGGTGGATATATGAAACGACCAGATGACAAGTATCTGCCTGCATTCATTACTCTGGATAAGACAGACAATTATGCTAACCTTGTTGCCTATGAAGATGGTTTCATTAACCGTGACACCATGGTGTGGTTCTCTAAGAACCAGCGCACTTTAAATAGTCCTACCGAAAAGTTAATTTCAGAGGCGGATGAATTTGGCTTTATTCAAATGTTTGTAAAGAAATCTGGCGTGATAGCGGCTGATGGAAAAGATTTTTATTATCTAGGTTCTGCTAAAGTGTTGAATTTCGAACAGGAAGTTCGACCTGATTCGAATGGAAAAGAAACAACGTTGATTAAATTTGAAATTCGACTAGAGCATCCTGTGGAACAAAGTCTGTATAGAGCATTAACGGAATAATTAATTTTTATAGTTAAAGTCAAGCGCGAAGGAATCTTCAATTGCGTGTACAGTGGTTCAAACAATAATAATAATAAATTGGAAGTTCAGAAATTATATGATTAAAACAAAGCAAAAGAACATAAATTTTTATCATGTTCAAAAGGGTAAAAAAGATGATTTTTCTTTTAAAGAAGAACTTGATGACATCTATAATAAGTTCAGGTCAAAGCGCTACACAGAGATTGAAGAATTAGAATTGGACAGTGTTCATTTTTATATTTCTGCAATTCAAAAAATCGAACAAGATACTTATTTAGACTGGGAAGATGACTCAATCAAGCACTATTATTACCTTATTAATATTGCTAGGGTGGATGCCGATCAAGAAGTTAAGTATGGCGATTTGAGCAAACTTGTAAATGAACGTGAAGAAGTGGTGGACCTTTCAGACGAAGATGTTGACATGAGCAAGATTGGACCTTTGGTTGACACTCAATTTGTAATTGATCCTTTTTTTGCGGTGGTAGGTATGGGACGAACGGTTGGTGGAGCGAATGCTTGGGCGTTGAAACAATTTTTACAAACATTGTTTGATGTCAGAGGATTAAAGTTTGAAATTATTCTTGACGAAAAAAGTCAGAATGAAATTAATAAAATGAGCTTGGTACAGGCAATTTCATTTAACGTAGCTTCAACCACGGATCCTGCGGATTTTCATGATTCTTCTCGTGACGAAATGGGAGATGTAAAACTGGCGAAGCAGTTGAAAGCAACTGAATACGAAATTAAACTTTCCGCTACAAATTTAGATAAAGACGGAGTTATTGAAAAAGTAAAAAACTTGTTTATAAATAAGGATTATGATCATATCAAAAGTATTCGTGTAGAAGGTCTGGAAGATGGGGTGGAGGTGTTTTTTGATTTGATAAGAAATAAACTTCAATATCGAGGGAATATGAAGTTTGATGACGCTGTAGGTGTGACGACACGAAATAATTTTGATTATTTGTCTATGGCATATGATTCAAAAATTGAATTTGTAAGCAGCAAAATTGCTAAGGAGACAAATTAGTTATGATAACTGGAAGGTTATGGCGAAACAAATTTACGTTTCTTGGAATGTTAGTTACGTTTATTTTTTCATGGTTCGGTCAAGTTACCGGTACTAACTTTCCGAGATTTGATGACGCAATATCGGGATTGATTGGCTTTTCGTCTATAGCCACAGCTGTTTTTATGACTGCGCTGGCTTTTGTCCCAAATTTTTCTCAGGGGATTTTGGGGGTTTTTGAAACAGATAAAAAATTTGAAGATAGATTGTTGATAACCGTTTTGCTATACTTTTGGACCTCAGTCGTGGGTGTATTAATATTATTTTTTGTTCCATCAGGAAGTGATTCCAATTTCGCAACTTTCACAGTATCCCTCGAATTATCTTTATTTGTAGGTTCATTACAAGAAAGTTTGTATATATCGTATGTTCTATTACGCAATAATGTGAAATAACAGTTGTGAAATTAGATGTGAGAATATCATAACGAAATTGTGTCTAGAAAATGGCGTTTGGTTACTTACTTTCCACCATTGACCACCCCGAACACCTTCTGTATACTGCGGTATCAAGAAAACTAACTCGGGGGAGCTAGCATGGCTTTTAAGATTGCCGTATTTGGGGTGCGCGACAATGAGGTGCCGTACTTCCATGACTTAAACAAGTACAACTATGACCTAACGTTGGTGCCGGAGAATCTGTCCTTGGCTAACGTGGATAAGGTGGATGGGCATGATGCTGTGTTAGCGCGTGCAAACTGTGCGTTGCATGCTGACATGTTGCAAAAGCTGTCAGGGCATGGCATCAAGTATGTCTTCACACGAACAGTCGGACACAGTCACATTGATTTACATTTCGCTAAGGAATACGGCCTGACGGTGGCGTACGTGCCTAGCTACTCACCATATGCGGTGGCTGAGTTGGCATTTACGCTAGCTTTGATGCAACAACGTCAAACCACATTAGCTGTTGCAAATGCAGTCAAGGGGCAATTCCAAGTGCTGCCACAAATGTTTGCCACAGAGCTACACAACTTGACGGTTGGTATTATCGGTACTGGCCGTATCGGACAAGCTGAAGCTGAATTGTGGCGTGGGGTTGGCGCAACAGTACTTGGTTATGATGTTTATCAAAACGACAAGGCCAAGGAGTTGCTAACGTATGTGTCTGAGGATGAGCTATTAGTGAAGTCCGACATTGTCTCACTTCACGTGCCACATTTCCCGGGCAAGAACGATGCATACTTCAACGCATCATACGTTGCGAAGATGAAGAACGGCGCTGTATTGGTCAACACGGCGCGTGCAGAAATTACCGATCAGGATGCAATCCTGGCTGCCGTTGAAGCTGGCAAGTTGCGCGGCTTTGCGACTGACGTAATTGCTGATGAGCGTCACTACTTTGGTAAAGACTTCCAAGGTGAAACAACCGGCAATGCGACGGTAGATAAGATGATGGCTTTGTACCCGCAAGTCATCGTGACACCACACATGGGCTCATATACAGAAGAAGCATTGATGGACATGATTGCCATTAGCTTTGAGAACTTTAACGATGTCCTAACAACTGGTACGTCGCGAAATTTGGTTGAAGTTTAATAACGACAGAAAGCAGGTTCCGTTTTGGGCCTGCTTTTACTTTTTGTTCGTTTTAATCATAGTTTAGCTATGTTAATATAGACAAAACGAATTAAAAGACGAACGTTATTTGTTAAGGGGAGAATGAAATGACTGAAAAAGTGTACTTTAGCCATGATGGTGGTGTTGATGATTTGGCATCTTTGTTGATGCTGTTGTCATACGAGGAGCAAGGCTTGATTGAACTAGTAGGTGTGGGGGTTGTGCCAGCTGATTCATACTTGGAACCTGCTGTTGCAGCGACACGCAAGATTATCAACCGTTTCTCAACGCACCATGATTTGTTGGTGAGTGCATCGGATGCCAAGTCGAGCGATCCATTTCCAAAGGAGTGGCGCATGGATTCATTTACGGTTGACGCATTGCCAATCTTGAATGAATTTGGCGAAGGGGACACTGAGTTGTCATATAACACAGCTGCCGATGATTTGGCATCAATCTTGGCGGAAGCAACAGAACCAATCACGTTGGTCTTTACCGGTCCAGTGAGTGACTTGGGAACTGTCCTCCAACGCGACCCAAGTTTGTCAGCGAAGATTGAGCGTTTGGTAGTGATGGCTGGTACGTTTGGTGTTGGTAACATTGCTGAACCGGAGCAGGACGGTACGGCCGAATGGAACGTCTTCTGGGATCCACAAGCTTTCAAGATTGTCTTTGATTCAGACATCAAGATTCAAATGGTTGGGTTGGAGAGTACGCACGAAGTACCTTTGACACCAGCTGACCGTTTGCGTTGGGCAAAGTTGCGTTCACACCCAGTGATGGACTTCGTTGGCCAAGCATACGCGACCGTGCCAGTATTGACGCACTTTGAGACGAACTCAACGTACTTCTTGTGGGACGTTTTGACGACAGCTTATTCACAAAAGCCTGAGTTGGTGGAAACGAAGATGATGAACGTCGACGTGATTCCAACTGGCCAAAGCCGTGGTCGTACGTTCGAAACGCCAGAGGGTCGCGAAATTGAATTTGTGTACCACGTTAACCACGACGCTTTCTTCACGTTCTTTGAAGAGACGATGATGGCAATGAAGCACTACTAATCTGTAACCGCCGAGTCAACCGACTCGGCTTTTTGTGTTAGTATGGGGGCAATAAAGATGTGGAGGGCAGCGATATGTATGTACCAGTTTTTCTACGACCACGTGATTTAGTGGCATTGCCTTGGTTGATATTTGTGACGACAATAGTATTCTTGATGTTCATTGATAATCAAACAGCCCGCTTTGTTTGGGGCGGTATTGGATTGTTTCTTGGGGTAGTAACGTTGATTGGCGTAACAATCATGCGACGATACATTGATATTGATAAGGATTAGAAGAGCACCCAGCATCTGCTGGGTGCTTATTTTTTACCATTGTAAACCGCTATCTAAAAGGCTAAACTAGAGTTAAATTAGAAAAAGGTGAAAATGATATGAGTGAAATCACACAAGAACAATTGGCGTATTTCAAAGAAGCCGTGGCGGTTAGTCCAAAGGCTGATGCACTACGCAACGCCGTAACGACGAATGGTATTTTGCAAGCAGCGCGTGATAACCGTCGTGCCGGTGAATTGACGCCGGTCTTCAGCGTTGACCTAGAGAGCTCACCAGTTGCGAACCAATTGCAATCTGGTCGTTGCTGGATGTTCGCTGCGTTGAACACGATGCGTCACGATATGAAGGCGTTGTACGGTTTGCCTGGGGACTTCGAGTTGTCACAAAGCTACACGTTCTTCTGGGACAAGTTGGAGAAGGCAAACTACTTCTACAACAACATCGTGGCTACGGCTGAGCAACCAACGACTGATCGTGAAGTCGCCTTCCTGTTACAAATGCCACAGCAAGATGGCGGCCAATGGGATATGATGGTTGGCTTGATTGAAAAGTACGGTGTCGTACCACAATCAGCTTACCCAGAATCACAAGCCTCATCACATTCAGCGGACTTCAACCGTTTGTACAATGCAAAGTTGCGCAAGGACGCCATCACGTTGCGTCGCATGGTAACGGAGCATGCAACTGAAGAGCAAATCGAACAACAAGTTGCCCAACTTGGTCGTGAGAACTACCACATCTTGTCATTGACGTTCGGTGAGCCACCAGTAACGTTCAACTTCTCATACCGTGACAAGGACAACAACTTCCACAGTGATGCCAACATTTCACCAAAGGATTTCTATGCGAAGTACATTGGTTGGGATTTGAGCGAATATGTTTCAATCATTAACGCCCCAACAGCTGACAAGCCATTCAACCAAACTTACGGTGTGAAGATGCTTGGTTCAGTTGTCGGCGGACGCGAAGTGAAGCACTTGAACTTGGATTTGCCAACGTTCAAGGATTTGGCCGTTAAGCAATTGTTGGCCGGTGAAAACGTTTGGTTTGGTGTCGACATGGGACCTAAGTTGGACCGCACGGCTGGTTTGATGGATACGAAGTTGTACAACGAAGATGACTTGTTCGATGTTGATTTCAGCATGACGAAGGCTGAGCGTTTGGAGTTCGGTGATTCATTGATGACCCACGCCATGGTTTTGACGGGTGTAGATTTGGTTGATGGCCAGCCAACGAAGTGGAAGGTCGAAAACTCATGGGGCGACAAGAACGGCCACAAGGGTTACTTCACGATGTCAGACGAATGGTTCGACGAATTTACGTACCAAGTTGTGATTAAGAAGGAGCACTTGCCAGCTGAGTTGCGCGATATTTACGAGAACACAACGCCATATGAATTGGCACCATGGGATCCAATGGGCGCCTTGGCATAATCAATAACGATAGGAACGGTACCTGTGATGGGTATCGTTTTTCATTTGTCAGTGATTCCAAAACCAAAACAAAGCACTGATTTTGTATTCGGCCTATTATGGAATGAAGAGAATGCAAAAGAGGGAGCAGTATGGAACGCGTCTTTTTAAATATTAACCAGACGAATCGAGAATTAAATCACAAAATTAGGCAGTATCTGAAGCAGCAAACAGTTCGTGGACAGGTGCGTGATTTACGCGTGCTAGCCCGTGCATTAACGGATGTGACGTTGTTGGTACCGGTGTTAGTTGATACGAAAATGCGCCACACATCAGTATCGGGGTACAGTTATGTCATTGGCGAACCAGATGTCCATTCGAAATTAAGCTATACGATCCGTGATGAACGCACATATTTAGTCACCTATACTGACTTGGCTAAGAGCCGTGCCGGTCAACGCGAACCGGATACGATGCAGGTACAGATGCCATATTTGTTGAACCGGTTGGCGACTGATGAACGTATCGATGGGATTATTCTGAATCCAGGCACGGATGATGTGACGTTACCTAAGTCATTGTTACTGGACGAATTGGATGGCCGTGATATCGGTGCCGTTACTGGTACGGTTGCAGATGATTTGCCAATTCAGGCGCCAGAACAGGTGGCAGCGCCGGTCGGTGTTGTCGCGATTGAGCTACGTTTGAATGAACTTAATCGGCTCCATGAGAACCTAGAAACGATGCGGACAAAGAACGACCGACGGATTGATCGGTATGCCCGACAAACTTGGAATTTCGTGGCCGTTATTACGCTAGTTATTTTGGCACTCATGGCGGTGCCAGTGCTTGGTCGACGAGGCTTGTTGCCGACCGCAATTCTGATTTTGCTGGCGATTATAATCGGTCGCATCATCCCCGTCAGTGCCACTAACCGTCAACGAGCAAAGGTCCGTGTTTATGAAAAGGAACGTGCTTTGGTTCATATGATTGCGGTGGAGGATGATATTTATCGCATATCATTCGACGAAAAGGCGTCTGACAACAAACTAGGTGACGTTGGCGATGATAATGCTGATTTATTTTATGTGAATCAGGATGTACTTAACGAAGAACTTATTCAAGGACTGAACCAATTAACTTATGTTACGAAACCGGCAGATCGTATGAGGATAATTGAGACGTTATCGCCATTGTTCGAAACGGCATTATACGTCCAACCCATTTTCACGACCGACCACCAAGTTGCCCGAGATATCGTTGGACGACCATATCTGGCTGATGACAATACACGTGTGAGTGAAACAATCCCCTACAAAGGCCAAGAATATTTGCATATATACCTGCGAACCAGGGATGCTATTACAGATCAGCATCCATTGCTAATGATTAAGCGATTGGATTATATCAACAACATGTTCAGTCAGTTTTCAGACCTAAAAGGTATCGTGTTCGATATGTCGATAAATAGAATCTCGGTTAAGCGCACTGAATTCGATAAGTTGTACTTGGAAACTGAATATCTGCGTAAGGTGCCAACGAACTATCTGATGGTAGGCGAAGAACCGGTGGCACAAAAATTGGTGAACAAAAAGCCGCAGGTTACCACACCAAGAGACAAACGCCCAGCAGCAACTATTAGGAATCAACCGATGAAGCCAGTAAAAAAGCCTAAGCGAATTGCTGGACTAGCAAAGGTTAACGTTGATTGGTTTGGGTATTCATTACTGATGTTGGTGGCATTTGCCATTGATGCATGGCTAATGTACGCTAATGCCTATCATCCAGGTCAACAGTTGTCGTATTATTTGCTTGGCGCGGCAGGTTTCTATGGCCTATACGCAATTGATATCAACAACTACCGCAAGAAGCATTTGTTTAAAAATGCGCCACGAGTCAATATTCATATGCCGGCTTGGCAATGGTTGTTATTTATTGCATTAGCAGTCAACTATTATGTGCCAATTAATTACATGATTTCACCGAATAAAATCGGCTTAGAAACTTACATGTATGAAATGGTAGCCGTTGCGGTTATGGCATTTGTCTTGATTATCATTGGGACTTTCCACGTGCAAAAATACAATAAATACTAGAACGAAACATCTCGGTGCAATACTGAGATGTTTTATTTTTTGCCGGTTTGTTAAAGAATTGAGATTTACAAATCTATCTGCGTAACGTTAGACTGACCTTGTTAAATAAATCATGAATAAATCTTCGGGGCAGGGTGAAATTCCCGACCGACGGTGATGGCGTATGGCCTCAGTCCGTGACCCGCAAAGCTAGTTTAGCGATGCGGTTGATGCAGTGTGAATCTGCAACCGACAGTAAAGTCTGGATGGGAGAAGATATCAATCTTTGTATTAGTGCATACTTTTTTCAGTGGCCTAGTACGCTTTTTTGCGATACCTCAAACAATAGGTTCAAAGTCAAATGGTACTGATGACCGGTAAAATTTAATATTTTGAACCTTGCTTAGGCAGCTGATTTCACATTGTTGAAATCAGCTGCCTTTTGCTTATAGTTCAT
>JAAOED010000018.1 GCA_016466735.1 Weissella confusa | reverse complement strand
TAAATAGCCATACCCCGGAAGAATTCCGGAATATGGCTATTTACGGTGGCATAAGCGCCTAATTAAATTTTATATTATTTCGACCGTCAACTTGACGGGGCCTAGTACACGGTTCTGGTTTTGTTGGCTATTTGACACCCCAATACGTTTCTTTGTATGCATCGCGCGCTTGCTTTTCCTCAGCATACACATCTGCGTGCTTTTTGTAGAACTCTTGATGATACTCTTCAGCTTCCCAGAATGTCGTTGCGTCGGCGATTGTTGTCACAATTGGCGTGTCCCCAAAGATGCCGGATGATTGTAATTGCGCTTTTGATGCTTCAGCAATTGTGCGTTGTTCTTCCGAATTCACAAAAATAACCGGTCGATAGTTATCACCACGGTCTTGGAATTGCCCCATTGCGTCTGTTGGATCAGCCGTCTGCCAATAAAGTGCGACCAGATCTTCGTATGACACAATTTCATCATCAAACCAGATTTTGACAGCTTCAGTATGTCCGGTTTCATGAGCTTTAACTTCTTCATACGTTGGATTAGCTTTAAAGCCACCCGTATACCCTGAACGGACTAGCTTGATACCTGGTAAGGTTTCAAACGGTTGTACCATGCACCAAAAACATCCCCCTGCAAAAATTGCTGTTTGTTCTGCCATTATGACTTCCCCCTAATTTCGATAGATTACTTCAACTTAATGTCCCATGCTGCAATTTCAGCTGATCCGTATAGTTGCTTCATGTGCTTCTTTGTTGATTCCGTTTGGTACGCCTTCACAACTTGCTTGTAAATCTTCTTATTTTGCGTTCCCTTACGTGCGGCAATAATGTTGATGTAGCCCTTGTTGGCTTTGTTAACTGGCTCGACATACAGTGCTTTGTCGATGTCCAACTTGGCATCCAAGGCATAGTTGGTGTTCACAACTGCCGCGTCGGCACTCTTCAAAGCTGAAGCCGCTTGATCAGATGCCACTTCCTTAATTTTGAAATTCTTCTTGTTCTCAGTAATATCCTGTGCACTTGGCAACTTCACATCATGGTTGTACTTAATCAAGCCAGCAGCTTCCAGTACATCCAACGCGCGCTTCTCGTTTGACGGATCATTTGGCACGACAATCGTACCACCCTCAGGCAAATCGGCCAGCTTCTTGTGATTGTCAGAATAAATGCGAATTGGTGTCACGTAGGTCTTACCGATGCTGACCAGCTTGCCCTTGAAATTTTTGTTCTGGACATCGAAGTAATTGATTGTTTGGAAAGCATTCAAATCAATCGATCGGTCGACCAACGCTTGGTTTGGCTTGATGTAGTCCGTGAACAACTTAAGCTTGATATTGATGCCGTACTTCTTAGCGGCATCTTTCTTAACGTATTCCCACAATTGACGGTCAGAGTCACCCACTAAGCCGACCGTTACTGTCTTTTCCTCCGTCTTCGCCGACATATTATTTTGTTGACCCACAAAAACTGCTACGCCTGCCACTCCTGCGACTGCAACAGCCGTTCCCAATACAATCTGCTTCTTTGAAATTCCCATTTCCATATCCTCCATAAACCTCAGCTTAAACAAAAAAGTCCGTTCCTATACGTCACCCTAAAATTAGAGCTCGATATAGAAACGGACTTACCGTGATACCATTCTACCTTCATCATGCCAGTCACCCGACATGAACTTACAACGTGCAGACAGGGAGCGAGATGATGCTGTGTCGATACGCGTGTCTGGTAACGGAGACCAATCCGTGTGGTATTTACAGACTTGCTGCTCATACCACCCAATCACAGGCCATTTTCATCATCAATTCGCACGTATCGTCACACCAACCCGATACTCTCTAGGCTTTGAATCAATCATTACTTTCCTGATCACTTTGTTTTTAACTGTCGTTTTTTCTCTATGAGCATTATATTAGCGTTTTCTCATTTTAATGTCAACGATTTTTTAAAATTAATTTTCGTTCACGGCCTTCAAAGCTGTCGCACCAACGAAGTTAACCGGTTGCGTGAAGTTTGGCTGGAAGAAGAAATCGGCCATTGCCAAGTCATCAATCGTCATTTTATTTTGAATGGCTAATGATACCACGTTGGCTGCCTGTGAAATATCATGTTCTGACATAAACGCTGCCCCAAGTACACGGCGGGTCGTCTTATCCCAAGTCAATGTCGACAATACTTTAGTTGTTGAGAGCATGAAGTCAGGGCGGTAGTCTTCCTCATATACCGTTTCTTCTACTTCAATGCCACGCGCCTCCGCACTAGCTTTGTTCAAGCCTGTACCAGCCATTGCAAAGCCGTAAAGTTCAACAGCTGACGTCCCTTGTGTGCCTGTGTAAGCTAAGTTATGGCCATCGATATTGCGTGCAACCAACATACCTTGGCGAATGGCATTCGTGGCCAACGGAATGTAATCCACAGCCTCGGTTGGGTTGTAGAAGACCGTAGTGGCATCCCCAGCAGCGTAAACACCAGGCACGCTTGTTTCCATATATTCGTTGGTCTTAATGGCACCGTTTGGTAACATCTCCACTTGCCCTTGGAACAAATCCGTATTTGGTAAGAAACCAATGCCAAGCACAGCGATATCCGCGTCATAGGCCCCCTTGTCAGTCACGACACGAATGCCACCGTCCGGCAAATCTTCAAAGGCTGCTACGCGCTGGCCCAATGCTAATGTTACGTCGTGTTCAACAAATGCTGCTTCAAGACGATCAGTCATCACCGGACTAAAGTTTTTCGGCAAAACACGATCCAATCCATCAACCAGTGTGACTTCCTTGCCGGTTACGGAGAATTGTTCCGCAATTTCAGCGCCAATATAGCCAGCACCAATAACAACGACACGCTTCAAACCATCAGCAACCGCTTTAATGCGGTTGGCATCTTCCCATGACTTGGCAAAGTAAACACGTTCACTGTGAATACCTGGAATATTTGGCACTAAAGGCTTTGACCCCGTCGTAATCACAATCTTGTCAAACGTCTCAGTCGTGATTTCACCCGTCACCAAGTTCTTCGCACGAATTTGCTTGATGTTCAAATCTGCTTCGACAACTTGATGTTGCATCTTCATCGTAATCCCTTGTGCCGTCATTGACTCTGGTGATTCATAAAACATACGTTGCTCGTCGGACACGTGGTTCCCTAGCCAAAGTGCAATACCACATGACAAAAATGAAACCGTCGTGTGTTGCTCGTAAACCGTAATATCCGCGTCCGGGTGTAGCTGCTTGATTTGTGTCGCTGAGAACGTGCCAGCGTGTGTACTACCAATAATTGCAATTTTCATGATGTGATTCCCCTTATTTTGCTTTCCCTTGTGCATTTTCAAACCAGTTATTAAACAACAACTTCACAATAGGTCGCGACCCCGTTGTTCCGCCAAAGAAACACCCACATGTTTCTTTTAACAGCATAATATCGTCCGATAATTAGGTATTGCACAAACTAATAGTAACAAACTTCACAAAATAATCAAACCCTTTTCAAGAAATATAAGCAAAAAAACGCCCGAGATTTCTCTCGAGCGCTTTATTGATGCTATTTACTTAAACCAGCTATCAACCTGCTTTTGGTGGTCAGCAATCCATTCCTTAGCGGCTGCCTTAGGTGACTTGCCGTTTTGGATGGCTAACATGACTGATTCCATGTCTTGCTCATCCCACTTAAACTTATCCAACACGCGGTAGGCCTTGGGCTTATCCGCCTTAAGTCCCTTGCGTGTGAACGTATTGATTGATTCTGCCTTACCAAATGATCCCTTCGGATCAGACAAGTACTTCAAATCATACTTTTGGAACATCCAGTGTGGCGTCCAACCCGTTACAACAATATCTTGCTTGTCCTTAATCGCCTTACCCAATGCCACAGTCATGGCACCTGATGATGACGGCGTCAACTTCCAACCGTTGTTGTTTAGACCGTAATCGGACAATGCCTTTTCAGCGGCATTTGTGACACCGGCACCTGGTTCGATAGCCGTCACTGTTTTATTAGCTTGCGTGGTTAAATCACTAATGCTATCAACGTTCATGTAGGCTGGCACAACCAACCCTGTTTTAGCACCGGTCAAGTTAGGACCAAGCATATCAATTTGTGACTTGTACTTCTTGTATTGCGCTGCGTGCGTGTTGGGCAACCAAGCAGATACAGAGGCATCTGCTTGGCCATTCGCCACTGATTGCCACATGATTGAATTATCAAGTGGTGTCAAATTAACACTATAACCGTGTTGACGCATCGCTTCGGCCAATACGTTACTTGACGCAACTTCAGAATCCCATTGCACATAGACTAAGTTCAAAGTATCCTCTGCCTTTTTACCATTGGCAAAAGTATTTACGACACCTGAACCGACCATCGCAACGGCTACTACAATTGCTGTCCACATCTTCCAATGATGCTTTGAAGTCGGTTGCTTATCAGCTGGCTTGACGTTCAATTTTTGCGTGAAGCGATCAATGATGATGGCCAAGATAACCAAGGCCAATCCATTGACGAATCCCTTACCAACGTCTGCGTTTTGCACGGCCGACAAGACACCACGACCCAGTCCTGGCGCACCAATCATTGAGGCAATCACAACCATTGATAGAGCCAACATAATCGTTTGGTTCACACCAGCCAAAATCGTGTTTGTTGCCAATGGCAATTCAAGCTTAAACAGCTTTTGCTTGGGCGTTGATCCATAAGAATCAGCCGCTTCAACCAAATCCTTTGGTACTTGGCGAATACCCAAGTTAGACATTCGAACTGTTGGTGGCAACGCAAAAATAACTGAGGCGAAAACACCAGGTACCACTCCGATACCAAAGAAGGCAACGGCTGGAATCAAATAAACGAAACCAGGCATGGTTTGCATAAAGTCCAAAACAGGTTGGACAATCTTAGCAACCGTTTCCTTCTTAGCCATCCAAATACCCAATGGCACACCAATAATAATCGAAATCAAACTAGAGACCAACACCAAAGTAAAGGTACTCATCAAATCTGACCACAAATTTTGGTTCGCAATCAAGAGCAATCCTAAGAAGGTAAACAATGGGATGCCCCACTTTTTACCGTACATTAGGATGGCGAAGACAGTTAAACCAATAATGACCATCCAGCTTGGCATGGCCGTCAATCCATTGGTAATACCGTTCATCAAATGGGTTCCACCATCTCGAATAATGTTGAAGAACCCACTTAAAGTAGTTGTTAACCAATCAACGGCTGTTTCAACCCAACTAGCAATCGGTAATTTACTTATTAATACTGTATTCATCGGTAACTATTGCACCTCCGTTTCAGACAACGCTTCTAGGACGCGACCGCGAATGATAACGCCCAACAAACGGCCGTTGTCTACCACTGCTAGCGGCGTCGGCGCATCATAAATCAAAGGCATGATGTCAGCCACCAGCATATCACGAGACACAGTCGGCATTTCAGTCATCACATCACGCAACCCAATGTTTTCACGACGAGCACGTAAAGCATCCTCACTACTAATGAACCCTTGGAACTGGCGACGACGATCTGCCGCGACCAAACCACTCACTTCTTCAGTGCGCATCTTCTTCAAAGCCACTGCCGGTCCATCGACATCAATGTTCGTTGTAATTGGCGGAATCATAATACGCTCTGCCGTCAACACCTTTGAACGGTCGACATCTTCGATAAATGCACGGACATAATCGTTAGCCGGCGCTGTCAAAATTTCTTCTCCAGTTCCAACTTGTTGAATTTGACCATCCTTCATAATCGCAATGCGATCACCAATGCGGAGCGCCTCATTCAAATCGTGGGAAATAAAGATAATCGTTTGACTCGCATTTGCTTGCAAATCCAACAATTCATCTTGCATATCACGACGAATCAATGGGTCAAGTGCTGAGAAGGCCTCATCCATCAATAAGATTTCAGGGTTATTAGCCAACGCACGAGCCAGTCCGACACGTTGCTGCATCCCACCTGACAGTTGATTAGGATACTGATCCTTAAACGCTAGCAAATTGGCATTATCTAAGGCCTTTTCAGCGCGTTCACGACGTTCTTCCTTAGGCACACCTTGCACCTCAAGTCCGTACTCTGTATTTTCTAGAATCGTACGGTGTGGGAACAAGCCGAAGCTTTGGAACACCATACTCATTTTCTTGCGACGAACTTCCAATAACTGTTCCTTTGACATCGTTGAGATATCTTCACCGTCAATTTTAATTGACCCTGACGTGGGCTCAATTAAGCGATTCAGCAATCGAATAAGGGTTGACTTACCTGATCCTGATAATCCCATGATGACAAAAATTTCTCCCTCTTCGATGGACAAGTTCGCATCATAGACACCAACCGTCGCACCTGTTTTTTTCAAGATTTCTGTCTTAGAAGCTTGTTGCTGGACCATTTGCAAGGCCGGCTTAACACGTTTCCCAAAAATCTTGGTAAGATGTTCAATTTCCACCTTAGCCATATCTTCATATTCCTCCTACTTGATCGAATTTCTCTCACTTTCGATAAGTGACAACCCTATTGTAAACATGAAGTTGTCACTTTCGTCAAATTTGTTTATATAGACCAGTGTGTACCAAAAACGGGACACTTCCCAATTTAATAGGCTTGTAAGTGGGTTTACCAATTATTTATGCTTGTTTCTTACCAACGCATTATCGGCGAATATGATATGCTTGTTTTAATTATGTATTCTAGATTTGGAGGGATTTCATGGCTGGACTAAAGCAACCTCGCTATCGTGTCATTGCATTACGCATTGCGGAGCAAATTAGCGCTAATCAACTTAAAGTCGGCGAAAAAATTCACGCCCGTTCAACCTTGGCGACAACATACGGTGTGTCATCGGAAACAGCCCGTCGTGCAATTAGTGTGCTCGGTGACTTGGGTATTGTGGAAACAATGCACGGCAGTGGCGCTAAGGTCCTATCTCGTCAGAAGGCCCAGAAATTCGTTGAGGGCGAAACAGAGGTCAATGGACTACAAGACCTCCAATTATCGCTCACAGAGCAAATTAAGGCCCAACAGGCCGGTTTAGACGCGTTGAGCAAAGATTTACACCGGTTTGTCGATCAATCACAACACTACCAGCAACATAACCCGTTGACACCCTTTGAGTTGGCATTAACGGAACCATCCGCGCTATTTGAAAAATCATTGAGTGAACTCAATTTTTGGCATCAAACTGGTACGACTTTGGTTGGTATCTCCCACGAGGATAAGTTGGTCATCTCCCCTGGTCCGTATGCTAAAATCCATCAGGGTGATACGCTTTACTTTGTTGGCGACGAAAACAGTGTCCAGAACGTTTACAACTTCTTTTACAGCAACTAAAAAAGACGAGCAAGAAATCAAATTCTTGCTCGTCTTTTCTGTTTGTATTTAATTATGCGTTGAACGCGTCAGTAAGTGGAGGAACCACTTGCTTCTTACGTGACACAACACCTGGCAATGAAGCACGGCCATCAGCCAACTTCACATCAAAGGCTGCTTCAACCTTATCCAAGTTGTCACCCAAGACCAAGATATCTGAATCTGAGTCCAAGATGTTCGTAACAACAAAGACAAATGTGTTGTAACCTTCTTCAGCCAATTCAGCTTCCATAGCTGCAACAACTTCGTCACGGCGTGAGAAGACGTCTTCAACGTCAACCGTGTTAACTTGACCGATGCGAACCGTTGAACCATTCAATTCGAATGACTTTGCGTCGCCGTCGATCAATTCCTTAGCTGAACGTGATGACAAGTCAGTACCGGCCTTCAACATTTCCAAACCGTATGCTTCGTAGTCTTCCAAACCAGCAATCTTTGCCAAAGCTTCCAAAGCAGGCTTATCCATTGGCGTCGTCGTTGGGCTCTTCAACAACAAAGTGTCAGAGATGATAGCTGATGCCATCATACCAGCGATTTCTGCAGGAATTTCAACGTTAAGCGTTTGGAATTCGTAGTACAAAACAGTTGCTACAGAACCCCAAGGCTTGTTAAGGAAGTACAAAGGTACAGCTGATGAGAAGTTAATCTTGTGGTGATCGTATACACCGTAAACAGTTACGTCAGCAATGTTAGCAACTGATTGTGCGGCCTCGTTGTGGTCAACCAAGACTACTTCTTCAGTGTCAGCTGACTCGATTACGCGAGGAGCGTCAACCTTAAAGTAGTTCAATGCGAATTGCGTTTCTGCGTTAGGCGTACCCAAAGCCACTGCTTCAGTGTCTTGGTTGTATGCCTTGTTCAACAAGTATGACGCAGCGAATGCTGAAGCAATCGTGTCTGTGTCAGGGTTTTGGTGTCCGAAAACCAACATCTTAGCCATCAGATAAATCTCCAATTTCTTTTTGTTATTTCAATGTATTAACTATACAACATTTTTATGGTGTAGGCACGTAAATTGGTGAAAAAGTATCGCTTTGGATGCAAAAACACACCATTAGCAGAGCCAATGGTGTGTTTAACATTTTTAATTCAAAACCAACGGCTGCACGTAGGCATGCATGCGAACTGGCGTACCAGCTGCTTCGACGTCAATGATAAAGCTACCATTGCTGTAACGTTGACCCATTGGGTGATCCTTTGGTGAAATGTCGAACTGCTTATCGCGATCCGTCATCACCGTTAATGGTGTTGGCTCATGTGCATCAACGACCATCATCGCTGCGATACGATGTGGATCCTTCTTCAACTCACGCATAATCGCAACACCCTTACGTCCGCGACTCGTTGCTGAAATTTCAGTAACTGGCATCCACTTGAAAGCCCCACGGTTTGAGACGACCGCAATTGCTTGCTTATCAGTTGCAACAGCCATCTTAACCACGCGGTCACCAGCTTCAAGGTTCATCGCCTTAACACCAGCCGTGCGGTTACCAGTCGTTGGCACTTCATCAAGTGAATAACGAAGTCCCATCGCATTTTCTGAAGCTAGCACAACTGACTTACCAACCAGCTTCTTGTCATCAATCAATTCCAAACCGACAATCGTTGCATCATCGCTCTTGAGCTTGATTAACATGGTTGCCTTCTTCTTGTAGGTACTACGTGGTGCCAAATCAGCAAACGGCGTGCGCTTAATCAAACCGTCACTGGTTGCCACTACCCATTCACCAGCCATATTGTCGACAGATGCCATGATACGTACATCAGTCACAACTTCATCATTGGCTAGGCCAGTAATGGTTTGTGACAAGTGCTCGCCGGCATCCTTCCACTTAAACTCTGGCAGTTCGTGGACTGGACGATAAATAACATTACCCTTGTTGGTAAATATAAACGCGTGTTGTAGCGTATTAACCTTTTCAACAAAGACTGGTTCATCATCATCACGTAGACCATTTTCGTCACCAGATGCCGTGTAAGAACGCACTGAGGCTCGCTTAACGTAACCAGCTCGTGACACAAGCATTACAACATCTTCGTCAGCAACCGTGACTGTTTGGTCAATCTTCAACTCTTGCACTTCGGCTTCGATTGACGTACGACGTGGCGTGTTGTATTCCTTCTTGATGGCTTGTAGTTCAGCCTTCAAAACCTTACGCAACGCCTTAGGGTCTGACAAAATTTCGTTGTAGTTCGCAATCTTCTGAGCCAAGTCTTCAAACTCAGCTTGCAATTGTGTCACGTCGGTATTCGTCAAACGGTACAATTGCAACATTACGATGGCTTCAGCTTGTGGCTCCGTGAAGTCATAGCTATCAATCAAGTTTTGCTTGGCATCCTTACGATCCTTAGAACCGCGGATTGTGGCAATCACTTCATCCAAGATTGAAAGGGCCTTAATCAAACCAGTCACGATGTGTTGGCGAGCTTGGGCCTTCTTCAAATCAAATTGCGTACGCTTCGTAATAATTTCAACTTGGTGTTCCAAGAACGCTTCCAACGCCGTCTTTAAACCAACTCGTTCAGGGCGCTGGTTGTGAATGGCAACCATGTTGAAGTTGTACGTCACTTGCAAGTCTGTCTTCTTGAACAAGTAGGCCAAAATACCCTCGGCATTGGCGTCCTTGTTCAATTCGATAGCAATTGATAATCCTTCACGGTCAGATTCATCACGTACTTCAGTAATGCCAGCAACGTCCTTGTTTAGGCGGATTTCATCAATCTTCTTAACCAAGGCTGCCTTATTCACTTCGTATGGAATCTCTGAAACCTCAATTTGAGACTTACCACCCTTCAATGGCTTAATCCCAGTCTTTGAACGCACAATAATGCGACCACGACCGTTTTCATAAGCTGAACGGATACCATCAGCGCCTTGGATAATACCACCAGTTGGGAAATCAGGTCCCACAACGAATTGCATCAAATCATCCAAAGACGCCTTAGGGTGCGCAAGCAAGTAAACCAAAGCATCAATTACTTCACCCAAGTTGTGCGGTGGAATATCCGTCGCATAACCGGCTGAAATACCAGTTGCCCCGTTCACCAATAGATTTGGGAAGTGAGCAGGTAGAACCGTTGGCTCATACTCCGTGTCATCGAAGTTAAGAACCATTTCAACGGTCTCTTTATCCAAATCGCGGAGCATTTCACCAGCCAACTTTGACAAACGCGCCTCGGTATAACGCATTGCAGCAGGCGGATCATTATCGATTGAACCGTTGTTTCCGTGCATTTCAATCAGTGGTGCACGCAACTTCCAATCTTGTGACATACGCACAAGGGCCTCATAAATTGATGAGTCACCGTGCGGGTGGAAATTACCCATGACGTTTCCGACAGACTTAGCTGACTTACGGAATTGCTTGTCATAGGTATTACCATCTTTGTTCATCGCATACAAAATACGACGTTGTACGGGCTTCAAACCGTCACGGATGTCTGGCAAAGCACGTTCTTGAATGATGTACTTTGAGTAACGACCAAATCGGTCACCCATCACCGCTTCTAGGCTGAGCTCTTGAATGTTTCCTACTTCAACCATTCAGTTTCAAATCCCTTCTAGTCTTGCCAAGTTTCAATGACTGGCGCAACAAAATCATCTTCTGCCTCGGTTGCTGGTTCAGCAACTTCTGGATCTTCTTCAAGCAAAGTGTTACCTTCTTCAGCCAAGGTAAAGGCTACGTTGGCCTCAATCCACTTACGACGCGGTTCAACCTTATCACCCATCAACGTCGTCACGCGCTTTTCAGCCAACATGGCGTCGTCAATTGTGACGCGAATTAGGGTACGTTGTGCGGGATCCATTGTCGTTGCCCAAAGTTGCTCAGCGTTCATTTCACCAAGACCCTTGAATCGTTGCAATGTGTAGCCACGGCCAATCTTCTTTTCAGCTTCGGCTAATTGTGAATCAGTCCAAGCATACTCGATTGATTGCTTCTTACCAGTTCCCTTACGCAACATGTATAGCGGTGGCAAAGCAATATAAACCTTACCAGCGTCAATCAATGGGCGCATGTACTTGTAGAAGAACGTCAACAACAACGTTTGAATGTGGGCACCGTCATCGTCCGCGTCGGTCATGATAATAACCTTGTCGTAGTTAGCATCATCGACATTAAACTCAGGGCCAACTCCAGCACCAATCGTGTAGATAATGGTTGAGATTTCTTCGTTCTTCATGATGTCAGCTAGCTTAGCCTTCTCCGTGTTCAAAACCTTACCACGCAATGGTAGGATGGCTTGGAACTTACGGTCACGACCTTGCTTAGCTGAACCACCGGCTGAGTCACCCTCAACCAGGAACAATTCATTTTGTGCGGCATTCTTAGATTGGGCCGGCGTTAGCTTACCTGATAGCAAGCGTTCCGTCTTACCCTTCTTCTTACCTGAACGCGCTTCTTCACGTGCCTTACGGGCAGCTTCACGCGCTTCACGGGCACGCAAGGCCTTGCGAATCAAACTTTGTGAGAATTCACCATTTTCCATCAAGTAGAAGCCAAGTTGTTCAGACACAACGCTATCAACGATTGAACGAGCTTCAGGCGTCCCCAACTTATCCTTGGTTTGACCTTCGAATTGCAACAATTCTTCAGGAATACGCAATGAAATAACTGCTGAAAGTCCTTCACGAACGTCAGAACCTTCTAGATTCTTGTCCTTATCCTTCAACAAATTAACCTTGCGGGCGTACTCATTGAATGCCTTTGTCCACGCCGAACGCAACCCAGCTTCATGGGTTCCACCATCCGGGGTACGAACGTTGTTAACAAATGACATCGTTGTTTCTGAGTAACCGTCGTTGTATTGGGCAGCCACTTCAACCTCGACACCTTGGGCAAAACCATCAAAGTACATGATATCGCCAAGCGTGTCCTTATCTTCGTTCAAGTAACTAACAAACGCCTTAATACCTTCTGGATAGTGGTATTCTTCAGAACGCTCTTGTCCAGCGCGTTCGTCCGTCAACGTGATTTTAACATCACGCAACAAAAAGGCTGATTCGCGCAAACGCTCGGCCAAAACATCAAAGTTATAGATTGTCGTTGAGAAAATTGCAGGATCTGGCTTAAACGTTACCGTCGTACCATTTGATTCCTTCGTCTTACCAAGCTTGTTCAACGTACCATCTGGGTGACCACCGTTAATAAAGTGTTCTTGGTATTTTTGACCATCACGGACAATCGTAACCGTTAGGCTCGTTGACAAAGCGTTAACAACTGATGATCCAACACCGTGCAAACCACCAGAAGTCTTGTAGCCACCTTGACCAAACTTTCCACCAGCGTGGAGCACCGTCAAGATAACTTCGGGGGTTGGCTTTCCTGAAGCGTGCATCCCGACCGGCATACCACGACCGTGATCAACAACCGTGATTGCGTTGTCCGCGTGAATCGTCACATTAATTTCATCACCAAACCCAGCCAGTGCTTCGTCGACTGCGTTGTCAAAAATTTCATAAACCAAGTGGTGCAAGCCTTTGCCATCGGTTGAACCGATGTACATTCCTGGTCGCTTGCGAACCGCCTCCAATCCTTCAAGGACTGTAATGGAATCATCCGAATAAGTATTCTTGTTTGCCATGGACGCTTCCCTTCTTGCTTTTTTAATCTGTCGTCTTACGTGAAAAATTTCTTTTTCAAAGCGTTCCGTTCTTCATAATAGCCCAACAAAGGCTCTCGTTGCAATAGTGTTAAATAAATTTAAAGGTAACAGGTGTTTCAATCGTGGTAATATATTAACTGTTCTGTTATTTGAAACAGATAGCAATTATTCTATTTAATACTATTTTATAAGGAGTATTTATCTTGACGATTTTTCATTTTGTCATAAGTTTTTTGCTGGCCTACTTTTTTGGTTCAATGCCATTCGGTTACTGGATTGGCATGTTGTTCTATAAGAAGAACATCCTAAAGCTTGGCTCAGGAAACATCGGGACGACCAATACCTTCCGTGTGTTGGGTACCCGCGCTGGTGTTGCAGTCCTACTACTTGATATCTTCAAGGGATCAGTTGGTGCCCTCATGGCTTACATCTGGGGCCCAGCGCCCGCTTGGACAGTAATGGTGGTCGGCCTTGGCGCCATCCTTGGTCACACCTTTTCAATGTGGATTGGCTTTAAGGGCGGCAAGGCCGTTGCGACATCAATGGGGGTGCTATTAATGTATAACCCAACAATGTTCGCAATTGCCTTTGCGATTTTCCTAACGGTTATCTTGCTAACCAGCATGGTATCAATGGCTTCAATGATTGGTTTCACACTGGTAACGCTACTATCAATTTTCTGGTTGCATGACTGGTTACTATCAATCATCGCCTTCGCATTAACCATTTTTGTTTTCTACCGTCACCGTGAGAACATTGTCCGCATTAAAAACGGTACTGAATCAATGGTGCACTGGGGACTTGGGTACTGGCGCAGCCAATCAAAAAACTAACCTCAATTATGCATTTGAAGCACGGCTACAATTCGTAGTCGTGTTTTTTATTATGCACCCTGTGTCAACACTATAATAAAAAGCCTTGCCACCATGTAGCAAGACCAAATAAATTGCTGATTAGAAAAATGTTAGTGAGTATGAGCCCGTGAATGTTTGAGCTGGTGCCAATGTATTGATACCAAACTTGTGACGCAACTCCCCGTCGGCATCAACCGTGTCTGCAATTCCCCACCATGGCTCAATTGCCACGAACGGCGCTTCCTTGGCATATGGTGTCCAAATACCAACATACTTAGCGTTTTGGATGTGCATTGTCACACCATGAGATTCGTTCAACTTGGCCAAAACGATTGAAACGGGATTTTGATCCAAACGCAAAATAATCGCGTCGTCCTTGTAGTCATCTCGACGCAAACGCAATGGAATACGTGAATCGAACGTTGATTCCAAGTTGTTGTCCAAGTACGGCCCAACCAACTTCGCACGTTGATACTTGCGTTGTGGTTCAACGTTAATGTAATAGTCCGTAAACTTCTCGCCTTCTTCAAGTGGCGCACGGAAGCCAGGGTGTCCACCAACTGAGAAGTAGATGTCATGTGTATCCGTGTTCGTCACAACATACGCAATCCCCAATGTGTCTTGCTCAGTCAGACGGTACAACACGTCAAATTGGAAGTGGAATGGGTAAATTGAAAATGACTCTTCATTATCAACCAAGCGGAAGCGGGCTGTCGTAGCTGTCTTTTCAACCAAGTCGAATTCATTATCACGCGCAAAACCGTGTTGAGCCATGAAGTACGTCTTGTCACGATACTTATAACGGTCACCACGAAGGCGCCCAACGATTGGGAACAAATTAGGTGCGTGACGACCCCAGAAATTTGGATCGGCTGTCCACATGTATTCCAAACCACTTTCCTTGTTCGTAACACTCGTTAATTCAGCTCCCATTTCTGAAATAACGACCGTAATATTATCATTCTCTAACTTGACTGACATGCCACTTTGCCTCCTGTAAGCGTTTTCCAATATTTCAATTATAACAAATATAAGCATGCTTTTCTATTCAAGAACCATGAATTTTGTATGCAAAAAAAGAGGCCCACTTGTGTAAGCCTCTCATTTAGTTACTCAGTTGCACGTGGAAAAAAGTCACGATAACTTTTCTGCAGCGCGTCTGTTGTAACGTGGGTATATATTTGGGTCGTGCTGAGACTACTGTGACCGAGCAATTGCTGCACAGTACGTAAATCAGCGCCGTTATTCAATAAATCAGTTGCAAACGTATGCCGGAACATGTGTGCCGACACAACCTGTGTAAGCCCAGCCTTTTTGGCGAGTTGCTTAAGAATATACTCAATCCCGCTTGTTGTTAGTGCCTGGCCCCGTTGGTTAACGAATAATTTATCATGCACTGTGTCGGCTTTTGCCAGCAAGCCTGGTCGCGCATCGTTTAAGTAAACTGCCAACGCATCAGCTGCATACTGACCGTATGGTACAATACGCGTCTTGTTTCCCTTACCAGTGATGGTAATAATGCGCGCTTGTTGGTCAATCATCCCCAACGTCAAACCTGCAACTTCGGAAACACGTGCCCCGGTACCATACAAAATTTCCAGCAACAGCCGATTGCGTAATCCCAGGAGACTTGTATCGCCCATCACCACTTCAAACAACTTGTTTAACTCTTTTTCGTAAAAGTAACGTGGCAAATGACGCCCAGCCTTTTTTAATTGCACGCCAGCAAATGGATTACTAGCCACAAATTCATTACGTTCCAAGAACTGATAAAAGGCACGCAACGAGCTCACCTTGCGGGCAATCGTCCGACTCACATCCCCTTTTTCATAAAGGGCTGATAAGTAAACGCGCACATCATATTGATCAACGGCCGTAATATCAACCGTTTGCTGATCGCCAGTCTCTATTAAGAAGCGTTCAAACTCGTTAATATCTGACCGATAAGCCTTTTGAGTGTCATCTGAATACTGGCGTTCAACACGTAAGTAGTCCAAAAACAACCCGGTTAACTTCGCCGTATCTGCCATCCTTATGCCTTCTCAGTTTCTTGCTTCTCAGCCTTATCTGAAGCTTCTTCGTCATCCTTTGGTGTTGTACCATCGGCACGCGTCTTTTCAGTTGGCTTGTCCCATGATACAAAGTCACAATCTGGGTATCGTGAGCAACCGTAGAACGTACGACCGCGCTTGGTCTTGCGTTCTACAATTTGTCCGATACCACACTTAGGGCAACCTAGGCCGATTTCTTCAACGATCGTTTGCGTGTTACGGCAATCAGGGAAGCGTGAACAAGCGTAGAACTTACCATAACGTCCCATCTTTTCAAGCATTGGTGCACCACAGACATCACAGTTAAAGCCAGCCAAACGGTCCTTCAAGACAATCTTTTCCATCTCCACTTCAGCCTTTTCAAGCTCTTGTGAGAATGGCTTGAAGAAGTCATCAATGACCTTCACCCAGTTTTCCTTACCGTTTTCAACGTTGTCCAAATCAGTTTCGACTTGGGCGGTAAACTTGATGTTCGTGACATCCGGGAAGAATTCTTGCACCGTGTTTTGGACTAATTCACCCAATTCAGTGGGCACAAACTTCTTCGCATCAATACGCACGTAGCCACGCTTTTGAATCGTTTCGATTGTGGCCGCATACGTTGATGGACGACCAACACCGTTTTCTTCCAGCGCCTTAACCAAAGCAGCTTCGGTATAACGAGCAGGTGGTTGCGTAAAGTGTTGTTCTGGTGACGTCTTTGCCATTTGAACCAAATCGCCAACTGCTAATTCAGGCAACTTGTTGTCCTTTTCCTTAGCGGCTGGATAAGCCTTGGTAAATCCTGCAAACTTAGTCTTTGAACCATTGGCACGGAACATCACACCGTTTTGTTCAATCGTGACAGCCATCGTGTCCAAGATTTCTGGTGTCATTTGACTAGCCACAAAACGTGACCAAATCAATTGGTACAACTTAAATTGATCATTCGTCAACTTATCCTTGATTGAAGCTGGCGTGCGGAAGACAGACGTTGGACGAATAGCTTCGTGGGCATCTTGAGCGCCTTCTTGTTGCTTACCTTGGACTGGCTTTGTTGCCGCATACTCGGCACCGTATTCTTCATGGATGAACGTTGACGCGTCCGCCTTGGCAATTTCAGAAATACGCGTTGAATCAGTACGCATATACGTAATCAAACCAACGCTACCTTCTTTACCGCCCAGGTTAATACCTTCATACAATTGTTGCGCAGCCATCATCGTCTTACGCGTACGGAAGTTCAATTGGGTGTTCGCCGTTTGTTGCATCGTTGATGTTGTGAAAGCTGGTTGTGGGTTACGCTTACGTTCCTTCGCCTCAACCTTTGTGATATCAAAGTCGCCCTTTTGATCAAGGCGCTTCATGACATCTTGGACTGCATCGTTATCTGGCAATTCTGTCTTCTTACCATCAACACCGTAAAAGACAGCCTTAAACTTTGTCTTATCCTTCTTGAATTCTGAATCCAACGTCCAGTATTCATCTGGTTGGAAGGCTTGAATTTCGTTTTCACGGGCAATAACCAATCCCAATGCGACTGATTGCACACGTCCAGCTGACAAGCCCTTCTTTACCTTCTTCCACAAGATTGGTGAAATTGAGTAACCCACCAAACGATCAAGGACACGACGCGCTTGTTGCGCATCAACCAAATCCATATTGATCTTACGTGGTTGCTTGAAGGCATCCTTAACAGCATCCTTGGTAATTTCATTGAAGACAACACGGTTTTCGCCAGCGTCTAGGTCCAAATCAAGAATATGTGACAAGTGCCAAGCAATTGCTTCTCCTTCACGATCCGGGTCGGATGCTAGATAAACGTGCTTAGCTGCCTTTGCTTCTTTCTTCAATCCCTTAATTACATCACCCTTACCACGGATGTTGATGTATTTAGGTTCATAATTATTTTCAATATCGACACCCATCGTTGACTTTGGCAAGTCGCGGATGTGTCCAATACTTGCAACGACCTTATAAGAACTTCCCAAGTACTTTTCAATCGTCTTGGCCTTTGATGGTGACTCAACGATAACTAGGTTCTTCTTTGGCTTAGCTTTTGACTTGGTCTTTGAAGCCGTCGCACGCTTCTTAGCTGGCTTTTTTTCAGTTGTTTCTGCCATGTGCGTGGACCTCTTTCTTTCAATTTTATTGTTTTCTACTATATATAGTAAGTATTATGCTTTAACAATTATGTACTATACACTACCAGTCTAGCCTTTGACAAATAACAACCGTTTCGTATGTGCACCATTTAACAAATTAAAAAGAATTTCGAATAATGTCAATCGGTGATAATGCCGGCATTGCACCTGCGACAATCAACGCATTTGTGCCGCCTGAAAGCATTGTATCGATACGCCCAGGTACTGCATAAATATCCCGATTTTCAACTAACGCCTGGTTGGCCGTGATCAACGAACCTGACCGATTTTTAGCTTCCACTACCAAACAAGCCGCACATAATCCAGCAATTATGCGATTGCGTTCTGGAAACCGATGTTTAGCCGGTCCGACCCATGGTAAATATTCCGACACAACCACACCCGCCTCAGCCACTTGCATTTGCAAGCCATCCCGTCGGCGTGGATAGGCAACATCAAGTCCTGTCCCGATAACGCCAACCGTCGCCCCATGATATGCAAGCGTTTCGCGATGGACAGCTTCGTCAACGCCAGTCGCCAACCCAGATATTGTTATGATTCCCGCTTCAACAAATGCCGGTACAAATCCTTTAACAATTTGTTCCCCATATGCCGACATTTCACGGGTACCAACAATCGCAACACCAGGATAGCGTGCGAATAGCAAATTACCTTTATAAAACAACACCACTGGCGGACATTCAATTCCCGCAAGCCATATCGGGTATTCTTCGTCAGCAATTGTGACGTAATCCATCATTTTAAGCTTTTCGAATTGCTTCCTTACCACATCCGATTGGCAAAAGGCACGACTGTTAGCGCGTTGCTGCATCGGAACACCTGCTAATTGATGTACCTCGTTTAACGAAAGTTCATTTAAACCATGCGCAACCATATATTGCCAGATATGTGTTCTGCCAACAATCCCAACACCAGGGACTAACAATAACCACAATAAAAAATCACGTTGTTTCATAGCATCCTCCTAATAAGAAAGAGCCGAAATAACGTGATTTTTCCAATTTTAATCCAAATAATTTTTAACTGGCGCAAATGTTTTACGGTGAATAGGTGTCACACCATTTATTTCCAAACCAGCCAAATGTTCAGCCGTCCCGTAGCCAGCGTTATGTTCAAAGCCGTAGCCCGGATAATCAATCGCATAAGCTGCCATCAATTCATCACGAAAATTCTTCGCAAGAATAGAGGCCGCACCGATTGAGATACTGCGGTCATCCCCTTTAATCAGCTTCTCTTGGGGTAGCGGCAAATCAACCGTCATCGCATCAATCAGTAGGCCATCAACTTGTACTGACAAGTTTTCGATTGCTTGCTTCATCGCCACACGTGACGCCTCATAGATGTTAATTTCATCAATTTGTTCAGCGTCAACAACACCAAAGGCGTACGCAACAACCTTATCCTTGATGTCTTGATCAAGTGCCAAACGCGCCTTTTCAGACAATTGCTTTGAATCATGCACTGCAATCAGGTCAAACGAGTCATCAATGACTGCTGCTGCTGCAACTACAGGACCAGCTAAAGGCCCCCGGCCAACTTCATCAACGCCGGCCAAAACAAGACCATTCTGCCAGGCATCTCGCTCAAAAGTTAGGCGTTCTGAAAAAGCCTGCGCTTGTGCAGCTTGTTTAGCCAACCGCTTATCGTAACTCACTAACAGTTTCTGGACACCAGCACGCTCATCCGCGCGCCAAATAGCCAACTGTTCTGGCGCTACATCGCCTTGCAACGCCACCTTAATGGCTGCGATTGTCTCAGGCTTGGTCATCTTGTACAACTCCGATGTTGTCCTCAGGCATTTCAACCGTGTATTCGCCCAACTTACCACGACGCAAATCAATCAACAAACGCTCCGACGCACGGTCATAATCGTCTTTAAATCCTAACTTTTGCGTGATAAGTAACAACAACTCAACGTCTGTGTTGTTCTCCCAGGCATCCTCTGGCAAGTGGTAACGAGCAATAATAGCAGCAGGGTTATACTCACGCATAAACTTCAACGTTGCCAAGGCAATATCATCCTGGTTAATCAATTGATCCTTGATGGCACCAGTCATCGCCAGGTGCTCACCAACACGTTGGTCCTCAAACTTTGGCCAAAGTACACCCGGCGTGTCCAAAAGCTCCAAATTTGTTGGCGTCTTCAACCATTGCAACTTCTTCGTCACACCTGGACGGTCACCAGTGATAGCAACATTCTTAGTCACCAAGTGATTCAAAAGCGTTGACTTACCAACGTTTGGAATACCAGCAACCAACGCACGGATTGGCTTGTCCTTAACACCCTTTTCTTCTAGGGCGGCCCACTTATCAGCCAACACCTTACGGGCAGCCTTTGTCATGATTTGAGGTGTCTTGTGACCACGTGTGTCCAAAGCCACAACTTCCATACCCTGAGCTTCGAAGTACTTCTTCCAAGCCTTCGTGCGTTCTGGATCAGCCAAGTCAGTCTTCGTCATAACCAACAAACGTGGCTTTTGACCCAAGACCTCGTCCAGTTCCGGGTTACGTGATGAAACTGGGATACGAGCATCAACCAATTCGAACACGATATCAACATACTTTAAATTTTCGCGCATTAGGCGGAAGGCTTTAGCCATGTGGCCAGGGAACCATTGAATAATTTGAGCCATAATGTTCTTCCTTTCGGGTTATGTATGACGGTCAAAACCGCCTTAATCTTCTGATGCTAAGTAGCGCGTCCATGCTTCGTCAAAAACTGACATACTGTGCAAGTAAGACGCGTTTTCCTCTAAGTAGCGTGACAATTCATCAAAATCTTCCGCTTGCTTAGGAAATTGGTGGTCATAAAAGGCCGCATTCGCAAACGTCTGCACTTCATCAAAAGTCATTGGATTGCGTTGGGTCATCAACCATGAAAAAAATGGGCGTCGCATTATTTGCTATATCCTCCACGGAATAAAAACTTGTCCTTAGCCGGATCAATCGTTACTGCTTTCACGCGCATTCCCTGCACTTTCGGCGTTTTTCCAAGATCAATCAAAATCGTTTGTTCTGATGTGTCGATAGTCAACCACGTTGGTAAATCGACCATATTACCAAGATACCCCATAACGTACTTAACAGGCAATGGTAGCTGGCCAACCGCCACGGACTTCGCATGTAGCAAAATACCACCATTCTTGGTCACTTCAGGCACCATCTTCAACCCAAAATCAACGTTTTGGCCTAGGAGCTTGTACGTACCATACACCATCATGCCTGACTTTGTCATCTCAAAACGGAACTTATTCTTCAAGGCCGGATCATTATTGAGATACTGTTCAACAATTGCATTCAATTCCTTGCGATCTACGGCGACCGTAAATGATGCTTGGCCGATTTGCGGCTTGGTATCCGTCACTTCTGTACGATCCTGCGGTAATAAAATTAAGACAATCACCAGTGCCACCAAGGCAACCAGTGTGATGCCAATCCCGGTAATGATGCCTTGGACGCGTTCACGAGATGGCATTACCACGCCAAAACGTGTCACTTTACGTGGTTCCATGTTACTTCTCCAACCAATCTTCAGTGTGTTTTGCCATGCGCTTCACTAACAGCGCACTCATTTTGTCATATCCTTTGTCATTTGGGTGATAGTGATCAAGCGTCGTAATATAATCATTTAACTCTTTATCGCTTTTACCATTCAATGTATCGGTGACCATCTCATTATTCAGCGATCCCCGATTGGCTTTTTCAGCCTCAACAGCCAATTGCTTGCGGGCTTTTGCTGTCTGATATTGTCCGTACGTCAGCGTATTAAAGGTCGAAACATAATAAACACGGTCATCAGCTGACGCAAGATTGGCATTAATGCCATTATAAATCTTAACATCATCGTTCAAATCAAAGCGATTCGCCAAATAGACATATAGCGGATTATAATTGCCAAACAAGAATATCGGCGCGTCAGAATTCTTCTTTTCAAGATAGTTGATTAATGTCGTTAGGTTTTCAGTGTATTCCGGCATACTTGCCGTCACCTTATCCGTAACTGCTTGTTCAGACTTCGCAAAAATCGCTTTAAACAATGTTTGTTGCAAATCATTACCACCAACCGTCATCACTAACACATCAGCGGATTTAATATCTGAAACAGCCTGTTTATTCTTTTTAATGCGCTTCAAAATTTGATCCGAGCGATCACCCGCTTTGCCATAATTGGCGGTCTTAACTTTCACATCGTACTTATCAGCTATTAATTTCGCTGTTCGCTTTGTGTATCCTTGCTGTTTGGTAGTATCGCCAACACCTTCTGTCAAAGAATCACCCACAGCAACCAATTTAACTGTTTGCTTGTTAGCAGCATAAGCTGGCACGCTGGTACTCAAAGTTTCGAACCCCATCGCCAACAAAATCGTCGCGACGATCACTTTAAATTTGCGTTGCACACTGCTCACCTCCTTAACAAAGCTTCGACTTACTATTCTACCATAATAAAAAGCGTTCCGCCCGGGGACGAAACGCCATTTTTTTACTTTACTTGGTAACTAAATCCAATTGCGCCAGCACCAGTGTGAGTTGACACAGTTGGTGATGTTTGCTGCACAACAATCTTGATATCTGGGAAGATTTCATTGACCTTATCAGCCAGTTCTTGTGCCTCAGCTGGAATACCAGCGTGAGAAATACCAATCGCTTCAATACCGTTTGGTGCAGCTTGCATTTGCTCCACAATGCTCTTCAAGTAGGCACGGGTTGACTTAGCGCCACGTCCCTTAACTTCGACATTGATATTACCTTGCTCAATGTGGGCACCAATCTTGATGTTCAAAACCCCAGCAATGAAGCCTGCCGTCTTTGACAAACGTCCACCCGCAACTAGGTTATCAAGGTTTGACACCGTCAAATACAATTGTGTGTTGTCGTGAACACGCTCAATTTCAGCAAGGATGTCTTCCTTTGAAGCCCCTTCAGATGCCATCTTGGCAGCTGCTAGCACTTGGAACCCAAGCGCACGATCGATGAAGTCTGAATCAAGGACAGTGATATCTCCTTCAACCATCATTGCTGCTTGACGAGCGGCATCAGCAGTACCTGACAATCCCTTCGTCAAGTGAATTGAGATGATTTGCACATCATCGCCAACCAATGACTCGTATACTTCCGTAAACACACCCAATGAAGGTTGTGACGTTTGTGGCAAGTTCTCAGCTGCAGCCATTTTATCCATGAATTCAACCGGTGACAATGTCACACCGTCTTGGTAGACCGTACCATCAATCATAATTCCCAAAGGAACTACCTTAACATCGTATTTTGAAACTTCTTCAGGCGTCAACATTGCTGTTGAGTCAGTGACAATTTTAACTTGGGCCATGTTTTTAATTCCCCGTTTTGTGATTAATTTAATGTACTTTCATTATCTCATTATCATGCTGATAATTCAAGGTACTCAAGTGGCACAACATGTAATCTAGTGTTACAAACTAGATGAGAAAGGCAGTTGTCGCCGACGACAACTGCCTTTCAAAACGTATTGCTTATCAGTTTACTTTATAGTGAATCTGGTTCGCGAATCCAAGCCAAAGCCAAGGCACCGGCACCCAAGTGAGTTCCGATAACTGGCCCAAAGTATGTCAATTCAATTGGCATATCTGGGTGGCGTTGTTGCAAATCCTCACGCCAAGCGGCCCCTGCTTCTTCTGCATTCGCATGAATAACCATTGCACGCAAAGGATACTTTGAGTTTGCACGAGCTTGGTCGAACAACTCTTCTGCACGTGCCATCGCCTTCTTCATTGAGCGTACCTTTTCGAATGGCACAATGTAGTTAGATTCGTTATCAAATGTCAAAATAGGCTTAACCTTCAACATCGTTCCGATAATCGCTGAAGCGTTTGACAAACGGCCCCCACGAACCAAGTTTTGCAAATCATCCACGATGAAGTATTCATCCATCGTTTGTTGCAACTCGTCCATCGTCGCGATGATGTCAGCAGGCTCAGCACCAGCTTGTGCCATTTGCGCTGCCTTCATGACCAAGTGGCCCATCAAGCGTACGGTAATCTTTGAATCATAGCCGTAAACCGTAAAGTCATCTACAGCATCAGCCAAACCAGCAACCGTGTTTACCGTTCCTGAAATCGTTGAAGCCAAGTTAACGACGATTGCACCATCGTAACCATCAGCTTTCAATGACTCGAACAATGTAATCCATTCTCCAACAGCCGGTTGTGATGTTGAAGGGAACGTCTCTGACGTAGCCAACTTTTCATAAAATTCAGAAGTGGTCAAATCAACCCCTTCGCGGTAGACCGTGCCGTCGATAATAACCGGAATTGGCATCAGCTTAATGTCTAGCGCAACCACTTCATCTCGGCTTAGATAAGCCGTTGAATCCGTTACAATCGCAATTTTCATCTCAAAATCCTCTCAAATTAATTGTTAGTTGTAATGTTCTTTGGCAAACGCACAAAAATAATCAAGCCAATCACGAACAGAACTGACAGTGCGCCGGCGGCAAATTGCACGCGTCCCGTGACCTGTGACACAACTCCAAAAATGGCCGGTCCAATTATCGCCGAAAACTTCCCGAAGATATTGAAGAACCCGAAAAACTCACTACTACGTTCCTTAGGAATAATTTGTCCCAGGTATGAACGTGACAAGGCTTGCATCCCACCTTGTGATGAACCCACACCGAAGGCTAGCAACCAAAATTGATTAGGGTGATTAATAAAAATTGCAAATAATGTAATACCGATATAAATCAGCATCCCCATAATCAAAATATTACGATTACCAAAGCGATCGGCTAACCAGCCGTACACAATTGAAAATGGAAAGGCAATTAGTTGCACCGCCAACAAGACAACAATTAGTTGACTACTTGGAATGCCGATTGCCAATGCGAATGAAGACGCCATTGTGAAAATGGTGTTCACCCCGTCGATGTAGAAGAAATAAGCCAAAAGGAATCCTGACAAGACAGGATAATGGCGCAAATCACGGATGGTTTCACCCAAACGTCGAACAGCCGCTCGAACTGGATGGTCATTTGCTGGCAAGGCATAAACTTGGCGCACGTTCTTAACGAACGGCACGGTAAACACCAACCACCAAACAGCTGACAACACAAACGCAAAAATAACAACGCCGTGCGCTGATAGGAAGCCCCGTCCAATCATAAAGATAATGAACGGCACAAGACCTCCCAAGTACCCAAATCCATAACCAGCAGAACTAACACGATCCATCCGACTTGGTGTCGTGATATCCGTGATGTAACTGTCATAAAAAACGTTAGCAGATGAGTACCCAACAAATGATAACACAAAGACTGCTAACAATAACAAAAGATTGTCAGCTGGCACGGCTGCTAGGCCGAGTGTGCCGACAATCCCCAATGCCGTAAATATATAAAACAAGCGCCCCTTCATGCCTTGAAAATCAGCCAAAGCACCTAAAATCGGTGCCAAAACAGCTGCTGCAAGCGTTGCAACCGAATTAGCATAACCCCAATAAGCAGTTGCGTGGGTTGCTGAAACGCCACCATTCGCTGCAACAGACGTCAACCAAATTGGTAGGACTGCTGTCACAACAATGATGCCGTACGCTGAGTTCGCCCAATCATAAAAAATCCAGCTCCACTCAGTTTTATTAAAAAGCTTCTTCATCCTTACTCCTTAAACGCCTCATTGATCACATGACCAGCAGTTGGCGTATTAAATTGTAAGCCAAGCAACTTAGCCATCGTTGGTCCCTCTGACGTCAAATCAATGTCCAACGTCAATTCTTGACCAGCCTTAATGTCAGGTCCGTTCAAAATAAGGGTCGTCGTGTAATCCTCATTGTCTGGGTGGTAGCCGTGAGTTCCCTTGTAACGGTCAACTTCACCACGTTCCAACATCTCGTTTGTCACTTCTTCAACCAATGCTGGTCGACGCGTTTCGTCGGTGAAGTAGTAGCCTTTTTCTGCTTCAACCATCAAAGATGCTTCCGGATCAGCCCCAAACTCAACGAGTTCGCTGTGATCATAGACCGCCTTAACACCTTCGACTTCACTGACCATCTTTTGCACTTGCTGCAAAAGACTCGCATCCTTCAAGTACACGTATGTTGCACCGTCTGTGTGCTTAGCAAGCACTTGCCAGTTACGGGCTACACGACCATTGTGCGTTGCACGAAGCCAACCACGATCAGCAAACAACATGTTCAAGTGAATCATCTTTGATACGTTCATTTGGTAGTGGTCACCCAACACCATAAAGTCCGTGTCTTCGAAAATGCCAGCATCCTTCGTTGCTTGAATCAAATCACCAACGTGTTGATCCAAACGAGCCAAGGCATCCCACGCTTGTTGTGTACGAACACCATAGCGATGACGGTGTGAATCCATGTCCACCAAGTGAATCAACGTCAAGTTTGGCTTCTTCGTCTTAATAGTATCAACCGCTGCTGCCGTGATGAAATTATCTAGTTCTGGTTGTTGAATACCTTTACGCAGGTGGCCAAACTTACGATCCATTTGCAACAAGAACAATGGTGAACTAGCGCGTAATGACGTCGTATATTGATTTGTCCAAATGCGATTTGGGAAAATCTCAGCAATATTCCAGTTGATTTTTGCGCCAGCCGTTACCGGCCACAAAAAGGCTGCGGTTGTCATACCGGCTTCACGGGCCAAATCGTACACCGTTGGCACCTTAATGTGCTTTGCATACCAGAACCAATCTGGTGACTCTCGCTCCGGTTGCATAAGCGTCGCATTAACCACACCATGTGACTTTGGATAAGTCCCAGTAATGATTGACGTGTGTGAAGGATAGGTAATTGACGGATAAACGCCCTTAACTTCCTTAACCCAAGTTCCATCAGCGATTAAACTCGCAATGTTTGGCAAAAATTGCAATCGTGCGGCCAAATCCGCGCTTCCAAGTGCGTCCAAAGAAATAACAACTGCATGCTTCGCCATGCTCTTCCTCCTACATTTGCTTACTTAATGAGTTTTCTAAGCGATTCAGTAGAATACGGGCCATGCTTTTTTCTTCAGCTGACCACAACTTAAAAATTGTTTCCTCATAATGGGTGTGTTGTTGGTTGACAGCCGTCAACACATCGCTCCCCTTAAGCGTTAATTCATAAATCAATTGGCGTCGATCACGGCCTACCGCAATATTTGATACCAATTCCTTTTTCAACAATGAACTCAATTGACGAGACAACGTTGAATTATCCAAGCCAGTTTCCTCAGAAAGCTTATCTTGGGTATCGAACCCTTCAGAAACATGGTTCAACAATTGCCACTCTGCAATGGTGACGCCTTGTTCCTTTGTGATTCTCGTTAAAATGGATTTATATTGTTTTTCGGTATCGCGTAACGCTTCTAAGACAGTTTTCATGCCGACCTCCTGATTTAACTAACTAATTATACGCTTTTTGTATTACACATGTGGGACAAAAAGCCTGCACTTACGTTTACAAAGTGGTCGTCGCGACTAACGAAACGATTTTGGATCCGTGTAATTCAGATACCTGCAACTCATCTGCCAACCAAGTTGCGTTCTCGAATGTCACCCCACCACCCGGCAAAATTGTTAATCCGGCCGGTGCTTGTGCAATTGTGTCCTTTAAATGACTCACAGTTTCGGTAATTGGTTGGGTTAAATCACCGCCGTGCGTCAAAACGCGTACAACGCCATAATTCGCCAACCAGCGCAACGCTTGTGGCTGACATTCTGGCTTGATATCGTCAAACGCCATGTGATAAACCACTTGCATTGGCAAAGCGGCTTCAAGTAGCTTTACCATACGATCACGAGCCAGACGCTTTTCTTGATCAACAACCCCAAATGTCACCATCTTCACACCCAAAGCACGGAAATGAATTAGTGATTCACGCATTGTGTTGATTTCAGCATCTGAATAATCAAAATCGCCACCACGTGGACGCACCATGACAACTAAGTCAACATTAGCATCCTGGGCGAGCTTAACAGCAGTGGCAACCGTTTCATTATCTGGTGTAAGGCCGCCTAAGTCTAAATGACTATTTAATTCCACGCGATTCACACCAGCGGCGATTGCTGCGCGCATTGTGTCCAAATCAGCTAAAGCAATTTCTTTAATCATGACGCACCCTCCTTTATTCTAATTCCCATTTTACTAAAAATGGGACAATGATTACAGATTTGTATTCTCGATTAAGAGACCCTTAATGTTTTGACCACAACAAAAGGCCGGATTATAGCAAATCCGGCCTTCGAAAAATTAATTTTGTGTTTGGACAGGCTTATTTTGACGCAACTTTTGAACCATCGCAAAGTCCGGCGTAACCGCCATCGTTGTTTGACCTTCAAAAATCACAAAACCAGGCTTGGAACCATTTGGCTTACGCAAGCGACGGACCGGCAAATAATCAACCGGCACGTTCGCTGAATCGCGGGCCTTGGAAAAGTATGCTGCCAGCATGGCCCCTTCAAGCAACGTTTCCTCAGAAGGATCAGCATCGTGAATGATAACGTGTGAACCTGGAATATCCTTGGTGTGCAACCAGATGTCGGACTTAGCAGCCGTCTTCATTGACAAGCGCTCGTTTTGTAAGTTGTTCTTACCAACTTCAATCAACGTCCCATCCGTAGCATAAAACTTCTCAGGCTGGCTCACTTGTGGCTTTTGCTTTTTCTTGCTTTGCACACGCATGTAGCCTTCTTGAATCAATTCTTGGCGAATTTCTTCGATATCCTTTGGTGACGCAATATCAATTTGGGCCAACAAATTCTCGAAGTAATCGACTTCCTCTTGTGCCATCGCGATTTGCTCGTTTAGGTACTTAACAGACGTCTTCAACTTGTTGTAACGCGTGAAGTACTTTTGCGCATTTTGAGAGGGGCCAATTTGGTTAGACAAAGCAATCTGCAAAGGCTTGTTGTCATCATAATAGTTTGGCAACTCAATTGACGTCATACCACGCTCAATCTGGTGCATGTAGGTTGTCAACAACTCACCCTTAATCTTGAATTCATCAGCGTTGTCCGCTGCGTCTAATTCAGCTTGCTGCTTCTTAATTTTGGTCTTGTTCTTCTTTAATTCGTTACGAACAACGCGTAGCACAACGGCTGCTTGTTGTTGTACACGGTCACGCTCTGACTTCTCAGCGAAGTAACCGTCCAACATTTCGCTAAGCGTTGGATATTCCACCACGTTGCCAGGTAACGTCAACCACTCGAATGGTGCGAAATCAACACCCTTTTCAGTTGAAATCAAGCGTGGAGCTGGTTTGTCAAAGTGGGCAAACCAATCTTGAGCCAGCTTCATGGCATCACCATCTTGTTGCAAAACAGTAGCCAATTCTAATGCTGAGTCACGCGCAAATCCTTGGAATGTGTGTTGGATACCTTTAGCCAAATCAGCCACGTCTGGGTTATCCAAAATCAAGTTGGCCAAGCCATCCAACGTTTCATATGGATTCACGACATCTTGCTTTGGCGGCATCACATACGTACCACCAGGCATCAACGTACGGACACGGTTTTGATCCGCTGGTACGTGCTTAATCAAATCCAAAATGCGTTGCGTTGGTTCATCAATTAAGAACAAGTTTGAGTGACGGCCCATCATTTCAAGAATCAAAGACGTCTTCTCTTCATCACCCAATTCATTTCGGCCTGATGTCGTGAACTTAATCATACGGTCATTTGCGACTTGCTCAACACGCAACAGTTGCGCCCCCTCCAAGTGCTTACGTAGCATCATGGCGAAGTTAGGTGCTGTTTGTGGGTTCGTATACTTAATTCGTGAAATTTGAGCACGCGCAAACGAGGGGTGCGCGCTCAAAAGTACTGGGTAATTCGTACGGTTGTTACGAATTACCAAGAAGATTTCATTAGGATACGGTTGGTGAATCTTCATAATGCGACCACCAGCCAGTGTTTCATTCAACTCTCGCACCATTGCGTGCGTAAAGAGACCATCAAAAGACATGATTTGTCCCCTTTCTTTTTTCGTTTAACGTTCTGCTAAAAAGCGGCGTGACACAGCTTCGTCATCCGCCAACTTAGCGATAAGTCCGTCCATGCCATCAAACTTCATTTCGCCACGAATGTAGTGGTGCCAACGAACCTTGACATGTTCACCATAGATTTCACTCGCAAAATCAAACAAGTTGATTTCAACAGTCTTTGGACGGTTTTCGCCAAAGGTGACATTGTAACCGATTGAAGCCATTCCGCCATACCATTGCTCACCAACTTGTAATTCAACGGTATAAACGCCGACACCTGGCAAACGTTCACCTGCCGTTGTTTCAATGTTTGCGGTGGGATAACCCATTTCACGACCACGTGCCTCACCGTGAACAACCACACCAGTCGTTTCGTATGGTTGTGTCAACAACACATTCAAGTCATCTACCCGACCCGCATCAACCAATTGGCGAGCACGCGTTGACGCACCTTCCTCGCCATCAATATCAACGCGAGCCACTTCAATGACGTCGAAACGCTCTTGCGCATATGCCGGTAAATGTGCCATGTCGGCCGCCGCATCACGGGCACCGTATGTGTGGTCAAAACCGGCAACAACTGCTTGTGCGTGGAGACCAACCATATATTGGTCCACAAAATCTTGTGGCGCAACCTTAGCTAGTGCTGACGTGAAGTTCACAACGTAAGCGATATCGACCTCAAGTGAGGCCAACAACTCCAACTTACGAGGCAATGTCGTCAAATACGTGAGTGGGGCATCATGTGTTTTAAACACGATTGACGCATGCTGATCATAGGTCAACACCGCCAACTTCACCCCACGACGTTGTGCTTCGCTACGCGCACGCTCGATAACCGCGCGGTGACCAGCATGAACGCCGTCAAAAAATCCCATTGCCAACACAACTGGCTCATCAGTGATTTTCTTATTATCAAATGGGTGATGTAATGTTATAACTTCCATTTCAACTGCCCTCATATCCAAAATTTTCAATGCCCTTATCATACCATAAAACCCCGCACTAGGCGGGGTTTAGTCAGTAAACGTCTTGATTTAACGCCATTCATAAGTGAATGAATATTTATTTATTATTCTGTCATACTGTGACGCTTACCTGCTTGAATCGCTTCATTTTCCGTCATCTGAATAACGTTATTCATGTTTGTACTTGATGGCATGCGGTCAGTCCCGTACCAGTAAACCTTGCTTGAGCCACCACCAGTCACGTAAACCACGCGGTCTCCCTGCCCTGCTTCGGGCTGAGTAGCTGGTTGTGTCGCAGGTTGCGTTGATTCAACCGGTGCGGCTGCAACTGGTGTAGCCGCCTTTTCAACCGTGCCAGTCGCCATACCAGTTGCGTAATCGATGGTTGCATTTGGACTCACGTTAGCCAAATAAACGACTGTTGCACCACCATTACCACTTGTCTCATGTTGTGAGCCAAAGCGAATTTCAATGGTTTGTCCATTTTGATCATAACCGACGTATGCCAAACGTACTTCACGTGGCAACAATTCATCACCTGAATACAAAGGTGTCACTTGATAATCCAAACGATAATTGGGGTGCAAGGCCAACCAGTTATCCAGTTGATTCTCGTAATACAACATACTATCTGAATTACCTTGATCCATACCGGAATAGTTTCCCGAGTTCATCCAAGCTGTCTCAGGCACCAAATTACGTGGTTCATCGTTCAAGCCCGAGAATTGGTAACCAACCAAGTGACCTCGGGCCATTAACCAAGCGCTCTTTGAACCATCACCATAATACATCTTGTAGTTGTGCCAACCAACTGGATTGTATGACAAACTTGGTGCACGCTTCACCGTTGGTTCTTCATCATTCGACAGTTGAATGTGACTATCAACCGCACGACGAAAATGATCAAGCGGTTGCATCACCATTTGACGTGATGTTGCATACGCCAACGGCTGTTGCACCGCGCCCGTTAGACCATGATTATCAGCCTTTGCCAATCCCTTTGTTGCATCACTTGCTGCCGAACTGCTAGTTGAACTCGCGTTTGAAGATGACTTCTCCGACGATGACGATGGCTTAGCTGAAGCCTTCACAGACGACTTCTTAACCACTTTGTGTGACGTCACCGATGAAGATGACACTGTATCGGTCGAATCAGACTTATCTGCACCACCACTAAGGGCACCAATTCCCATCAACGCCAGAATGACAACTGCTGTCACCTTTAATTTCTTACCCATATCGTACTCCTTATGCTATTTTGCATAAGATTAAGTATACAGAAAAACGCCCGCGATATGCAGACGTTCATAAAATGATCATATTAGTGATACAAATCAAAGCGTCCCTTTGAGAGCACTTCTTTCATACCGCCAGTTTCCATCAATGACTTGTTCATGATAACCTTTTTCAACATTGAAGCTGGATATCCCTTCACCTCGTGGTCAGTACCAACCACACCGATTGCACTGGTATTTCCAATTGAGCAAACCGTTCCCAATGACTTGTAGCTAAACTCAGTCAACTCATAATCAGTAATGTCCGCGATAACATTCTTAGCTGCAATTTCACCCATAACCAATGCCAGTTGGGCTGTCGTTGGCAGCAATTGCTCACTCTCTGGATCAATCGCTGCGGCGACATCACCAACCAAGTAAACATGACTATCTTCCGGATCTTGCAAGTAACGGTTCACTGAATTACGGTTTCGCCTACCCGTGTAACCTGAGTCAGCCATCACGTGTGAACCACGAACACCAGTCGTCCAGATAATCGTGCCAGCGACTACTTCACCTGGTACACCCGTTTGACGGTCTGAGTACTTCAACACACCTGGCTCAACGGAATCAATGCCCTTTCCAGACTCAATCACTGCGCCACGACCACGCAAAACGTCAATACCGTAGTTAACCAACTTTTCTGAGAAGACGCTCAACGGACGTTGTGCACCATCAACCGCCATAATTTGGATTTGGTTTGGTGCAGCCCCCGCGATTTCAGCATACTTGTCGCGTTGCTCAGACAATGCCCCCAACAGTTCAACACCGGTAAAGCCGGCCCCAGCCACCACGATGTGCAGGTGACGTGGATCGTTGTCTTCACGGTAGGCGTGCATCTCGTCTTCGATATGTTGATAAATACGTTGCGCTGATTCAACTGAATCCATTGCCAACGCGTTTTCTTGCACACCTGGAATTCCGAAGTCTTCTGATTCGAATCCTAAGCCAACAATCAAGTAGTCATATGACAATGCGTCATGGTTCGCCAATTCAACGCGACGGGCTTGCTTGTCAATCCTTGTCACCGTATCTTCTACGAAATACGTAATTTTGTCATCTACCACATGGTCAATCGGATACGTAATACGGTCAGCATCCAATGCACCCGCCGCCACTTCATGCAAGTCAGTTGCTTCGTAGTGGTATGGGTTGCGATCAACTAACGTAATCTCCAAAAATGAGGCGTCGCCACGCTTTTGCAAATGACGTAATGCCATCAATCCGGCATAACCGGCCCCCAAAATGACAACTTTGGTCTTTTCCATCATATTATCCCCCAATAATATCAATTATTCTTACATGTAGAATACTGGCTAAATATGAATATTTTTAACATGAGCCCTTATTAGGGGTTTAGATTAATGGCAACCGTGACAAAAAAAGAGTCCACGCAAAAAACGTGAACTCGTTAAAAGATTATTCAATTGAAAATGTTCGGAATGGGCGGTATTGGTCCTTATCTTCACGCCACTCAAAGACTGACTTCACATCACCATCGTGAGTAATCACAATCTTCTCATCAACTGGTTCATGCACGGCCTTTGGCAAACCAATCCCGTTTTTGACCTTGGCCCACTGCTCATCAGTAATTGCCACATGTGGGTAGTGCGCAACAGCGCTGCCGAGTGGTTGTAACCAAGCATCTACGTTGCCGGTCTCGTCCATCATCGCTTGGATGTCAGCCAAACTGTGGGCTTGTGACAAGTCATAGCCACCCGCCTTTTGACGCGTCAATTGACTCATAACTGCTGGGACACCCAACGTCTTTCCCAAATCAACAGCCAACGTGCGGATATACGTCCCCTTTGAGACCTCAGCTACAAACGTAAACTTTTGTGTCCCTGTCTCGGCATCAAATATCGTATCAGACGTGCGCTCAAAACGATAAATTGTCGCATGACGTTCTGGTCGTTCAACTGTTTCACCGGCACGTGCATACTCATAAAGGCGCTTACCATTCACCTTAACTGCTGAAAACATTGGTGGAATTTGGATGATGTCGCCCGTTAGCTTGGCCATTGCATCAGCAATTTCTTCATCGGTGAACGGACGCGTCAACGGTTGTGATTCAACCACTTCACCGTCCAAGTCTTCTGTCGTTGTCGCAAAACCAAATGTCACTTCACCAGTGTAAATCTTACCTGACTCTTGCAGAAATTCGATTGTTTTCGTTGCCTTACCCAAGGCGACTGGCAAAACACCATCAACAGAGGGGTCAAGCGTACCAGCGTGCCCAATCTTCTTCATGTGCAAAATCTTGCGGAGCTTAAACACCACATCGTGTGACGTCATTCCGGTCTCTTTGTAAACTGGCAAAATACCATCCATGATTCAGTCCTCAATTCTCATTTAGTCTATGTATGAAAATAGCGACCCATCACAGGTCGCCATTTTCTAAATATTAGTCGTTTTGGTGCAATTGACGAATCAAATCATCAATCTTGTTACCATATTGGACAGATTCGTCCTTAACGAACTTCAATTCTGGCGTCTTGTAGATTTGCAAACGTGAACCCAATTCCTTACGAATCAAGCCAGTTGCAGCTTCCAAACCAGCAGCTGCCTTTTGATTAACAGATGCCAACTCAGACAAGACACTGTAGTAAATCTTTGCTTGTTGCAAGTCACCGGTAACTTCAACACCAGTAACCGTCACACCTTCAACACGTGGGTCGCGGATGCGCTTAAGCAACAAATCGTTCACTTCACGTTGGATTTCTTGTTCAAGACGTCCAACACGGAAATTTTGTTGTGCCATTCTTAGCTCTCCATTTCCTGAGGGAATTAGCGAGGAATCTCAACCATTTCGTAGGCTTCGATCACGTCACCAATCTTCTCGTCGTTGTAGTTTTCAATTGTCAAACCAAAGTCGTAACCGTTCTTAACTTCCTTAACGTCATCCTTAAAGCGACGCAATGAAGCCAACTTACCATCGTAGATAACGATACCATCACGGATCAAACGAACTGATGAGTTACGCGTAATCTTTCCTGACGTTACCATTCCACCAACGATCGTACCAATCTTTGAAACCTTGAACAATTCACGAACGTCAGCCGTACCAACGATTTCTTCGCGGAATTCTGGATCCAATTGACCCTTCATAGCAGCTTCGATTTCGTCGATAGCATTATAGATAACATTGTGCAAACGAATATCAACCTTGTCAGCATCAGCTTGTTGCTTAGCTTGTGGCGTAGGACGAACGTTAAATCCGATGATGATAGCACCAGATGCTTCAGCCAACGTTACGTCAGATTCGTTAATCGCACCAACGGCCGTGTGCAAGATGTCAACCTTAACACCGTCAACGTCGATCTTACGGAATGAACCAGCCAAGGCTTCAACAGAACCTTGCACGTCGGCCTTGATGATAACAGGCACTGACTTCATTTGCTTTTCAGCCATCTTGTTGAACAAGTCTGAAACTGAAACAACGTTGTTACGGTTACGCTCGGCAATCAAAGCACGCTTTGCACGCTCTTCACCAGCAGCACGGGCCGTCTTTTCGTCTTCAAAGACAACGAAACGGTCACCAGCTGATGGCACATCGTTCAAACCAGTAATTTCAACTGGTGTTGAAGGAACAGCTTCCTTCACACGACGACCGCGGTCGTTCGTCATCGTACGCACACGTCCGTAAGTGTTACCCACAACAATTGGGTCACCGACGCGCATCGTTCCTTGTTGAACCAAGACCGTGGCAATCGTTCCACGACCCTTGTCCAAACGAGCTTCGATAACTGAACCAGCGGCACGTTGGTCAGGGTTAGCTTGCAAGTCCATCACATCAGCCGTCAACAAGATCATCTCCAACAATTCGTCGATGTTTTGTCCAAACTTAGCTGAGATGTTAACGAAGATTGTGTCACCACCGTACTCTTCTGGAATCAACTCGTATTGCATCAATTGGTTGATAACGTTTTCTGGGTTTGCACCAGGCTTATCAATCTTGTTAACCGCAACGATGATTGGCGTTCCAGCAGCCTTGGCGTGGTTAATAGCTTCGATTGTTTGTGGCATAACACCGTCATCGGCAGCCACAACCAAGATCGTGATATCAGTGATATCAGCTCCACGCGCACGCATAGCCGTAAAGGCCGCGTGTCCAGGCGTGTCCAAGAACGTAATCACACGACCTTCATCAGTCTTAACTTGGTAAGCACCGATGTGTTGCGTGATTCCACCAGCTTCGCCTTCCGTAACGTGTGAGTTACGCAAGTAGTCAAGCAAGGTCGTCTTACCGTGGTCAACGTGTCCCATGATCGTAACGACTGGGGCGCGTGGTGCCAAGTTTTCAGTGTTCTCTTGCTCTTCTTCGAAGAACTTGTCGATGTCGGCGATGTCAACTTCAACCTTTTGCTCAGCTTCAATACCGTAATCGGCAGCCAAGATTTCGATTGTGTCAGCATCCAATGATTGGTTTTGGTTAACCATCACACCCAACATGAACAACTTCTTGATGATTTCCGTTGCATCACGGTGAATCAACTTAGCGATATCTTGTACGTTCATACCAACTGAGTAAACCAAAGTCTCTGGCAATGGTTGGTCCTTACGTACAGTAGGTGCTGGACGGTTCTCGTTGTTGCGGTTACGTCCTGGCCCCTTCTTACCCTTCTTGTTGTTACGGTTGTTACCGTTCCAGTTGTTGTTAGGGCGACCGTTGTTGTTACCACCGCGGTTGTTGTTGCGGTTGTTATTGTTGTTACGGTTACCACCTTGGTTACCGTTGTTGTTTGAACGGTTTTGGTTACCTTGGTTGTTGTTACGGTTTTGGTTGTTACCACCGTTGTTTTGTGCAGCCTTAGGAGCAGCTTGCGTGTTTTGCGCAGGCTTCTTATGTGCCTCAGCCTTCTTTTCGGCCTTTGGCGCTGGCTTAGCAGCTGGCTTTACAGCGTTCGTCAACGTCTTTACAGCGTTATCGTCAATCGTTGACATGTGGTTCTTAACGTCCATACCAGCCTTTTCAGCTACTGACACCAAGTCCTTTGATGAAACATTCAATTCCTTCGCCAATTCGTAAATGCGCTTGGTCATGTGTCATCCTCCCTAGTTTTCTAGATATTCCCGCATCTTTTTAGCAAATCCGCGATCTGCAACAGCAATCACTGTTCGCGCTAATCCGGTTGCATCAGCTAATTCTTGACGTGTCAAAGCGGTTGTAAATGCCACGTTATAGCTGTTTGTCTTATCTGTAAATTTCTTCATGCTACTTTGACCACCATCGTTAGCAAAGAAAACCAAACTGGCTTTCCCGTTACGAATCGCACCAAGTACCATGTCCTCACCTGTCACTAGCTTACCAGCACGGCGCGCTAGGCCAAGGAGATTTAATAGCTTTTGCTTATTTTGCATCGCCGAACAATTCCTTACGTGCTGCTTGGTGATCAACATAGGCAATCAACTCATCATAAAAGCTGTCATCTAGCTTCGTTTCAAACACACGGTCAAACGTGCGCTTCTTCTTAGCCATCTCAGCAACTTCTACTGACAATGAGATGTAGGCCCCGCGACCATTAGCACGGTTGGTTGGATCAAGCTCAACGTTACCCTCGGGGGTGCGTACGACGCGCACGAGTTCCTTCTTTGGTACCATTTCACCAGTCACGATGTCTTTTCGCATTGGAATCTTACGTGGCTTCATGAGCACACCTCCTTAGGCTTCGTCAGTTTCCTCGAAGTCGTCCGCAACATCAGCTTCAACAACTGGTGCGTTTGCGGCTTCTTCTTCGCGGTTCGCCATGTCAGCAATTACTGCATCGCGTTCGCTTTCAGGCTTGATGTCAATCTTGAAGCCCGTCAAACGTGCAGCCAAGCGAGCGTTTTGTCCACGCTTACCAATAGCCAATGACAATTGGTAATCAGGAACCAACACCGTAACGGCGCGGTCATTTGTTGGGTCGAAGATAACTTCAACAACTTCAGCTGGGTTCAAAGCATTCTTGATGAATTGGGCTGGATCTTCAGTCCATTCAACAATATCCATGTTCTCACCTGACAACTCGTTAACAACGGCTTGCACACGTGCACCACGTTGTCCAACCATCGTACCAACGGCATCCAAGTTGCTGTTGTGTGAGTAGACCGCAATCTTTGAACGGTCACCAGCTTCACGGGCGATTGACTTAATCTCAACCGTTCCGTCGAAGACTTCAGGCACTTCAGCTTCAAACAAACGCTTTACCAAGTCAGCGTGCGTACGTGACACAAAGACTTGTGGTCCACGTTGTTCGTTTTGAACTTGTGAAACCAAGACCTTGATCTTGTCACCCATACGGTACGTTTCGTTTGGCATTTGGTCACCTTGCTTCATGGCAGCCTCTTGGTTACCTGGCAAAATGATGTACAAGAAGCGTGAGTCTTGACGCTCAACTTCTCCTGTAATGATTTCGTTCTCGTAACCGATGAACTTGTCATACACAACACCACGCTCAGCTTCGCGAACCTTTTGCATGATGATTTGCTTAGCTGTTTGTGCAGCCAAACGTCCGAAGTCAGCAGGTGTGACTTCGAAGCGGATTTCATCGCCGATTTCGTAAGCCTTGTTCAATTCCAAAGCTTCTTCCAACGTAATTTGCTCGTAAGGCTCGTCAATTTCTTCAACGACAGTCTTAACTGAGTAAACCTTGATGTTACCCTTCTTTTGATCGAATTGAACTTCAACGTTTTCTGATTCGTCATAGTTCTTTTCGTAGGCCTTCTTCAAAGCCTCTTCAATCGCTTCTACCAAGACTTCCGCCTTGATGCCCTTTTCTTGCTCCAAAGCGTCAAGAGCTTGAACTAATTCCTTACTCATTTGGATTCTCCATATAAATTAGAAGTTATTTGCTTGACGTGCTTGTGCAATTGCAGCGCGTGGGACTTCGACTTCAGAATCATCATCCATCGTAATCGTCAACGTCTCATCTGAGACTGCCGTCAACTCACCAGCAAAGTCTTTCTTACCATCAATCTTTTGGTACGTCGAAACGCGAACCATTTTGTTCATTGCCCATTCGAAATCTTCAGGGGTGGTCAAAATGCGTTCTTGACTGATTGTTAGGTTAGCAGACTTGATGTCGGCGCGTGGCACCGCAATTGTCTTGCGCTTTCCCTTAACTGTGATTGCCAACGTCAATTCGTCGTCAGTCACCGCCGTTAATTCACCGTCAATTTCGTTTTGTCCGTCCATCGGTTGGTTTAACTTCACGTGAATATACTTCTCAAGAGCCCACTCGAAATCTTGCGGACGCTTAAGCTCACGTTCAGCACCAGGTGATGAGACATCCATTAGGTATGCCTCTGGGAATGGATCTGGTTCGATTTGGTCCAAACGTTCACCGATCAATTCGGTCAACATCACCAAATCGTCCATGTTAATCGCACCGTCAAGACGGTCAACCAACACACGCAAGACCATATCTGAGTCTTGCTTCTCATAAATCACGTCCCATAGGTCAAACCCGTGGTCTGCCAACTCAGGCGTGAGGACAGCTTGCACTGTTTCTACAACGTTTGCCATGTTTTCCCTCCCTTCGTTCCGTAAATCATCTATGTCAGAGGTAAAACCCTAAAAAAATGAGCGGCCAAGGAAATGCGTTCCTGGCCACTCAACTAAGAGCTTATTCATTAACAGTATTTATAGTAACACTATTCTTACAAAATGGCAACCGACATCGTCTTGTATATGAAGTGTGAACCTATTTTAAAGCTTTACGTCTGAATTTGTTTATAATGGTGGCAACAATATCTAATGGAGTCATCATTATGCAAGCAGAAAAACTAGTACTCGCCGCGATTAATGTCGTTCGCCAAGCGTTTGGTCACGGAACTTTTGTTGACCCTCACACAATTACTACCCAATCCGAAGCCAACAATAGCATCCACCGTTATCTGGCAGATGCACCTAGCATTAACGATGATACCATCGCGATTGATGTCTATGAGACAGCTGAGCAACCCGTTGTCGTCTTCACATACAACCACGAGGGCCAAATCATTGCTGGTGAAACGTGGACCTGGATCATGTTAGATGAAGCCATCGTATTTGACGGCACCGCATTTCGTTTGATGAGTCCTGATACCATCGAACGATTACATCTCTCACTGGGCGAACCTGTTGCGCACTTTGAAAAATAGTTGTTAAAAAAGACCGAGTCTGACATTTTGACGTCGACTCGGTCTTTTTTATTAGAACTTTGCATCAATAATCTTGGCACGTTGCAATTCAGCAACCGTATGAGAACCAGTCAACTGCATCACAATCTTTAGTTCTTCAGCCAAGTGCTCATAAACTAATCGCGCCCCGTCTGGCAACTGGTTCAAAAAAGGTGTAACCGATTACATTAGTGTTGCGTGGCCCCATCAATCTTTGGTGCAACATCTTGTTCGTGATGATAGAACTTGTAGTACAACAAACCAGCAATGACTGGAATGACAGCCGCCAACAAGTAAAGCTCTCGGAAGTTCAACAACTTCTCAACATCCCCCAATACAAACGGACCAACACCGATTCCCAAATCAAGACCGATAAAGTACGTTGACAATGACACCCCGACGCGAAGTGCATTTGGTGCCAACTTCAACGCAACGGCTTGCCCATTAGACATAAAGGTTCCGTATCCCAAACCGATAAAAGCACCTGATAGCAGCAACATAAAGCCAGAGTGCGTTATGCCAAGGAGTACTAGGCCGACTGCCAACGAGGCATAGGCTGGATACATCACATAATCTTCCCCGCGGGTGTCAAAAATTCGGCCTGCCATTGGTCGCGTAACCGTAATGACCAAAGCGTATACGACGAAGAAGAACGAACTGATACTTACCAAGTGAATTGTCTTGGCGTATGACGACAAGAATGACAACACTGATGAGTATGAGAAGCCCATCAAGAAGCCGATGCCGGCAATAAATAATGCCTTGCGTTCAATTAAGTTATCAAAGGTCATGTGACGTAATTCAGCCTTGCGTTCTGGCGTCAACGCTAAGTTGTGAATTGGCAAAAGCAGCGTGGCAATCGTCGTTAACAAGATCAAAACCGATGACACCACCACAATGAAGCGGAAGTTTGTGAGATTCAACAAAATCATCCCCACAAACGGACCAATCGCCGCAGCCAATGACGTACTCAACCCATAGAAGTTAATGCCTAACCCCTTTTTATCTTCGGGGATGTAATCCGTCACAATGGCGTTCGTCGCGGTTGACGTCATCCCGTAGGCAAATCCATTCACCAAACGGACTACAAACATCACACCGATATTTGGAATGATTAAGTAAGCTAGCGTTGAAACCAAATAGATCAACGCGCCAAAACGCAACGATTGCTTACGACCAATAATGTCGAGTTGTTGCCCAATAATAAGACGGGCAATCAACGTCCCGATAACATAAATTCCTGAAGCCAAACCGGCTTGCGCTAGGTTGGCATGCAAATTCGTGTGCACCACGACCGCAATAATAACCATCAATAGATAGTAAACAAGATACACAATAAAATTGATGGCTGTAATACTAATAAAGCCAGCGTTAAAAATGCTGGTAACCGGTTTTCCCGTTGTCATGTAAACATAACTCGCTTTCGTAAAGTCTGTGTTTTAGTCTAACCATCCACTACAACAGAGGACAAAAATGAGATTTTCAAAAGTGGAAAAAGCGTTTTTTGTTGTTCCGACTACCTTTTCTATACTAAGAACAGATATTCACAGGGAGACAAATATTATGCCACACACGAATGAACAAATCGCACACGATTTCGCAATTGCCATTGCTGCCCAGAACTACACGAAGAGTTCTGTGCGCAACATCGGTTATGCACTAGATGATTATGATCAAATCTATCACCAAGTGCTTGAGCAACTTGCACTCACCCATCACATTGCGGTATAACCTAAACTAACTGAACGATTAAAAAGGCAGTGTTAGCACTGCCTTTTTGTGTTTGCGGAGGACAAACTTGTGGACTGGCTACTACAGAAAAAAGAACGCGATAAGTTAGCGCTCAAAAACTACTTGATGATGCAACCATTGCCAATGGTGCCCATCAAGCAAGTTATTAACGACCTTGGTTGGTCAAAGTATCTCGTGATGAATTATGGTCAAGCTTTGGCTGACGATTTGGCGCAACTAGATCAACACGAATTGGTTTCGTTTGACGGTACGCGCCAACATTTCATCGTGCGACCAGGGCACAGTATGCTGTTTGACGATTTGCGTCTAACGTATTTGAACCGCGCCCCAAAATATCATCTACTAATGGCCTTGTTATTCGGCACATTTGAAACCGTTGCTGATTTTGCGGTGCAACATGATTTTTCAACGCCATACGTCCGCGAACTATTACAAGAACTGCAACAAGATTTGCAACCGTATCATATTCAGATTGACAATTCTTTCATATTAATAGGTAATGAAAAAGAGATTCGTTATTTTTTCTTCCGCATCTTGTTTGATTACTACACACTACAAAGCAATCCACTACCTGCCACAGCAATTAAATGGGCCCAGACCACTTGGAACTACTTAAAAACAACCAGTCCCAACCCTATTTCGCCGGCCATTAGTTTGATTGTTGAGTTTCAGCTAGGCATTTGGTACGTACGGATGACGCATCAACACGTCATTACGCCGGATGATTCTGTCCCCGTACTTGATGAAACCGCCGATTTACCTGCAACAACCCGCTTATTCCTCGACCGCATGCGTGAACAACTGACGCTGTCATTAGGTCTGTCTGACATTGAAGCCGGTTACGAAGCGCGTTTTGCATTGAGTGCGCTCTACGCCTTTGGTTTCGCACGCAAAGAACACTTTGAAACGTACATGCCGATTGAAACGCGCCTTTTGTTCAGCGTCATCTCGGATATCATCGCCCGTGAGCTACCTGCTTTCTTCGGAAACGCTTATCTGATGACGCATAAATTAATCGACGCCATTCAACATGATTTATACACAACCAATTTACGCTTGGTCTACTTCCATAGTGCACTTCGCCCAGAACCAAATGTGGATGAAGCCATATCACAATTTCCAGTGTACGCGCAGCTGACCCAGCACCTGATGCAAGCCATCGCAACTGAAACAAACATTTCTCATGACACCTTGCAAAATACGTTGTTCGAGGACTACTTCAATACATTCATTACGCGTTTGCCGCAAGAAGAGGTCTTGCCCATTGTTACCGTTGATTTGGAATTTGTTGATAACGCTGCACTAGGGCGTCGCCTGGCACAATTAATGGCTAATATGCCGGGACTAAATATTATTTTGAGTTTTGATACGCCAAATTCAGCTGATTTGGTCATTTCTAATATGCACTTATCTGGCAGTCAACAACGCCACCTATATCTCAAAGCCAGCCCAACATTGGCTGAAATCGAAGAGATTCGCCAAGTGCTTCATCAAATTACCGTTCAAAAATTCGAACGCTTTACTGGGCAAACGATTCCAGTCCGCTTTAGTTAAAAAGGCACGTTACCCAACAATCGGGTGACGTGCCTTTTCGTATTAAATCAATGTAAACTTTTCAATCATCAACTCAGGGTGGATGATCTTCATGTCAGTTGTGCCTTCCGTGGCATAACCAGCTTCTTCAAACGTTTCTTGCAACTGACGCTTAAAGGCAAACCATGAACGCATGTCGGCGCGCAACAATTCTTCAATTTGTTGCAAAACTTCACGCGGATTATCCACCTTGGCGTCGGCGCGAATTTCTTCGCGAATCTTTTCAATTTGTTCTGTGGAGAAGTACTTTGGCTCATCTAGCAATTCAGCCACGGCTTCTGACAACAATGGGTTGACCAAAACATTTTCAGCACGTGACATCATCTTCTTAACGGCTAGCTCAATCGCCATCTCCGTCAAATACGTATTCGTGATGTGCAACGCAACCTTGACCAACGGTGACTTTTCACGTTCCTTACGGCGCTTCTCTAGCTCGTTTCGCACGTCAGCTGGAGATGGAATTTCATAGCTCATCAATCTATTCTCCTTAGTTTTTATTACCTTAATCATAACAAACTAATTGCGTTTTGTTTCTGGGTGATTTGTACCCTTTTTGAGGACAACTATTGACTAGACTTGTGTAAATGTATTTGCTATAGTTACGTTAATGCATGGAATAAGCCATGTAATACACGACTCTAAAAGACGCCGGTAGTCAGCAATGATTACCGACGTCTTTTGTATCTCTGTTTTTTCTCAATTGGCATATAAATATGTACGTCATCCCCAGCTAAAAAGCGCATAATAGAAATGTAATCAAATATAGGGGGATATCATTTTGAATACAATTGAATCATTACGCGCTATCGTTGGAAAGTCGCATGTTATTACGTCACCTGACAAGTCACTGCGTTATCGTAAAGGTTATCGTTCAGGCCGTGGGGATGCCTTGGCAGTTGTGTTGCCAGGCACACTGATGGAACTTTGGGAAGTTTTGAAAGTCTTGCATGACAATGATCTGATTATCATTATGCAAGCATCGAATACGAGTTTAACCGAGGGTTCGATTCCCGCACCCGGATACGATCGACAAGCTGTCGTTGTTAATGGATCGCGCATTAAGGGGATGCAGCTCATTAATCACGGTGAAGAAGCGCTTGCCTTCCCTGGTACGACGTTGTACAAGTTGGAAAACGCCTTAAAGGCTATTGGTCGTGAACCACACTCGGTGATTGGATCTTCAAATTTGGGCGCTTCCGTCATCGGCGGCATCAATAACAATTCGGGTGGTGCGCTCATTCAACGTGGACCAGCCTACACCGAACAAGCTTTGTATGCGCAAATCGATGAACATGATGAATTGCGTTTGGTGAACCACCTGGGCATCGCCTTGGGTGATACACCTGAAGAAATCATTAGTAATCTTGAAAATCGTAACTTCAACATTGATAACGTGCCACACAGTCGCACGCGCGTCGGTCATAATCGTGATTACGAAGCGCGCGTCCGTGACATCGACTCAGATACACCAACTCGTTACAACGCCGATCCAAATGAATTGTACGAAGTATCAGGTGCATCTGGTAAGTTGGCGGCCTTCGCGGTGCGTCTAGATACCTTTCCTAAAGAAGGTGCTTCGAAAGTCTTCTACATCGGAACAAATAATCCCGATGTCTTAGAACGTTTGCGTCGCCATATTTTGTCTGAATTCACCCACCTACCTGTTTCTGGTGAGTACATGCATAAAGACGCCTATGAGATGGCTAAGAAATATGGAAAAGATTCATTGATCGTCATCGAAACACTTGGGACTAATGTCTTGCCGTACCTATTTGGAATGAAAGCCACGACTGAACGTATTTTGGATCACATCCCAACGTTCAAGCCATACTTCCCGGACCGTGTTTTGCAGCACATGGGACAACTCTTCCCTAATCAACTCCCAAAACGTATTGAAGACTACAGCAAGCGTTACGACCACTACTTGCAATTGAAGATGGAAGGCGATGGTATCGACGAGGCCCGCACCTTCTTGCAAGAATTCTTCGCTTCCGAAGATGGTGATTATTTGGAGCTTGATGACAAAGAAGCTGAACGCATTGCCACTCACCGTTACGTCACGGCTGGTGTGGCTATCCGTTACGAAGAAGTCTTCCAAGACGACCATATTGAAATCTTGCCACTTGATATTGCGTTACCACGTAACGAATTCAAATGGTTTGAAGAATTACCAAAAGAAATTGAAGATAAAATTCAATACAAGCTCTACTACGGCCACTTCCTCGACCATGTCATGCACCAAGACTACATTTTGAAGCCAGGTGTCGACGCACACGAGTTGAAGAAGGAAATGTTGGCCTTGTTAGATAAGCGCGGTGTCATTTACCCCGCTGAACACAATGTTGGTCACTTGTATGAAGCTGCTCCAGCGCTGGTCGCCCACTACAAGAAGAATGATCCAACCAACAGTTTTAACCCTGGGGTTGGTAAAACCACCATGCGTAAGTACTGGGGAAATTATTAATTAGTTAAAGAGGCTAGGAATTGCATCTTAGCCTCTTTTTTCGTGCAAAAAAGCAGCACCACGTGGGCACTGCTTCATGATCATCTATTCAGTTTTTACAAGCTATCAAACTCGCCCAGCTTAGTTCAAGCCACGACGATTGATTTCACGGTATAACACCGTCAGTGATGCGTTGGCCAATCGCGTACTGCGCTTGGCAACCATCACGCGTTTGATACCTGCATCCTTTAGCACGGCCTTGGCCCATGCCTTCGTACCAGTCAAAATCATTGTTGTTTCCTCCTTTGATTTTCTCTATATTCGTGTACAAACACAGGTTAACATATCGGAAAGCACGACTGCAAAAAGACGTAAAAACTGGGTAAAAATCACAAATGTTCTCTTGCATCCAAACAATACGGGAACGTTTGTTGGGGTGGTTAAAACGTCCGAACTTCCTCACGGTAAATCGCAACTTGCTCTTTTAGACGGTCAATATTATCGGCATCAAACTTATCTAGCACTGCTTGCGCCAATTCAATGGCAACCATTGCTTCAGCAATTACTGCAGCCGCTGTAACAGCGGTTGTATCTGATCGTTCAATTGAAGCACGATGGTTTTCATGCGTGTCGATATCAACACTTTGCATAGGACGGTAAAGCGTTGGAATTGGTTTAACAACCCCACGCACAACAATCACACCACCCGTAGTCATACCGCCTTCAAAACCACCAAGATTATTACTCCCACGGGTAAATCCGTTTTCGGCATCCCAAAAAATCTCATCCATCACCTCATCACCGAACTTTTCGGCATTGTCAAAGCCACCACCGAAGTCGACGCCTTTAAACGCATTAATGCTAACAATCGCGCGGGCAATTTTAGCATCTAACTTTTCGGTAGCTGCCACGTATGACCCCAGTCCAACTGGCATCCCAGTTGCCATCACTTGTACCGTTCCACCCACAGTGTTCGCATCACGTTTGGTTTTGTCAATAACCGTTTGCATCGCTTCATCTCCAGTCGCATCCAAGGCACGTGTCGGAAAACTTTCCGTCACCGCACGTAGCTCATCAAGTGATTTAAACTCTGTCAACCGACTCAAATCGCTCTTTGCTGGACCAACATTACGAACAAAGCCATGGACATCAACACCAATTTCGCGTAGCACAGCTTTGGCGACGGCGCCAACCGCAACCCGCATCACTGTCTCACGCGCCGATGACCGTTCCAACACGTTGCGTAAATCATCCTGATGACGGTATTTAATACCTCCGACCAAGTCTGCATGACCCGGTCGCGGACGCATTACTTTACGCATTGAGTTTTCAGCGTTCGCTGGTGTGTTAGGATCCATAATTTTCGTCCAATGGTTGTGGTCATCGTTATGCACGTTTAGCGTGATGGGTGACCCCAGTGTCTTTTGGTGACGCACCCCTGACAAAATCGAAACAGTGTCGGTTTCAATCACCTGTCGTTGGCCGCGACCGTAGGCATGCTGTCTACGAGCCAACTCCCGGTCAATCATATCGCTCGTTAACTTTAGTCCCGAGGGAATCCCTTCAATAATCGCCACTTCTTCTGGCCCGTGACTCTCACCTGCTGTCATGTATCGCATCTTTATTCTCCTATCTCTGTTTCACTCAAATTGACCACCCGCAAAGCATGCGAGACAACTAAAATTAGATTTATCACCGCAACAACTAACAAGCTTTGCATCACAACTGCCAAATGTTGTTCCGCAAAATGTCCAGTCACAATCGGCATAAGTAATGCCGCGATACTCCCCGCAAAGAAGTACCAGCCAGTTGCTCGCCCGGTAAACTCTGGATTATGTGCAATAAGTTGCCCAACGCCTAACTGTAGTGCACCACCGGCGGCTGACATACCAAACATGACTGTCGCCATGCTAATCAAGAAAACTGAATTTGTATTAACAACCAGCAACATAATCAGACTTAACAAAGCGACACTGTTCATGACCACCAATAACCATTTTTCAGGGAGCAATCGACGACCAGTTAGTAGGAACACGAGCCCAACGCCAATCAAAGAACCTATGCTGTAGCAAGTAATCAGCAAATGGGCGCTTGTCTCATCGAAGCCGCGCACAAGTTGAAAGTAACGTGTTACCCATTGCGTGAAATGAATCATCAACCACATGGCGGTAAAGCCGTATGCTAAAAATGTAAATTGAACCACATCCCACTGCCAATGCGGCGCTGTTTTTTCACCAGCAGAATGAATTTCTACCTCCGGAATTTGTGTGCCGATTAGAATCAGAAAAGCGATGATTAAAATGGCGCTAGCTACCCAAAACACCCAGCCAAACCATAATTGGTGGCTATTTAAATTGATAATGATGACCGGCAAAATCCCTTCACCAATTGAGATCATGGCTTTAATCAGCACATTACCACTTGAACGACCGTCATGTAGCGCAAGTAACGTCGGGTAGGCCACCGCATCCAGCATGGCATTGGCAATGCCGGCGAAACTCGTTAAAACAATTCCTTGCCAAATCTGCGTTGATACCGGTACTAGTGTAAAGAAAACACCATAAGCAACCATCGCCAGTAATAACAGCGTTTTTCGGGGCCAACGATCAGAAAGTTCACCCAAAAATGGGTAAGCAATCAATTTTCCAATACCGATTGCCGATACAACCGCTGTCGCTCCGGCTAAATTTGTGTGCCAGATACTCGTTAAGGAACTCATAGTCTGCGCCAAAATAATTAATGCAAAACCTTGCACAACGTACATGAGGTAAATGGTAACTTGCATCCTAATTGCAACTAACTTACTCATATTTGTGCCTCCTCTCGTTGAATCGCCGTGGTTGTCATCAGATTTAAGTAGTCCGCAACTACCTGATCTGGCAAAATATTTTTAAATCGTTTTTGTAGTCGTTCTCGCATAGCAAGCATGCGACCAGGTTGAACTACCGCCAGCTTATGATTAGCTTTAATACCAGCAACCTCATCAACTAACGCCATCCTCGTCACCATTTCCTGTAATATCTGCCGATCAACACTATCAATTTGACTGCGAATCATATCCAAAACGGTGGGTTCATCCAGATGGCGAGTAATTTCATCAACAATTTCGTTAGGGGTTTTACTATCAGTTGTAATCATTAAGTCTGCCATACGAGCGTACTTAACCTGTCGATTTTGCCAAAGTTTAAAGAAGGACGCCAATGAGTGTTGCTGCATTAAAGGACGCATGTCATCAGCCATCAACAGTCGTTCAGTCACAGTACTAAAGTCGCTATTTAGCCAAATGGTAAAAACATCTGGTCGGCTCATCAAATCCATACAACTTTGGGTTTCGATGACCCCACCACCAGTACTGATGACGGTATCAGGTTGTTCAAGGACCTTTGCTAACATCTTCGCCTCAATTTCACGGAAAGTCGGTTCACCGACTTGTGAAAAGAACGCTGGAATCCGTTGCCCAACATGTTCGACAATTTCTTGATCTAAATCAATAAAATGCTTACCCAAATCACGGGCCAATTCTTGGCCAACCGTTGTTTTCCCGGCACCCATGAACCCAATTAATAATATATTCATCCTAACCCCCTCCTAATTTGTTGAATATTTGTTAGCGCCAACAATAACTGGTCAGCGTCTCCATTGGCCACTAAATCGTTTAGCCGTGTTAGTTCGGTCATAAAGTCCGCTACCGCCGCCATCGTGGCCGTCCGATTGTTTAATAATATTTGTGTCCACAGGTTCGGACTAGCTACAGCTATCCGCGTCGTATCAAGAAATCCTGGCCCGACGAACTCGTGCTTTTGTTTATTTTCATTGGCACCTAATGTTGCAACCAAGGCATCCGCAATTAAATGGGTTGCATCACTTGTGAGTGCAACTAATGCATCATGTTGTTCAACGGTAACTGTCTCAAACTGGCTACCCAATGGCGCCAATAATTCAGCTACTTTTTGGCGGTCAGATTTTTCGCCCATCAAGAAGAAACGTGCTTGTTCGAGCATAACTTTTCGCCGACCGTTAAGACCGGTTTCATCAGTACCAGCCATTGGATGGCCACCGACAAAATGTGGTAAATGCTCAGTCGCTGTCATAATCGGCTGCTTAACTGATGCCACATCAACAATTAAGTCGGTCGTGTGTAGATTTTGTAGAATAGCCACCGTTTCCGTTGGCGGCACTGCAATGACTACTAAGTCAAACGTCATTTCACTAATTTCCTTGGGTTCAAAAGCACCATGAATCACACCAATTGCTAATGCATCACGGATATTCGCTGACTCAATATCAAATCCTAATACTTCATAGTCCGGTGCTTGCCTCAGGCGTTCGGCTATCGCTGCTCCCATTGCGCCCAATCCCCAAATTGCAATTTTAAACATGCATTAGCACCTCCATATCTCGTTTAAAATCAGGATATGACACGGCAATTGCTGCCTGGTCAGCAAGCGGGGTATCATTGCTTGTCAGTAATTGTGCAATCGATTGCAGCATCGCAATCCGGTGGTCACCGTGGTTGGATAATGACTCAGCCGGCGGCTGCAATCTTGACACCCCGGTAATCAAAAAACCGTCTGGTGTCGGCTTAACGTCAGCACCATACGCCACTAAAGTTTCACTCACGGTGCTAATGCGATCACTTTCTTTCACACGCAATTCGCCGGCATCCATGACTCGACTATCACCTTCAGATCGCGCAAGTGCTAACGTCAGAATCGGCAATTCATCAATCATAGTGGTCACTTCTTCTCCCTGAACCGTCGTGCCGATTAACTGTGACACGCTGACGACACGGACATCAGCAATCGGTTCACCGTTTTGAACTCGTTCATTCAGCAATGTGATGGTTGCTCCCATCCGACGTAACACTTTAACAATGCCGGACCGTGTTTCGTTCACATTGACATCCTGCAAGACAATATCACTTCCTGGTTGCAACGTCGCACCAACCAGCCAGAATGCAGCTGCCGACATATCAGCCGGTACCGAAACCGTAGTCGCTGTTAGTCGCTGATCACCTGAAACAAAAATCATGCCACCCTGACAATCAACCGTAACCCCGAAACTAGGCAACATGTTTTCGGTGTGGTTTCGTGTTTGAAAATCATCAAAAACAATAACTGGCACTCCGGCACTTAAACCGGCAAGGAGCAAACTTGTTTTGATTTGCGCTGAAGGCACCTTTAACGTTTCATTAATCACATCAGTCATGATGCCACCTCGAATGGTGACTGGTAGATGACCATCCGTCGTTGTAATATCAGCGCCGTAGCCAGTAAGCAAATCCACAATTCGATTCATTGGTCGCTGACTAAGACTGGCGTCACCCGTAATCACCGCTGGAATTCCTAAACCTGCTAATAAACCAATCATTAATCGTGTCGTTGTCCCCGAATTACCAAAATTAAACGCGATCGGCTCATCAAATTGACGCTTTTGAATATCGGCAATCCCCAAGCTATCGATGATAATGTCGTTATCTTCGGTGATAACGACATTTACCCCCAACTGTTGTACGCCATGAATTGTTTGACGTATGTCGTCTGATAGTAATGGCTGCATAATATGCGTTTTACCGACCGCCATAGCACCTAAGATAATCGCCCGGTGCGTAATACTCTTATCACTCGCTACACGTAATTGGCCGTTTAACCCATTTTGAATTGTCATCATATTTCCTCCAGATACGAAAAAACGAATCGAGCGCCATGAAAGCACCGATTCGTTTAGAAAAATATCCAGCTGGTCATATTTTTTCTATTTCAAATCAAGCGCTTTGATGATTTCGCCCGATTCGCAATAGAAAATGCTTCTATTTCGGGCACGTCGTGATCGACGTGCCCGGCACATTAATCACGATGATTAGAAATAGAAGTAATAAGCATTATTAAATTGTGAGTTATTAAATGACATAATCTTTCACCCGTTTCTCATAATTTATTAACAAAACAAACTATACTTGCTTATTTTTTATTCGTCAACCCCGACTTTCGGGCAACAACTGAAAAAAGCGCCCCCAAACACTGTCCAGGAGCACGCTTTTCACTAATATTCTTTATTAATTTGATTTAACCAAAAGAAATACATCGTCGGTATAAACAGAGCAATGAAGAACACACCAAAGTAAACCTTATATGCTAACGTCTCGTTATACATCACAATCGTCAAAATAACTGGCATGAGCACGATTTCTTCAGCAAGTGCCATCAACGTCTTCTTTTGAATGCGTCGCTTAGCTACGATGTACTCAGTTTCAGAATAAACATCCTGACTAACCCGCCCCTTTTTTCGCAATGATTGGGCTATCAAACTACCGGTCAGTACAAAAACACCACCCGCAATTTGCAAGCCAAGTCCGATGTTGTGGTCAACTACATACATCACAACGTAGCCAGCCAACAGGATTAGAAAGCCAACAATGTACTGCACCACATTACTAATCGCCAACACGCGATATACTTCTTTTTCTTGATATTCATCAAGATCAACGGCAGAAGACGCCGCCCACATAACCATTTTCTTTTCAACTGATTCCCACATTATTCCTACCCCTCAATCCAAAACAGTGCATCCAACGTTGTATTCAGCGCTTTAGCAATCCCAACGGCCAATTTTAATGTCGGATTATACGCCCCTTTTTCAATCAAACTTAAAGTCTGTCGCGTAACGCCAACTGTCGCTGCCAACTCTTTTTGTGATATGCCAGTCGCAACACGAACTGCTTTCACTTTATTTTCCATATACATTCCTCCGAAGAAAGGTAATATATAAATTCCTTTTGTAATATATACATTACTCCAGATACTTATAAATTGTCAAATTAATTCTTAAATTCGAATAACCGGGCAATGTAAGAAAACTGATGTATAAAAAAACAGCGTAACTCCCATAGGGCGTTTACGCTGTTTTTTTGCTTAATGTTTTGTCATAATTTCAAAAATCGTCGCTAAATTCAATCCCAGCCAAAGCAAACTCATACCAGGGCCATACAAATGAATCCAAACCGACCATACCATTTCACCCATGGAAACTAACCACACCCAAAACAACGGGTCGGTAAGCAGTTTGATAATTCGTCTCATTTATTCCTTAACTCCTGTGCCATAGTTTCTCTTCAACCGTTTATGGATTAACAATCCACCGATTACCGCTAAACCGATTGTTGGCCAAAACAGGCCATTGCCTGGGATAAATAAACTTCCTAATAATACAACAACTGCGATTACTAACATCGTTACATCAAATACAATACTAGGTTTAATCCCGCTTTTGAACCCAACTTCAAATAGATGATCATCCTGTCGCCACTTGGCATTTTCGAACCCTTTAAACAGTGCAACAAAAAACTTAATCACCCAAAATGTAACAACGATAGCTGACATAATCCCGAATACAACGCCTACCAACGTAAAATTCGAATGTGGCGAAACATCCTGCGCTAACACGACATAAAATAGTTCAACTAAAAGTAGATAAATATAAACCAATACAACTCGTCCCCCTCATCAACTCACACAACCTTAAAATTAATGCAAACGGTTAACATAAGCCACGACTGGCGTCGCAATCAATGCCACTAAAATTGCGGACACAATAATTTCGACTATACCGTTCACTCCTGCGACTGACAAAATTAACCAGCTTAATAAGTGGTTATCTGGAATACCTGTAAAGGTGGTGTTCATGACATTGAAACCTAGCCAAGTAAAAATCAAAACAAACGCCGTATTAATAAATGCAGCCAAACCACCAAGTATAAATAACGGTATAGTTTTGTTTTGGCGCGCTTGACCTTTGACCCAATGCCAATACAAGTAACCAATGATTAATCCGACTAAAATTCGCGGTACTAAAGCCGTCAGTGGATTACGGAACATCAAAGCTCCGATTGACGGCACGCTCGTCCAAGCATCCCACAAGGCATACGCCCCCCAGACGAAGCCCAAAAAGGCACCTGCACCAGGGCCTAAAACGATTGCACCAATTGCTACTGTCACACCAATAATTTGAACCGATAGCCCAACCGCAAAAGCCCCCAGCGGCAGTAAGCCCAGCATAGGAACCATAGATTGAATCAGAATAATTGCAGTAAATAACGCGATTAGGACAAGCTTCCGTGTTCTATTTCTTGATTGCATACATATCCCTCCTTTCATTCATAATCATAGTGAGACACGACCAACCTATCAATGCCTACAAATAGTAGCGTAACACACGAAAATTGGTGATTTTTCTCAAAATTTCAACGAGTAAACAATTCAAAATGCGATTTAAAATGCAAAGAATTATTGACACCCACACTTTGTTTAGTATAGTAAATATTATCTAATATATTAAAAAGGAGCGTTTATGATTACAGATATCGTGGGAAACCGGCTAAAAGAAATTCGCCAACAACGGCAATTAACCCTACAAGAAACCAGCGAGTTAACCGGCGTTAGCGCCGCATCGCTAAACAACATTGAACGTCATACGACATCCCCATCCATTGATACGTTGTGGAAAATATCAAGTGGGCTGGCCGTGCCCATCAACTATTTTTTCGCAACCGATACAGTTGATTTTGAGCTGGCTACTCCCGCTGATTTTCATGATATTCCTAGTGACAATCCAGGAGTGAAGGTCCAATCAATTTTCAGTACCTTAGCAAATACCAAATTTGAAGTCTTTGACCTCAACTTATCTTCGCTAACTGAGCGTGAGTCTGCAGCCCATGTCCCAGGGACTGTTGAAGTACTACTGGTAAAAACCGGCACACTAACAATGGCGATTAACGGCCAATCGTATGTTATTCCAGCTGGCAGTTTAGCAAAATTCAACGGTGCCTTTCCACACGTTTATCGTAACGACGCAATGGAAGAAGCATCGTTCATCAGTCTCATGATATACGATCGTTAGGAGGTCATTATGGCAATCAAAGCAATTTTGCTGGGTATCTTAGCGGCCCTATTTTTTTCGCTGACTTTTTTGTTAAATGAGGTTAATCTATCTGATTCAGGTTATTGGATATGGGTCGCCACCTTGCGTTATTTATGGATGTTGCCCATGATTATGTTGCTAGGTCGCGTACCACAACTAAAATCTGATTTCAGGCAGGTTTGGACTAGCATGAAAGCGGCACCGAGTTACTGGTTTATTTGGAGCAACGTTTGTTTTGTGCTTTTCTACGTTCCCCTCACCTGGTCAGCGCAGTTCCTGCCTGGATGGCTCGTTTCAAGTCTCTGGCAACTCACCATCGTTTTTGGTGTATTGACCACGCCATTGATGACCGTCACAGACAATTCGGGCCATAAGCACCGCCTTAAAATTCCGGGCAACAAAATCAAATGGATGGTCGTCATCTTACTTGGGATTGGCCTCACAACGGTCCAAACCAACGGCTTCAGCCAGGTTACCCCGATGTTTTGGTTTGCCATTGTTGCCATCATTATTGCGGCGGTATGTTATCCACTGGGTAATCGCCAAATCGGTAACCGGTATCCAACCTTCAATGGCCTGGAAAAAGTTTTTGGCATGCTAATCGCCACCTATCCAACCTTCATTGTCCTGAGCATTATCGGGTATTTGCAAACTGGTTTGCCTAGTCAAGGCACGCTAGTAAGCACATTCAGTGTAGCGTTGTCGTCCGGTGTTATCGCCACGGTGCTGTTTTTCCAAGCAACAGCCATGGCATCCCGAAATATGGAAACCTTAGCAACAGTTGAAGCAACGCAATCATTTGAGGTTATTTTCACTGTCTTGTTAGGCTTGGTATTTCTCGGGCACGCCTTGCCAAACCATCTCCAGCTAACCGGTTTAGCTATTATGCTATTCGGTATCACCGGTATCAATTTGGCCGGCAACTGGCGCCTTCGTAAAAGAGACTATTCATAAGTAAAGAACCCGTCAGCGTAAAAGTGCTGACGGGTTCTTTACTTATTTTGTATTATGCGCCTTGCCACTCCTGCTGAATCTTGGCTAATACTTGGAATTGCGTCTCAGTTAATGTTGCGAAATGCTTGGCAATCGCATCGTCATCAACAGCGGCTTCAAAATCGACAATTTCATACCATAAAGCGTCCGCGGTGTTACCAAGCGTAATTGTCTCCATCTCACCTGTCTCAGTGTGATACCACTGGGCAGAATCGGCACGTGGAAAGTCCATAATACGGAAGTATCCCTTTGTACCAGAAATCGTCACTGCCTTCGGTTGCTTAGCTTGCATTGAGTTAGTAATCGTTGCCATTTCATTATCTTGGTTAACCAACAAGGTCACCGACTGTTCATCCACGCCAGTTTCAAATGGTACCATCGCTGATTTTACAACGTTAGGTGCACTTGTCATAAAGTATAAGGTTGATTGAGTGGCGTATCCACCAATGTCCAACAAGGCCCCACCTGCCAAGTCTGGATTGAAGAAACGATTCGTTGGATCATATGGCTTATGGCTGCCAAAGGTTGTGTTGATCATTTTAATTTGCCCGAGTGCCCCGTTCTCGACCGAATTGCGCAGGCGCTTGATTAGTGGCATATGAACTGGTGTCATAGCTTCCATCAAAACTAGTCCCTTTTCCTCAGCAAGTTTTTGAACAATCGCATACTCTTCGTATGACACCGTAATTGCCTTTTCGGCCAAGACATGCTTGCCGTGTTCGAAAGCTTGTTTGATGAATTCAAAATGCGTGTTATGCGGTGTCGCAATATAAACCGCATCAATATTATCATCTGCCAGTAATTCTGCCACTGTGCCATAAGTCGTTGGAATTTGATACTTGTCAGCAAACTGCGCCAACTTCTCCTGATTGCGTGCAGTTACTGCAGTTGCTGGATGGTCGTGTGCCATTAAGGCAGCCGCCATTTCATTTGCAATTGTACCCGTTCCAATAATCCCCCAATTTAACGTCATCATAATACCCCCATTCTTTTATGCCACTAACATATCACAAGAAAAACCGTTGATAAAACAGAAGTTAAAATTCACATAAAATCACTTTTGATTTCTGCCGTAAAACAAAAAAAGTGACCAGCAATTACCAGTCACTTACGTCATCTACGCCTTTACAGTCTCAGGATTAGCTGCCGTCTTCGAATTCTTAGGTACCCTAATCATGAACCAAATGGCCAATGACAAAATTAACAACATAATGTAAACATACAAAACAACAGTCAAATTCCCGCCGGCCAGCGACAAAATAATTGCTCCTGCCAGACTACCAAATCCGAACCCTTGATAAATTAACGCGTAATTCTGACTATGATTTTTCAAGCCAAAGTAATCCCCAACCAACGATGGGAACACTGTAATTGTGCCACCAAAAAAGAAACCAACCATCATCATCATGCCATAAAAGACCGGTGCAGCCAGATGCTGACTCAACGTCAAGACCAATACCGCAACCAGTGTCGCACTATAAGTTAAAATCAGCATCGGCTTGCGACCCAATCGGTCAGACAGTGACCCAATCACAAATCGACCAAACGTATTGGCAATAGCAATCAATGCAACAACCGTTGTCGCACGTTCAATTGATAGACCGGCCAAGTTAGTCCCAAGGTTGGCCGCAATTCCCGTTAAGTACACACTCAATGAAATCGTAAACAAGGCCACAAACAATAGGTACGCCTGTGGTGTGCGTAACATTTCTGACGTTGTGAATTGATGCTTGGCCGTTGTATTAGCCGTTTGGGTTTCTGGTGCATCACGCAAAAATAGTGACCCCACTAAAATTAAAATTGTCACCAATGTCCCCCAACCCATCAGCGCACGGGGCAAATTGTTCACGAGGTCATTCCCTAGCAAAGCTGAATCTACATACTTAAACACAAATGAGCCGAGACCATAAAACGCAATCGAAATCCCCGAAATAAAGCCTGTTTTCTCAGGAAACCACTTAATCGCGTTTGATAAAGTCGCCATATAGGCGATACCGTCAGCCGCGCCAAGGGTGACGCCAGCGAATATGTAGTATAGCCACAATTGCGATGGTGAATGAAGTCGCGACACAATAAATGCCGAAAGTCCGAACACTAGTCCAGCAGCAACCGTCACGCGACGAATGCCAAATCGTTTGACCAGTTTACCAACAAAAATGGTTGATAAAGCCAGTGTTAGCGATCCAATTGAAAATATCAATGACACCGAACCAAGGTGTGGTTGCACAGCAGCAACGTTTCCTTGCTTGTCGAGTGACAACTCCCCAAACATTTTCAAAATCGGTGTATTAAATATGGACCATGCATAAAATGTTCCAACTCCTAATTGCACCAGCGCGGTCCCAAAAATAACTAACCAGCGGTTATATCCCCCTGATTTTACCTGCCCCGTCATAACACCCTCCTAAATGTAAGCGCTTTCTCCCTGTTATTCTATTCTAACACCCGCTTACTAAATGTGTATATGTTTGGCATGTTTTTTGTGTCAGAAACGCACATAAAAACCATGTTTTCGGTACCTGGTTACCTAAAAGAAGCCGATTTAATCAGAATTAAAATATTTGTTTAAAAAAATAGACTTCGATCCTCTTACTTCTCGCCACTTTGTTTGTTACATTGTTTATATGTTAGCAAGATTTATCAGAGGCAATTTTAAGGGGTGTAAAAAATATGCATAAATTCAATCGTTATAAACCGGCTTTAACATTATTGGGATATGGAAGCGGTATTATGCTTATGTCATTACTGATTAACATAGTAACCCATGATAACTTATTCGCCGAATTTCCGTGGTTCATCATAGTACTCATCCTTGCGAGCGCCGTCAACAGCTTGCCAATACGCCCCTTGTTTTCCACCCCAATTGCTTTTCTCTTTTTTACAATTTTCATTTTAGCAACTGGCACCCAAATGCATTTCCAAATATATGGTTGTACTATTTAGTGGCATTATTATTAATCGTAGCTCTGACGGCCGTATCTCGGAGTTTTAGTAAATATATAGTGAAAACCATTAAATGATGAGATTTAACAAAATACAAAACCAGCGTGAGCTGTTATAGTCCCCTAGAGGTTGACGGAAGAAATAATATAATTTCTTCCAGTCAACCTCTAGGGGATTTTTTATATGCCACGAGCAAAACTTTCAGCGTCACAAAAGCTGAA
>JAAOED010000017.1 GCA_016466735.1 Weissella confusa | reverse complement strand
ATAAATAGCCATACCCCGGAAGAATTCCGGAATATGGCTATTTACGGTGGCATAAGCGCCTAATTAAATTTTATATTATTTCGACCGTCAACTTGACGGGGCCTAGTACAAAATCCTGGCCTCTTTTTGTAGGCCTTAATTCGTATTCTCTGGTTTTCTTTGATAAAATAGTAAGTATTACAAACGTTTAGAAATAGGAGATATCATGGCAATTTATGATCCAACAAAGCGTCCAGCGGATAGCTTTGATACACACACGCACTTGAACGACGAAGCTTTTTGGCATGACGTCGCAGCTTACTGGGCCCGCGCACGTGAATATCGTGTCGTTGAAATGAATGTGGTTGGATATGACACAGTTGGTAATCAACGTGCCATTGAAATCGCCCACGAATTTGAAGGTGTTCACGCCATCGTTGGTTGGCAACCGGGTGAGAGTGGTGACTTTAAGCCAGAAGATATGGCAACGTTACGTGAACAATTGGCCGACCCAGCAGTTGTTGGTATCGGTGAAATGGGCTTGGATTACTACTGGGAAGAGAACCCAACGCCAGACGTCCAAAAAGCGGTGTTTAAGGCGCAATTGGACTTGGCTCGTGAATTCCACAAGCCAGTCACGATTCACACGCGAGAGGCAACGGCTGACACGTATGAAGTGCTAAAGGATGCTAACGTTGCTGAGTTTGGTGGCGTGATGCACTCATTTACAGGAACGGCAGAAGAGGCTAAGCAATTCTTGGATTTGGGTATGTACATTTCATTCTCAGGAATTGCAACCTTCAAGAATGCCAAGGATGTGCACGAGACGTTGAAGTCAGTGCCATTGGACCGTTTGCTAGTTGAGACGGATGCGCCTTATTTGGCACCAACACCAATGCGTGGTAAGCAAAACGAGCCAATGTTCGTCCGCTACACGATTCAAAACATTGCTGACCAACTTGGCATGACATATAACGAGTTGGCTGACATCACAACGGCGAATGCACACCGTTTGTGGCACTTGGATAAGTAATGAAGATTCAAGAAGTGATTGTCGTTGAAGGCAAGGCTGATACTGAAGTTTTGCGTCATGCTGTTGAGGCAGATACAATCGAGACTAATGGTTCAGCGTTGTCAGAGGCGACGCTACAAGCAATTCAGCGTGCAGCAAAGTCACGTGGGATTATTGTGTTTACGGATCCAGATTTCAATGGCGAACGGTTGCGTAAGCTTATTACGGCAGTCGTGCCTGATGCGAAGCACGCATTTCTAACAAAGGACGAAGCTGGTCGCCAGATTAAGCATCATAGTTTAGGAATTGAATACGCCACGGCGGATGATATTCGTCAGGCGCTTAGCAAGGTTTACACGGCTAGTGATGTTGATATGACGTCAGACATCACGCGTAGCGATTTGGTGCGCTATGGGTTGATGGCTGGGGCAAATGCTGCCCAACGACGGGAACATGTCTCAGAACGTTTGGGATTGGGCTACGTTAATGGTAAGCAATTACTGAAGCGACTAAACATGTTTGGCGTGACAAACGAAGAATTAAAGACCATCTTACAAGAGATGGATGAGGAGAATTAAATGTCTGATGTACCTGATATTGCGACGCCGGTGCGCACGCAAGCTATCATGAATCAATTTGGTATCAATACTAAGAAGTCACTTGGTCAAAACTTCTTGACGGATATCAATATTTTGAAGAATATCGTCGCAGCCGGTGACGTAAAGGATACGGATAACGTTGTTGAAATTGGACCTGGTATTGGTGCGTTGACGGAGCAACTAGCCCGTGCAGCCAAGCAAGTCGTCGCCTTTGAAATCGATGACCGTTTGATTCCAGTATTGGACCACACGATGGCGCCATATGACAATGTCACAATTGTGCATAATGACATCTTGAAGGTTAATTTGGAGAAGGAATTCGCCAAGCAATTTGCTGATACAACGGCGCCATTGAAGTTGGTGGCCAACTTGCCTTACTACATTACGACACCAATTTTGATGCAAGTGTTGCAATCAGGTATTCACTTCGACAACATTGTTGTGATGATGCAAAAGGAAGTTGCTGATCGATTGTCAGCTGAGCCAGGTACAAAGGATTATGGTTCTTTGACGTTGGCAGTGCAATATCGCATGAACGCCAAGTTGGCCTTTACGGTATCACGTACAGCATTTGTGCCAAACCCTAATGTTGATTCAGCGATTATTTCATTGACGCCACGTGAGCCATTGGCGGTTCAACCACGTGATGAAAAGCAATTGTTTGAGTTGTTCAAGATTGGTTTTGTGATGCGTCGTAAGACTTTGTGGAACAACTTGACGACGGCCTTTGGTAAGGGTGAAGCAATGCAAGCTAAGTTGACGGCTGCACTTGAAGCTATTGATTTAGATCCACGTACGCGAGCGGAAAAGTTGTCATTGGAGCGATTCATTGAATTGCATAACGCATTATATGATGCGGGTGTTTATAACGGTTAATTCTGTTATAATGTTTATTACTAAAATATTTTTATTAAAGAAGAGGTAAACCGATTATGGATTCCGGTCCGTCTATTATGATCAATATTGTTGTTATTGTTGTTATTTTGCTGTTGGCTGTCTTGTTTACGCTGACTGAGTACTCACTGGTTAAGGTGCGTCCATCAGCGTTGCGTGCCCTACAAGAAGCGCGTAATAAGCCATCATCTAACTTAACACACGCCATTAACATGACTAACCACATGACAGAGTACCTATCAACTGCACAAGTTGGTATTACGCTGACGTCATTGATTTTGGGTTGGTTGGGTGAAGAATTCATTGCTGATTTGATTATCTCATCAGGTGTCTTGCCAGCAGCGATTGCCCACAGTGTGGCGTCAGTAGCCGCAATTTTGATCTTTACATTTATTCACGCTGTCTTTACTGACTTGGTGCCAAAGAACATTGCCATTGACCAACCGGTTAAGGTGTTGTTGTTCATCGTGCGCCCAGTTATGTTCTTCCACATCGTACTTTATCCATTGATTTGGTTGTTTGACCGTACGGCTGCTGTGGTTACGAAGATGCTTGGATTTAATGCTCACCCAGATGAAGACATCTACTCACAAAACGAAATCATTTCGTTGTCTGAAGATGCTGCCCAAGCGGGTGAGTTGGACGAAGAAGACTTAACGTTTATGAAGCGTGCCTTCTCAATGAATGACAAGGTTGCAGTTGATATTATGATTGACCGTACTCAACTAACAGTTGTGGATGTTACGGACACAATCGGAGATGCATTGAACTTGTACCTAGAAGAAAAGTTCTCACGTATGCCAGTGGTTGCTGACAACGACAAGGACAAAATTTTGGGATACGTCTTCTCATATGATTTGGTTCGCCAAGGTCGTTTGAGTATGGATGCATCAGTTCGAACTGTTTTGCGTAATTTGCCAGTCGTTTCTGAAAACCAGCCAATTACGGAAGTTTTGCAAGAAATGATTGAGCACCGTGCACCAATCGTTGTTGTTAAGGACGAGTATGGTGGAACGTCAGGTATCGTTACTGATAAGGACGTTTATGAAGAGTTGTTCGGTACGGTGCGTGACGAAATCGATGATGTTTCTGATGATTTGGTTCAAAAGCTTGGATCAGATGAGGAAGGAAACATGCACTACAAGGTCTCTGGAAAGATGACGTTGTACGATTTCGAACGATTCTTTAAGACTGAAATCCGTTCATTTGAGGATTCAGAAATGGCGACGTTGACAGGTTATGTTCTTGATGAGCACCCTAACTTTGAGGTTGGTGAAGCTATCAAGATTAATAACTTTGAAATTACAGCATTGGATTTCAAGGATGCTTACATCAATGATTTCGAAGTTGTGGCGTTGCCTGAAGAAGATTCTGAATCAGACTCAGAAGACGAACATTAATCATACGCAAGTGAACACCTGATAAATATCAGGTGTTTTTTGCTATAATGGTGTCATTGAATTTGTACTAAAAGAAAGTAGGGAAAAACATTGAGTGAAGGTGAGTTATTAATTTCGATTATTGTCATCATCCTAGTCCTATTGTTTGCGACGTTATTCGTTGCAGCTGAATTTGCCTTGGTTAAGGTGCGTAAAAGTGCCTTGGTTGAGTTGCAAGAAGAACGTGAAAAGCCATCACGTCAAATTGCAACAGCTATCCACATGGTTGAAAACCTAAACGAGTATCTATCAACGACCCAAGTTGGTATTACGTTGGCTGGGTTGATTCTTGGTTGGATGGGTGAAGAGACAATTGCCCACTTGTTACTTGAAGGTGGCTTTTTGAAGGAAATGACGGGGGCGAGTGCTGGTGTCATTGCATCAGTGATTGCCTTGGTCTTCTTGACGTATGTTGAAGTGGTCTTCACGGAGTTGGTGCCAAAGAACGTGGCCATCGACTTCCCAGTGAAGGTGGCTTTGTTTGTCGCAACGCCATTGCGTCTCTTCCACGTTATCTTCTATCCATTTGTGTGGTTGTTGAACGTTTCAGCGACTGGTGTGACGCACTTGATGGGGATGAAACCAGCTAATGAAGGGGATGAGGTTTATTCAGAAGCCGAAATCCTAAGCTTGTCACGTACAGCCGCGCGCAGTGGTGAACTTGATGATGCTGATTATGTCTTTATGCAACGTGCCTTTGAAATGAATGACAAGGTAGCGGTTGATATTATGATTGACCGTACACAATTGGATGTCGTTGATATCACAGATTCAGTGCACGACACCTTGCAACGCTACTTTGAAACGAAGCACTCTCGTTTCCCAGTCGTGGCTGACAATGATAAGGATAAGATTTTGGGATACGTCTTCAATTATGATTTGATGCGCCAAGCCCAAATTGATGACACGTTATCTGTTCGTAAGATTATCCGTCACATGCCAACGGTGCCTGAAAATATGCCAATTCAAGATGTTTTGCAAAAGATGATTGCGCGTCGTACGCCAATCGTTATCGTGAAGGATGAATACGGTGGAACGTCAGGTATCGTGACTGATAAGGACATCTACGAAGAGTTGTTTGGTTCAGTTCGTGATGAGATGGATGCGGTTGCTGATGATCTGGTTGAAAAGCTAGGTACTGATGAAGCTGGTAACATGCACTACAAGGTCTCTGGAAAGATGACGTTGTATGACTTTGAACGTTACTTCCATGTCGATATTCGTCCATTTGATGATTCTGACATGGTGACGCTGACTGGATACTTCTTGGATGAGCATTCAGATACGTCAGCAGGTGATACCATCAAGGTGCTTGATTTTGAAATTACGGCGCTTGATTTCAAGGATGCCTACATCAATGAGTTTGAAGTTGTTCGTGTTGCACCAACAACGGATGATGACATGACAATCGAAGAGTAAGAGAAAAGCCCCGATCCGCTGATGCGAATCGGGGCTTGTTTGTTAGGCGAAAGTAATCTCGATGTTATCCGTCAAGATATCCGTGTAGCTGAATGAGGCACGGTCGAACTCGTTACCTTCTTGCTTCAAGTCTAGGACGAATACTGAACGGAACGTCTCGCGTACAACGGCTTCGTGCTCGATGTTACGGTGACGGCTCTCGTGAGTAATCAAAGTAATTGGCTCACCAAGGTGATCGTCTAATTGTTGCTTAATTTCTGCTAATGCTGCAGGCATAAGAACTCCTTTCGTGAGGCTATCCTCACATCCAGCGACAAATGAAACCGCTGCGTAAACGAGCGCGTTTTAAAACGCGCTAAGGTCATTTACAATTTTATCATAAAAAATGTAAATTCACAACGGAAAATAATATTGTGCACCTCTTTTTAATGAGAGAGTTTAGATGCGTGAAAAATTCCATTTTCTAAATGACATTGATTTGTTTCTGACTTTAACTTTCGGGCTTAAGTTCATTTGAGGTGGTTTCATTTTTTAATATTCGTAACTTGCCGATTTTTGGTATCTGTTTATGATGCCGTGTTCGGCTAACGTGTAAAAACAGAATAAAATCACGTACGAACTTAAAAATCAAGATTTGAAACGTTCGATTTTGTCGGTTATTATAGTGATAACGAAAATAAATCTACGGGGAAGAGTAATGAAAGACGAACGAATTGGTTGGCCGGCGTACTTTATGATGCAAGCGGCCATGCTGGCTTCGCGTAGTACTTGTACGCGACTACATGTCGGCGCTGTGGTTGTTAAAGATGGCCGTATTATTGCGAGTGGATATAATGGATCGGTCACAGGGACACCACACTGTACAGAAGTTGGGGATTTAATTGTTGATGGGCACTGCATTCGCGCGGTTCACGCGGAGCAAAACGCCTTGATGCAACTAGCAAAAATGGGGATTGCGGCAGAAGGTGCTGAGATTTACGTCACAGATTTTCCTTGCGTGCACTGCACGAAGTTTTTGTTACAAGCGGGCATTAAGAAGATTAACTACATCCGTAACTACAATAACGATGAGTTTGCGACGTCGTTAATCCAAGCCAAGGGTGTTGCACTGCAACAAGTGCCATTGACGGCTGCGGATGTTGCAATGATTAATTTTGATAAGTACGTAACTGAAAACAACTAAGGGGATAATGACATGAGTCGTAATGAACAAGCATATTTGGATATGGCACGTGAAGTGTTGGAAACAGGTAATGTGAAGGGTGATCGCACGGGGACTGGTACACGCTCGGTATTTGGACGTCAATTACACTTTGATATGGCAGAAGGCTTTCCGTTGCTAACAACGAAACGCGTGCCGTTTGGTTTGATTAAGAGTGAATTGCTTTGGTTCTTGCAAGGTAATACTAATATTCGTTTCCTATTAGAGCACAACAATCACATTTGGGATGAATGGGCATTTAAAAATTGGATTGAATCTGAAGAGTACACAGGGCCTGATATGACTGATTTTGGTCGCCGTGCTCTAGTGGATGATGAGTTCAAGGCTGCTTACGATGAGCAACACCAACTATTTGTTGACCGCATTTTGTCAGATGACGCCTTTGCTGATAAGTATGGCGAGTTGGGTGATGTTTACGGGGCGCAATGGCGTCACTGGCGTAAGGTGCAAGGTGGCTTCATTGATCAAATCGATGATGTGGTGAACCAAATTAAGACGAACCCAAATTCACGTCGCTTGATTGTTAGTGCCTGGAACCCGGAAGACGTCCCATCACAAGCGTTGCCACCGTGCCACACGTTGTTCCAATTCTACGTGGCAGATGGCAAGCTGAGTTTGCAGCTTTACCAACGTTCAGCTGACATCTTCTTGGGTGTGCCATTCAATATTGCGTCGTATTCATTGTTGTTGCACATGGTGGCCGCGCAAACTGGTCTTGAAGCGGGCGAGTTCGTGCACACGTTTGGGGATGCGCATATCTACTCAAACCACGTTGACCAAGTGACTGAACAACTTTCGCGTGAAATGGCTGAGTTGCCAACGCTTGTGTTGAATCCGGATGTAACTTCAATTTTTGATTACACGATGGATGATATTAAGGTTGAAAACTATAAGCCAGCCAAGTCGATTAAGGCACCAGTTGCAGTTTAATGTTTGATTATGAAACAAGCGTAGTTAGTAAGAAGTGCTGACTATGCTTGTTTTTTGGTATAGAATAAATAAGTTACTATAAGCTTTTTTAAAGGTGGAGGCTTGTATAATGTCAAAGATACCGTTTTTGCGATATCTTGAGAATTATAAAAATTGGTATTAATCAGTATTAAACACTACTGGATTGAAGAGAGGAGTCGCTCATGGAAAATGAGCCGCAATCACGCACAGCGCGTCGTGAGGCCGAACGGTTGGCGAATAGTCACCAAAAAAAAGTTCGCGGTCCCCGCGGTCCTAAGCGTCCGAAAGATGGTAATAAATTTAAAGTTGCTCGCAATATTATCTTAGCGGTTATTGCAGTCCTAGTACTTGGGGTTGGAGCGGTTGCTGGAACGGTTTTCAACAACACGAAAAATGCGGTTAACAACGCCTTTCAGAGTGCAGGTGTTAAGAAGTCACGTGACGTGTCTGCAGTTCTAGCAGATGGAAAGCCATTCTCAATTTTGCTACTGGGAACTGATACTGGTGAGTTGGGACGAACAGATAAGGGTCGTACTGATTCATTGATGTTGGTAACGGTTAACCCAACGAAGGAAAAGGTAACGGTCATGTCATTGCCACGTGACTCTGTTATCGCCCCGGTTGGATTTGAAAGCCAATTCCCTCAAAAGTTGAATTCAGCTTATGAGTTTGGATCAGCCAAGACGACGATTAAGACGATTCAAGATTGGTTGAATGTGCCAATTGACTTCTATGCCCTTGTTAACATGGGTGCTCTAGAGAAGGTTGTTAATGAATTAGGCGGTATCAAGGTTGAGTCACCATTGACGTTTGATTACAACCCAGATACGGCGCACCAAGATCCAGGTAACCTATATAGCTTTACAGAAGGTTCATCTACATACACGCACACTGGTGAAGATGGTGTGACGCACACGTACCACAAGATGAATGGTGCAGCAGCGTTGGCCTTCTCTCGTATGCGTTACGATGACCCACGTGGAGACTACGGTCGTCAAGAACGTCAACGTTTGGTACTTGAAGCTATTGTTGAAAAAGCTAAGAGCAACCCAACTAAGTTGATTAACGCGAAGTTCTTGAACACGATTTCTGATTCAACGAACACTGATTTGACCTTTGATGATATGTTAACGATTGCTTCAAAGTACAACAGTGCTGCTAAGACAATTAAGACTGATCACGCACAAGGTGTTAGTGTTGGTTTGACTTCAGGTTCTTCTGAGTTGATCACACCAGATGAAAAGCAACGTGTCACAAACGTGTTGCGTAAGTCACTTGGTTTGAAGGAAGCTGATACTGGTACAATGTTTGGTGGTGAAGTTAGCTCAGCGACGATTGCAGCTAACGGGTTGACATCGTATGTCTACAACAGTTCTTCTGAAACATCTGACACGACTTCAGAATATGGCAGCACGACAGATGATGGTACCGGAACTTACGGAGCCGACTACTATTCATACGCGCAATAATGTTTATCAGAACGCATCTACTTGTAAAAGTAGGTGTGTTTTTTGGTGGATATTGCAGGTTAAACGTTTAACTGAATTTACATTAAGGGTAAATCGTTTAACAAGTCGCTTACTTTTGATACACTTAAGTTTGTTAAGTTGTTTTACATAAATACCCCTCAAGGAGAGTAGCGATGCTATTGTTAATGAACATCCTTGGAATTTTTGTATTCCTAGGGGTGGCATATTTATTTTCTCGTGACCGCAAGCACATCCACTGGCGTTCAGTTGGTGTAATCTTGATCATCCAATTATTGTTGGCTTGGTTCTTCACGAGTTTCACGATTGGTCGAGACGCTGTCTTGGCTGCAGCAAACGGTTTCCAATGGTTGACCAGTGCAGCCTTTGACGGAATTTCATTTGCGTTACCTGATTGGGTAAAGCCAGCATCAGGTTCAATGAACTTTGTCACGTCAGCTGTTTTGCCAATCATTGTTATCATTCCGATGTTTGACATTTTGACATACCTTGGTGTTTTGCCATGGTTGGTTAAGTGGGTTGGACGTGGCTTGTCATTTTTGACAGGTCAACCAAAGTTCGAATCATTTTTCTCAGTTGAAATGATGTTCTTGGGAACGACAGAAGTGTTGGCCGTTTCTAAGCTACAATTGCAACAAATGAATGCGAAGCGTAATTTGACGGTTGCCATGATGTCAATGAGTACGGTTACGGCAGCGATTGTTGGTTCATACGTCGGTATGATGCCTGGTCAGTACGTGTTGACGGCAATTCCGTTGAACATTTTGAGTGCAATTATGATGACGACGATTTTGAATCCGGTTGAAGTACCGGAAGAGGAAGATGTTATCGCAGTGTTGAACCACGAAGAAACATTGGATAACGGTAAGACGCAACGCCAACCATTCTTTGCTTTCTTGGGTGATTCTATCCAAGGTGCTGGTTTGGTCGCAGTTATTATCGTCGCAACGGTTATTGCCTTCGTTGGATTGGCAGCATTGATTGATAACTTGTTGTCATTGACGACGTTGCCATGGTTGTCATTGGAGAATATCTTCGGTGTTATCATGTTCCCATTTGCTTGGTTGTTAGGATTCAATGTGAACGATGCCTTCCAAATCGCGCAATACATGGGAACGAAGCTTGTAACGAACGAATTCGTTGTCATGGGAGAAGTGTCAAAGGACGTGCTACACCACACGGGAATGTTTGCTTCGGCTCACGCTCGTGCTGTGTTGACGGTCTTCGTAACGAGTTTCGCAAACTTTGGTACGTTGGGTATGATTATCGGATCATACAAGAGTTTGGTTAACCGTGAAAAGGCTGATTTGATTGCGGCTAATGTGCCATTGATCTTGGTTTCAGGTATCTTGGTATCATTGATGTCAGCTGCAATGGTTGGTTTGTTTAGTTGGTAAGATAGATATAAAAAGCGCCGGTTAGGATTTTCGTCCTAGCCGGCGCTTTGTTTTGTATTAGATATCGTCATCGTAACGGTGTGGTGTCACGTCCTTGCGATCATCGTTGTCACGGTACTCGTAGCGATTGTGGCTTGATGGTTCAGGCATCACAACAGCTGCAACAATGTACAAAATAACTAGTGGGAAGAAGAAGAAAGCGACGGTTGCAAAAATAATGCGAAGCAATGTCGCGTCGATTCCGAAAAACTCGGCGAAGCCACCGATGACACCGCTGATGACCTTATCACGAGACTTCGTTAATTGCTTTTTTGACATAATAAATACCCCTCTTAAATGCTATTAGAACTGGTTGTACGGCGTTTGCCTTTACAACGCTAGCATTCTTTCTTATACTGAGAGTATATTATATGAGTTATAGTATTGTAAAGGAAAATGAATTATGGCGATGCAATTATCCAGTGATTTAATGGATGGGTTAGTATTGGCGTTGCTTTCTGACGAAGATTTGTATGGCTATGCGTTGACGAAACAGGTCCAAGAGCGTTTTGCGGTTTCTGAATCAACGATGTATCCAGTCTTGCGCCGTCTAAAGTCTAAGGGCTGGGTGACGACGTACGATGAACCTTTTGAAGGGCGTAATCGCCGATATTATAAAATTTCCGATGAAGGACGCTCTGAAGTGGTGCGAATCCAGGACGAGTGGCGGACATTCAGCGGCAATGTTAATGAAATTATGATGGCGGAGAGGGGAGACAATGGAGAATAACATTTACTTCACACAACTGCGCGGACATTTATTTGGTCTGACAGAAGATGAACGAGATGATGTTTTGGCATTTTATCGTGAGTACGCGGCGGATGCGGGACTTAGTGGTGAAAAGCTAATTGCTGAGTTCGGGACACCTAAGCAACTGGCCCGCCGTGTCTTGGTGGATTATTCAATCCGCTATGATGATGTGGCTGATCAAGAGGCGCCAGATGAAGGTAGTTCGGCCACGAAGCAATTCAAGTCACGCATTCAGCGTCAACTAAACCTGTTGTGGGTGGTTATTGTTGGCCTGGTGACATCAGTTGTTTGGATTCCGGCCATTATTGCCATTTTGTTGGGCTTGTTCGGCGTTGTCTTGGTAGCTGTGGCAGTGATTATTATTTTGCTTTGGTTGCTCTTTACGGGTCTCTTCCAAGTTGTTGGTGCGATTGCGATTGCTGGGCAAAGCTGGCAAACAGCCTTATTCCAAGGTGGCCTAGGTTTGATTTGGATCGGCTTGCAATTCATTGCCTGGCCAATTGGCTTTGTGGTTGTCCGTACGGTATTCCGTGCCTTGATGAACTTCGTCAAGTATATCGGCCGTCGCTTTACGCGTAAGCCACAAGGAGGTGTGAAGCATGCCTAAGATGTTACGCATTATCATTCTCGGTTTTGCCGTCGCTGCTCTTGGTATCATGTTGTCGGTGATTGGTTACGTCAATGGCGGCCAAAATAGCTTGGTTTGGCGCGACGGACATTTTGTCTTACCGCAGGAGAAAGCAATCAATCAAAAATTCGATACAATCAAGACAATTGACGCCACAGCGGTTGAACTAGATGTTCATGTTGTTGCGACTGATAAGGATGAGTATCGTGTGAAGGGAACGGTTGGGGATGCCACGCAGCTTAGCCTTACGAACAAGGACGGGGCGTTGCACATCCGTTATACTGGGACACAAAAAGATAAGTATCGGGTTGGCTTTAACAAGCGCGTTGAACACGTTTTAACGGTTTATGTGCCAAAGAAGACGGCAATGAAGTATATTCACATTCGTAACTATTCCGGTTCTGCATCGTTACATGATATTGAAACGAAGAATTTGACGTTGAATAACACGTACGGATTGGTAACACTTAGTGGTGTGAAGTCGCCTGAGACGACGATGAATCTCGCTGATTCACAATTCTCAGCTAAGCAAGCAACACTTGGTAAGGCGTTTGTTTCAGCATCTGATACCGATATGCAATTGAAGGATGTTGTGATGAATGACGGAGTTGTGCAGTTAAATTCTGGTAATTTAACCGTCCAAAACGCGCAATTGACTGGCGTAAATGCTTGGACGTTACGTGAAGGTAATTTGGATGTGACGAACATGCCAGTGCCTGGTTTGCAGATTCAATCTAATAATGGTGACATTAAGATTCAAGGTAACCGCTTTGTTGGTAGCTACAGCCGTGATGAATCAGCAACCGATCGTCTTAACGTTGTGACGACCGATGGTGATACTATTTTCAATTAATCATTAAAGAAGTCCCTAAGGAATTAGGTGATTTGAGGTTGGTTTGGTAAAGTAGTACTGTTGATATTTAAAAATAAGGAGCAGCATATGCTTGATTTGTTGAAGTCTCTAGTGATTGGTATTGTCGAAGGATTGACTGAATTCTTGCCAGTATCATCAACAGGACACATTATTATTGCTGAATCATTGATGAACATCCCAGGTGGTTCAGTTTGGACGAAGAGTTTTACAGCGATGTTTGACTACGCAATTCAATTGGGGGCGATTTTCGCGGTTATCCAATTGTACTTCCACAAGTTGAACCCATTCGCGCCATCAAAGTCTACGATTGAAAAGAAGCAAACGTGGACTTTGTGGTTCAAGGTTATCGTCGGTGTGTTGCCTGCCGTTGTGGCTGGTTTGGCGCTTAACGATTACATGGATGCGCACTGGTTGAACGCTTGGGTTGTGGCATCAATGTTGATCATCTACGGTATTTTGTTCATTGTCGTTGAGCGTTACTTGGCTAACAAGGATGCTTGGTTGACGGATTTGAACACAATGACGTTCAAGATGGCCTTGTTCATTGGTTTGTTCCAAGTGCTTTCAATCGTGCCTGGAACATCACGTTCAGGGGCGACCATCTTGGGTGCCTTGATCTTGGGTGCGTCACGTTTCGTGGCTGCTGAGTTCTCATTCTTTATGAGTATTCCAGTTATGTTTGGTGTGACAATCTTGAAGGTTGGTAAGTACCTTCTTGATGGTGGTAGCTTCACGGGCGCACAAGCTGGTGTTATGGCAGTTGGATTCATCGTTTCATGGATTGTGGCTTACTTTGCCATTAAGGTGATGATGAACTACATCAAGAACAATGACTTCAAGGTCTTTGGATACTACCGAATTGTTGTCGGTATTGTTGTCTTGGCTTTGGGAACAGCTGGCATGCTTACGATGCACTAAACTGGTAAATTAAAACGGCTTGGATTTTCGAATCCAAGCCGTTTTTTAGTGTTGTCGATAACGTTTTACTTGGCGGACGACGACCTCAGATAGAACGAAGCCGACTGCCAAAGCGACCGCAATTGTCAGGGTTGTGATGACGCCTTCTTGTGCCAAGGCGTAATGGCCAAGTGAGAAGTTCTTCATCGCCAAATAGATGGTGCCGCCGGGAACTAGTGACACTAGGCTGGGGATGTAAATCATGTTGACTGGTACGCGGTATTTAACGGCGAAGATGTTTCCGAGTAAACCAATAATAATCGCCGCAATCATATTGGCAATAAAGACATTGTCTTGTGCATAGCCGTACGCGATGTACCCGCTCCAGGCAAGGGCACCGGTTAAACCAGCGACGGGTAATGCACGGCGGGGGATGTTCGTAATGATGCCGAACCCGACTGTCGAAACGAAGCTAATCAGAAAATGAATGATTAATTGCATATTGATTACCTCCTATAATGACGTGCCAAAATGGACAAGGGTCGCGGCTAAGACGACACCGCCACCGATAGCAGCAGCGATTAATAAGGCATCCAAAGCGCGAACTGTACCAGAAATCATATGGCCAGCCATAATCTCACGCAGTGAATTTGTGAGCGCGACACCGGGCACTAATGGCATAACCGAACTGACGATGATGTTCTCGGCGTTTGTGCCAAGGTGAGCGGCGATTAACAGCCAAGCCAACAACGAAATTGTAAAGCCACCGGCGACTTCTTTGGCATAAGGCGTCGCGGTTGCTTTGCGGCCAACGTATTGGGCGACTAGATAACCGGCAATTCCGACGAAGAAAGCAAGCGCTAAATCTGGCCAGGTTGCCTTGAAAACTAACATGGGGGCAACTGATACTAAACCAGCACCGATAATCTTGGTAGCCCAGTTAAAATCAATTGCATATTCATCGATTGCGTTAACCTGTTGTGTGACATCGTCAAAATCGACGTCGCCGGCAACGAATTGACGTGAAAGTTGGTTAATTTCATCAACCTTTTGCAGGTTAAAACTGCCGAGTTTTGTCTTGGTGAGCTGAGTAGTTGGTTGATCAGCAAGTGACACAAAGACTGCCGTTAGCGTGACGTAGCAAGACACGTTGACGCCGGCCGTCTTACCGATGATTTCAACAGTCTCTTCGATGCGAGGAGTCTCCGCGCCGCTTTCTAATAGGATGCGTCCAGCCTGCGCACAGGTCTGTAGAACGCGTTGCTCGTATGTGTTCATGGTTTTGCACGTCCCCAAAGTGTTTTAGTCTTGTCTTGATTTTACTGGAAAAAAGCGCAAAACAAAACCGCCTATGTTGGTTAGGCATAGGCGGTTTCGGAGTCTAGTCCGAAGACGACTCTTTTTCCTAACGATACGTTGGTTAGGCGCATCGTTACCATAGGTGGTTAATCCATGGTAAATAGGTATTCTTAAGGAGTAGGTTGTAGGTTGGTTAGACCTACGTGCCGAGCTGGTTAGACTCGGCGATATGAGTAAGTTGCTGTCTCAAATGTTAAATGGAAACGTTTTCCTCTTTAACAAATATTATAATAACGCGCAAAAATGAATTATACAATAAATAACTCTTAACTTTTTCCATTATTTCGGATAATTTTCCGGTGCAAGTGCTTCAAAATGGCTTTCTTATCACGTTTTGAAGGGAAAAGTTCCTCTAAACTTGCTGTGACAATTGTACCAATCAGGGCAGCCATGGCAATGAAATTGATCCAGAGTAACACGATGATGGCCGAACTAAGTGCTTGGTAAAATGTGTAGGCTTGTGAAGCTAGGTTCACGTACCATCCAAAGATTTTCGTTAACCACAAAACGAGCGCAACTTGAATGATGGTACCAGTTAAGGCCCATTGTAAACGAGGCTTTTTGACCGGTAATACCCAGTTGAAGAGCGCAGCGCCGATAAACAATCCAGTCGCGACAACCGGCAACTTGGCTGATTCAATTTGACGCACGATATGACTGCTGATTGGCAACGCTTCGAGAACGTTCGAGCCAACCGAGGCAATCAAAATGAGGACGCCCATAATGCCAAGCACTAAAATCATCCACGCCATTGAAATGAAGCGGTCGATGATGGCGATATTCTTTGGTTGCACACCGTAGATGCCGTTTTGAGCGGTACGGATTGAAGCGACCACACGCGAGAGCGACCAAAGTGTAATCACAATTGATGCAGACAAAACGCCAACACCATTATGTCCGAGAATCGACTCAATGATTGGTCGTACAAACCCGTAAACGGATTTTGGCACGGCCCACTGTACGTAACTGAGGGCTGTGGTAATCGTTAGCCCAAAGTAAGGCAACAGGGTCGCAATGATGATAATCGCTGGAAAAATCGACAATAGTCCAAAGTAAGCAACCGAAGAACTAGCCGTTACGATATCGACACGCATCGAAACGTCAATGATGGTTTTGACATAGCGGTTATTGAAGATGGCATGTAGTGCTTTTTTCAAACTCGGTTACTCCTTTCGACACTGATAGTATTTATTTTAACAAAATAAACCGGTATCAGTTAGTACTGATGCCGGTTTTATTGATAGTAATTAGTGTTGAATCATCGCACCGTGTGGGACAGCGCCAGTGGCAGAGTCCTTAGCGCGTTGGTGAAGCATGCTCTCAATTTCTTCAAGTGAACGACCACGTGTTTCGAAAACGAAGTGCTTTACGAACAATGACCCAAGCACACACATAATGGCAAAAGCACCGAAGATTATTGGCATTGAGAAGTGTTCCAACAAAACGGGGAACATCAACGATACAAGCAGGTTCGCCCCCCAGTTAATCAATGATGAGAAACCAACTCCGACACCACGGACAGACAATGGGAAGACTTCACCAATCATGGTCCACATGATTGGGCCCCAAGTTGCACAGAAGAAGATAAGGTAGAAGGCCATGGCAACAATTGTGACGTATGACATGATACCTGTAACAGACAGGCTAGTTAAGATAGACAACGCAATCAATGAAACGGCCATACCGAAGCCCCCGATTAATAGCCACTCCTTGCGACCACGAGTTTCCATCACACGAACGGCCCAGGCAGTGATCAAGACGTTGACAGTTCCAAGACCAACAGTTCCCATTAGTGAGGCGCTATCACCCATGCCAATGGTCTTAAAAATAGTTGGGGCATAGTACAAAACCGTATTGATACCCATGAATTGTTGGAAGATAGCCATACCGACACCGATAATTAAGGCAGGACGAACGAACTTTGAGAACAATTCCTTGAAGCCGCCAAGCTTGACGTCTTTAGCGTTTTCCATTTCAGCCAATTCAGCCTTAGCCTCTTCAGGCGTGCGAAGCATGTTCAAAACTTGCAACGCTTCATCGAATTTCTTAATACGACCTAGGTAACGAGGAGACTCAGGCAAGAAAATACCACCGATGAATAGGATAGCTGATGGTAGGGCAGCGAATCCAAGCATCCAGCGCCATGAAACGGTATGTGCTAGGCCAGAGAAACCAAGGTTAACCAGGTACGCCATCAAAATCCCCGTCATAACCATCAATTGGTTAAGTGAGGTTAGTGAACCGCGCATTTTAGCAGGCGCAACTTCGGCTAAGTAGGTTGGTACAAGGGCCGAGGCACCACCAACGGCAACACCAAGAACGACACGGCTAGCAACCAAAACACCAAAGTCAGGTGAAAAGGCTGAGCCTAGCGATCCAATGAAGAAAATCAAAGCTGCAACCATGACCATCTTCTTACGACCGAAGCGATCTGACAGAGGGCCGATTGACATGGCACCAATCATAGCGCCAAGCAAAACTGATGAGACGACGATTCCTTCTTCCAAGGCGTTTAGGCCAAGGGTGCGTTGAACGTAGAGAATGGCACCTGAGATAACCCCAGTGTCATAACCAAATAAGAGACCACCTAGGGCTCCAAAAAAATAAATTAAACGAGGTGAGATTTTACGCATGATTTGCATACTCGCTTTCCAAAAGATAATTTCTAGATTAACGTTACTTTTTTCACTATTTATGAAAACGGTAACAACTCAATCAACATTAACAACTATACGCTTACTAAAAGGAATTGTTAATAGTGATTGTTATTTTTTTCACAAAAAAGTGTGCGAATTGCGCCACAAAATATGTCTGATGAAGGGCAAAGTAACGCAAAAAAACGCCTAACAGAAAACTGTTAGGCGTTTTGGTTATTCAGATATTAGCCGAAGCGTGATTCTGAAGCTTCCCATGAGTATGATCCGTCTTCAAGTTGCTTGTCGCCAAGTTCCTTGTAGTCGAAGTAGTCGAATTCAGCAGTAGTGTCGTAACCTGAGTAGTCGACAGCTGCCAAACCAACGTAAGCACCCGTGAAGAATCCACCGTATGATTGTACAACGTAGTCATCTGACAAGACTGCGGCGTCCAATACAACTGGTACTTCAGTCCAGTCAGTACCGTTGAATGAGTACTCGTACGTGTATGATTCCTTACGAACCTTCGTCTTGAACCATACGTATTCAGTACCTTCAGGGATTACGATAGCATCGTCCTTCAAGTATGACGTGTAAGTTCCGTTACGTTGTCCACCCTTGTTCTCGGCGACTTCGATTACGCTTTGACCTTCGTCGTTCTTCGTAATGAAGATCCATGACCAGTGTGAGTGGTTGTAGTAGTTCGTCAAACCAGCCATTGATTGGTATGAGAATGGGTTGAACTTAACCTTAGTTTCAGCATCGAAGTAGAATGCTTGCCAACGACGAGCAATCAATGACAAGTCGTGGTAGTTAACCAATGATCCGCGACCGATCAACTTCAATGAACCGTCACCAGTTGAACCGAACTCTTCTGAGAATGGCACACGCAACGTGTTCCAGTTCATGTCCAACTTAGCGTCAGTAAACTCATCGTGTTGTGAGTGGTCAGCAGGGGCTTCAGTCAAGATAGCGTCCTTAGGAGCTTCAACGAACGTTTGTCCACCGTGTCCACCAACAACGCGTGGCCAACCAGCTTCGTCCCATTCAACCTTTTGGATTGACGTCTCACGTCCCAAAGTTGACCATCCACGTGGGTCAGTTGATGACTCAGTCTCGTGGTTCCATGGACGAGCAGTCAATGATGCGTAGTACCACTCACCACCTGGTGTGTCGACCAAAGCACCGTGACCTTGCTTTTGCAAGTAAGTGTATGGCGTGTCGAAGTTCGTCAAGAATGGACCATCAGGCTCAACAACGAATGACTTCTCATCCAAGCTCTTTGAACGAGCAACAACTTCTTGGTGAGTGAAGACAGTTCCACCTTCAGCAGCGAATAGGTAGTATTCACCGTTGATCTTGTACAAGTGAGGACCTTCAACCAACTTAACGTCAGTTCCTTCGAAGATCGTGCGAGCCGTTTCTGGCTTCAACTTCATCGTATCAGTATCAAATTCAGTCAACGTAATACCATCAAATGGGTGGTGGTATTCACGGTGATCCCAAGTTTGTTGTACCAAGTACTTGCGACCATCTTCATCGTGGAACAATGAAGCGTCGAAACCAACTCCGTTAACACGGATAGGTGCTGACCAAGGGCCTTCGATGTTCTCGGCAGTCGTCAAGTAGTTCGTCATATCCTTGAAGGCACCGTCAGTGATCTTAACGTCAGTGTAGATTAACCAGAACTTGCCGTCTGCGTATGACAAGTCAGGGGCCCAGATACCACCTGATGAAGGGTTACCCTTCATGTCCAAAAGTTCAACAGTATCAAGAACGTTCGTTACCAAGTTCCAGTGAACCATGTCCTTTGATGCGTGAATGCGGACACCAGGGAACCATTCGAAAGTTGACGTTGCAATGTAGTACGTGTCTTCAACACGGATGATTGATGGATCTGAGTTGAATCCAGGCAATACAGGATTTTGAATTTGCATTGTGAGATGCTCCTTGTGAGATATAGTGTGTATGTGTCCCGATACGTGTGAGAGTCGGGCAGCAACGCAGTTCGTGAGATGCGCTGTCTAAAAGTTTCAATCACTGATTAAGGCTTTTAGACAGCGGACTTTAACCATAATGTTAAGGTCTGAACAACTCTGTGAAAACGTTACCATTTACTTTGTAGTCATAATATAACACAGTTAGTTTGCTAAGACAACCAACTATTTGCACGGGACTTCACAAGTTCTGGATCTGGGTGCATTACAGGTGGTTGTCCACAGTAAAATAATAGTGATTCTCGGTTTTCTTCCTATATAATGAGAACTATTATAATGCCATTGCCTTATAAACGGCGATTAGTCTTAGAAAACGGATTAAAACATTTTATCCACGATATAGACACGAGTTTAATGGTAAGTTTTGTTTTCAGGAGCCGATTACTTACCGAATCCCAGTAGAGAGATTGTTAAAAACATCACTAATGTGTTAGCGTTTTCAAAACCTGTTATGTTGCGATGTGCCGTATTTGGTACACGTTATATGTGAACGGAAAAACTATTTTTACCTAAGTTGGTTGCGCACGAAAACTAACTGTGTTATTGTTAGCTTGTTGAAAAATGAATGCGATTTCATTTTGAAGGTATTTTGTCTTTTATTAAGAAGGGGTTAGAGTTTATGGCTGCTGATGTCAAAAACAACGAGTACGCCAAGTTAACGACCGCAGAACGTGTCGGATATGGACTTGGTGATTTCGCTCAAAACTTGGTTTTCGGAACTGTTGGTGGTTTCCTAGCGGTTTACATGCTACAAATCAACGCACTTCCTGCATTTATGGGAACGACATTGTTCCTTTTGGTTCGTGCACTTAACGCCGTTACTGATCCATTGATTGGTACGTTCGTTGACAAGCACATGTTTAAGGGTGGCGACAAGTACCGTCCTTGGTTGATGATTGCCGGTGTGCCATTGATGATTATGGCTGCCTTGCAATTCTTCCCAGCGTCATGGGCTTACCAAAACGCTTGGTGGGCAGGTATCTCATATGCTTTGACGGCTGTGATTTACTCATTCGTTAACATTCCTTACGGATCATTGAACGCTTCAATGACGCGTGACCCAGACGAAATTGACAAGTTGACGTCAACTCGTATGATGTTGGCTAACATTGCCAACTTGTTGGTTTACACGTTGTTCCCAATGTTGCTTCAAATGGCTGCACCTGCTGCCCGCGAAATGAAGGACACTGGATTGTTCGGTTTGAAGTTGGAAATGGGTGACTACTTGGCTCGTTCAGCTGGACCTGCTTGGTTCCGCACTTGGGCTATCTACGGTGCAATCGGTGCCGTAGCCTTGATCATCACATTCTTCGTAACGAAGGAACGCATCAAGACGACTAAGGAAGCCTCAGAAGACGTTAAGGTTGCTGACTTGTGGTTGTCATTTAAGGCAAACAAGCCATTGCAAATCTTGGCATTGTTCTTCTTCTTGTCATTCTTGTTGATGTTCTTCCAAAACACTGTGTTCTCATTGTTCGTTCAATTTAACACGGGTCACTCAGAGTGGATGGGTGCCATCGGTTTGATCGCTTCAATCCCTGGTATCTTCTTCCCAGCTCTATGGCCAAAGTTCCGTAACGTATTCGGAAAGAAGGGATTCTTCTACTTCTTCTTCGGAATGTTCATCGTTGGAACGTTGTTGTTGTGGGTATGGACTTGGAAGGGTATGCACGACAACTTGGCATTGGCCTACGTTGCTCGTTTCATCCACCAATTCGGTATCACGTCAGCTACTGGATTCATGTGGGCTTTGGTTCCTGAAGTTGTTAACCACGGTGAGTTGGTAACTGGAAAGCGTGAAGCTGGACAAATCAACGCCATCATGGGATTGGCCTTCAAGTTTGGTATTACGATTGCTTCATTCGCTATGACTGTTATCGGTGTATTCGGTTACAAGTCAGGTGCAACTGTGCAAACTGCTGCCGCACAACAAGGTATCAACGTTGCCATGGTATGGATTCCTATCGTGCTTGCTTTGGTTGCAATGTTCGTTATGGCTCGTTACCCATTGACTGAAATGGCAGTTAAGGAAAACAACGAGAAGCTTGACGCACGTCGCGCAAACATCATTGATTCAGAGTTGTAATTCATGACAATTTAAGCAGCTGCGGTAAAACGTAACTGGATGATCAAAACAGGTATAGGTCTTCAACGGCTTATACCTGTTTTTCGTTTAGTTGTCCGATAAATTTGGCTGGGTGTTTAGATTTGTCAAAAAGTATTGCCAGATTATCCACTTTTTTCAATTAAAATAAAGGGTGTTTCATTGAGGGGTTGTAAAAACCTGTATAATAATTTAGACAAAATAAAAAAATAACGACGATTAAAACGTATCTATATGGTATAAATAGGTTTTATCTTGAATAACTCGAAGTGGGTTTTAAGTTGCAGAAGGAGAAAGAATGGTTTCGAAAGTAGACCAAGATGCGATGCGCGACACGAACCGTAAACTGATGTTGCAAGCGCTATTTAATGCGCAGCAAACATCACGTAGCGAAATTGCAGAACAGATTGCTTTACATAAATCGACAGTCACGACAATTTATCGCGATGTCGAAGCAGATGGTTATATAGAAGAATTAGGTGAAGGAACCGTTTCAAAAGCTGGTGGACGTAAGCCAAAGTTGATTCGTTTCAATCGCCATTATGGTTACATTGTTTCATTTGACCTAGGGCGTAATCACCTGCGTTACTTGGTGGCCCGTATTACGGGTGAAGTTATCTCACGTGGACAAATGACGGTTTTTGGCATGCGTTATGCCGATTACAAGCGTGCGATGCTTTCATACGTTGCGCAGTTAGGTGATATGCAAACGGATCATGGCTTAATCGGAATTGGGGTTGCCATCCACGGTGTTGTCGAGGATAACAAGGTGCGCTATACACCGTTCCATACTGAATTGGTAAATGAAGACATGGCCAAGGATTTGGAAGAGGCGCTTCATGTACCGGTTATATTAGAAAACGAAGCCAACCTGGCTGCCGTTTACTTGCGTGATTATCATGACTACGATGCGGCGGAAACATTCCAAAACTTTACGGTCGTGAACATTCATAACGGTATTGGAGCCGGAGTTATTCAAAACGGCCGCTTATTCCGTGGACTACATGGTGAAGCCGGAGAAATTGGACGCCAAGTTGTCTTAAACAATGATCAACTTGCCAAGGGGGAGTTTGATAGCACAATTCATATCGAAGATTTGTATTCAGAAGATGCGATGCTTAGTCGCTTGGGAGTGTTAAAAGGACAAGAGGAAATCACACGAGAAGATTTTCTTTCGCTATATATGGGTGGCGATGCAGATGCGAAATCATTGATTGATGAATGGGTTCATGCAATCTGTCGAACAATCTATAACTTAGCACAGTACGCAGCGCCGGAAGCGGTGTTTGTCCACTCACGTTTCATTGCTGGGACGCCAGAACTGCTTGATTATCTATTGGAGACATACCACAAGATCGAACCTGAGTCGGCCACGCCGTTGTACTTTGCTAAGAAATCGGTTAATCGTGCGACGCTTTCTGGTGGTGTTGCCATGGTAACGCGTTCTTTGCTCGATATGATGGGATATGAGTTGAACTTTGCACTTGAAGAAGAAGATGCGGCCGAGTCTAATTGGTTGTAATAAGTGCACAAATACGCATATGAAAGCGTATTCAAAAATTAGAGTTTTTATAATTTTAAACGCCTAAACGCCTTTGTTTAGGCGTTTTTGTTATGTTTTTGAACAATTTGCGAAAGAAATCACATACAAACGCTTGCATTATGTTAATGGGTACCCTATAATAAATCTCGTAAGTTAGTTGATTGCTTAAACCAACCAACCAAAGCCAACCGGCTTTGATGATTAAAACAGATGATTTAAGAATTTTGGAGGATGACATAATGTCAGAATTGTTCGACTTTCCTAAGGTAGAATTTATCGGCGGAGCAAAGGGATTGAACTTTGAAGCATCAAAGGGATACAACTTCTACAACCCAGAAGAGGTTTTCACTATCAACGGTGAGACTAAGACGATGAAGGACTGGATGAAGTTCTCAGTTGCTTACTGGCACACGATGGACCAACGCATGGTTGACCCATTTGGTGAAGGTACTGCCGAGCGTCCATGGGACGTTAACGGTGTTGACGACATGACTGACTTGGACCACGCAATCGCTAAGGTTGACTACATGTTCGAGTTCATGGACAAGTTGGGTGTTGAATACTTCGCATTCCACGATCGTGACTTGGCTCCTGAAGGTAACACTTTGGCAGAGACGAACGCTAACTTGGACGCCGTTGTTGACCGCATCGAAGAAAAGATGAAGGAAACTGGCAAGAAGTTGTTGTGGAACACGTCATCATTGTTCACTAACAAGCGTTTCATGGCTGGTGGAGCTACTACGCCATTTGCTGACGTATTTGCTTACGCAGCAGCACAAGTTAAGCACTCATTGGAAATCGCTAAGCGTTTGAACTCAGAATCATACGTATTCTGGGGTGGTCGTGAAGGTTACGAGTCATTGTTGAACACTGACACGAAGCGTGAGTTGGACCACATCGCTAAGTTCTTCAAGTTGGCTAAGTTGTATGCTAACGAAATTGGCTACACTGGTCAATTCTTGTTGGAGCCTAAGCCAAAGGAGCCAACTGCTCACCAATACGACACTGACGTACAAACTACTATCGCCTTCTTGAAGACGTACGGTTTGGAAAACGACTTCAAGTTGAACTTGGAAGGTAACCACGCATACTTGGCTGGTCACACTTACGAGCACGAAGCACGTTTTGCACGTGAAGCTGGTATGTTGGGTTCATTGGACGCCAACATGGGTGACAAGCAAACTGGTTGGGATATCGACGAATTCCCTAACGACATCTACGAAGCTACTTTGGTTATGTACGAGTTCATCAAGAACGGTGGATTGCCAACTGGTGGTTTGAACTTTGACTCAAAGGTTCGCCGTGCTTCATTCAAGATGGATGACTTGTTCTACGCACACATGGCCGGTATGGACGTTTACGCTGCTGGATTCCGTGTTGCTATGAAGATGATCGAAGACAACTTCTTGGAGAACATCTACAAGGAGCGTTACTCATCATTCGATTCAGGTATCGGTGCTGACTTCGAAAACGACAAGGCTTCATTCGCTGACTTCGAAGCTTACATCTTGAACAAGACGAACGACGAGATCTTCTCAACGATCCAATCAGGACGTTTGGAAGCTATCAAGGCTACGTTGAACAACTACATCTACTCAGTTTTGGGTTCAACTTTCTCAAAGTAATCCTAACCGAATAGGTTCCTGGTAAGAAAAGGCTTACGCTAATGCAGAATTAGCACCGCCATGTCGACTCCTTTTGAAATAATGGTCGATATAGCATCTCTCAATCTCAAAAAATCTCAAAAATAATCTCAACAAAAGCGATGTGAGTGCCTATCTCACGCTCACATTGCAACAAACATAACAGTAGGGCCAATCCCTACGGCGACGAGGGCTGGGCCATTAAATTAGCCCAGCCCTCGTTGTATACATAACAAAGAAAGAGGACATAAACATGAGCGAAGTCGTATTGGGTGTTGACCTAGGAACGTCATCAGTTAAGATCTCAGCTGTTGATCGTCAAGGAAACATCGTTGCACAACAATCATATGATTACCCACTATCACAACCAAAGCCAGGATACAGCGAGCAAAACCCAGAAGATTGGGTTAACGGTACGACTGTAGCCATCGTACGTTTGATTTTGGATGACGGCATCAAGCCTGAAGACATTGCTGGTATTTCATACTCAGGTCAAATGCACGGTTTGGTTTTGTTGGATGATAACAACCAAGTTTTGCGTCCAGCAATCTTGTGGAACGACACGCGTACTACGCCACAAACTAAGGAAATCGCTGAGAAGATGGGTCAAGAATTCATCGATATCACGCGTAACAAGGCTTTGGAAGGATTTACTTTGCCAAAGATCTTGTGGGTTAAGGAAAACGAGCCAGAAATCTTCTCACAAGCTTCTTCATTCGTAACGCCTAAGGATTACGTGCGTTACCGTATGACTGGTAAGTTGGCTATGGAAATTTCTGACGCCGCTGGTACGGTTGCAATGGACGTTGCTAACCGCACTTGGTCAAAGGAAGTTCAAGAAGCCTTTGGTTTGAAGCCAGAATTCTTCCCTGAGATTATCGAAGGACCAGAATTTGCTGGAACTATCTCACCAAAGTACGCTGCCTTCTCAGGTTTGACGACGGAGACTAAGGTATTTGGTGGTGCAGCCGACAACGCTGCTGGTGCCATCGGATCTGCAATCTTGCAACCTAACATGGTGATGTCATCAATCGGTACGTCAGGTGTTGTTTTGAAGTACGAAGACAACGCAGATGCTGACTACAAGGGTAAGGTTCACTTCTTCAACCACGCTATCCCTGGCAAGTTCTACTCAATGGGTGTTACTTTGGCTGCTGGATACGCTTTGTCATGGTTCAAGAAGACGTTTGCTGCTGATGAAGACTTCACGGCAATGGTTGAATCAGCTGGTAAGTCAACGGTTGGGGCTAACGGTTTGTTGTTCACGCCATACTTGGTAGGTGAGCGTACACCATACGCTGACGGTGACATCCGCGCTTCATGGACGGGTATTGACGGAACGCACAAGAAGTCTGACTTCGTTCGTTCAGTTTTGGAAGGAATTATCTTCTCATTCAAGGACATCTTTGATATCTACGAAGAAGCTGGTACTGACTTCGATACTGTTGTTGCCATCGGTGGTGGTGCTAAGTCACCATTGTGGTTGCAAATTCAAGCTGACATCTTCAACAAGAAGGTTGTTTCATTGAAGAACGAGCAAGGACCTGGAATGGGTGCCGCAATCTTGGCCGCTACTGGTTTGGGTTGGTTCGACTCTGTGCAAGATGCTGCTGCTGCATGGAACTCATTTGACAAGGAATACTTGCCAGATGCAGATCGCGCTGCACGTTACGCAGAAATCCACGCTATCTACAAGCAAGTTTACGGTGCAACTGCTGAAATCTCACACGAGTTGTTGGCATTCCGTCGTTCAGCTAAGTAATTTAAATCAGAAGGGACGATACGGTGATGTGTCGTCCCTTTTTGTACGTTCACAGAATCGCCACAGTGTTTAAAAAAATATTGTTGCAAACAGTCACTTATGTTTTTTGCAGAGGTTAAGTGATAATCTAAAATAAATAATCAACTTAAGTTAGGAAATGAACACCATGGAAACAAAGCAACCGCAACAATACAAGTTTTGGCTACTCGTTATTTTGGGATATATTGTTTTGTTTGTTATCGGCTTCTATTCACCAATTGTTTTGGATCGTGTGAGTGGTGGTTCACATAACGAAACAACGAAGACAGCCACAACGAGTTCAGAAAGTTCTATTGATGAAGCAGGTACAACACCAAACGACTCTGTTGATACGACAGATGAGGAGGTGGCGTCTTCAGCTGAATCAACAGTTGTCGCTGATTCAGCCGAAGTGGCAAGTGAACCAGTGACATCAAATGAGGCGGAAGCATCAAATGAAGCTGAGAGTTCATCGACAAGTTCTGCGATGCAATTGACAGTGCCTCAAGGAACAACAGCTTATTCAATCGCTAAGCAACACGGCTTAACGGTGGCTGAGTTGCAACAAATGAACCCATCAATTAATATGAATGCCCTACAAGCTGGCGAAACAATTGTCGTGAGTCGCTAAGGGGTTATTGCTCGGAGCCCAGCGTTCCGGGCTTTTTTGTTAGCCAGGTGCCTTTAGAAAAATTTTACTTACGAAGAATTTATTTTTGTGCTTCAATAGTACAAGTGTTCAAAAAAGGAGTGAGAAAATGACAGAAAAAGTTTCACCACGAGTCGTTTGGTCAATTGTTGCGACCGCGATTCTAGGGTTTGTCGGGATTTTGACGGAAACGTCGATGAACGTGACGTTCCCAGATTTGATTAAGCAATTTAATGTGCCAATGGGAACGGTGCAGTGGCTAACAACAGCCTATTTATTGATTGTGGCGTTGATGATGACGACCTCAGCTTATCTAAAGGCGGTGATGAGTCCACGCAAGATTTTTATTTGGGGTATGATTTCATTTGTTATCGGTGATATTATTTCCATTTTTGCCCCAAGCTTCTGGCCTTTGTTGGTTGGACGACTTGTCATGGCGGTTGGAACCGGAATTGCTTTGCCGCTGGTATTTAACGTTATTTTGATGAGCATTCCACCGATGCAACTCGGCAAGTACATGGGCTTTGGTGGTTTGATTTTGTCACTAGCGCCCGCCCTTGGACCGGTCTATGGTGGTTTGGTGACCTATTGGCTCGGTTGGCGTGCGATTTTCGTCATTGTATTGCCAATTGTGTTGATTAGTTTGGTGTTGGGATGGCGTACGTTGCCAAGTGAACACCAGGCTGAAGACGCTAGCTTTGATTGGTGGCAATTTATTGTTTTGGGTGTGTCATTGACGACGGCTTTGTTGGCGCTTGGTGAGTTGGAGTCTGGTAAGATCTCAGCTACGATTATTGTATTGGCAGTAATTGCCGTTGTAGCGATGGTGATTTTCATTCGCATTGCCGGCAAGTCAACGAAGAAGTTGTTGAATCTTTCAGTGTTCAAAAGCAAGGGGATGGTCTTTGCGTTGCTAATTTACGCAACGTCACAAGCGATTAACCTGGCTGTGAACTTCGCGATTCCGCAATATGCCCAATTGACGTTGGGTGCAACGACGATGATCGCGGGTGCAGTGTTGATGCCAGGATCATTGTTGGGATCAATCTCATCACCAATGTACGGATCATTTTATGACCGCGCTGGGGCAACCAAGCCGTTGACGATTGGTTCAATTAGTTTCTTCGTAGTCATGGTTATCTTTTCAATCATGGCACCATCAATTACGTCAATTGGTTTGACGGTGATGTATGCGTTGTTTACGTTGAGCCGTGGTTTGGCATTCAACACATCTATGACAGCTGGTGTTGCCGAAGTGCCACGCGAGGTGTCGGGTGACGTTAACGCCATTTTCAATACGATTCAGCAATTTGCGGGTGCGGTTGGAACTGCGATTGCAGCTTTGTTTATTAAGACGACTAGTGCAACGCCAGCAGCGATTGCCCGTCAGACAGCTGTTGGGTTGGGACATTTGTTCTGGTTCAGCACGGTATTTGCCGGCTTGAGTTTGGTATGGCTCTTTGGTTTCACAAAGACGAAGACAGGAAAATAATTTTTCAAGACAGCTAGCCATTTGGCTAGCTGTTTTTGTATGTCTAGGCATATTCACAATTTATTCCTTTTGTATCCGTTTTCATTCGATAGAATGGGCGCATAAAGGAAAAGGGGGAAGTCACCATGAAAAAAGTGACAGAGTTGCTAGAACGTTATTTGATGCCCGTTGGCTCGAAATTGGCTGCCAACAAGGCATTGAATGCCGTTCGTGATGGAATTGCGTATGCGATGCCATTGGTTATTGTAGGGTCTTTGACGATGTTGATTGCCAACGGGTTCTCAATTGATTCGTTCAAGACTTGGTTAATTGATAACGGAACGTTTGACTGGTTGGTTAAGATTACCAACGGAACGTTTGGTTTGATGGGGTTGGTAGCGGTATTTGGTATTGCTTACCGCTATGCACAAGAATTGAAGGTTGATGGGGTATCAGCAGGTATTATTGCCTTGTCTGGTTACGTTATCTCAACGCCAACGATTATGGCGAAGGCTGGGGAAGGCTTCCCGTTGACGTACATGGGAGCGGCAGGATTGTTTGCCTCAATCTTGATTGCTTTGGTATCAACGAGCATCTTCGCTTGGTTTATGAAGAAGGATATTCGTATTAAGATGCCTGATGGCGTGCCACCGGCTGTTGCAAATTCATTTGCAGCCTTGATTCCAGGAGCGGTTATTGTATTGCTTTGGGGTGGTATCTACGCCGGTTTGGCTGCGACGCCGATGGAGTCAATCCATGGTATCTTGCAATTGGTATTGGGTGGTCCATTGTCAGCCTTTGGTGGTTCATTGGCCGGTGCGATTGTTGTTTCAATCGTGACGTCATTGTTCTGGTTCATCGGTGTGCACGGTGGTAACGTTACCGGTGCTATCATGTCACCAATCTGGCTAGGATTGATGGCCGAAAATGCTAAGGTTTACTCACAAAACGCGGACGCAACGATGCCACACATCGTAACGCAACCATTTATGGATTTGTTCGTTTACCTTGGTGGTGGTGGTGCAACGATTGGTTTGGTTGCAGCCATGATTTTGACGGCTAAGAGTAAGGAATTTAAGACGTTGGCTAAGTTGATTACGCCACCTGGTTTGTTCAACATTAACGAGCCAACGATGTTCGGAACGCCCGTTGTTTTGAATGTCTACTTGTTGATTCCATTTATTTTCGTACCAGTTATCAATGCCATCATCGCATATGTTACGATGGCAACGGGGATTGTTCACGCAACAGTTGGTGTCGTGATTCCTTGGACGATGCCACCAATCATTTCTGGATTCTTGGCAACTGGTTCACACATCTCAGGTGCGGTTTTGCAAATTGTTTTGTTCGTACTTGATACGTTGCTATACATCCCATTCTTCAAGTTGGTTGACCGTCAACGTCAAGTGCTTGAAGGGCAACAAGTTGCAGATGAAACGCCAGAAGAAGTGGCATTTCAAGAGAAGGTAACGGAGGCCTAATCAATGGGGGAATTAGGTGTTTCAGTGTATCCATCACGTGCGAGCGTGACGGATAACATTGCGTACATCGAAAAGGCGGCAAGCTACGGTTATACCCGCATTTTCACATCACTGTTAGAGTTGACGCCAGACATGACGGATTTGTTGGATCAATACAAGCAAGTCATTATGCGCGGAAACGAATTGGGGATGAAGACGATTTTGGACATCAATCCGGAATTGTTTGAACAGCTAGGAACAAGCTACACGGATTTGCGCCTATTTTCTGAAATGGGTGCCTGGGGACTTCGTTTGGATTTGGGTTTCACGGGTGCTGAAGAAGCGCAAATGACGCATAATCCATACGGGTTGAAGATTGAGTTGAATATGTCACGTGGCCAACATTACATCGATTTGATTATGGATTTTGGTGTTAACCGTGATAACTTGATTGGTTCACATAATTTCTATCCACAACGCTTTACGGGATTGGGACGTGACTACTTTGCAGAAACGTCAATGCAATACCGTCGCTACGGCCTACGCACAGCGGCGTTTGTTAACGCACCAAGCGGCTCATTTGGTCCATGGCCAGTGAGCGATGGCTTGGTTTCAATGGAAGATCATCGTAACTTGCCAATCGCAACGCAAGTGCAAGAGTTGCGCTTTAATGGATTGGTGGATGATGTATTGATTGCTGACGCGTTTGCGGATGATGCTGATTTACAAGCTGCGGCAGAGGCATTCAACCGCACGATGGTTGGGCTACGTGTTGTGGAGGAGCCGTTGGTATCTAGGGTTTCAAAGCAAGTGTTGTATGATCAACTACAAATGTATCGTGGTGATTGTTCAGACTATGTGCTACGTTCAACGCAAACGCGTGTGAAGTACAAGGCTGAGGATTTCCCAGCGTTCAACACAGTTGATGTAACGCGTGGGGATGTCATTATCGACAACAATGACTATGGACAATACAAGGGTGAGTTGCAGATTGCGCTACGCGATTTGCCAAACGACGGCCGCATCAACGTGGTCGGTCATATCCATCCCGAGGACATGGCATTGTTATCATTGATTCAACCATGGCACGGTTTCACATTGGAGCCAGCTGAAAAGTTGTAATAGATAAGAAGACAGTACCGATTTGGTGCTGTCTTTTTAGTTTGAGGTTAGTGTCGACGCGTTGCGTCGAGGCATGAGAGCTGGGGACTATCTCCGGCAAAGTTCAAACAGGGGCAACCGAATGGCGCAGACGCCATTCAGCGGGGCAAATAATTCCCCCTAATCCTTTTAGTCCTGTGTGGGCGTATCTGAATAGCGCTGGCCATGCGGTATGTTGCCCCAGTTTGAACGCTCCGATAGTCCCCAGCCCTCATGCCAGCAGTCAAGATGTTCTAGTATGTTATGGATTTACATCTATCGCAAAGTAAATAAGTAAGTTGTTCGCCCTTTAGTTTTGCGGTGGATGAAAATCAAACAAATATAGCATTGCTTGGCTGCTGTGACCTGCCCCGCCGAGCGTATAGACCCAAGTGGACCTTGACCCGTGGTTGTGGGTTCTTAGCGGTTTTACCGCTTAGAGCCACGAGGAGGTAAAGGTGTACGCTGCAACGCAGTGGACTCCGCTCCCCACAGGTCATGGTCCACTTGGGTTAGCGAGTCAAAAGAAGGGGCAGGTCACTCGGCGCGATAGCGACGACACACATAACAACTTGCCTTACTAACTTCCAGTTCAAAGGTGATTCTCATTATTTTAGAAGAATTCGTGATACTTTCCACAAAAAGGTGCGGTAGTACTGTAATCGTGTTATTATAATTAGATTAGAAACTAGAAAGTGGGAGTCGGCACAAATGCTAGCAACTTTAATTAAGTCCCGTGACGTATTGACGACGGTCAGCGAAAATGCGACGTTGCAAGATGCCTTGGACATCTTTAATAACTCAAATTTCCGTGCAATTCCAATCTTGGATGAGAGTGGTCAATTGTTCCGCGGTGCGATCTATAAGATGCACATCTACCGACACCAAGTTGATGGCGGAGATATGAATCTGCCCGTAACAACTTACATGCGTAACATGACGAAGTTCGTTGGCGTTGAAGCGACGTTCTTCGAGATGTTCTTTACGCTTCGTGATTTGCCATTCATCTCTGTTTTGGATAAGGATAATCATTTCATGGGAATTATGACGCACAGTCGTATGATGAAATTGATGTCTGACTCATGGCAAACGGATGATGGACGATACACGTTGACGCTTGTGACGGATGGTGAACGTGGTAGCCTAGAAAAGGCTGCTAAGATTATTACGCGTTACACGCAAATTTCATCATCAATGACGTTGAATCCTGATAACAACCCACGTACGGTGCGTATTTTATTTACGTTGCCGGACTCAGTTAATGAGGGGATGTTATCAAAGATTATCAAGGTGCTATCACGCAAGGGGTTCCACTTGGAGTCGTTGGAAGACCTATCAAAATTAAATTATCTGTAAAACAAAAAACCAGCCAATTGTGGCTGGTTTTTTGTTTTACACTGATTAATCAGTTGAATGTAATTAATTCATGAGGGGCCATGAAACGACTCTTCATTAAGATTTCGGCCAATTCTTCGGGTGACTCAGGTTCGTCCTTATCAAGCCAGTGGCGCACGATATTTAGAATGCTGTTGAGAGCAATTTCTTTGGTGTAATCGATGGGCAGTTCACTTGAAAAGCGACCGTGATTTTGCGTTAGTTGACGAGTAAATAGGTGATCAACCAATTCTTTGATGCGGTTGAAGAATTGGGGATGACCATTTGATGAAAGTAACGCGCGCATCGTTTCGCGCTCTTGATTAACGTACCCAAGTGCTTGGTTAAAGACTTTATAAGGCGCACCTGAGAAATCTTCGGGGGTGTGGTTAGAAAGTGGCTCGGCCAAGTTAGCAGTCAAAGCAGCGGCGATATTATCAATCAGCTCATCTTCAATTTTTGTTAGCAGTTCAAATTTATCGGTGTAGTGGACATAGAAGGTACCACGGCTCACGCCAGCTTCGCGCGTGATGTCTGAAACAGTTAAACTGTTAAAGCCTTTTTCATTAATTAGATGAATAAAAGCTTCTTTAATGAGTTGCTGCGTTTGCGCATTTCGTTCTGCCTGTTTCATGTTCCCCTCCAACTTATTGAACACACTGTTCAAAACTGTGTATTGTACTCACCTTTTATAAGACTTAATATAATACAAGTAAATTAATTATTCAACAGGTTGTTCAATAAAAGGGTTGAAACCCAAAAGAGGGAGGTAGCCACTGTGTTTAAAGCAGAATGGGAATATTTGAAGACGCATAAGTTCTTCATGTTGGTTATCGTCGTATTGTTCTTCGTACCATCAATATACGCGGTAACCTTTTTGAGCTCATTGTGGGATCCATATGGCCAGGTGAAGAACTTGCCAGTAGCCATTATTAATAAGGATAAGTCAGTCGATTATGAAGGACAGAAGCTTGCAGTCGGCGATGACCTTGAAAAGGAGCTACGCAAGTCGAAGGACATGGATTTCCATTTCCCTTCAGAAAAAGAAGCTAAGACTGGCTTGAAGGATGGCAAGTACTACACAGTCATCACGATTCCAAGCGACTTTTCTAAGGACGCTACGACGCTCTTGGATAAGAATCCAAAGCAAATGAAGCTTGATTATGAAACGAGTTCAGGTCACAGTTTCATCGCCGGTAAGTTGTCAGAATCGGGTGCTAAAGAAATTAGTCAACAAATTTCAAAGCAAGTCACAAAGACTTATGCCAAGACGATTTTTGCTGAGATGAAGAAAGTTGGCAAGGGGATGGGTACAGCCGCTGACGCCAATAAGCAATTGGCTGATGGTACGACCCAAATCAAGTCAGGTTCTGATCAATTGACGAGTGGCTTGCAGACGTTATCTGCAAGTACGTTGCAGTTCAATGATGGTGCCCAAACGTTGACGCAAGGTTTGTCACAATATGTTGACGGTGTGGCGCAAGCTGATGCAGGTAGCCAGCGATTGACGGCAGGTCTAGGTCAATTGAACGGTCAAGTACCAGCATTGGTTAATGGTGTTGGACAATTATCAAACGGAAGTAATCAGGTAACGGCAGGTCTAGGTCAATTGAATGGTCAAGTACCAGCCTTGACTGGTGGCGTTAACCAATTAGCGAACGGAAGTAATCAAGTAACTGCCGGTCTTGGACAATTGAATAGCCAAGTGCCAGCACTAGCTAGTGGTGTTAATCAATTAGCCACTGGTAGTGAACAACTCACAAACGGTGTCGATCAATTGAATCAACAACTGAAGGATCAAGATTTTGCTGGAAAGATTACGACATTGCAAAATCAAGTAGCGATGCTACAAGATATCGCTAAGGATATGCCGTCACAAGAGCAACTCCAAACACAGTTGCAGATGGTCCAAACGCACTTGGATAATTTGAACAAGGCAAGCGAAAAGGATGCAGCGGCAATGCCAGCGAATGTTGATAAAGCATTTGCAGATGCTGGTGTACAGGTAACACCGGAGCAAAAGGCAAAGATTGCAGCATCTTTGACGACAGATGTTGCTAATAGCGAAACTTCTAAGCAAATTCAACCGATTGTTAGGGATATTGCAACCCTATCAGCGCAAATCAATACGTTTAATAATGCGCACGGAAATCAAATCATGCAATTGGGGGAGGCTGCCAACAACACGGATTTGAATGAGGTTAACACGCAACTTGAGCAAATGAAGGCCCTACCAACGGCGATTAATACTGTAGATGAAAACATGCATAAGTTGTCGGACGGGTTGAACACGTTGAACGGTAAGACTGGCGCCCTATCAGATGGTGTTAGTGCGTTAGCGAACGGCTCAACCCAGGTAAGCGATGGTTTGGACACGCTAAAGGGTAAGACGAGCACGCTATCAAGCAGTGTCAGCGCTTTGACGAACGGATCAACGCAAGTGAGTGATGGTCTAAATACGTTGAACAGTAAAACTGGTGACCTATCAAACGGGGCTGGCCAATTGTTGGCTGGGTCAAGTCAATTGACGACAGGCCTTGATACACTAAACAGCAAGCGTAGCGAGTTGAACAGCGGGGCTGGTCAATTGGCGGATGGTGCTCGTCAACTTAATGGCGGTGCTAACCAATTGACGACCGGCGCTGAGCAATTGAGCCCAGCATTGGCAAAGGTACAAGCTGGTAACCAAACGTTGGCTGACAAAATGGGGTCTGCAGCTAAGCAAGTTAACGACACCAAGGCAACCAACAAGACGTTTAAGCAAATTGCAGCACCTGCAACGGCAAAGCAAACTGAAAAGGATCACGTTGCTAACAACGGAACTGGTATGGTGCCATACATGTTCTCAGTTGCGATGTTCGTTGGTATGATGGCGTTGAACTTGATGCTGGATATGATTTCACCACGTACTAAGATTAGTTCTTTGGCTGCCTGGATGGGATCAAAAATGGTTATGTTGTTCGGTATCGCCGTAATGGCAGCAACTGTTTTGTATGGTTTGAGTAGTAGTATTTTGGGACTAGATCCAGTTCACCCACTACAAACGTATGGCTTTATGATATTGATTTCATTGATGGATGCCGCATTGGTGACGGCTATCTACATGTGGTTCGATAAGGCTGGTGCATTTGCTGCTATGGTTCTATTGGTATTCCAATTGAGCGGTTCAGCTGGAACGTACCCAATCCAATTGTCTAATGCCTTCTTTGAGTGGTTGCACCCATATTTGCCAATGACTTATACAGTTGATGGTTTGCGTGAGACAATCATGATTGGTGGCTCGGCAATGCCGCAAGTTGAAGTGCTATTTAGCATCTTTGTTGTTTCGATTATCGCTATGGTGATTTACTATGTCAGTCACCGTCGTCACTACAGCATGATGCAAGATATTGCTGAAGCATAAACCGAGATATAAAAAATCTTACGAATTAAATACTTTGAGAAACGCCCGCTTGGCCAATTTGCTGAGCGGGCGTTTTTGCGTGTTCAAAATATTTTCAAAAACTTTGCTCAAAAAATAACAAATTCGACGATTGTCCGAGCGGAAGTGTGAAAAAACAACATATTTTCTCAGATATGGATTTCATATCTCTAGCATATGATTAAAAGACAATCTCTGAAACGAACAGTTTTCCAGAGAAAAGAAAGAGGGACCATGATTATGCTGAAACCACATGTACTGAACGAAAGTTTACAAGCTGCATACTTGTTCAATACTGGTCAGTCATATCGCGCAGATAAATTTTTTGGGGTGACGCGCAACGGACAGGAATTAACATTCCGTGTTTGGGCGCCACACGCCGAAGAAATTCACTTAGTGTCGGGACACTGTGATTGGGCGATTCACGACGACTTTGCTATGACCCCGTTAGAGGAGACGGGTGTTTGGGAAGTTACGACTGACGTATTGGATGAAGGTGACTATTACAAATACGCCATTAAGACGCGTGATGGTGAAGTGTTACTACGCACAGATCCATTCGCTCATGAATACGAAAAGAAGCCAGGAGTTGCAGCGATTGTAAACACGGATTCATACAAGTGGCACGATGGCTTATATCGTGGTCGTCAAGGTCGACGCGACAAGTTGAACCAACCGGTCAATATCTACGAAATGCACATGACATCATGGCGTCGGCACATGGATGGGTCATACATGTCATATCGTGAACTAGCGGATCAATTGATTCCGTACGTTAAGGAAATGGGCTACACCCACATTGAGATGTTGCCGATTACGGAACACTTGTTGGATATGTCATGGGGTTATCAAACATACGGCTTCTTCGCGGCGACGTCACGAATGGGTCGTTTGCAAGATTTGCAATATTTCGTTGATGAAGCGCACAAGGCCAATATTGGTGTGATTTTGGACTTTGTGCCTGGGCATTTTATCAAGAACTATGACGCGCTATATCGCTTTGATGGCACGCCAACGTTTGAGTCTGGTGACCGCACGATTGCTGAAAATGTGCGTTGGGGAACTTGGAACTTTGACTTGGGTAAGTCGCAAGTGCAAAGCTTCTTGATTTCAGCCGCTTTGTTCTGGTTGGAGGATGTCCACTTTGATGGTCTTCGCGTGGACGGTGTCTCAAACATCATTTACATCAACCAGGACGCTGGTAAGGAAGACTGGCGCAACGAAGATGGTACAGCTTATGACTATGCTGGCATTGCATTCTTGCAAAAGCTAAATGCGATTATTCATAATCGCGTACCAGCTGCATTGATGTTCGCTGAAGAAGCCACGGCCTACCCTGGGGTGACGTCACCTGACGGGTTGGGATTTGACTTCAAGTGGAACATGGGCTGGATGCATGACACACTTGATTTCTTTGAACTGGATTACCTTTATCGACCAGGTGCATTTAACAACTTAACGTTTAGCTTCATGTATACGTTTGATGAGCAATTTACGTTGCCGCTATCACACGATGAAGTTGTTCACGGTAAGAAGAGTTTGATGCACAAGATGTTCGGTGACCGTTACAACCAATTCGCGAACCTCCGCACAATGATGGTTTGGATGATGATGCATCCAGGCAAGAAGTTGCGCTTCATGGGTAGTGAATGGGGCCAATTCTTGGAATGGCGTGATGAAGAACCGTTGGAGTGGCGCGACCTAGAAGACGGGTTAAACCGTAGCATGCAACACTTCACGGCGGAACTGAATAAGTTGTATCGTGACCAACACGCTTTGTGGGAGCAAGATTTTGTACCTGAAGGGGTTGATTTCTCACAAACTGACGAAGGGTATCGTGGCACCATGGCGTTTATGCGTCGCGGAAAGAAGGCCAATGACACACTTATCATGGCGATGAATACATTGCCAGTGCAAAAAAATGACTACCGCGTTATCGTGCCTAAGGCCGGTAAGTACGAGGTGCTCTTGAATACGGAAAATAGTGACTTTGGTGGTACTTGGAAACACATTCCAACAGAGCATGAAGCCTACTTGGCTGGTGACCATTATGAAATTTCGGTCATCTTGCCAGCGACTGGGGCATTGATTATTAAGCAAAAGAAGCAAACACGGGGAAAGAAAAATGAAGGATAAAGTAACGGCTTTGATCCTCGCAGGGGGACAAGGAACACGACTAGGCAAGTTGACGAAGAACTTGGCTAAGCCAGCAGTGCCATTCGGCGGACGCTACCGCATTATTGACTTTACGTTGAGTAACTTGGCGAACTCAAACGTGACATCAGTTGGTGTAATCACACAATACGAACCATACGAATTGAACCAACATATTGGGAACGGCTCAGACTGGGGGCTAAATGTGATGGATGGTGGCGTATCGATTTTGCAACCATACTCAGACGGTGAAGGAAACAAGTTCTTCGAGGGGACGGCCCACGCGATTTACCAAAACATTGGTTACATTGATCGCCAAGACCCTGAATACGTGATGATTTTGTCAGGTGACCACATCTACAAGATGGATTACACGGACATGATTGACGCACACAAGGAGACGGGAGCTGATTTGACGGTGTCAGTTATGCCAGTGCCAATGGACGAAGCATCACGTTTCGGTATCATGAACACGGATAACGACAACAAGATTGTGGAATTTGAAGAAAAGCCAGCTAACCCAAAGTCTAACTTGGCTTCAATGGGAATCTACGTCTTCAACTGGAAGAAGCTACGCGAGTACTTGGTAGAGGGGTATGAGCAAGGCGAGGATATGGTCGACTTTGGTAAGAACGTTATTCCGGCCTACTTGGCAAACGATGAGAAGGTTTACGCCTTTGCTTTCCGTAACTACTGGCGCGACGTTGGGACGATTCAATCATTGTGGCAAGCAAACATGGAGTTGTTGGAACGCGACAATGAGTTGAACTTGTCAGACCGCGCTTGGCGTATCTACTCGCACAGCACGAACCAAAACCCAATGTACGTAGCCCAAGAAGCTCAAATTCACGATAGTTTAATGGTGGATGCCGTGTACGTTGCGGGGCGTGTCTCACACAGCTTGATTTCAACTGGTGTGACGGTGGAAGACCATGCCGTGGTTGATCATAGTGTGATTATGCCAGGAGCAAAGATTGGCGCAGGCGCAGCTGTGTCATACGCAATCGTTGGTGAAGGTGCTGTGGTGGCGCCGGGAGCCGTGATTGTTGGTACGCCGGACGATATCGCAGTTGTTGGTTGCGATGAATATTATGCAGAGACGCAAGTAAATGAGGGGGTATTGTCGAATGCGTAATCAATTAAGTGTCATTCTCGATTTGAATGAAGCGCACTGCCACACTTTGGGGCAATTGACGGTTGATCGTCCATTGGGAAGCGTGCCATTCGGTGGCAAGTTCCGATTGGTTGATTTTCCGCTATCAGCTGCAAGTAACGCTGGGGTCACAAAGACAATGATGGCTATGCCAGACCGTTGCCAATCAATTTTGGACCACGTTCGTACGGGTCGTGAATGGCAAATGGATCGCTTGGGCGGTGGTTTATTTATGACATTTCAGTCAGATCGTGGTTTATTAAAGGACATCCGTCGCTTTATTAATCATGCTAAGACACCATACACGGCCATCTTGGGAACGTCAGAAGTGGCGAACTTGGACTTGAAGGCGATTGTGGCGAACCACGAAGAGCAAGCACAACCAGTTACGGTTGTTGCGCGTTGGATGGACGTCGCTGATTTGGTGCCTGGTATGCAAGTGTTGACGTTGACTGATGAGGGATTGGCTCGCAACCTTGAACCAGCCGAAAATGTGCGTCGTTCATCTGCAGAGCAAGTGTTGGTCTATTTGCAAGCAAGCATTGTTGATTCAAACATTTTGCAAGTTGCTGCTGATCGTGAAATTGAACATGCGACGGGTAAAAATGTCCAAGGTTTGACGCGTCAATTGATGAGCGACTTTGGTGCTAACGTGGTTGTGCACGAAGGTGTACATTTGCCAGTGCATGATGTGAAGAGTTACTTTGAAGCAAACAAAGCATTGTTGGATTTTGACAACTACCGTAGTTTGTTGATGGAACGTCCAGTGCACACGAAGTCAAAGAACGAAGCACCAGCACACTTCATGCCATCAGCGGAAGTGCACCGTTCATTGTTTGGAACAGGTGGGACGTTCGCTGGATCTGTTTCAGATTCAGTTGTCTTTCGAACGGTTGAAGTGGCAGAAGATGCAAAGGTACGCCACTCAGTGGTTTTGCAAGGTGGCAAGATTGGTGCCGGAGCTGATTTGTCATATGTCATCATGGACAAGGATGCCGTAATTGAGCCTGGTGTTGTGTTGCATGGTACGCCGGAAATGCCAATTATTGTTGGTAAGGAAGCGGTTGTGCGTGCAGCCAAGAAGCAGGTGACTGTCTAATGAAAGTACTGTTTGCTGCAAGTGAAGTAGTGCCGTTTTACAAAACGGGAGGCCTCGGGGATGTGGCCGGTGCTTTGCCTAATGCGCTAAATGCGCAAGGTGAAGATGTGCGTGTGGTTGCGCCTTACTACCATGAAATTTTTCCAGAAAAGTACCGCGACCAGTTGATGGATTTGCGTTGGTTCACGGTCTGGATTAACAACCACGAGGAATATGCTGGCGTGAAGACGATGCGCTTGAACGGTGTTATCTATTACTTCATCGATAACAAGTCATATTTCTCAGGCAAAAAGCTTTATGAACACTGGAATGACGGTGAACGTTTTGCCTTTTTCCAACTTGCCGTTATTGAAATGATGCAAGAAATCGATTTTATTCCGGATGTATTGCACGCCAATGACTGGCACACAGCAATGATTCCAGCCTTGTTGAAGACGCGTTATGCCTGGCAACAACCGCTACAACAAATCAAGACATTGTTGACGATTCACAACATGCAATTCCAAGGTGCTTATGCGCCAGAAACGTTGCAAACGTTCTTCGATTTGGATTGGAATTTGTACGCGAGTGGTGAGGCTCGTTTTGGGGATGGTAGCAACTGGTTGAAGACGGCGATGGTGTTTGCCGACCGTATCAACACAGTTAGTCCCACGTATGCCGAAGAGATTAAGACGCCTGAATTTGGTGAGCATCTTGATCCAGTTTTGCGCATGTACGAAGGCAAGCTATCAGGAATCGTAAACGGGGTTGATACAGAACGTTACAACCCAGCCACTGATCCAGATTTGCCATTTAACTATGATGCAACTGATTTGAGTGGTAAGGAAAAGGATAAGCACGCGTTGCAAGACGAATTTGGCTTGCCACACGCAGCTGGTCCTTTGATGGTGATGGTGTCACGTTTGACACCACAAAAGGGTGTGCATTTGCTAGCTGAAGCATTGCCATATTTCTTGGCAACGCACGACGCACAAGTCGTTATTTTGGGAACAGGGATTCCTGAACTGGAAGGCCAGTTGACGAACTTGGCAGCGCACTACCCAGATCAATTACGTGTCATCATTGATTTTGATGTGCATTTGGCCCAACGCATGTATGCGGCAGCGGATATGTTCCTAATGCCAAGTGCATTTGAGCCATGTGGTATTTCACAAATGATGGCGCAATTGTATGGCACGTTGCCATTGGTACACGAGGTTGGTGGCTTGTGTGACACAGTGGTGCCGTATAACGAGGTTTCAGGAGAGGGAACCGGATTCGGGTTCAAGCAATTTGATGCTAGCACCCTTGGTTGGATGATGGATTACGCGCAACAAACGTTCTTGAACAAGCCAGAAGCATGGCGTAGTTTGCAAGAACAAGCGATGGCAGTTGATGTGTCTTGGACACAATCAGCCAACGCCTATCGCGAACTCTATGAACAACTATAAAGATTATTGAGGTGAGTGTATGCAACAAAGCGATAAGGTAACTATGCTGAAAGACAGTTTTCTAGCCGAATTGGAGGGGACTTTCGCAGTCAGTTTGGCAGATGCCACGGACTTGCAACGCTATCAAGCTTTGGCCACGGTGGCCAAGAAGTTGATCGCTAGCAAGTGGCGTCTTACGAAGGAAAACTACCGTGACACCGGCGCAAAGCAGGTGTACTACTTCTCGATTGAATTTTTGCCAGGTCGCTATTTGCGTGCGAACCTGCTGAACCTAGGTTTGTTGACGGAAGCAGAAGAAGTGATGCAAGACTTGGGTGTTGATTTCAACGCCTTGTTGGAAGCGGAAGTTGATCAAGGTTTGGGTAACGGTGGTTTGGGTCGCTTGGCGTCAGACTTCATGGATGCGATGCCAAGTATTGAACTTGCTGGAAACGGAAATGGTATTCGTTACCGTTATGGTTTGTTCCGCCAAGCATTTGTGAATGGCTACCAAGTGGAATATCCAGACGATTGGTTGAAGAACGACAACATTTGGGAAGTTCGCCAAGATAGTGAAGCACAAGTCGTGCACTACGGTGGTAGCGTCTACATGGCTGAAACGCCAGATGGATTGCGTCCGGTATACCAAGGTGGTGTTGATGTTTTGGCAGTGCCTTATGATACGGGGATGATTGGGGCCAACAATGACGTCGTTAACACACTTCGTCTATGGTCTGCTGAAGTACCAGAAGGGGTACAAGTTTCGGTTTCTGAACGCAGTGTTCTGGAAAGTATTTCAGGCGAATTGTATCCTGATGACTCAAATGAAGAAGGTCGTCGCTTGCGTTTGCGCCAAGAGTACTTCTTTAGTTCAGCCGGTGTACAAAACATTATTAAGCACCATTTGGCAGACGGGTATTCACTACACTCATTGCCATTCCAAGTAGCCATCCACATTAATGACACTCACCCAACGGTTGTGATTCCAGAAATGATGCGTATCTTGCTGGATGAACATGGCTTGAGTTGGGAAGAAGCATGGGGCATCACGACACGTACGGTTAGTTACACGAACCACACGTTGTTGGCTGAAGCATTGGAGCGTTGGTCACAAGGCCTCTTCCAAGCTGAATTGCCACGCTTGTTCCAATTGATTCAAGAAATTGATCGTCGTCACCGCTTGGCAGTTGCTAGCGAACACGGGGAAGATTTCGCTTGGCGCACGTCACCATTGCAAGACGGTCAAGTTCACATGGCCCGCTTGGCAGCGATTGGGTCACATGCCATTAACGGTGTGGCACCATTGCACAGTGAGTTGTTGAAGGACAAGGTGTTGCATGATTTCTACACGTTGTGGCCTGAAAAGTTCTCAAACAAGACGAATGGTATTACGCACCGTCGTTACATGCATGCAGCCAACGAATCTTTGTCAGCCTTGATTGATACGAAGATTGGCGAGAGTTGGCGTTCGTTACCAAAGGACATTACTAAGTTGAATAAGTTTGCCAAGGACGAAGAATTCTTGGCAGCGTTGCAAGATGTGAAGCACGAGAACAAGGTGCGTTTGGCCGAGTGGGTCAAGCGCAACATGGGCTTGGAGTTGAACACGGATGCCATCTTTGATGTGCAAATCAAGCGTTTGCACGCCTACAAGCGTCAATTGCTCCACTTGCTTGGTATTCTGACGGATTACTTGGCGTTGAAGCATGACAAGAATGCTTATGTAGCGCCACGTGTCCACATCTTTGCCGCAAAGGCAGCGCCGTCATATTACTATGCAAAGCAAATCATTAAGGTGATTAATGAGGTTGCTAACATGGTCAACAACGATGCAGCGGTTAATCAAAAGATGCAAGTTGTCTTTATTCCAAATTATGGGGTATCACTTGCTGAATTGATTATTCCGGCAGCCGATGTGTCTGAACAGATTTCAACAGCTGGTAAGGAAGCATCTGGAACATCAAACATGAAGTTGATGGCCAATGGTGCCTTGCAATTGGCAACGATGGACGGGGCTAACATTGAAATTATTCACGCAGCTGGTGGAGAAAATGCCTACGCTTTCGGTATGGATACAGATACGGTTTACTCACACTATGAGAAGCACGATTATTCTGCCCAAGGTATTTATGACAACAACCCAGTTTTGCACCGTGTCTTGGATGCATTGATTGATGGTACGATTCCAAATATCGAAGAAGAAGGCCGTGCGGTGTTTGATTCATTGATTCGTGATAACGACGAGTACTTTGTATTGGGTGACTACGCCTCATACGTTGCGACGCAAACACGTTTGGGTCAAGATTACCAAAACAAGACAGCTTGGACGCGTAAGGCGTTGGCAAATATTGCAGCAAGTGGTGAGTTCTCAGCTGACTACACAGTTGCTGAGTATGCTGATGAAATTTGGAACATTCCACACAAGGCGCTCGCACAACAAGAAAGCAAGTAAGGTGTGACCACGATGGAGTTTGATTCATTTTTGGTCGCAAACCGCGATCCGTTTGGCGCAGTTATTGTTGGCGAAACCATTACGTTGCATACGCAAGGTCATGCTGAAGAAGTGCGTCTGCGTGTCTATGACGACGAAACTGGCAAGGTCACTTGGTACGATTTGCATGAAGAAGATGAGGACAATTGGGTTGTTGAAATTTCAGCAGCCCATGCCGGTCTGCTCTACTATCGTTTCGAAGTAATCGATGGCTATAACCAGTACTGGTTGGCCGCGCAAGGAAATAACTTGGGCGGGGCGGCTGAAGTCTATGGTATGCATCACGCATCGATTCCTGACTTTCAAATTACGGTGATGGCCGAACTGGAAGAGTTGCCTGAATGGTATCAGGAGGCGCGCTTCTATCACATCTTCGTTGATCGTTTTAATAACGGCAACAAGGATATGCACGTCAACAATCCGAAGCCGAACTCGTTTATTTACGCAAATAAGCGTGATACGCCATTTTATGTGCGTGACAAGCAAGGTGAGATTGCCCGATGGGAATTCTTTGGCGGTAATTTCCAAGGAATTGCAGAAAAGCTAGATTACATTCTGGAATTGGGATGTAACGCTATTTATCTGAGCCCGATTTTTGAAGCTAATTCAAATCACCGTTATGATACGTCAGACTATCTGGCGCTAGATCCTATCTTAGGTGACGAAGATGATTTCAAATTTTTGTTAGATGAAGCACACAAGCGTGGCATGCACATTATTTTAGATGGTGTGTTTAACCACGTTGGACAATACTCGCGTTACTTTAACAAAGACGGTCACTTCAAGGAGCCGGGTGCTTATCAAGGGCCATCATCAAAGTATTATCACTGGTTTGATTTCACGGATTTCCCGGATGAGTATAACTCATGGTGGGGTGTGAAGGATTTACCAGTGATTAATAAAAGTGAAGCCAGTTACCGTAAGTTTATTTATGGTGACGAGGATTCGGTCATTAACCACTGGAATAAATTTGGTGTCGATGGTTGGCGTTTAGACGTGGCCGATGAGTTACCAGATGATTTCATTGCCGGCATTCGTAATCAGATGAATAAAGAACAAGTACTGATTGGAGAAGTTTGGGAAGACGCATCGAACAAAGTTGCGTACGACCAACGCCGTCAATACTTGCTTGGCGGTGGTTTGCAAGCAACTATGCACTATCCTTTGCGAAACCTGATTCTTGACTTCATGCTCGAAGAAATCGACGCGCGTGTCTTTACGACCGTTTTGATGACTTTGGAGTCTAACTACCCAAAGAATGCCTTTTTTGGGGCGTTTACGAACATGGGAACGCACGACACAAAGCGATTGTTCACTGAAATGGGTGAAGATGAAGAGAAGCTGAAGCGTGCGATTGAATTGTGGTTAACGATGCCTGGTGTGCCGTGTGTTTACTACGGTGACGAGATGGGGATGACGGGTGGTAAGGATCCGGAAAACCGGGGTTACTTCCCTTGGGATGAGCCACGCGGTGAAATTTTCAACAAGTTCCAACGTTTGCTACAATCACGACCAACGTGGTGGCAATCGGCGGATTGGTTTGAATGCCACGCCATTGATTCAGATACACTCATTTACGCCTTCCACAAGGATGGGCAGCACGAAATGATGCAATTTAGTCGCAAGACTGGGTTAGCTATTATTAAGCAACAATAATTAGAAGAGGTGCGACGTTTTGGCGTTGCGCCTCTTTTGTTGTTTGTGCGTAGTGTCGTGCTAGCGCACGAGCAAATGCCTGAGGGGGCTTTCTCCGACAAAGATTTTTCTGAAGGACACGCCCAACCGCGAGCACTGCCCGTGGCTCCCTTGCCGGTCGCATTGACCAAACTGGGAACTTGGGGTTTTGGTCAATAGACGGGCAGCGGTCGGGTCGGGCTTCTCTGTCCTTCAAAAAATCGCTCCGAAAGCCCCCTCAGGCATTTGCAGCAACCAAGATGTTCTTGTCTGTCTGGGATTTACATCCACGGTTCAATGAATAGAGAAAGCTAATCCTTACGTATTTAACCGTGGATGATTAACAAAACTAATAGAGAATATCTTGGTTGCTGGTGTGGTGGGTGGTCGGGTTGGTGGTGCGGAGCTCCTGCGATATTAGCCGGTGACCGAGCGAGGAGACAGGAGCACCAGAGATCACTTAGCAGCAGTGGATTTCAAGCCGGCAGGCGCCGAAACACGCTGAGGCTTAGTGAGACCGGGACTCCGTCGCCACCAGCTTATATTGCAGGACGGAGCACCACCAACCCAACCACCCACCACACCTCGTCACGCCAGTGGCGACACAAACCACAAATAACTAAACACGTTTTGGAAAATTTCCATTTCTCGGAAAAAATAAACAAGCCTAAATCCTAGCCACCACGTACTATATAATGTATAGTATTGTTCAAATAAAGGTATACGGAGAGATTGTGATGCTTGATAAGTTACAAGAGAAGTATGGGTTGACGAGTTTTACACTTAAAATGATTGGAATTGTGTTGATGGTCGCTGACCACACACACGAGATGTTTAGTTATGTTGGCGCACCGGATTGGTTGAATATGTTGGGACGTATTGTGGCGCCAATCTTCTTGTTCTTGGCTGCGGAAGGGTTCCACTACACGCACAGTCGGGTTGGGTATTTGCGTAATCTGTTGATCGGATTCTGGATTACCAATGTGATGATTATGGTCTTGCAACAAGTTTTGCCAAACGATCACGTGGTGATGATTAATTCAATTTTCGGAACGCTGTTCTTGACGATTATCGCTATGTGGACTTGGGATAGTTTGAAGCACCCTAAGCAAGAACCTAAGCGCTTTGCATGGGGATTGTTGGGCTTGGCTTTCTTGGTGTTTGGACCAGTTTTGGCGTTATCATTATTGAACGTCGCATCAGCAAGCCAAAACATGTTTTTGATTATCTTGAGTTCAAGCGTTATCCCAACTGCACTTACAGTCGAAGGCGGTATTGGTTGGATTGTACTTGGACTAGTGTTCCATATTTTCCGCGATAAGCGTTGGATTGGCTTGACGATTTTCGTCATCTTTAGCTTGTTCTTGTTGTGGCAATCAGCCATGCACGGCTTTAGCGATTACCAATGGATGATGATTTTTGCCACACCTTTGCTTGCGTTGTACAACGGTAAGCAAGGACGTAAAGACAAGTGGTTCTTCTACATCTTTTACCCAACGCACATTGCTGTTTTGTATATTATCTCAACGGTATTTTTTGCCCACTAATCCGGGAAATAGGGTAAAATATTAGTATTAATAAGGCATTAACAGGGTAGGGTCATCGCGGCTCTGCCCCTTTCGTGCGTTTAACGCGCGTTTCAAATAGGAGATGATACTGATGAAGATGATTGTTGGTTTGGGAAACATTGGTAAGGAATACGACCGTACGCGTCACAACATTGGCTTTATGACAGTTGATGCGTTGGCAGATAAGTACAGTGCATCATTCAAGCAAGATGGCGCACACAATGCATTTGTAGCTGATGTGCGCATTGATGGCGAGAAGGTTTTGTTGGTGAAGCCAACGACTTACATGAATGATTCAGGTCGTGCGGTTCGTCCGTTGATGGATTACTACGATTTGGACATCGCCGACTTGTTGGTTGTACAAGATGATATGGACATGGAGCTTGGTCGTTTGCGCTTGCGTCAAAAGGGTTCAGCCGGTGGTCACAATGGAATTAAGAGCATTGCGCAACACTTGGATACGCAAGCTTTCAATCGTTTGAAGTTTGGTATCGGACACCCTGCTCACGTACAAAAGGCCGTTGTGGACTTTGTCTTGGGTAAGTTTGGTAAGGATGAAGAGCCTGAGATGCTTGGTGGTATTGATAAGTCACTCGACATCTTTGAGGCGTTCGCATCTGGGGCTGACATGCCAACATTGATGAACAAGTTTAACTAAGAGGTACAGCATGGAAATTACAGGTCTACTTCAGCAAGATGCTGAGTTTCAACAACTCGCATCAGGGCTGAAAAAAGGTGGCCGTCATTTGATGACCGGGATTTCCGGCACCGCGCGCACGGTGTATTTGGCGGCATTACAACAAGAAACCCAACGCCCGATGGTTGTGGTTGGTGATAGCCAGTTTCACGCGGATCAATTAGCTGAAGATTTGGCCGCCATGTTGGGTGATGAACACGTCGCGGTTTTTCCAGCTGAGGAAACGTTATCTGCAGAAGTGGCTGTGACATCATTGGATACGCGCTTGGCGCGTGTGCAAGCGTTGCATCTATTGCTAACAGATCCGCAGGCAGTCGTTGTAACCGGCGTTGCGGGTGTCATGCGATACTTGCCACCAGTTAAGGCGTTTGCGGATGCTGCGATTACGCTTGATTTCGACCATGATTATGAATTGGCTGAGCTACAGGCAAAGCTAGTGCAGATGGGTTATCAGCGCAACGGTTCAGTTGAACAACCAGGTGAATTTGCTGTGCGTGGTTCAATTGTTGATATTTATCCGTTGGATGCTGACAATCCGGTGCGTTTGGACTTCTTTGATACGGCGTTGGATTCACTGCGTAGCTTTGACGCGGAAACGCAACGTAGTCTGGAAAATTTGGACAGCATCACAATTTTGCCCGCAACAGATTTGGTAATTGACGCAGATGATTTGGCAACGGCTACGACGAATTTGGAAGTTGCCATGACCGAAGCCCGTGACAAGTTGGACGGCGCTGATAAGCGTCATTTGACTGAAGCGATGAGTCCGTTGTTGTCGATGATGAGCCAAGGTGGTTTGCTACCAGAAATTCGTCAATATTTGCATATTCTTTATCCAGATGCGGTGAGTTTGTTAGATTATTTGCCAGCTGATGGTATTGCAGTGTTTGATGATTACCCACGTGCGTTGGAAAATGCGGATCAAATCACATTGGACAACCAAAATTGGTGGACCGATGAGATGGCTGAGCAACGTGTTTTGCCAGATCCTGATTTGGGCTGGCAACTGGCTGATTTGGCGCGTGATGTGCAACAAGCTAGTTTGGTGTTCTCACCATTGCAACGTGGCATTGGCCAATTGCGTCAGACAAGTTTGACGAATTTGACGGTCCGTCCAGCACAACAGTTCTTTGGTCAAATGCCAATGTTGAAGAGTGAAGTGGCGCGCTGGCAGAAGTCAGGCGAGACGATTATCTTTTTGACGAATACAACCGAGCGACAAGCTAAGTTGGTGCAAACGTTGGCTGATTTTGGGGTCAAAATCAATGAGGTGGCGCCGGATGCTTTGGCGCCCGGCCGAACCCAAGTGACGACCATGCCACTGAGTGCTGGTTTTGAATTGCCGGCGCAAAAGTTGATTGTGTTGACGGAACGTGAATTGTTCCAGCAAGTTCGCAAGAAGGCTCCGAAGCGCCAAACGCTATCAAACGCGGAACGTATTAAGAGCTATAACGAACTAAAGCCCGGTGACTATGTGGTTCACGTGAACCACGGTGTCGGTGTCTATGAAGGCATGCAGACAATTGAAAACCGTGGCGTTAAGCAAGACTACATCACGATTGCCTACCAAAAGGATGCGAAGATTTTCATTCCAGTCACGCAATTGGATTTGGTGCAAAAGTATGTTGGCGCGGCTGAGAAGGCCCCTAAGATTAATAAGTTGGGTGGCACGGAATGGCAGAAGGCGAAGGCCAAGGTAGCCAAGAAGGTTGAAGACATTGCGGATGAATTGCTCCAACTATATGCCGAGCGTGAATTGAAGCAAGGTTATGCCTTCGCACCAGATGATGATGTCATTCGTGCCTTTGAAGATGCTTTCCCATACCCTGAAACGCCTGATCAAATTCGCTCAACGAAGGAAATCAAGGCTGATATGGAAAAGTCACGGCCAATGGATCGTTTGTTGGTCGGGGATGTTGGCTTTGGTAAAACAGAAGTCGCTTTGCGTGCAGCCTTTAAGGCGGTGCACGATGGTAAGCAAGTTGCAATGTTGGTGCCAACAACGATTTTGGCCCAACAACACTACGAATCAATGTTGAGTCGTTTTGATGGTTTTGGCGTTAACGTGGCCATCATGTCACGTTTCCAAACGAAGAAACAAATGGACGAAACAAAGGAAGGGTTGAAGAATCACACCATTGATGTGGTCGTCGGCACCCACCGAATTTTGTCTAAGGATATCGAGTTTGGTGATTTAGGACTCTTGATTATCGATGAGGAACAGCGCTTTGGTGTGAAGCACAAGGAACGTTTGAAGGCGTTGCAAACGAACGTCGATGTTTTGACGCTAACGGCCACGCCAATCCCACGTACTTTGAACATGGCGATGGTTGGTGTCCGTGATTTGTCTGTGATTGAAACGCCACCTGCAAATCGTTATCCAATTCAAACGTATGTGATGGAGCAAAATGGTCGTGTGACGGCGAGTGCGATTGAACGAGAAATGGCACGTGGCGGTCAAACGTATTATCTCCACAACCGTGTGGAAGATATCGAACAAGTCACGGCGATGATTGAGTCGTTGGTACCGGATGCGCGGGTTGGCTATATCCACGGTCAAATGACTGAGGCGCAAATGGAAGGGATTCTGGTTGATTTTATTAACCGTGAATACGACGTACTGGTGACGACGACCATTATCGAAACAGGTGTGGATATTCCAAATGCTAATACGCTATTTGTTGAAAACGCCGATCACATGGGCTTGGCGCAACTTTATCAGTTGCGTGGCCGTGTCGGTCGTTCAAACAATATTGCCTATGCCTACTTCACCTATCCAGGAACCCGTTCGTTGAACGAAGAAAGTGAAAAGCGTTTGACGGCCATTCGTGATTTCACGGAGCTAGGTTCTGGCTTTAAGATTGCGATGCGTGATTTGTCGATTCGTGGTGCGGGTGACCTACTGGGTCAATCACAGCACGGCTTCATTAATGCGGTTGGATATGATTTGTACACGCAGATGTTGAATGAAGCAGTTGCCGAAAAGCAAGGTAAGCGTAAGCAAACGTTCGATGCCGAACTTGATGTTCAAGTTGAAGCGTACTTGCCGGCTGACTATGTGGCGGATGGCCCACAAAAGATAGATTTGTATCAACGTATTCGTAAGGCTAAGACATCAGCTGAGTTTGAAGAAATTGAAGATGATTTGTTGGATCGCTTTGGTGAATTGCCAGAAGCTGCGCAACGTTTGTTGTTGGTTGGACGTCTTAAGGCGGCAGCTGACCGCGTTGGTATTGCAACGATTCGTCGTGACTTCAAGCGTCAAAACATTTTGGTTGTGACGTTCGATGCCCGTTCAAAGTTTACGGCGCAACAATTTACGCAAGCGTTGGCACTGGCCAAGGTACGCGGTCAGGTGGTTGTGCCGGATCCAGTTAAGGCTGAAGTGCCAATTCAACCAAACCAAACGGCTGAAGAATGGCTAACTGGTTTGTTGACGGTATTTAACACGCTAGCTCCTGAAGAAGGAGTTGCTGATGCCTAAAACAAGTCAGAATTTGATGGCTGGCGCCGGTGTTTTGGCGGTGTCAGGCTTAATTGCTAAGGTGCTGAGTGCAGTGTATCGCGTGCCGTTCCAAAACCTAGTTGGTAATACTGGTTTCTACGTTTATCAGCAAGTCTATCCAATCTACGGTATTGGCATGGTGCTTGCTTTGAGTGGCTGGCCGTTGTTTATTTCAAAAATCATCACGGAACAACCGGATGAAATGCATCAACAACTGGTAGCGCGTCGTTTGTTCTGGTCACTAGTCGGCATTAGCGCTGTATTATTCACGATTGTGTATGGTGGGGCGGCACCCTTGTCATTGTTGATGGGTGGCGATTTGAAATTGTACCCAGTTGTGCGCGCGGTCGCTTGGATGTTTTGGTTTATGCCATTTTTGGCAATTGGTCGTGGCTATGCGCAAGGCCAATTGAATATGGTGCCTACTGCGATGTCGCAAGTCATTGAACAAATTGTACGCGTGGCGATTATTATTGGTGTTGCTTGGTGGGGTGTACATGCTAGCTGGTCCGTGTATCGGATTGGTGAATGGGCAACTTTTGGGGCGACGATTGCTGGATTGGCCGCAACATTATTTCTAGCGACGTCACTTCGTCGCATTTGGTCGTTACCAATTGATGAGACGGTTAAGCAGTCGAAAGCGTTAAGCTGGCGTCACTTGTTCGGCCGTTTGTGGCGTGAAGGCGGGTTGATAGCGATGCTAGCGGCTTTGCTGGTTTTGCTACAGTTGGTCGATTCGTTCTCAACGAAGTTATTGTTGCAAGACGCCGGGTTAACGGCGCACCAAGCTGAATTCACCAAAGGAGTCTATGATCGTGGCCAACCGTTAGTTCAGTTGGGGATGGTCTTGGCGACTGGACTCGGGACATCGTTGTTGCCTGCGCTACGTCAGCACGTGATTCGACATGATGAACAAGCATTGCGGAATGATTTCCAATTGACGATGCGCCTTTCTATTTTGCTTTCGGGTGTGGCAACGGTCGGTTTGGTAGCCATTATGCCATCAGTTAATCAATTGTTGTTTGGTTCACCGGCAGGTAGTGACGCACTGGCGCTGTTCACGATTAGCATCGTGCCAGCGACGTTGATTGTTGTCTCAACCAGCGTTTTGCAGAGCTTTGATAAGACGCGAGGCTTAGGATGGTTTGTCTTATTAACCATGCTAGTGAAAGCGGGTCTTAACATCTGGTTGGTACCAATTTTAGGTATCGCCGGTGCGTCGTTGGCAACGGTTGGTGCATTGCTGCCATTCTTAATATTTACGCTCACTCGCTTGCCTGAAAGTCTGTGGATAAGTTGGGTGCCAAAGAAATGGTGGGGAAAATTGGTTGCAATTTTGCTCGCAGTTGGCATTTTGGCCCGTCTTGCGTATATACTAGGGCATAGCCTATTTGGTGCAACACGCCTGGCCAGTGTTTTAACGACAGTTGTCGGTGTAGGCGTTGGCGCCATCGTCTTTGTTTTAATGTTGTGGTGGACAGCGCTACTAGAAGAAGCAGAGTGGGACGCCTTGCCTAAGGGACGCCAAATTTATCAGTTTATAAATCGAGGAAGAAAATAATGCGTTTGGATAAGTATTTGAAGGTTTCACGTATCATTAAGCGCCGTACGGTTGCTAAGGAAATCGCGGATCAAGGTCGTATCGACATCAACGGCAAGACAGCGAAGTCTTCTAATGACGTTAAGACAGGTGATGAGTTGACGATTCGCTTTGGAAACAAGACATCTGTTCTTAAGGTTGAGAGCACGGCTGAAGTTGTTCGTAAGGAACAAGCAGAACACATGTACAGCATCGTGTCAGAATCATACGAACAAGATTTCGGTAACGACGAAAATTAAGTAAGACGAAAAGACGCCCTAAATAGGGCGTCTTTTTTTAGGAAATGTTGTAAAAATGTGGTGAAAGGCGCTTGTGGATAACTATCCGTTAGGTTTTGATACGAAAAGGTTAAGGAAAGGTAATCCTGCTTAAGATTATCCGGTGTCTACTGTACAGTAAGAGCATGGGAGAATTGGTTAATGGTGTAGGTCTATATTAGAGTGTCCGCTCAAATTATCTCGGGGAGGTCAGCGGAATGATGGCAGTTAACAAACAATCAAATATCACGCCGCTGAACGCTAAGAGCGCCAACCAATTAAATCTTGAAGAGCGCAAGATGCGTTACAGTCAAGTTGTGCACTTGCGCCGACGCGTTGTACTAGTTGCAGTGATGGTAGTTGTCACGATTTTTGCAATGGTCAACTACCATACGCAGTACGTAAAGTATGAGACGGCTGCTAAGAGCCTTGAGACAGCAAAGTCAAACCTTGATAAGGCCAACAAGACCAATGCGAACCTCAAACAAGAAGTAAAAGACTTGGGCGATAATTCATATTTGGAAAAGCTGATTCGTGAAAAGTACATGTACAGCAAAGACGGTGAAGTTGTCTTCAACTTGCCGGGTGAATAATAATCAACGAATAAAGACAATCGGGCAACTGATTGTCTTTTTATTTTTCGATTAGCGATATAATAATGGCAAGCATTAAATAACGGGAGAGAATCATGCAAGATAAAGTTGTACGTGCTAATTTAACGCGAATGATTCGGGAAGAAGGCTTATTTGATAACCGCGACCATGTGTTGTTAGCTGTTTCAGGTGGTCAGGATTCACTGCATGTCTTGCGTTGGTTAACGGATGGCTCGCTACCGGCGGATATCCAACCGACGGTGAGCGCGGCGTACATCAATCATCAATTGCGTACGGACGCGGACGCGGAACAAGGGCTAGTCGAACGGGTGTTTGCGCAAACACCTAATTTGGCCAGTGCGACAATTCGCCAGCTTGCGTGGGACGTGGTACCAACGACAGGGGTTGAAGAGTTAGCGCGTGAAAAGCGTTACGAGGCGTTGATTGCCATCGCGCGTGAAGTTGGTGCGAATGCGATTGTTACGGCCCACCATAAGGGTGATCAGGTTGAAACGATTTTGTATAAGCTGGCGCGTGGTAGTCGTTTGACACAGTTGGTGGGGATGGCTAAAAAGCAACAGCTGCAAGGCGACATCAACTTGATTCGTCCGGTACTGCAACTGGATAAGGAAATGCTCGGGCAACTAGTCAACGAACCGTTAACTGAGTGGGTTGAGGACTACACGAACGCGGATGAAACGTTCGCGCGCAATCGCATGCGACATACTGTTGTGCCAGCGTTGGAAGATATCAATGAACAAACCAAGGACCACGTGATTGCGTTCGCTGATCAACTTGCGGCATTACAGAAACTGGCGAGTGGGTCGATTAATGTGCACGTGAAGGCTTTGGAAGACGGCCGGTTAGATTGGCGCGTTGATGACGCCGTTTTGTTGCTGGTTTTGCAGACGTGGTTAACTAAAAAACACGTCTTCGCTGTAAAAGATAGTCAGTTAACACAGGCGATTCAGTTGATGCGCAATCCGAATGTTAACCGAGGTTTCATTGACCTTGGGAATGGCTTGCAGTTGGAACGTTTCGAAAACTACTTATTGCTTTCACGAAAAGATTAAAGCGTTCACATTTCTTTTATGTGTAGCACTAAACATTTACTGTTAAACATGGTATTCTTAATGCTATGTAACGATAGGGGAATTAAGATTTAGGAGATTGAAAAGACATGAACCAATGGGACATGAATAACGATATCGAGCGCGTGCTTTATAGCGAAGCCGATATTGCCGAAGCAGCAGAGCGTGTTGGTAAGCAACTAGCTGCCGATTACGAAGGACGTACACCAATCATTTTGTCAGTTTTGAAGGGTGCCGTACTTTGGACGGTCGATGTTATGCGTCACATGCAATACGCTGAAGTTGAATTTATCGACGTTTCTAGTTATAACGGTGGCGTTGCTTCATCAGGTGAAGTGCAAATGGTCACTGATTTGCAAACTGATATTTCAGGCCGCGATATCATCATTATGGAAGACATCGTGGACACTGGTCGCTCATTGAAGTTTATGATCGACTTGTTGATGGAACGTGGTGCAAAGTCAGTTAAGGTTGCCAGCTTGCTTGATAAGAAGGAAGGTCGCGTTGTTGAAGCGACGGTTGATTACATCGGCTTTGATGTTCCAAAGGCGTTCGTAGTTGGGTACGGCTTGGATTACAAGCAACTGTACCGTAACTTGCCATATGTTGGTGTCTTGAAGCGTGAAGTTTATGATCCTGCCCACGCGGACAAGGTTGATACGATCGACATCACGCCTGAGCACTAATTTCTGTCTCGGAAACATAATAATGATGCAACGAAGGTAGTAGTAACTATCTGTAGGAGGAATAGATGAAGAATCAACGAAACGGCAATTTTGTCCGGAATAGTTTGTTCTACGTAATCGTAGTCCTCGGTATTATGGGTTTGATTTACTGGGTAGCCGGTCCTTCTCAAACGACTAGTACGAAGACTATCTCTACGTCGACATTCATGACGGAATTGCGCGACAAGAAGATTAAAACCATCACGATTCAACCTGGCGCGGGTGTTTACGACGTTAAGGGTGAGTATCGTAAGGCACAAACGGATAAGAGTTCAAAGGACGATTCTCTTGTCTCACTTGTTGGTGGTGCTTCAAATAAGGTGACAGGATTCGAAACCCAAGTCATTAGCAACGATCCAATTATGGAGAGTTTGCAAAAGGCTGCGGATAAGACGAAGACTGAAATCACAACAAAGCCAGAAGCTTCAAACTTCTGGGGTAACATGGCCATTTCATTCTTGCCAATCTTGTTGTTGGTCGGTGTGTTCTACTTGATGATGGGTGGCATGAGCCAAGGCGGACAAGGCGGTCGTGGTAACATGATGGGCTTCGGTAAGTCAAAGGCTAAGCCAGCTGATCCTTCAGAGAACAAGGTTCGCTTTGCGGACGTTGCCGGCGCTGAAGAAGAAAAGCAAGAATTGGTCGAAGTTGTTGAATTTTTGAAGGATCCTAAGAAGTTCTTGAAGTTGGGGGCTCGCATCCCATCTGGTGTTCTTCTTGAGGGGCCTCCAGGAACAGGTAAGACATTGTTGGCCCGTGCCGTTGCCGGTGAAGCTGGCGTACCATTCTTCTCAATCTCAGGTTCTGACTTTGTGGAGATGTTCGTCGGTATCGGTGCCAGCCGTGTCCGTGATTTGTTTGATAACGCAAAGAAGGCTGCCCCATCAATCATCTTTATCGATGAAATTGATGCGGTTGGTCGCCAACGTGGCGCCGGCATGGGCGGTGGTCACGATGAGCGTGAGCAAACGTTGAACCAAATGTTGGTTGAAATGGACGGTTTCTCAGGTAGTGAAGGTGTCATCGTGATGGCCGCTACTAACCGTTCAGATGTCTTGGACCCAGCTTTGCTTCGTCCAGGTCGTTTCGACCGTAAGATTTTGGTTGGTCGTCCTGACGTTAAGGGTCGTGAGGCAATCTTGCACGTCCACGCTAAGAACAAGCCATTGGCTGATGACGTGGACTTGAAGGAAATTGCCAAGCAAACACCTGGTTTCGTCGGAGCCGACTTGGAAAACTTGTTGAACGAAGCGGCATTGTTGGCTGCTCGTCAAAACCACGATACAATTTACGCCAAGGACGTGGATGAAGCTGAGGACCGTGTTATCGCGGGGCCAGCCAAGAAGGACCGTGTTGTTTCTGCTAAGGAACGCGAAACGGTTGCTTACCACGAAGCTGGTCACGCTATCGTTGGTTTGGTATTGAATGAAGCGCGTGTTGTCCACAAGGTAACGATTGTGCCACGTGGACGCGCCGGCGGATATGCAATCATGTTGCCACGTGAAGACCAAATGTTGATGAACAAGACGGACGCCATGGACCAAATTGCTGGTTTGATGGGTGGACGCGCGGCCGAAGAAATTATTTTCGACCAACAATCATCAGGTGCCTCAAACGACTTTGAGCAAGCAACTAACATTGCCCGCTCGATGGTTACGGAATATGGTATGTCAGACAAGCTTGGTATGGTACAACTTGAGAACGGTGGTCAACCATTCTTGGGTCGTTCATACGGTGAGTCAGCTGCCTACTCTGATGAGACAGCTCGTTTGATCGACGAAGAAGTTCGTCGTATTACGACTGAAGGTTACAACAAGGCGCACGAAATCATCGAAGAGTACAAGGACAAGCACGAAGCAATTGCGAAGGCTTTGTTGGAGTACGAGACGTTGGATGAGAAGCAAATCTTGAGCTTGTTCGAAACTGGTAAGATGCCAGAGACGACCAAGGTTGAAAAGAATGTTGAAACGCCAATGTCGTATGATGAAGCTAAGGAAGCTGCCAACAGTAAGTTGACGGCCGATGAGGATGCACAACCAGCCGTTAAGGTTGAAGTTTTGCAACCACGCAAGCTTGATCAAGAATAATGAACGTTAGAGACGTGAATGAGTAATCGTTCACGTCTCTTTTCTATATGGTGAATGTGTTAAACTGGTAAACAGAAATATACGAAAAATAAGAGGCATGAAAAGATGACAGATACACTTGTACGTGCGGTGACGACTGACGGAAACTTCCGTGCGATTGCCATCGACGCAACGGAAATGATGCGTGAAGTTGCAACGTTCCACGAAGCATCGCAATTGGGTACGACGGTTCTTGGTCGTGCATTGTTGGGTTCTTTGATGGTTTCAAACGCTGTCTTGAAGGGTGAAGAACGCTTGGCAGTTGTCATGGACGGTAACGGCCCAGTGGGTAAGATTGTTGTTGAAGCGTCAGCACAAGGTGAGGTGCGCGGTTACGTGACCAACCCAACTGTTGAATTGCCATTGACGGCAATGGGCCAACAAGATGTTGCCGGTGCTGTTGGTAACAACGGATTCTTGTCAGTGACCAAGGACTTCGGTGAAGGTGAGCCATTTACGGGTCAAGTGCAATTGGTAACTGGTGAAATTGGGGATGATTTGACTTACTACATGGCTAAGTCAGAACAAATTCCTTCTGCCGTTGCGGTTTCAGTTTTGGTTGATCCTGATGGTACAGTTGCAGCCGCTGGTGGGTTCATGATTTCAGCATTGCCAGATGCAGCTGATGAGGATATTACGGCTTTGGAAGAGAAGTTGGCCCATGTGCCAGCTATCTCATCACAATTGCTTGAAGGTCACGCGCCAATGGATTTGTTGGCTAACTTGTTTGGTAAGGATAACGTTAAGCAATTGACGACGACGGAAGTGTCTCTTTACCCTGAAATTTCAAAGCGCGAATATGAGCGCATGTTGGCTACTTTGCCAATGAAGGATTTGCAAGAAATGTTGGATGAAGATCACGGCGTCGAAGTGGTTGATCGCTTTACAGGTAAGAAGATTCAATTCGATGAGGCAGAGTTGGCAGGTATTATTGCAGCTAAGGATGCTGAAGGATTGTAATTTTGGGCGAGGCACTTGCAAAAAGTGGCCAATATTGGCAAACTAATAAGTATCTGTGGTAGAAATACCAACACAAATTATTGAAAGAAAAAGAGGCAACATAATGGCTGACCAAGAAGTGTCATTGAATGACCAAATGATCGCACGCCGTGACAAGATGGCTGAAATGCGCGAAGCTGGTATGGATCCATTCGGACACCGCTTTGAGCGTTCACACACGGCTGCAGAATTGCACGAGTTGTATGACAACGCAACTGCAGAAGATTTGGAAGAGCAAGCAATCGAGGTAACAATCGCTGGTCGTATGATGACGAAGCGTCGTTCAGGAAAGATTAGCTTTGCGGATATTAAGGACCGTTCAGGACGTGTCCAAGTCTTTGTGCAAAAGCCAGTTGTTGGTGAAGAGCAATACGAGTTGTTGAAGAAGGCTGACTTGGGAGACATCCTAGGGTTCACTGGTACGGTTATGAAGACGCGTGCCGGAGAATTGTCAATCAACGTGACGTCAATTACACACTTGTCAAAGGCTTTGCGACCATTGCCAGACAAGTACCACGGTTTGACTGACGTGGAGACGAAGTACCGTCAACGTTACTTGGACTTGATTGCTAACGACGATTCATTCGATCGCTTTGTTAAGCGTTCAAAGATCATTACGGCTGTTCGTCGCTACTTGGATGGCGAAGGCTTTATTGAAGTTGAGACGCCAATGCTTCAAAACGAAGCTGGTGGTGCATCAGCTCGTCCGTTCATTACGCACCACAACGCTTTGGATATTGACTTGTACATGCGTATCGCATTGGAGTTGCACTTGAAGCGTTTGATTGTTGGTGGCATGGAGCGTGTTTACGAAATTGGTCGTGTCTTCCGTAATGAAGGAATGGACCCTAAGCACAACCCAGAATTCACAGTTATCGAAACGTATGCTGCTTACTGGAACTTTGAAGATGTCATGGTAGAGACTGAGAACATCATCAAGGCTGCTGCAGCTGCTGTTACTGATGACTTGAAGATTACGTACCAAGGTCACGATATCGACTTGTCAAAGCCATTTGCTCGTAAGCACATGGTTGATTTGATTAAGGAAGAGACTGGCGTTGACTTCTGGCAACCAATGACGTTGGAAGAAGCACGTGCTATCGCTGACGAAAAGGGTGTTAAGTATGAACAATACTGGGGTGTTGGTCACATCATCAACGAGTTCTTCGAGACGTTTGTTGAGGATACGTTGATCCAACCTACATTTGTCTACGGACACCCAGTGGATGTATCACCATTGGCCAAGAAGAACGAAGAAGACGACCGCTTTACGGATCGCTTCGAATTGTTCATCGTTGGTGCTGAATACGGTAATGCCTTTACTGAATTGAACGACCCAATTGACCAACGCGAGCGTTTTGAAGCCCAAGCTGCAGAACGTGCCGCTGGTAACGATGAGGCGGAAGGTATTGACGAAGACTTTATCGAGGCTTTGGAATACGGTATGCCACCTACTGGTGGATTGGGAATCGGAATCGATCGTTTGGTTATGTTGTTGACTGATACGGATACGATTCGTGACGTTTTGTTGTTCCCAACGATGCGTTAATAACGATTAAAATTAAGGAGCGATGCCTAGATTTGGGCATCGCTCTTTTTTGTACAAAATAAATGCAACAAAGTTTGAAGAAAGTGTTGACAATTGGTAACTGTATCTGTAATATAGATTAAGTTGTTACGGGGTACGAGTTATCCGCGTGAGACGCTTCAAAAAAATTATCTTTAAATAAGTTGTTGACATTCGTTTCATCAACTGTTAAGATATATAAGTTGTCTGATGAGGCAACGACGTAGGTCATTGAAAACTGAATATCGTTTCGATGAAACAAATGTGTAGGGTCATCAAGCTAGTTCTTGATGCAAAAACATTTGCGAAGTCAATTCGCTAGTAAATTCGTTTAACTTCTGTTAAACAACAAAAATTGAGTTATACTCAAACTTCAAATTGAGAGTTTGATCCTGGC
>JAAOED010000016.1 GCA_016466735.1 Weissella confusa | reverse complement strand
CGAATTTACTAGCGAATTGACTTCGCAAATGTTTTTGCATCAAGCTTAGCTTGATGACCCTACACATTTGTTTCATCGAAACGATATTCAGTTTTCAATGACCTACGTCGTCGCCTTGACGACTTAATATATACTACAGAAGAAAGAATGAAATGTCAACAACTAATTTCAATCAATTTTCATACGTCGTTCATAAGTATCAAATACCCCGAAACGACTTAATATATATTACAGAAGACTCAACCGATTGTCAACAACCAATTTCAACTTCTTTTTATGAATGACAACTCGTTGATTAAATACATTTTGTACCGCTCATTTGAGTGCTTAAATAATATACCCCATCCACGAACGTTCGTCAACTACTTTGTTATATCGCATTTTTCCGAACAATCCAGAGATGCAAAAAAGCACCTCAGCAATTGCTGAAGTGCTTTCATACTTATTGTTGTGCTGCGTCATCAGTTGGCGTTTCTTCACTTGAAGATTCACTGCTTGAAACAGCTTGTTGAATTGTTTGTGGTTGTCCACCTAATTCAGGCGCATCAGTCACATAGTCACTCATCGTAGACGTGTGATTGTGCTGATCAATCAAAGTCGTATCACTTTGCTTATCCATCTTCTTCAAGAGAGCAAGTCCGTCGGCCTTCTTATATGAGTAGTCCTTCTTATTAACCTTCTTGAAACCTTCTGGTGTGTAGAAGCGTAGCAAATCGCCAGTTTGCACATCATCTGAGTACGTTAGCATCTTATTAACGTATGCTTGTGTCTCATCAATAATTTGCTTAGCTCGCGGATCTTCCTTTGGCTTGATCTTTGTACCTGTCGTTGTGACGTAGTAGTTTCCACCATACTTCATGTATTCTGCAGATACCCAGTCACCGTTACGGAATGGTACAACCTGCTTGCGGTTTGGCGCTAGCAAGTCTTGACCGAATTGCACGTTATTTGATGTTGAAACACCAAGCAAGTGCAAAATCGTTGGCATCACATCAATTTCACCACCATAAGTGTGGTTAATACCACCTTGCAAACCAGGTGCGTGCACAATGAATGGTACCTTTTGCCAGTTAGCCAAGTCATATGAGTTAACTGAACTCTTGCCCATCAACTTCGCAATTGCCGCTGGGTGGTTCTCTGAAATACCATAGTGATCACCGTACAAAACAATCATTGAGTTGTCATACAAACCTGACTTCTTCATCCAAGTTAGGAACTCACCAAATGCTTGATCAAGGTAGCGTGCTGTTTGTACGTAACCATCAACCGTCTTATCACCAGTGGTCGTCTTCTCAATCGAAATGTTTTGCTTATCCAGGTCATATGGATAGTGGTTCGTCACCGTAATAATCTTTGAATAGAATGGTTGTGGTAATTGTTCAAGATATTTAGCAGAGTCCTGCAAGAAAATCTTATCCTTCATACCATAACCAATGTTGTAATTTGCGTTATCCGCGTCCTTGAAATATGGCTTACTAAAGAAGTAGTCATAACCCCATGACTTATACGTGTTGTCACGGTTCCAGAACGAAGCAACGTCACCGTGGAAAGCAGCTGTCGTATAACCTTGTTGGTCCAAGATAGCTGGCACGGCTTGGTACGTATTTGACGTACCGTAGTTAACCATGGCTGAACCGGAAGCCGTACCGAACAATCCCGTCTCCAGCATTGTTTCAGCATCGGCCGTCTTACCTTGACCGACTTCATTATAGAAGTTATCAAACGCCAACGTATTTTGATCGTGGTAGAACGCATTCAAATTTGGCGTCACTTCAACGTCATTTACCTTGTAATCAATCAAAAATTGTTGGAACGACTCCAAGTGGAACATGATGACATTCTTGCCCTTCTCTTTACCGAAGTAAACAGAGTTCTCCAACGTCTTGTTACCATCAACAAACTTCTTAATCTTATCTAGGTCTGAGGCCTTAGCTTCTTTCTTAACATCCGCAGTCTGCTTCGTCTTGAAGATGTTATAGGCTGCGTACTCATTCAAACCAAGATACTTAACGATGTAGTTGTTATCAAACGTACGCGTCAAAAGACCAGAACGATCCTTAGAAGCGATACCATAACCAACAAACATCAACAGAACACCGAATGCGGTTACCAAAGCAGCAAAGCGCTTTTGGACCGCCGTCTTATCAACCTTAATCACCTTCGTTAGCAAAAGGACAATCAAGACAATAATATCAACAAAGACTAGGAAGTCAGATACGTGAATGATTCCCGCAATTGACTTACCTAAGTTATTTTCAACTGACCCACCAGACCCCATGATGTTCAATGACAAGAAATCAGAGAACTCACGGTAGTACAACATATTGGCGAACAACCAAATTGATTGCACAAGGTTAATTAGCAACATCAACCAGTAAGCGATGCGTCCACGGAAGTACAACGCAATTCCGAGCAAAATAATTGCCGTTGGAATTGGGTTCAAGAACAACAAGAACTCTTGAAGTGTTCCTTGTACACCCAATGAAAAGTTTGTCTTATATGCCCAATACGTCTTCAACCATACCAAGAAGACCGATAGCATAAAGAAGCCTACAGTTGAGTTGAAGTCTGGCCACCATTTCTTGATGACTGAAACTACTCGTTGCATTTTATTACGCTCCATTTTCTCTCTAGGTCCATCCGACCTTAAAAATTACAATATTCAGTATACCGCTCTTCCATTAAAGAAACATAAAATCGTCTTAAATACTTGTGCGTATCTGCAACTATTTAAAAGGTTTCCTTAAAGTCTTGAAGCGCTTCGTAAATATCAATCGCAACTAAATCGGCATCATCAAATGCAAAACGTCGATTATTATCACGTAGACCTTCAACCGCAAATACCTTTGATGGTCGGTCATAGACTACTGTCACGACCGTCACCCCAAACGCGTCAAAATGACGGGTTTGGATTTCTTCACGATCATCAATCATCATGGCACGAATGCGCTGTGCAATCTGTACCAAATCACTTTCTCGACTCATGTTTATTTCCTTCTCTTCGCTGCATTCAGATTAAAGGCAACGATACCTGCAAACATCCCCAGGTAGTAGGTAATCAAACGCCAAATCATCATGGCGAATAGCAATACAGATGCAGATGGCAAGAATTGGGAGAATAAAACTGCAAATCCAGCTTCCGCTCCCCCAGTTCCGCCTGGGATTGGGAACAACGAAATCACCATCACAATCAGCACGTGTAAGGCTGTCACCAAAATAACATTAATTGGCGATACGCCTAATCCCAACAAGATAAAGTATGGAATGAGGTAGTACACCGCCATTTGGAAAAATGTGACCACAATTGCTTTGACCAACGCCGGCCAATCATGACTCATGCGGACACTTTCGCGATGAAAATTATCAATCTTCTCATCGACGACATCCTTCCATTTTTCAACAACTGCTGGCCTAAACCAGCCAATTGGCTTAAACACTAACAAGACCATTGTGCGGGTCAACATTGGCCAGTACATAACCAACAAGAGCCCTACAATCACCGCTAAGTGAATCACAAAACCAAATAATACTAAGATAGCCCACGCATGTAGCTTATCAGCAATGTAGTGGTACCCAATTGTTAACGCCATCAAAAAATTAACAACAATCATGCCTTGGTAAACCACAAACTTCATCAACAAAATCGAACCCGCACGGCCAGGATCGATGCCAGCCTGTGCAAGGGTAATCATTTGCATAGGTTGTCCACCAGTAGCGAATGGCGTAATACCATTCCCTAATTGTTCAACCAGCGGCACTCGGATAGCATCACGCCAACTCAGCTTTTCATGGGCATCATCAACAAAAATCTTAACAACAACTGCCTCTAATAGTAGATAGACCACCATCGCGCCAACCGCGACAATCAACCACCACCAATTCGCGTTTTTAACTTCCGATGCAAATTGTGTCCAACTAATCTTACGGAAAGACCAGTACAAAATCCCCAAACCAATTAGCATCATGATGGTAAAAACAATGCCATTCCGTCTCGTCATTGACTTACCCCTTGTTTTTCAAGCCCGCTTGTTCGGTATAGAATTTCTCCCAAATATCTGCCACGTAATCAGCAGAATAACGTTCAGACGCAGCTAAGGACTGCTTTGACAATTTAGCACGCAGTTCAGGTTGATCGTGCAAAGCTGTTAATTGTGCTTGCATCGCTTCACGGTCTGAACCGGCGAGATAATAACCATCGATAATGGCACGGTACAAATCCAAATCACGCAAGACTGTTGGCGTCCCCGTGCTAAATGCCTCCAAAGCAGACATTGGGAACAACTCCGTATAACTTGGTAACAGGAAAACATCCGCCACATTGTAATAACCATTAATAACTGCACGGTCAACAATCCCTGGGAATTTTAGGTTGGCCGGTGGGTTTTTCAAAACCTTTTTTAACTCATCGTAACCAGCTGTAATTGACCCAAATGAGAATCCACCAACCCAAACAAACGTCCAATCTGGATTATCTTTTGCCATGGCAATAAAATCCCAGATACCTTTGCGTTCTTGAATTTGGCCAACGCCCAAGACGACAAAAGCATCTTGATCAATACCAAATTGCTTTCGCAACGCCATTTTTTGGTCATCTGGTAACGGATGGAATTGCGTCTTCGTGACAAAGTTTGGAATATACGTCACCTTTTCACGCTTAACCCCTAACGCCACCAGTTTATCGATGAACGTTGGGTTAACAACAACAATGTGATTCATACGCTTATAAAACGCCATCACATACCAATAAAAAATATTCTTAACTGGCCAGTGGAGGTTAATTGACCCCTCTAGTGTCTCAGGTAAAAAGTGAACATATCCAATGCGACGACCACGGCCAGGCAAGAATGTGTTCAAATAAAACCAAAAATCAATGGTGTGGTAGTGACTAATGTCAGCTGGCGCCAAACTATTGATGCGGACTTGAAACTTATCTTTAAACCGTGCCGTCAACAAATTTATCAACTCACGATATGCTGAGCCGACGCCTTGACCAGGTACCGTTTCAGCTGAAGAAAACATCGTAATTCTAATCATTAATCATCTCGTCGGAATGGATTCCGAAGCAGGAATGTCTTTGAGTACTCCACATCGTTTGCTTCGGCAGCTTCCGTATCCTCCTCTTCATGATAAACAGCCAACGCTTCTGCATAGAAATCAATGACGTGTTTACCAAATGTTCGTTCGTCAATCTCATGCAACACAGCTGCCCGTGTTTCAGGATTGCCAATCATTTCACCCGTTGCCTTGGCTTTCAGATACATAACCATCGGCTCAAGTAACCCAAAACTATCGTCGACCAATGTACCGATGTTTTCATCAGTAACAATGGTGTCAAGATATGGACTGTGAATAGCAACAACTGGTGTGTCAGCGGTCATTGCTTCGATGAAGGTTAGCCCTTGCGTTTCAGAAACCGAGGCCGAAACAAAGACATCGCCCATCTTGTAGTAACCGTAAACATCGTTGTGATTGACCTCTCCAGTAAAAATAACATGGTCGTCAATCTCTAGTGCTGACACGTGCTCTTGCAAAGCCGCCATTGCTGGACCACCCCCAACGATGATAAACATCGCATCTGGCACCTCTTCTAAGGCTTCAGCAAATACTGATAGCGCATCATCAAGGTTCTTTTCAAAAGCAACGCGTCCCAATGATAATACCACTGGTGTTTCTGGCTTAAGACCTAATTTTTCACGTAGGACAACACTAGTATCTTCTGCAGGTGAATGAAGCACATTAACACCGGTTGGTATAATCTCAATCGGTGCCTTCACCTTATACTTCATCAACGTATCGTAGGTCTGACGTGATGGTGAAATAATGCCGGTCATGCCCGCCATATAGTTGCGAGCAATCACAGCCACACTACCTGGGCGAATAATCTTACCGTTGGCAATGTAGTGCAAGTAGTCTTCATAATTCGTGTGGAACGTATGTACAACCGGAATCTTCAATTGACGTGCAACAAACTTCCCCATTACGCCGAGCGAAAACTCAGTTTGTGTGTGTACGATATCAAGTTGTAGTTTTTTAGCTAATTGAACAGCCTGAATCGCACCACGATATGTAATGCGTCGATCCTTAAATCCAACGAATGGCAAACTTGCAAAACGATAGATATTTGGTTCAAGCGTCCCCTTTTTTACCTTCGGATCGGTAGACGTAAAAATATAAACCTTATGTCCGTTAGCTTCCAATTGACGTCGCAACGTTTGAATCGATGTTGCAACCCCGGAAACCTGCGGGAAATAGGTATCCGTGAATAGTCCGATATTCATGATTTGTCACCTTTCACAATTTGTCTCATGTTACATGATACCAACAATCGTCCGCTTTTGGGATAGGTAGTCGTGACAGCTTTGTGAATTTTTATCTTCTTATTGTGTGCGCAAAAAAACCGCCGGCACGTTGGCCCGCGGTCACTTCAGCTATGATTTGCGACACATAGCTAGGGAAGCGCTACTCCGCCACCCTGTATTCAATTGTAAAAGGACCACCTTAGAGAACTAATCTGCAGCTTTAGTTGTCTGTCGCTAAGGTATGGTCACAACCAAATCTATAGTCTCATCTCTACCGCATCCAAGCTATTTGAAATTTTCATCAAACCGTGTCGGGAGCAGCCTCCAATCTCTGAACAAGCTTACATCCATCACTGGATTATCGTCCGTCGTCGAAGTAACCGATGCTAATGATCGCAAGAGATGTCAAATCATGACTAATGTGTTTATCTCTTAAAAATGATACGTGTTGTTATCTTGCGTCATTACTGTGACACGCCCGCATGGATTGCAGTAGATGATGATACTAATGTGGTTGAAATAATTGTTTCTTCCAAAGTTATCATCTACCTTTCTTCCTTTGGTACATGTTTATAATAACGCACCTTGTAAGCGGTTACAAATATAAACACTCGGAATTTCGAAAAAGGTTTGGTGTTTGTGTCCGCCCTTACGGTCGGAGTGACCTGCCCCTTCTTTAGGCTCGCTAACCCAAGTAGACCATGACCTGTGGCGAGCGGCGTCCACGCCGATGGCGCGTACACCTGTACCTCCTCGTGGCTCTAAGCGGGAAACCCGCTAAGAACCCACACCCACGGGTCAAGGTCCACTTGGGTCTATACGCTCGGCGGGGCAGGTCACGGCGGCCGAGAAATACTATAATTGTTCGATTTTCATCCACCAAAATACATCAAGGTAAACCGTTCACCCATTTGGTTTCCGGTAGATGTAAATCTCAAACAGACTAGAATATCTTGGCTGCCGTGGCTGGGGGCGCCCCGCGTATAGAACGAGGAGTGGCTAAATATGTGGCAGTAGCACTTAGCGGTTTTACCGCTTAGTGCTACAAGGGGTAAAGGTGCACCGAGCTTGCTCAGGACTCCGCCCGCCACTATTTTGACACTCCTCGTTTAGCGATTGGGGCATGACCAGAGCGTGTCTCGACACGCGGCGGAAACCAGGCGGCCTCCTGTGAAGGAATAAGAGCCGCGTGAAAAGAAGCCCCCAGCCACTCGACGCAACGCGTCGACACACACCGCAAACTTTATCCGCGTGCTTCACCCCACGCCTTTGGGTCTTGGCGCCAGGCTTGTAGGGTCTCCAAATCAGCATCATCTACTTGACCTGACGCAATCGCTGCATCAATCAAAGCTGAGTAAGTCGTCAACGAAGCAAATGGTGTCTCAGCTGCTGCGAAGTTTTCATCAGCCGCTGGTAGTTCGTATGAAAAAATTGAGACAACGCCCAACACTTCCCCGCCTTCACGACGTGTTGCTTCAACGGCACCCAAAACTGAGCCACCCGTTGAAATCAAATCATCGATAAGGACAACCTTTTGACCAGCCGTTAGCTCACCTTCGATTTGCTTACCAGCGCCGTGATCCTTTGGCTTTGAGCGCACGTAAATCATTGGCAATTCAAGTTCAGCTGCCACCCAAGCTGCGTGTGGAATGCCGGCTGTGGCCACGCCACCAATAACTTCGACTTCTGGGTACTCGTGCTTAATCAAATTCGCCAAACCCTTTGCAATCAACTTGCGGACCTTTGGGAAAGCAATCGTCTTACGGTTATCCGTATAAATTGGGCTCTTCAAACCTGACGCCCATGTGAATGGATCGTTTGGTTGTAGCTTAATAGCCTCGATATCCAACAAGGCTTGGGCAACTGCTGCTTTGTAATCTGTCATAAGTCTTCTCCGTTTTAAGCGTTAAATTCTGTTTCAATAAGTTGATATGCAGCAACTGGATCCGTTGCCTGCGTAATCGAACGGCCAACCACAATACCGTCGGCGCCCATTTCGGCTGCCCGTGCTGGTGTGACAACACGGCTTTGATCACCAACCGTATCCCCAGCAAGGCGGATACCAGGCGTAATTGATAAGAAGCCAGCTGGCGTGTTCGCATGAATATCTGATGATTCGAACGCTGATGAAATCGTTCCTGCTACACCAGCTTCGGCCGCTAGTTGCGCCAAGTGGATAACTGATTCACGCATTGGAACCGTCACGAGTTGAGTTGTCTGCATTTCTTCCTCAGAAAATGAAGTCAGTTGTGTGATGGCCAACAACTTTGGTGCCGTTACACCGGCCGCGTCGGCCCCTTCTTGCGCACCATTCTTAGCCGCTTGGAGCATACGCACACCACCGGCCGCGTGAACCGTCAAATAATCCACACCCAGGCGGGCAACATTTTTCGTTGCCTGTTGCACTGTATTTGGAATGTCGTAAAGCTTCAAATCAAGAAAAACGGTAAAGCCTTGTTCCTTCAAAGCGGTAACTAAGGCTGGTCCTTCACGGTAGAACAACTCCATCCCCACTTTAACCGCTGGACGGACATCCGCCGGGAATTGATTCAAAAACGTCCACATCGTTTGGGCGTCTGGGAAATCTAAGGCAATAAATACTGGCTTTGTCATCGGTTAATTGTCTCCTGGGTGATTAGCTTCCCACGCCGTTAAAGGTGCTGGGAACTTCTGTAGTGCTGTCGGAATCTCACGAACCGACGCAAAATTATATTTGTCTAAAGCCGCTGGCAGTTCATCTACTAGCTTGCTGATGAAGAGTGGGTCCTCAGCATTCATTGCGCCGATTTGCACAGCTGATGCGCCGGCCAACATCAATTCCAGGGCATCATCCATTGAGCGGACACCGCCAACCCCAATGATTGGGATATCAACAACTGACGCCGCTTCCCACACCATGCGGACGGCAATTGGATGAACTGATGCGCCCGAGATGCCACCCGTACCACGGTAAAGACGGACTTGGCGTGATGCAATGTCCAAACTCATTCCCACCACCGTGTTAATCAACACCAACCCGTCGGCACCAGCGGTTTCAACCGCCTTGGCAATTGGCTTAATGTCAGTAACGTTTGGTGATAGCTTGGCATAGAGTGGTTTATCCGTGACATCACGAACTGCAGCCACAACTTCAGCCGCGCTATCTGGATCAACGCCAAATTCCATACCACCCTTATCAACATTTGGGCAAGACAAGTTAAGCTCCAATGCCTTAATATAATCGAATTTATCAAAGACCTTTGCCAAGGTACGATACTCGGCCACCGACTCACCGGCGATTGAAATCATCACTGGCAAGTCTGGCAATTGCGTTTCCAACTCAGGCAGAATCTCAGTTGCTACCTTATCCATCCCCGGATTAGCCAACCCAACCGAATTCATAATGCCGGCTCGGGTATTGATAATCCAAGGTTGTGGGTTACCACGACGTTCATCAACCGTTGTGGTCTTCAACACCAACGCACCCATCTTGTTCAAATCAAAATCCTTCATGTGGTTAAGCCCGTAATAAAAGGAACCTGATGACGGCATGAATGGGTTCTTCAAATCCAAACCTGGTAGTTGTACTGCAAATCGATCTTCAGCCATGATAAATTCTCCCTCTTTCTTTATGTATCCCAGCCGTAGCCGGGTATTTTATCTATGTTAGTCCATTGGCGTAACAGCGAATGATTGTGATTCCAAAACGCTCAACAAGGCTGCCACCGTATCGAATGCCGTAAACAATGGCACTGCATTTTCAATGGCTGCGTTACGAATCAAACGACCATCTGACATCGTCGTTCCGTCTTGACGTGCGGTGTTCACAACGATTTGTAGCTTACCTTCACGCATCGCCGTAACAGCATTGTTATCAGTTTCGCTAATCTTATCTAACACCTCAACACGCAAACCGTTCTGCGCGAAGAAAGCGCCCGTTCCAGCCGTGGCAACCAATTGGAACCCAAGGTCATCGAAGCGACGTGCCAAGGACAAGGCTTCACCCTTGTCTTCGTCAGCAACAGTGAACAGCACGTTACCAAACGTTGGCACCTTCACGTTTGACGCCACAAACGCCTTGTACAATGCCTTTTCAAACGTTAAATCTGATCCCATCACTTCGCCAGTTGACTTCATTTCTGGTCCAAGCAATGAGTCAACATCTGGCAACTTCGTGAATGAGAAGATTGGTGCCTTTACGTGAACTGTCTTCGGCTCAGGCACGACACCCGTTTCAAAGCCCATGTCGGCCAATCGCTCACCTAACATTACGCGCGTTGCCAATTGTGCTAACTTCAAGTGCGTCACCTTTGAAATGAACGGCACTGTACGTGAGGCACGTGGATTAACTTCGATAACGTATGCTGTATCCTCGTGAATAACGAATTGGACGTTCATCAAGCCGACCGTGTTCATCGCCTTTGCCAAGTCGATTGACGCAGCCACCATTTCATCCTTCACCTTTTGTGAAAGCGTTTGGGCTGGATAAACTGACATTGAGTCACCTGAGTGCACCCCGGCACGCTCAATGTGTTCCATGACACCAGGAATAATCACCGTTTCACCATCTGACAAAACATCGACTTCCGCTTCTGAACCCATCAAATATGAGTCAATCAAAACCGGATGATCATTTGAGACTTGCACCGCACGTCCCATGTAATCCGTCAATTCGTCTGGGTTCGTCACAATTTCCATGGCGCGACCACCCAAAACGTATGATGGACGCACTAGGACTGGATAACCAACTTCATCCGCCGCAGCCAATGCGCCAGCCACAGTCGTTGCTGTCTTACCAACTGGTTGTGGCAAACCAAGTTGCTTAATAACTTGGTCAAACTCTTCACGATCTTCAGCTCGGTCTAGGTCCGCAACCGTCGTTCCCAAAATTTGCACGCCATGTTCAGCAAGTGGTGCAGCCAGGTTAATCGCCGTTTGACCACCGAATTGCACGACAACACCCTTTGGTTGCTCCAAATCAATCACGTTCATCACATCTTCCAACGTCAAAGGTTCGAAGTACAACTTATCTGAAACTGAGAAGTCAGTTGAAACCGTTTCTGGATTTGAATTCATGATAATAGCTTCGTAGCCCGCCGCTTGAATCGCCTTTACCGCGTGCACCGTCGCATAATCAAATTCAACACCTTGTCCGATACGGATTGGGCCTGATCCCAACACGAGGACGCTTTCCTTATCCGTTACAACTGATTCATTTTGTTGTTCATAAGTTGAATAGTAGTACGGCGTTTGTGATTCAAACTCAGCCGCCACCGTATCAACCATCTTGTAGACTGGTTGGAGTCCCATCGCTTGGCGCATTGCGCGCACTTCAGCGACTGTCTTGCCCCAGAAACCAGCAATCGTCTTATCTGCGAACCCGTTACGCTTGGCCAATTCAAGCGTGTCAGCATCCCCAACGTTTTGCTTCAACGCTTGTTCTAGCTCGACCAAGTGCAATACCTTATCCAAGAAGAAATAATCAATCTTCGTGCGGTTGTGGACATCATCAATTGACACACCACGGCGGAACAAATCTGCAATCATGAACAAACGATCATCACGCGCTGGCATCAACGCATCTAGCAAATCCGCATCCGTCGTGTTATCAAACGTGATGTCGTTCAAGCCCGTTGCACCAATTTCTAGTGAACGAACGGCCTTGTTCATGGCTTCCTCGATGTTACGACCGATGGCCATCACTTCACCAGTTGCCTTCATTTGCGTTCCCAAACGACGGTCAGCTGTTGCAAACTTGTCGAATGGCCAGCGTGGAATCTTAACGATAACGTAGTCCAAAGCCGGTTCGAACTCAGCCATTGTCGTACCCGTTACTGGGTTAATAATTTCGTCCAACGTCAATCCCACCGCAATCTTGGCTGCCATCTTGGCAATTGGATAACCCGTTGCCTTTGACGCCAAAGCAGATGAACGAGATACACGTGGGTTAACCTCGATAATGTAGTACTTAAACGATTCAGGATCCAAGGCCATTTGGATGTTAACACCACCCTCGATCTTCAAGGCGCGGATAATCTTCAAGGCCGCATCACGCATCATTTGTAACTCGCGGTCAGCCAACGTTTGTACCGGCGCAACCACGATTGAATCGCCTGTGTGAATCCCAACTGGGTCAAAGTTTTCCATCGAAGCCACAATCAAGGCGTTGTCAGCGGCATCACGCATCACTTCGAATTCAATTTCCTTGAAACCGGCGATTGAACGTTCAATCAATACTTGCGTAACCGGTGACAATTCCAATCCATTCGCTGAAATTTCAACCAATTGTGCATGGTCGTTGGCAATACCACCACCAGTTCCACCTAGCGTGTAGGCTGGACGGACAATCACTGGGTAACCGTGCTCGTCAGCAAACGCCACCGCTTCTTCAACTGTCGTCGCAATCGTTGACTCGGGCACCGGCTCATTCAAGCGATCCATCAAATCCTTAAACTCTTCGCGATCTTCAGCTTCTTGAATGGCTGATAGCTTCGTTCCCAAAAGTTCGATGTGCAACTCATCCAAGATGCCCGCTTCAGACAAATCCTTGGCCATATTCAAGCCAGTCTGACCACCCAGCGTTGGCACGATGGCGTCAGGACGTTCCTTTCGCAAAATGCGTTCCAAGAATTCCAATGACAACGGCTCGATGTAAACCTTATCTGCCATCTCAGTGTCCGTCATGATTGTCGCTGGGTTTGAGTTAACCAAAACGACTTCATAACCTTCTTCTTTCAATGACATCGCTGCTTGCGTGCCTGAGTAGTCAAATTCAGCCGCTTGTCCAATGACAATTGGTCCTGAACCGATAACCAAAACCTTCTTAATGTCCTCGCGCTTAGGCATGTGCCGCCCCCTTCTTCTCTTCAGCAATCATATCCAAAAATTGGTCAAACAAGTATTCAGCATCGTGTGGACCAGGCGCAGCATCTGGGTGGAATTGCACTGAGAATGCTGGGCGGTTCTTCAAACGAACGCCTTCAACGGTGTGGTCGTTAATTTCTTCGTGTGTGATTTCAAGGTTCGTCCCAACTATTGATTCAGCTGAAACAGCGTATCCGTGGTTTTGTGACGTGAAGTCAACACGACCGTTCGTGAAGTTGCGCACCGCGTGGTTAAAGCCACGGTGACCAAACTTCACCTTGTACGTTTCTGCCCCGTTAGCGAGTGAGAATAGTTGGTGACCCAAGCAAATTCCCATCAATGGCAAACGGTCTTGCAACGTACGAATGACATCTAAGACGCCTTCAACTGATTCAGGATCACCAGGTCCATTTGAAAGCAACACGCCATCTGGATTCGTATCCAAGATTGTCTTTGCGTCAACGTCAGCTGGGAACACCATGACATTCACACCGCGCTTAGACAAAGCACGAAGAATTGAATTCTTTAAGCCAAAATCAATCATCGCAATTGAGACGCCTTCAGTTGGATTCACATAAGTCGTCTTTGTCGTTACTTCGGCAACTTGTTGATTTGAAAGTTGCGTTGCTTGCAAGTCAGCAACCGTTGTCTCTGTTACTTCGTCAACAATTGTCGCCTTCATAACACCGTAATCACGAAGTTCCTTCGTCAAAGCACGCGTATCAATGCCCGTCAAACCAGGCAAATCCATTGCTTCGGCCCATTCCGCAATTGACATTTGTGATCGCCAGTTCGATGGGCGACGCGCAATTTCGTGTGTAACAATCGCCGATGCGGCGGGCTTCAATGATTCGAAATCATCACGGTTAATCCCGTAGTTACCAATCAACGGGTACGTAAACGTCAAAATTTGCCCGTGATAAGACAAGTCCGTAATTGATTCTTGGTAGCCTGACATACCTGTGTTAAAAACCAATTCTCCAACAACCGGCTTCAATGATCCGAACCCCTCGCCGGCATACACTGAACCATTTTCCAAAACCAGATAGCGCTTCATGTTCTTCCCCTTATGCTTCATAAACAACGTCGCCGGCAACTACCGTCAATACTGTTTGTCCGTAAATTGTTACCCCGATAAATGGTGTGTTCACACCCTTTGATACAAATTCATCTGCCGTAATCGTGTGAGCTGTCTCTAAATCAAACAGTGCCAAGTCCGCGATTTCGCCAACAGCTAGTGTCGTTGGCGCTGACAAATTGAACGCCTTGGCCGGTTGCGACACCATCCAGTTTAGTAGCTGTTCCAAACTCGCAATGCCCGGCTTAACCAAGTGCGTGTATAGCAATTGGAAACTCGTTTCAATGCCAGTAATACCAAACGCAGCCCCAACAAATGAACGTTCCTTCTCTTCAACGCTGTGTGGCGCATGGTCAGTTGCAACCATATCAATCGTGCCGTCTAGCAATCCCGCGATTACAGCAGCGCGATCTTCTGGCGCACGTAGCGGTGGGTTCATCTTAAACAAGGCGTTATCACCGTCAATGTCATTTTCATCCAACAACAAGTGGTGTGGTGAAACTTCCGCTGTCACCTTCACACCCATTTGCTTACCCATTCGCACTAAGGCAACTGATTCCTTTGTTGACAAATGAGCGACGTGGTAATGCACACCAGCAGCCTTAGCCAATACCAAATCACGCGCTAGTTGTGAAGATTCAGCCAATGGGTCAATCCCAGGTAGACCAAGTTCTTCAGAACGCTTACCGAGGTTCATCACCCCACCGTTCATCAATGATTCATCTTCCAGGTGTGCCACCAATGGACGGTCAACTGATGCAGCCGCCTTCATTGCTGTTAGCATCGTTCCTGCCGTTTGAACACCCTTACCATCATTCGTGAAGGCGATTGCACCAGCATCAGCCAACGCTTGGATGTCGCTCACATCATCTGATGTCAAACCTTCTGAAATCGCAGCGTATTGTTCGATGTGTACGACACCATCACTCGCATTTTTAGCTTGGACTTGTTGGAACGCTGAAACCGTTGCTGGTACTGGATTCAAGTTTGGCATTGCTGCTACTGTCGTAAATCCGCCACGTGCTGAGGCTTTTGACCCAGTTGCGATTGTTTCCTTATATTCAAATCCTGGCTCACGGAAGTGTACGTGAATATCAACCAAACCAGGCGTTAGCAAAGCACCCTTTGCATCAATTACGCGGTCAGCTTGTGCTTCCAAAACCACATCAATTGCTGTAATTTTGCCATTTTCAACCAATATATCTTGGTTAATCAATTCATCATCATGTGACACAACTTGTGCGTTCTTAATTAGCAAACTTGCCATTTTAATTCTCCTCAGTTAAAGCGTTCAATATCGCCATGCGGGCATATACGCCGTTCGTCATTTGTTGGAAGATACGTGACTTGCTAGCCTCAACCAATTGATCCGCAATTTCTACCCCGCGGTTAACCGGTGCTGGGTGCATCACGATTGCCGAATCCTTCAAAGCGTTATAGCGTTCCTCTGTCAAACCGTATTCAAAGTGATATGTAATTGGTGAAAAGTCCGCATTTTCAACAGTCGCAATGCGTTCATGTTGCACACGTAGTAACATCACCACGTCCAAGTCAGCTAAATCATCATCAAATGTTGTGTACGAGCCGAACTGGTCAAAATCTGCTGGATACCAGTCTTCCGGACCAGCAAATGAAACCGTCGCGCCTAGTCGTTGCAAAATTTCGGCATTTGAACGTGCCACGCGTGAGTGTGATAAGTCCCCAACAATGCGGACCTTCAATCCGTCGAACTTGCCAAACTCTTCATAGATAGTGACCAAGTCCAACAAACTTTGCGATGGGTGTTGACCATTACCGTCGCCAGCATTAACAAGCTGTGGCATGTAAGGTGTTGCTTCCTTAATCAATGGAGCATACCAGTCATTAATCTTGTGGCGCAGGACCACAACACTTACCCCAATTGCCCCCAACGTCTTAAGTGTATCGCTCAGGCTCTCACCTTTTTGTGTCGAGCTAGTTTGTGGGTCAATCACGACCTGATGCCACCCCAGATTCGTTTCTGCTACCTGAAAGCTCGAATGCGTGCGTGTTGAGTTCTCAAAAAATAGATTGGCGACCAATCGATTTGACTGTTCAACTTCCTTTGATCCGTTCTTATAAGCCAACGCATCTTCAATCAAAGCCATAATCGTTTCGGTTGGTAAATCGTTCAAGTTAACAAAATGCCGCATGTGCCACTCCTTTTTCTGCAATAAAAAAGCCTCGTGAATCCAGTGATTCACGAGGCTGTGCTTCTGATTAGTCTGGTGGTAGTCCTTCCCCATGCGAGTGTTGAAATTCCCCTGTACCCCTAATCAACGCAACCCTTTGTAGCCTCACGGGACTAAAAATTTAAAAGGTTATTTGTTGTTGAAAATACTATAGCACGGGCATTTCATGACGTAAATATGACTTTTTAACAATCAAAATTTCATAAAACGTTTAACGTGTTGCTATGATAGCGTTCTTGTTTTTATTACAGTTTAATTACATTTTACTAATTGAGTTAAACGCTTCTTTTTGTTTAGTATGTAGGGTTAGTGGTATGTGTCCGTCCTGTCGGCCGGAGTGACCTGCCCCTTCTGTTCACCCATGTTTTTACGGTGGATGATCATCTCAAACAGAATAGACCATCTCGGCTGCTGGCATGGGGTTGCGGGACTATCGGAGCGTTCAAATCAGGGCAACATGCCGCATGGCCGGCGCTATTCAGGTAAGCCCATACAGGACTTAAAGGATTAGGGGGAATTATTTGCCCCGCTGAATGGCGTCCGCGCCATTCGGTTGCCCTGGTTTGAACTTTGCCGGAGATAGTCCCGCGACCCCATGCCTCGACGCAATGCGTCGACACACACCACCAACTAAAACGAAAAAACACCACAACCCGAAGATTGCAGTGCTTGTGATTAGCTAATTTGTGCTTCTTGTTCACGGGCCATAAAGACGTCGTCGTTGACGCGAATCATGTGTCCGCGCAATTGGAACTCTTCAGCGCCCTTTGAGATAAACTTGGTCAATTGCATCTTACCAACGTGGAGGTACGCAGCTAGTTCTGCTTGCGTGCGGAAACGGTGTTCACCGTCGACTTCATAACGCCACTCGTTGGCTGCATTTTGCCATTGCTCATGTGCCCAGGCCACAACTTCAGGGTGATCCAAATCACCACCGTACTTGGCTGCGCGCTTCATCATCTCAGGAATCCAGTTCATGTCTCCACCTCTCACTTTCTATCTCTTCTTTTCTCACAGTAGCTGTTGGTCTAAAACCCCTGACTTCAGTCAGGCGTAAGACTAACGACGCACCTGATAAGGGCGACTTGGTCACGTCAGGAGTCAAAAACCTCCGACATTCTCAGTCTGCTTTATCGTTTGCCCCTTGGCTATGATGTAAGATTAAGACATAAGTGCAGGTATCAACCCAAAAGTGCCAGAATTGACACAAATATCGCAACTTTTTTTATTCGTCAAGCGAATCGTTTTGTGTTTGATCAATTCCGTTAACCAGATTGAAGTGATGACGAAGCGTATCGGCAATGAAATTTCGTTCGTTTTTAAATAATTGATTCCCTGTTAAACGCTGATAGTCGCAGACGAAATCCTCAAAGGCCGCTAAACCAACCTCAGGATAATCGAAGAACATTTGATAAACCCGATAAACATCCAGACGCCAACGCCAGGTTGCAAACGCGAAAATGCGTGGGTCACGTTGGACTTCGCCTTCTGCGATTTTTAGAATGCGGTCAAATGCTTCGCGATTGTCTTCAAGCAAATACTTCAACAACACAAACTCAGCATTATTTAAGATTGAACTAATTGGTGCACGGAATACCTGACGATTATGCATATACTCATCTGCAATCCCGAGTCGCTTTATGATCAACTCAACATCATCTAAATCAACAAACGAATAAGTCACCAGGCGGTGTTCTGCTTCGTGCCATTCATCCAAATGTAATAAGTAGTCTGTAATGGTTTTCGCTAAATCGATTTGGATAATGCTCGTTGGATCAAAATCCGACAGTTGCTGATTCACATAGATTTGGAATTCCAACGCCGTTTCGTAATCAGCATGATTACCGGTGCGACCGTACTCAGCCAGGGCTTGTTCGGCCACGGTTTGATAGTCATACGGATTAACATCAAAGGCTGCAAAACGATTTTTCGCCTTCGAGTTCGGATTCACTTGGAAAAACACCGTTAAGTCTGCTGGTAATAATCGCAGGTACTTCATCATATCGAAAAGGTCTTCCAACCGAATTGCCACTTCCTGATGCATAATGCGGTATAACTTCGAACGCGTCACCCCGTACTGTGTTAGCTCGCTACTATTGATGTGCTTGCCTTTAATTAAGTACCGTAAGGCAACCCCGAAACTAGCAGCCATTTCAGCCTTAGGCAATTCGTCATAGGTTGTCGAAAACATGCTTGGTGCATCGTGCTTCATGTGGTGTCGCTTCATTGTGAGCGCTTGCCAAAGTCCTGGAAATGACATCGTATCATATGTCATTTTAACTTCCTGACTTCCTCGCTTAACGGCCACCGCAACCCACTCTGCAAATTGACGCTCAGCAGCTGGACTGTTTTCAATATAATAAGACTTCAGCATCTTCGCGAATTGGCGTAGCATAAACAACTCAACATTCGATGGTCGCGCTGGCTGGTTTATAATTGCATCCAACACAAACAACATCGTCGGTAACGACTTCAGCGTTGGACGCATCAAATGTACGAGCGCGTAATAATGAATACGCAAAATGGTTAGATAAATTGGCATCGGCATGTACCCGGCGAATATCCCAATACTCTTAGTGAAAATCTCGTACATTCGATAGAATCGCTTTGGGGTCAGCTTATCCGCAATAATTGAAAACAACTGAATTTCAAAAAACGTAAATAGTTGATAATCTTTCAACTCTTCATAGATAGCTGTCACGAACGGTTTGCAGTCTACTTCCTGCTTGTGCGCAATCAGATATTGAAACGCCAGATTGTATTGGTAATACGCCACCAGCTGCGTTCGCTGATATTTTTCCCACAAGGCTTTTTGGTAAACCTCTAGTTCAGTTAACGTCAAATCACGGGCGCGCAGTAAATTCAACGTGAACGGCGCCTGCACAACATCAGTATCTACAACTAATTCGGCAAATGAAATCGTTAGCACATCCATCAAAATCTGCAGATCACTGATTGCCAAATCACGTTCGCCCCGAATAAAGGCAAAATATTTACTTTTCGAAATGCCGTTATCCACAATCGTTTGGACAGAAACATTCTTGTTCTTACGAATTTCATTAATCCGTTCGGCAATCATCTGCGTCATGGTGGCCACTCCTTTCATCATTTCCTTCATGATACCCACAAACTATGAAAAAAGCGGGCGATTTTGTCTCATTTTTGACACTTTCCGTTAAATAGGACTTTTGGCTAGCTATACTAATAGCATCAAAAGAAAAAAGATGAGGATTTTCATGAAGAATTTGATGCCAAACTGGATGTTGACACAAATGCCCGCCACTACGCGCGCAACATACGAAGCACACGTTGAGACGACTAAGAAAGCCTTGAAGAAGTAGCAAAAACGACCCGCACAAATCTGTGCGGGTCGTTTTTTAGGCTAGGCCATATATGTCATTAATGTCGTTAAGCAATACTTGGTATCGAGACGTGATGAACGATTTGCCTGTTAGCATCTGGTAATCCGTAAAGAAACGTTCTAACTGTCGCATCGCTTCAACGGGATCATCAAAAAATGTCGCATACAAATTATTCACCGCCATACGCGTGCGCCAATTTGCCCACTGCATAATTTTACTGTCGCCAGCAGCAGCACGGTTCATAACGGTCAAAATTTTCTCAAAACGTGTTTGATCTCGCTTGAGTAGTGCCTGAATCAAGACCGGCTCCAAATCATGGAGCACCACATTAAGCGGCGTACGGAAGATATCGCGATTTTCCACGTGACGACTTAAAAACAGCGCCCGGTAAATAACATCTTCAATATCCTCGCAATCCAGCATTGCCCAACGCGCAACACGGTGATCAGCTTCCTGCCAAACTTGTAGACTATCAAGATAGCCTTGCACGTCGCGTGCCAGCTGGCTGGCTTCATCAGACAGTAACCATTTATCTACTAAATGTTGCCCTGCTAAGCCACGATAGGTAAAACTATTCAGCAAGTGACGCGGATTTTCAGCACGTTCATACGCATCTTCTTCTGTTTGAATCATCGTTTTAAAATCATCAGCCGTGCAAGCGGCAAACGAGTCATTCCAGTCCACGCCAGGAGTCCGAACGGTTAGCTTGGCATATACCGTGATATCAGTTGGCTCAACCCGTAAGATATGCATCATCTTAAGCATTTCCGTCAACGTCATTAATTCCGGTTGGTCAACAATCGTATCCAATCGTTGCTTAGAAATACCGAAACCCAGTAACTCATCTTTGGAAATCCCTTTCACAGCACAAATATGAGCCACGCTATCACGGATATTTTCATTCAACGAGACAAACGTTTGGTCTTCATACGACTTTGTAAACAAACTCTTGCCATCATTCTTCAAGTGACGACGCTTAGATGTGACCACTTGCCAAATGCCAGCCAAATCAAATGTCATCTCACCAAATGACATTAACGCAACTTGTCGGCGTTGTGCCGCTTCAATGAATATCCGGAACTCATTTTCCGCATGAACAGGATTGCCAAAGAAATATTCTTCTAGGAGTTCGGCATAATGAGCCAGCATGCGTAATTCCAAGTTACCTGCGTTATTCGGTTGCTTTGAAATGGCATGCAAAACAAAACGCATTGTCTCAACCGAATTCACTGAGTCATGAATCAACAACACCAAGGCACGATAATGAACGCGCAGCACAAGCTCACCGACCCGTTGTGGAATGTAACTCGTGAATTCCGGGACGCTGCGAATAAAGATTTCATACAGCGGGTAGAATTCAGACGCCCGCAACACTGGTGCGAGCTGTGAGAATACCTGCATTTCAAAATGAGTAAACATCTGATAGCGCGAAAGCTCAGCCAAAATAGCATCTAGCGGCTCACGATATGACGCCTGCACACGTCGCTTATGCAAAACATCGAACGTCAAAGCGATTAGGTGAAAGCCCTTGTAACCAGTATCACGATACTCTTGTTCTGTCTTATCCCGCTTTTGTGCCAGTTCTTCCGCCGACATTGTTTGCGCGCCATCTAGCTGTACACCGTGGGTATCATCCCATTCATCCGTATCCATCCATAGTTCAGCAAATGACATCGTCAACAAATCAAGCATCGTTGTGATTTCCCCAAGCGTAATGTTGTCATTACTATGCACAAACTGGCGATAGCGATCAGCCGAAATACCATTTAGGGAAACAGTTTCAAGCGAAACGTGCTTGGCATTTCGAACCGTATTTAATTTTTCAACAATTGTAGCCAAGTTACACCCCTCCCCAAGGTTTAAGTTCTTTAAGGATATTGTAACTATACAAAAAAAGCAACAATCGCACCGGATTGTTGCTTAGGTGGTTAACTAACCTGATTTTCAGTGAGGATTTTCTGAATGACCTCATCCATCTCTGGTGTTTTCGTCCATTCAGTGTATTCCTTGATGGCTACCATCTCTGGAATTTCAAAATTCTCATTTACATACTTTTCATACTTTTCAACGTTACCTGAGTGCGGAATATTAATCTTAAGAATGCGGACACTCTTAATCATCCCCTGCTCAGCCGCGTACTCAGCTTGACCATTATGCAATAGATTTCCAATTTCTTTGTAGGTCGAGCCATCATTACGCGTAATTTCTTCGATGATATCAAGCGTTTGATACTCTGCAGCCATTATTAGTCTACCCCAACTTCTTTACGAACAACCGCAACAATACGGTCAACGTATTCACTGACAAGTTCTTCAGTTTGCGCTTCGGCCATGACACGCAACAAGTCTTGTGTACCTGAAGGACGAACTAGGACACGACCATTGTCACCCATCTCAGCTTCGACTTCGGCAATCACTTGCTTGATGGCTTCGTTCTCCAACGCAGCCTTCTTGTCTTGTACCTTAACGTTAACCAACTTTTGTGGGTAAACCGTCATCTCAGCCGCAAGCTCTGACAACTTCTTACCCGTTGACTTCATCACATGCAACAATTGCAACGCCGTCAACATACCGTCACCCGTCGTTGACCAATCCAAGAAGACCACGTGACCAGATTGCTCACCACCAAGGTTGTAACCTGACTTCAACATCTCTTCAACAACGTAACGATCACCAACAGCTGTCTTAACAGATGAGATATTGTTCTCAGCCATTGCCTTGTACATTCCGATGTTTGACATAACTGTCGTTACAATCGTGTCTTGCTTCAAGCGACCGTGCTCTGACAAGTACTTACCAGTGATAAACATGACCTTATCACCATCAACAATGTCACCGTTTTCGTCTACGGCAATCAAACGGTCACCGTCACCGTCGAAGGCCAACCCAACTTGGGCACCATTTTCAACCGTAAACTTAGCGATTGCCTCTGGGTGCGTTGACCCCACCCCCTTGTTGATGTTCAAACCATCAGGTGATGTTGCCATCGTAACGAAGTCAGCCCCCATATCAGCAAACAAGTTTGCGACAAGGCCTGACGTTGCACCGTTGGCAGCATCAATGGCAATGTTCATACCATCCAAGTTATCAGGAATCGTCGTTTGCAAGTACTCAAGGTACTTAGCAGCACCTTCTGGGAAGTCAGAAACAGTTCCCAAACCTTCAGCAGCTGGGCGAGGCAACGTATCTTCTGGCGCGTCCAACAACGCTTCAATTTCAGCTTCCAATTCGTCTGACAACTTGAAACCATCAGCCCCGAAGAACTTGATACCATTGTCTTCAGCCGGGTTGTGTGATGCTGTGATTTGTGCACCAGCATCAGCCTTTTGTGCACGAACTAGGTACGCAACACCTGGCGTTGAAATAACGTTCAAACGCAAGATTTCAATACCAACAGAAAGCAAACCAGCAATCAAAGCATGTTCAAGCATTTGACCAGACATACGTGTATCACGTCCTACCAACACACGTGGGCGACGTCCTTCAGCGTGACGCGTCAATACCGCACCACCCATTCGTCCTAGTCGAAAAGCTAACTCAGGTGTTAGCTCCTTGTTCGCAATACCGCGAACCCCATCTGTTCCAAAGTAATGTAATTCAACCATGTCTTAATTTTGCTCCTTCGGCGTAATTGTAATTGTTACTGTCGTTGGATCAACGCTGTCTGTACCTTCTGGCGTGTTAACAGTAATGGTCTGAGATGACGCACTTGTTACGCCAGACAAATCAACAGTAACTGGAATTTCCTTTAATTTATTTAATACGTCAATCTTACCACGAACTGTGATTTCATTCACAGACCCCGTAAGATCGAAATCATCGGCATTGCCGTTCTTTGTTTTAATTGCAATCGGCACTTGCTTCGTGCCTGTTCCAGCAGAAACTGGAATCTTCACCGTCGTCACTTGTGGTGAAATTGCCACGTCAACCACGTGACCATTCACATCAAGTGCTTGCAGATTAACTTCCTGTGAAACAGATTTCTTCGTATCACGTTGCAAATTAACCGCAGCGACAACGCTTGCAACTGAATCAATCGCACTTTGACGTCCCATCAATTGCACGTTATTCACTGAAGATGTCACCGTACCAACTGTGTAACCATCAGCAATCGCATCCTTATTGTAGTCCGTGTGGACCGTGTAATAAGCAGACGTACGCTTGTAAATGGTAATCGTTAATTTCTGCTTCGCTAGCTTATAAGTCAAATCGCGATTCAACCCTGACACTTTCAAAGCAACTGTGTGCTCACCATCAGTCAACTTCTTCAAATCAGCATAGACTTGGAAGTTCTTAGTGTTCTTAGCGGCCGTTACTAACGCTGATGAACCCGTTAGCGTCACATCAACCGTATCCGGCACCCCGTTAATGTAATAGTCGTCTGTATCAATCCCCGTCAATTGCACAGGCACTGCGACAGTTTCCGTTTTAGAGGATACCATCCCTTTGAGCAACCCCGTGGTAGACTCGCTCGTCGCAGTCTTCGTACGCGTTGTCCCATTAGATTGGCCGTCCGCGTAGGCTGACATTAAGATGGCAACAAGCAAAGTCGCAACAACATAGACAATTTTGTCATATCCTTTTTTCATGTTACTTCTCACCTCGCTTACCAAATGGCATCACGCGTGACCACCATGTCTGCTTGACATCCCCATCAGCTGGCACCAACTGACGTGTTAAGTACTTGCGATAGTCTTCGCGAGACAGTGATTGCATCAATTCCGCATTACGCGTGATTGAGACATCCCCTGTTTCTTCTGACACAACAATCGTTAGGGCATCCGTTACTTCCGAAATTCCAACTGACGCACGGTGACGAGTTCCCAGTTCCTTTGGAATCGTTGGGTTATCGGACAACGGTAGATAAGCCGCTGCTGCTGCTAATCGTGCGTCCTTAATGATAACCGCACCATCGTGCAACGGTGTATTCGGAATAAACGTATTAATCAATAATTGACTTGAAACTTCAGCGTCAATTTTAATCCCAGTTTCAATGTACTCTTCCAAACCGGTTTCCATTTCAATCGAAATTAGGGCACCAATATGACGCTTTGACATGTATTGAATGGCATCATCCAATTCATTAATCAAACGTGTTTCCTGCTGGTAGGCTTGCTTTTGCTTAAACAAAGCTGAGCGCCCCAAGTGCTCCAAACCACGACGAATTTCTGGCTGGAACACAACTACCAATGCAATAACTCCCCAATTAATGATTTGATCAGTCAACCAAGAAATGGTCGTCAAACCAACGTACCAACTGATTAGCTTAACCGCGATAACGATACCAACACCACGTAGCAACGTGACGGCTTTCGTTCCGCGAATCAACATCATCAAGCGGTACAACAGCCACCAAACGATGACAATATCGATAATACGGACGACGCTAATAGTTTTTATGAGTGATTCAAAATCAATGTTCATAACGTCCCCCTATTCTTCTTCATCAGTTAACATTCCCGCCTCAGCAAAGTTAATCATTTGTCGAATCTTCAACCCCGTCTCAGCTGAGATAAAGTGCGCATCATACAAATGTTGCGTCGCTTCACGTTGGGCATTTAATCCAGCAACTTCAAGATCCATACGGACCAACGCTTCTTGTTGTGGACCACCATGATCATGCTTCTCATGCTCAAGGCGTGAACGGTACGTAATAATCAAATTGTAAGCTGCCGTTTGATCAGTCTTCGAAGCTTGACCAGCTTCACTTTCAAGATAAGCAGAAATCGCAGAAATCGCTTCCTTAGCTGCTTCGTGACGCGCAACATTGTACTCGGCAATCAAACGATCAGATGAATCATCACTCAACCAAACACGGATTGAGCGACGCGTCATCACAACGAAACGCTTAAGCTGGCGCCATGTGCGCTTACGCTTGTCGTGCGTCACCAAATCATCCAGATCAGCTTCCATACGATCAATACGACGGTTTTCACTGGCAAAGACCAGTGGCGTAATACGTTCTTCCACTAATAGCTTTCGCAATGCACTACGCTCAGCATCCAACGCAATTTCACGTAGGTTGATTTCAGCCTTCAAAATTGGGCTTAACTTGTCGGCCTTCATAAAGCGCATCTGCAACTGACGAATTTGCATTTGGTAACGCAAAATAATTTCGTAGGCAATTGCTTGATTTGATTCACGACGACGCGTCTCAATTTCACGAACCGCTGACTGCAAGACATAGACACGCGCACGCGCTTCAGACATGTGTTGGGCAACGACCGGATGCGCTTCTGTGTCACCAGGTGGCACCTGTGTCTTGGGCTTTTCAGCCAACAGTGGCAAGAAGATAACCGCAGCCAACAACGAGATGATAATCGCAATCGCTGCAATAAATAGCATCAATGAACGTTGTGGGAATGGCACACCTGAGTCTGTCATCAATGGCACAGACAACACACCGGCCATCGTCACGGCACCACGGACACCTGATAGTCCTGACAATAACGCCACACGCCAAGAAGCGGTTTCGTTCTTGTGGTTCTTCAAGCGAACCCATTGGTTAATGTACGTCCAAATCACACGCATACCGAAGATGACCAGCCACGTAATGACAGCATATAGCAACGCCATTGGTAGTGACACTGAATTTCCAAGGTTCGTCGCCAATGGCAATTCAATTCCTAGGATAACGAAAATATAGCCGTTCAAAAGATAACCAAATACGTTCCAGGTATTGATACCTACCACGTGCAACTCACCTGAGTAATCCGCATCATTCTGCGTATGCAAATTCTGAACAATGGCAGCCACCACGACCGCGATAACTCCTGACGTATGAAGCTCTTCCGCCAATAGGTAGACCAAGAACGGTGTGAACAGTTGTAACACCACGCGGAAAACAACATCAGTATTACCGTGAGCTGATAACCAGTCGCCCAAGGTATTCAATGCAAATCCCAATACCAATCCAACAACCGTCCCCATCAAAGAAATGTATAGGAAATTAGATGTTGCGGCAAATAGTGAGAACGTTCCCGCTGAAGCAGCTGCGACAGCAAATTTGAATCCCACCAAACCACTGGCATCGTTAATCAAACTTTCACCAGCAACCAAGTGCATGATTGATGGTGGCAATTTTGCTTGCTTAGCAATCGCTGCCACGGCCACCGGATCAGTTGGTGACAAGATAGCTGCGATGGCCAAAGCTACCGGTAATGGTAATTCCGGTACCAAAGCATAAATAATAAATCCACCTAAGATTGTGGTAATAAATACCAATAAAATGGCATTTCCGAAAATGGCTCCGCGAAGCTCCCAAAGTTCTTTCTTTGGAAAGCGCCAAGCATCGGAATACAAAAGTGGTGCAATAAACAGCAACAAGAACCATTCTGTCTCTAACTCAACGTGTAGATTAAAAAACAAAGCGGCCAGCAGACCCAAAGCGATTTGGATCAAGCTGACCGGCACACGTTTGAGGAAGTGAGACAAAATATTACTAATGACCACTAATGACGTTAACGCCACTATGGTTTGTAATAACTCCATAAATCCTCCCCTAATTCAATTACAAATTACAATCCCAAAATACGCACTTCAGTTTCCAAATCAACGCCAAACTTTTCCTTGACGACTGATTGAACGTGCTTGATTACGTTGATGTAATCTGAACCGGTTGCATCGCCACGATTAACAATGAATCCTGCGTGTTTTGTTGATACTTGTGCACCACCGATTTGGAAGCCTTGCAAGCCAGCATCCATAATCAATTTTCCAGCAAAGTAACCTTCTGGGCGCTTGAACACAGAACCGCAAGATGGGAACTCCAAAGGTTGCTTACTTGCACGCTTTTGGTTGAAATCTTCCATCTTAGCTTCAATTTCAGCACCATCTCCTGGTTCCAACTTAAACGTTGCGGCCAAGATGACATCGCCGGTTTCTTGTACCAAACTGTGACGGTAGGCAAACGCCAATTCTTCGTTTGTGTACGTCTTAATTTCACCAGTTGGTGTCATAACGTCAGCTGATTCAAGCCATTCGTCAACCTGACCACCATAAGCACCCGCGTTCATGTAAACGGCACCCCCAACAGAACCTGGGATACCTGCGGCCCATTCGATACCTGACAAGTCATGTTCACGAGCTACTTGGGTCACATCAATAATGGCAGCACCAGCATGAGCTTTAATGCGCGTACCAGACACTGCGATGTCAGTCATCTTAGTTAAGAAGATAACCAAGCCTACTAGACCAGCATCCGTAATAATCAAGTTAGACGCATTTCCAAGGACCGTCACTGGCATGTCATTGTCATTAGCGTACAACAAAACATCACGTAATTCTTCATCATCATGTGGCCAGAACGCCCATTCGGCATTTCCACCAACTCGTGTGTTTGTGTATGCTGACAAATCAACGTTTTGTTGAATTTCTAGCCCTGGAAAGGCTGTCTTTAGTTGTGTTGTCATCACTCTTTCTCCGCTAAATAACCTTTACTAATTGTTTCAATGGGTCAACCCCGAATTGTTCAGCTTGCGTCACCAAGATGCGTGCTGCTGCAACCGTATCATCCAAAGCGTTGTGGTGGTGTTCCAAATCAATATTCAACGCAGCCGCAACTGTGTTCAACTTGTGATTTGGCAGTTGTGGATACAACTTACGCGAGGTACGAACAGTATCTAATGACAAATAATGTGGTGCCGAAATACCGTAGTGTCCTAATGTCTCACGCAAAACCCCATTATCAAATGGTGCATTGTGCGCAATCACCAATTGATTTGGTGTATAAAATTGCTTGATGTGATCCCATACTGCTGGAAACTTCGGTGCATCAGCAACATCCGCCTCAGTAATACCGTGTATTTTGGTGTTGCGAGCATCAAAATATGATTCCGGCTTAATTAACGTATAAAATTCATCAACGAGTACATTGTCGCGCACCACCACAAGTGCCATTGAAACGGCACTATGACGCTGTGCACTCGCTGTTTCAAAGTCCATTGCGACAAAATTCATGTTATCTATTCCTCAATTGTTAGTTTCTAATATCGAGCATCATATCAAAGGCTGCAACCGGCTGGCCTGCACCGTCAAGAACGATAGCATCAGAACCAGTCACGCGCTCAAAGCCAAACTTCTCATAAATATGAATAGCTGGCGCATTATGTGCTTGCACCGTTAAGCGGATAACATCGACTGAACTGTAATCGGTTGCCCAATCCAACATTTCAGCAATCAACGCCTGGGCCAAACCAAATCCTTGATAAGCTTCAAGTACCGCGACGCCCACTTCCACTTCGCGTGGTTGGTTTGGTAACGCAGCCGCTGAAATAATGCCAAACAAGTCACCTTCGTCACTAGCTGCCAACAAAATAATATTGTTGGTTGTTGATTGCAAGTAACTGATATTATCAGACTCGGTTACGTCATCAATTTTGCCCAAGTCCTGAGCCACCATGAAGGTCGTTGATTCTGATTGCAACTGATGCAACAACGCCAACATTGGCTTAGCATCTTGCCCTTCAGCTGGTCTAATCATGACATCCATTACGCTTCTCCTTCGATAGCTGCTAATAGTGCCTGGCTACGAGGGCCTTTTGCACTAACCGTGATTGTGCGTTGGTTGCCTGTCGTATCCGATGAGACACGATCCAAGTCAATCGTTAACACATCCGTTGGCAATTCAGATTGGATAAACTCTGACCATTCAATCAAAGCAACACCCTCACCGCCAAAATATTCAGCTAGGCCTAATTCTTCAGCCCCACCTTCTTCACCCAAACGATAAACGTCCAAGTGGTATAGTGGGAAATTTTCTGTTTGATATTCACGTACCAATGTAAATGTCGGACTCTTCAAAGGACGCTTAATGCCAAGTGCCCTGGCAAATCCTTGGGTAAAGGTTGTTTTTCCGGCACCAAGGTCACCGTTCAATAAGATGGTGTCCCCTGGTTGAACATTGGCCGCTAGTTTAGCAGCCAATGCTTGTGTTTCTTCTACTGTATTCACTGCTAATCTCATAGGTATAAGTATACCATTTTTGACAGATAGATTACAGACGAAAAAGGAAGCCGTTTCCCATTAGTGGGACTAAGTGTTTAGGCGTTTCTCTCGCCAATTTGGAAACAAAAAAACTCACGGACCAATCGATCCATGAGTTTATTTTCAATCTTTAATTAGGCCATTGCTTGTGCTGCCGTGATGATGGCTACCTTGTAGACATCTTCTTCGTTAGCACCACGTGACAAGTCTGAGATTGGCTTTGCCAAACCTTGCAAAACAGGTCCGATAGCTTCGAATCCACCCAAACGTTGTGCAATCTTGTAACCGATGTTACCTGATTGCAAGTCAGGGAATACGAAGACGTTAGCGTGACCAGCAACCTCTGATTCTGGAGCCTTAGCGGCTGCAACTGACTCAACAAAGGCGGCGTCGAATTGCAATTCACCATCAATGGCCAACTCAGGTGCAGCTGTCTTAGCCAACAACGTAGCTTCGGCAACCTTATCAACTTGTGGTGCCTTAGCTGATCCCTTCGTTGAGAAGCTCAACATTGCAACCTTAGGATCGATACCAAATACCTTAGCCGTGTTAGCTGATTGGATAGCAATTTCAGCCATCGTTTGTGCGTCAATGTCGATGTTAATAGCGGCATCGGCAAAGATGTAACGCTCGTCATCGCGTTGCATGACGAATGCACCTGAGATACGTGATGAACCTGGTGCCGTCTTGATGATTTGCAAAGCAGGACGTACAGTGTCACCAGTTGGGTGAGTTGCACCTGAAACCATACCGTCAGCAACACCAAGGTATACCAACATCGTTCCGAAGTAGTTTACGTCTTCCAACCACTTTGAAGCAGTAGCTGCGTCTGTCTTACCGTTACGACGCTCAACCAATGCATCAACCATCTTCTCACGGGCGTCAGCTGGATACTCAGCTGGGTCCACGATTTGAACACCTGACAAGTCGAAGTTGTTTGCTGCTGCAGTTGCTTCGATTTCAGCCTTGTTACCCAACAAAATTGGCTTTACCAATTCTTCGGCAGCCAAACGAATAGCTGCACCTTGGATACGTACGTCTTCCCCTTCAGGGAATACCAAAGTCTTACCTTGGCCCTTAATTTGTGATGACAATTGTTCAAAGAGTTCCATGATGGAAAACCTCCACTTTTAAAATCGTTATTTATCTTACAAAATCTATTATTACAAATAATCAGCCCATTTACTAGTGAAAAGGGGGAAATATTGTGATTTTTTTCACATCAAACCCAATTAATTGGTTGAACGCCATTTTCACGCAGAAAATCATTCGTTTGACTAAATGGCTTTGACCCGAAAAAGCCACGATAAGCTGACAATGGACTTGGATGCGGCGCTTCTAAAATCAAATTGTGTTCACCGACAATTAGCTTGCGCTTTGCCTGCGCCTGCTTGCCCCAAAGAATAAAGACGGTCGGCTGTTTTTGCTCAGCCACCAGTGAAATGATGGCATCAGTTAGTGGTTCCCAAATTTGGCCAGCGTGCCCACCTGCTTGATGTGCCGGCACAGTGAGCACAGTATTCAACAATAAAACGCCTTGTTCTGCCCAACGATGCAAATCACCATCAGCTGGCACTGCACCCTGCAGATCATCCGCCAGTTCTCGATAAATATTGATTAAGGATTTAGGCAAGGCCATTTCAGCCGGTACTGAAAAACTCAACCCCTGCGCCTGCCCTGGATTTGGATACGGATCTTGACCAAGAATCACAACTTTGACATCAGTTAAAGGTGTCGCAACAAGTGCTGCAAAAACATTTGGCAAGGCTGGATAGACCTCACCATGTGCATAAACATCCTTCAAAAAGGTTGCCACACGTTCCCAATATTCGGGGCCCATAACAGTTTGCAACGGTCCCCACCAATCTGTTTTTGATAATTTCTCCATGTTAATCACCGCTTTTCTTCTGTGAATTCTATATAATAGTCATAAGGAGGACTTTGGGATGCGTCAATTACGATTAACACAAGTTACCCACTCGGCAACCGGCATGAGTCTTGTAACAGACGCTACCGGAGCCATCGCTTATTATATTACCGGAGAAATGGGTCAAAAGGGTAATACCCTTCGAATACTTAATCAAAGCGCAACGGTCTTAGCTGAACTCGAACAGGCTTCATTAGGTTTTCTGCCCCGTTTCACAATGACAGTTAGTGGGCAGCAAGTAGGTTCAATCGGCCTATCATTGCAACTACACGAAATATCATTTGTGAGTGGTTTGAATTGGTTGATTCTGGGTAATCTGGACAAACAAAAATTTCAAATCACCCACCTACACCACCAACTGGCAATCACGCAGCCAAATAACGATGGTCGTTTGGCCATCACCATTTATGATGAGCCAAATGAAGCGCAACTCGTTTTGATTGCTGCCTTCTTGGATCGCTGGCAATTTATCGCCAGCGGTCGCACAGCTCCTTGGCTGTCATTCTTCGCAACACCCCAGCGCATGCTCGGGTCGTCTTACGAATTGCATACCGAGTTGCCAGGTCAAACCCAGTCTGATAGACTGGAATCATCAATTAAATCGCATTAAAAAGTTTGCTAGGGTTCCGCACGTAGTGGTCTGGTCCAAGAGCAAACGCGTGCTTTGCACGTACACGGAAGGACAAAAGCCTGGGAGTTAACGACAAATGTGCCGCTAACTCCCAGGCTTTTCTTGTTTTAATGCGTCAAGGAGATTTATATGAAACTATCAAACCCGTGGTTAAAGGTTGCCGCAGCGGTTGTCTTGGAACCAATGTGGGTGCTTGGTATGAAGCACTCTGAGACCTGGCCAATGTACCTGCTAACGGCAGCGTCGCTAATTCTGTCATTCTTTATGATTTTGAAGGCCAGTGACGAATTGCCAGTTGGTACTGTTTACGCCATCTTCGTTGGCTTAGGGACAGCTGCCACGATTGTCGCGAATTGGATGTTCTACGGTGAAGCCATGAACGCTATTCAACTATCATTGATTGCCGTTTTGTTATTTGGTGTTATCGGCTTGAAGCTTATGGAGGATGCCTAATATGTCTTGGTTATTTATTATTATCGCTGGACTTGGTGAAACGAGCGGTGTTGTGATGATGAACGAATGGCACCGTCGTCGTCACTGGGGCGCTATTGTGGGCTTGCTACTTAGCTTCGGCTTCAGTTTGTCATTCCTATCACTTGGAATTCGTGATATTCCACTGGGAACTGCTTATGCTGTCTGGACAGGTATCGGAACCGTTGGTGGTACCCTAGTCGGTATGCTCTTCTACGGTGAGTCCCGCGACTGGAAGCGTATCCTGTTTATCGCTTTGATTCTAGCCGCTGCCGTTGGGTTGAAGTTGACGGAGTAAAATAAGTTAGTTTGTGGTCAGTGTCGACGCGTTGCGTCGAGTGGCTGGGGGCTTTTTTTGGCCCACTAAACCGGACATGTCAAAACCGTGGGAGGCGGAGTCCACTGCGTTGCAGCGTGCACCTTTACCCTCCGTAATACTAAGGGGTAAAACCCCTAAGTATTACCCCCACAGGTTTAGCCATGTCCGGTTCTATACGCGGGGCGCCCCCAGCCACAGCAGCCAATATATTCTAGTCTGTTGTAGATTGTCATCCACCGGAAAATGAATGGGTGAACAGTTCAACCCGATGTATTGCGGTGGATGATTATCAAACAATCAGAGTATCGCTTGGTTGCTGTGACCTGCCCCGCCGAGCGTATAGACCCAAGTGGACCTTGACCCGTGGGTGTGGGTTCTTAGCGGGTTTCCCGCTTAGAGCCACGAGGAGGTAAAGGTGTACGCGCCATTGGCGTGGACTCCGCTCCCCACAGGTCATGGTCCGCTTGGGTTAGCGAAAAGGCTTGACCGGAGCGTGTCTCGACACGCGTAGGAAATCAGGCGGCTTCCTGTGAAGGAATAAGAGCCGCGTGAAAAGAAGGGGCAGGTCACTCCGGCCGTAAGGACGGACACAAACCACTTTCCCTTTTCAAAACTAAAAACCGCGTATCCACCAAAATCAGTGGATACGCGGTTTTCATTTGCACTTAAACATTCAAAACCTTGTCCAAGAATTCCTTCGTGCGGTCATCTTGTGGGTTATTGAATACTTCCTCAGGTGTGCCTTCTTCGCGAATGTAACCATCCGCAAAGAATACAACACGATCCGCAACTTGCTTGGCAAAGCCCATTTCGTGGGTTACAACGATCATCGTCATCCCCTCTTCAGCAAGTTCCTTCATAACCCCCAACACATCCCCAACCATTTCTGGGTCAAGGGCTGACGTTGGTTCGTCAAACAACATAATCTTAGGATTCATCGCCAACGCACGCGCGATTGCGACACGTTGCTTTTGTCCACCTGACAAAGTGTTTGGCTTGACATCTGCCTTGTCTGCCAAGCCAACGCGGGCCAACAACGCACGCGCTGTTTCTTCTGCTTCAGCCTTCGTTTGACCAGCCACTTCGACCGGTGCCAACATCATGTTTTGCAAAACCGTCAAGTGCGGGAATAGGTTAAAGTGTTGGAACACCATCCCAATCGTTTCGCGGGTCTTATCAATGTTGTTCTTTGGATCAACCAAGTCCCAACCATTAATCTTGATTTGACCAGAATTAATTTCTTCTAGCTTGTTTAGTGAACGCAAGAAAGTTGACTTACCTGAACCAGAAGGTCCAATCATAACCACAACTTCGCCTTCTTCAACGTCCAAACTAATGCCCTTTAGGACTTCGTTTTTACCGTAACTCTTGTGGACATCTTTAACTTCAACAATCGCTGCCATTAGTTAATCCTCTTTTCTACCCAGTTAGATAACCACGTCAACAACGTGATGACAATCAAGTACAAAACGGCAATCATCAACCAAACCTTGAATCCTTGCAAGTTACGCGCAATGATCAATGTTCCAGTTTGCGTCAATTCAATAATACCGATTGCTGACAAGATTGACGTATCCTTCAACGTAATGATGAATTGGTTAATGAAACTTGGAATCGTCAAGCGAATTCCTTGTGGCATCACAACCTTACGCATCGCCTTACCGTATGGCATTCCCAATGAACGAGCAGCTTCCAATTGACCAGGGTCAACTGACTTAAATCCACCACGCACAAATGCACCAATGTAGGCACCTTCATTCAAAATCAACGTGATCACACCAGCCGTAAATGCTGGAATCTTTTGACCTGTCAAGTTAGGAATTCCAATGTAAATAAAGAACGCCAAAACTAGCATTGGTAGACCACGGAAAATGTAGATAATCGTTGATGAGATACCACGAACCAGCTTACTTGGTGCAACACCCAGCACACCCAACAAAACACCCCAGATAGCAGCCAAAACGATACCAACAACTGTTAGTTGCAACGTCTTAATCAAACCATCCAACAAGGCAGCCTTGTTTTCTTGAATCAATGACCAAATTGATTGGTCGGCAGCTGACTTAGCAGCTGCGTTTTCCTTGTAGTTGTAACCACCTTCACCAAGGTAACGGTTAACAATCTTATCGTAGGTTCCATCCTTAACAATCTTGGCATAACCTTCGTTGAACTTCTTCAATAACTCAGCGTTATCACCCTTCTTAACACCAAAACCGTACCAGTTTCCATCAGCCGGATCCGTCACGATTTTCATCTTCGTGCCTTGTTGAATGGCATAGGCCATAACCGGTTGATCTTCAAACGCCGCCACTGTGTTACCAATGATAACGTCATTGTACATCGTGTTTGAGTCATTGAAGTACGTAATCTTAAAGTCGTACTTCTTAGCCATGCGTTGCGCATACATCGCACCGGAACTACCTGTCTTAGCCGCAACCGTCTTTCCCTTCAAGTCATCCAATGAATCGACCTTAGACTTGTTAGCAACAGCCATGACAATACCACTCTTGTAGTATGGCGTTCCGAAATCAAACGTTTGCTTACGTTCATCAGTAATTGACATACCGGCCAAGATACCATCAACTTGACCAGCTTGCACCGCCTGCACACCAGCGTTGAAACTCATTGGCTTCAATGTGTAAGTGAAGTCCTCGCGCTTCGCAATTTCCTTCAGCATATCCATATCGATACCACGGTAGTCACCACCTTGAGTTTGGAACTCAAATGGCGGGAACGTCGTATCGGTCGTAATTGTGTAGTGTGATGATGCAGCATGTGCGTTTGGTACCCCTGCTACCATTCCCACTATCGACGCTGCAAGCACCATGAGGCCAACGAGCCATTTACGCATTACACAATCCTCCTCTAGTCTTTTAATTTTGTATTTCCCATTTACTCTTATGCTACACCAAACCGATTTTTTAATGTTGTACGATGTCAGTTTTTCTGACATACCGGATGATTGCATACAAAAAGGAGCGAATTCTGGTGGAATTCGCTCCTTTCGTTTAACGGACCTTTAGGCTGCGACGCAAATCGCGGTCTTGATCACGCTTTTTAATTGTTTCACGCTTATCGTAGTTGTGCTTACCAGTCGCAACGCCAATCAATACCTTGGCGAAACCGTGCTTCAAGTAAACGCGCAATGGCACAATTGTTTTACCTTGTTGTGCCGTTGCTTCACCTAGCGCTTTGATTTCTTTTTTGTGCAACAACAATCGACGACTACGCAAGGGTTCGTGATTGAAACGGTTACCTTGATCAAATGGACTAATGTGAACATTGTCCAACCAAGCTTGGCCGTCACGAATTTGAATGAACCCATCCGCAATTGTAATCTTGCTGGCACGAACTGACTTGATTTCTGTTCCTGTCAGTTCAATCCCGGCTTCATACGTTTCGCCGATAAAGTAGTTGTACTTTGCTTTATTGTTTGTTGCCAATGCACCATCTGCATTTGACTTCTTCTTGGCCATCTTTAACGACCTCCTAAAGCTTTCTTGTTGCTCTATGCTCTGTTAAACGCCTGGCGTGGTTTCGGACATCACTCTATGCTCTGTTATTAAACGCCTGGCGCAACTTCAGGCATCTCTACGATAAGCCAACAAATTTTGGCACGCTTGCAGCGCACCAAAAATTTCTTTGCTTATCTCCGGATACCTGATTTTTGGCTTTCAGCCAAAAAACGTTGCTCTATGCTCTGTTTTAATGACGTCCCTTGCGGTTAGTATTCTGGTGCTTTGATTCAGGCTTGCGGTCTGACTTTGCACCGAATGGCTTTCCACCGTTGTGGGTCTTACCACCCTTGCTTGAGCGGTTGTTCTTGTCGTTGCTACGACGTTCACCGCGGTTGCGACCACCAAAGGCACCGCGACGGTCCTCTGGCACCTTGATGTCAGTGATTGGGGCAGCATCTGGATCAACCAAAACGAAGTCCAAAGCTGATTGTTCCTTATCAACACGAATCAAACGCACCTTAACCGGTTGTCCGATTTGGTAGATGTGGTGGAAACGACGGCCAATCAAAGCCATGTGTGCTTCATCGTAGACATATTGGTCATCTGTAAAGTTTGATGTGTGAATCAAACCTTCAACCGTGTTCTCCAATGAAACGAACATACCGAACTTCAAGACACCGTTTACCACTGCCTCGAATTCGTCGCCAACCTTGTCCTCCATGAACTCGGCCTTCTTCATGGCATCCGTATCACGTTCAGTATCAACGGCACGACGCTCACGAACTGACGTATCCTCACCAATTTGAGCCAACTTATCACGGTACTTGGCTTGTGCATCTTCACCCAAACCGTTCTTCTCGTACCACTTAATCAAACGGTGCACCGTCAAATCAGGGTAACGACGAATTGGTGACGTGAAGTGTGTGTAGTATTCAGCACCAATACCAAAGTGTCCCAATGGTTGGTCTGAGTACTTGGCTTGCTTCATCGTACGCAACATCATGGTTGAAACCATTTGTTCTTCTGGACGATCCAAGAAGAAGTTGTGGATGGCTTGCAAGTCAGTTGACTTGATGTTTTCTGGGTCAATCTTAACCGGTGCACCAAGGGCCTTCACAAAGTCCACGAAGTTTTGAACACGGTCAGCATCTGGTGACTCGTGAATACGGTACAAGAATGGCACGTTTGCTTGATCAAAGTGCATAGCAACCGTTTCGTTGGCTGCTAACATGAATGACTCAATCATACGTTCTGACAAACCACGCTCACGCAATTCGATGTCCGTTGGCTTACCCGTCTCATCAACGATAATCTTTGCCTCAGGTGCATCAAATTCGATTGCACCACGTTTCGTACGCTTAGCAGCCAACGCGTTGTGCAATTGTTCCATTTCTTCGAACATTGGCACAAGGTCGCTGTACTCTGAACGCGTCTCTTCATCGCCGGCCAAGATAGCGTTAACTGCCTTGTACGTCATACGAGCATGTGAACGCATAACTGATGTGTGCAAACGGTGGTTTACCAAATCACCAGCTGGTGTGAATTCCATTTCGGCAGACATGGCCAAACGGTCAACGCCAGGGTTCAATGATGCGATTCCGTTAGAGATGTTACGAGGCAACATTGGAATAACACGGTCCGTCAAGTAAACTGACGTACCACGGTTATAAGCTTCCTCATCCAATGGCGTGCCTTCGACAACGTAGTGTGACACGTCGGCAATGTGAACACCCAAGTGGAAGTTTCCGTTTGGCAACTTCCAAACGACAACCGCGTCATCCAAGTCCTTAGACTCAATGGCGTCAATTGTCACAAGTGGTTGGTCCGTGATATCTTCACGACCCTCGCGCTCGAAGTCTTGCACCTCATCAGGAATCTTGTTAGCTTGTTCCAACACAGCTTCTGGAAAGACGTGTGGCACATCGTGGTTGTACACGATTTGTAGAATGTCGACACCAGGATCATCCTTGTATCCGACCTTCTCCGTAATCGCACCCGTGAAACGCTTTGGTGCAACGGCTGAAGGGTATTGGTCAATTGAGGCCACAACCACTTCGCCGTCGGTAGCTGAAACGCCACCTTCCTTAACCAAGAATTCGAATGACGCAAACTTCTTATCCGTCAAACGAATGCTTCCAACATAACCCTTGTATTCTGAACCAAGTGTAAATTCACCAACCACGTGTTCACGAGCATGGGTAATGATTTCAGCAACCTTACCTTCAGGCCCACGACCAGTGTTTGCGTCACCCTTCGTCAACAACTTCACACGAACTTCGTCACCTTGAACGGCAAACATCGTGTTATCGGGATTGATAAAAACATCTTCTTCCTTGTCGTCATAGTGAACAAAGCCGAAGCCCTTGTCATTAGACTTGAAGACACCAATAATCCCTTCCTTTTCGGCGTCATATTGGAATGCGCCTTCATCATTAACCTTTACCTTACCACCGCGTTCCAAAGCAGCTAGTGCTTGAACGACCTTCGTAAAGGCGTTGGCATCATCCAAGCGCAAACCGTCAGCCAGCGTTTGTGCTGGATAAGCTTGCGTTGGATTTGCCTTCAAGAACCCAAATAATTGGTCCTGCAAATTTTGTGCGTCCATTTAAATCTCACTCTTCTTAAATAATCAAAGACCCCTCGTAACAAGTCACGAGAGGTCATAGCGCTGTTAGTGTTTAGTGTGAAGAAAGGTAAACTAGTGCCAATCCCAAAATAAACCAGATAGCTCCAAGAATAGCCGTGATTCGTTGCATCACTGCCTCGAACCCACGTGCCTTTTGCGTTGCGAACAAATCTCCGCCGCCACCTGACAAGGCTGACAAAGCATCTTGTTGCTTCGATGGTTGCATCAACACTGCCAAAATAATCAACACACCAACGACAATCATCGCTGTCAACAATACGTTGTACATGTGGGCGCCCTCCTCTTCATTTTCGTTTAAACGAATTACCCCAGCCCTGGGGTTTTATACCTAACTAGCATACCATAGGAACCGGCCACTCTCAACAAAAAACGAGATATTCGAATATCGAACATCTCGTGAATTTTTTAAAAATTACTTCGTTGCACGACGCATCAAGACACGATAGAACGTAATGATGAATGCGATGACCAACAAAACACCAGCAACTGCAAAGGCAACGTGCATTCCGAAGACAAAGACTTCAGGGTTGTGCGTTGGATACGTTGTGATTGACTTACCCAACTTCGCGCTCATGGCTGCGTACAAAACTGACGTAACCAATGTGGTACCAGTAATCATCCCCAAGTTACGTGACAAAGCGTTCAATGATCCCGCCACACCCAACTTATCTTGTGGGGCGTTTGACATAATCAACGCATTATTTGGTGATTGGAAGAAGGCCATTCCAAATCCAGAACCGGCCAATAACAAACCAATCAACAACATTGGTGACTCACCATCAACGAAGAACCATGTGAACATCACAATTGCCAACACCGTCAAGCCAAACAAAGTCACGTACTCACGATCCATCTTGTCGGCCAACGTACCTGACAAAGCGGAGAAGACCAACATGGCAACTGGCCATAGCAACATGTACATTCCTGATGTACCAGTGCTCAAGCCACGCAAATTCTCAAGATAGAATGGCATCAAAACATTAATAAAGAAGTTTGTGACGAACACTAGGAACGCCGTAATCAAACTGATTGTGAATAGCTTTGATGAGAAAATCGTCAAATCAAGCAACGGCTTTTCGGCATGCAATTCGTGACGAATAAACAAGACAAACAAAATGATGGCGATGACAATCAAAGCCAATGGCCAAGCTGCCAAGAATCCTTGCACCTGCGCCACGTTTAGTCCAAGGAACAAAACAGCAACAAACAAGAACAATGACACGGCACCAAACCAATCAATTTGAGGCGTTACACCCTTCTTTGATGACTTTGGTAGCAAGAACGCACCTGCTACGATAGCAATGATACCAATTGGCACGTTAATCCAGAAAATGTATGACCATGACAAGTGTTGTAGCAACAACCCACCAAGCGCTGGACCAAGGATTGAACCAAGTGATACCCAAGCAGCGATGAATGACATCGCACGACCACGTAGGTTTTGCGGTGCAAGTGTCGTCGTAATTCCAAATGAATTACTCATCGTCATTGATGCACCAACGGCTTGTACAAAACGGGCAAATAACAAAAATGGCAAACCTAAATCAATTCCCGCCAATACAGAACCTAGTGTGAACACAATTGTTCCAATTCTAAATATCTTAATCTTACCGAGTTGATCACCCAAGTTACCAAACAAAGCCAACAATCCAGAAATAACAATCAAATAAATTGAGACCGTCCACGTTGCTTGATTCATTGGGATATTCATCTCTTTTGACATAACAGGCAATGCAATATTAACAATTGACGCATCCAAAGTGCTCATAAATGTGAACAATCCGACTGCTGTCATTGATAACCATAGCTTCAAACCGTTTTGACTCTCTTGCATGACATCCTTACTTCCTTATCTTTTATCAAAAGTTAGTATAGCACCCTGACAATTTAACAGCGGAAATAAGGCCACTAAACAAAAAGATGCCATCACAAAGTGCGATAGCATCTCCCAATAGAAACGATATAAGATTACTGCCCCAAACTGTCAGTAGCCCTTTTGCAAATCTACACGATTAAATGGCAGGGGGTCGCCACGTAGATAAGCCGGGATATTCTGGAGCACAACTTTCCATAGTGTATCCGGTCGTTTTGGAGCATTATGTTCCGCCCAACTAGTATGTTGTGTCACCAGCACTTTCGGATTGGTTAATAATGGGTGTCCATCTGGGAGCGGTTCAGGCGTCGTAACGTCCAATGCCGCAAAACCAATCTTTCCGGCATTAATTAATTTTAGAAGCGCATCTTGGTCAACACTATCCCCACGTCCGGTATTAATGAACAATTGCAAATCGTTAAATTGGCTTAAAAATGATTCGTCAAATAGATTTATAGTTTCCGCAGTTCCAGGCAATGTGTTCACAAGTACCTTAGCTGATTGTGCAACATCCTGAACATCGTGCAATCGAACGATCTGATTAAATACACTTGGGCCTAGGCCAGTTGTATTTACACCGACAACATGTCCACCCAATGCTTTAATGTACGTCGCAATTTGTGTACCGATTTTCCCAGTACCAAAAATAATCGTTGGTAATTCACTCAATGTATATTGATTAGTATCTGGTGCCCACGTTGTTTTGAGGTGATACTCATTGATTCCTCTGGCAACAAATAGGATATACCCTAAGATAGTTTGCGCAATTGGCACTGATTTCTCCCCACTTGCGTTAGTCACCTGCACACCTTGCTGTTTCAAAATATCAAGTGGCAAATCATTGACGCCTGTCCCCAAGTGCTGAACCCACTTGAGATTATTATGCTCTGAGGTAATTATTTTGTGTCCTAACTCAGGATCCCATCCATACATAATTGTTACTGACGGGATGTCCTTTGGTGATAAATCGTCAGCAGTCACAACTTTAACTGCTGACTCTGATAAGCGTAACCGAACATCATCGGGTACGGGGTTAACTGATAATAGTACTTCCTGCATTATTAGCCACCTCCCTCATGGTTGAGAATAGTATATCGCCATTCATTCAAACTCGTATCCTTATTGTTTTAACTCGTGATTAATTAATAAAAAGCAACTGCTTTCTACAAAACGAAATCAGCTACATCAACTGTGTGAACAGCTGCGATAACATTACCATCCACGCGGAACAGGTTGTCGTGATATACGTGCAGCTTTACAAAGCAATTCCACCAGAAACTTCTACGCGCTGCGCCGTTACAAATTCCCCAGATTCAATTGCCAACGCAACCGTTACTTTGGCAACGTCTTCAGGCTGACCAATGCGTCCCAATGCCGCATAATCAGCAAGCACCCCTTGTTGTTCAACATTATCATCCAAACCACTGAAGCTAGTTGCAATCGGTCCGGGCGCAACGACGTTTACACGAATTTTACGATCAGCAAATTCAACAGCCATATAACGCGTCAATGTCTCTACCGCCGCCTTTAACATGCCATACAAACCACTGCCCGGGAATGTTAGACGTGTTAACCCCGACGATGTGTTGATAATCACGCCACCATCATTTTGTAATGGTGTCAAAACTTGTGTTAAAAACACGACGGCTTTGACGTGAACCTCGTACAAACTATCCAATGTCGTTGGGGTGATGTCCAAAATTTTATCATGGTTTGACGTACCAGCATTATTTACCAAAATATCAAACTTTTCAGTTCCCAATTGCGTTAAGGCATCCTTGATATTTTCCGCAAAATCAGCAAACGTATCTTGTTTGGCAACATTTAATTGCAGCGCAATTGCTCGTGCCCCAAGTTGCTCAACAGATTCCTTAACTTCTTCTGCTTCCGCTAACCCGGAATTATATGTGAAAATAACATCCACACCTTTACTAGCAAATTCCAAAACTGTCGCGCGTCCAATACCACGACTACCACCCGTTACAACCGCAATCTTAGTCATGTAAATCTTCCTCCAAATCTTGAATACGATGACGATAGTTGTTGATTTTAACTTCCACCGCCGCAAGACTTTCTTGTTCTAAGGCAATCCTTGCGAGCACTTTTTTGCGATGATTTTCTAAAAACGCCAAACGTTCGGGCACAGTTACTTCACCAGCAACAATCCAGGCAACATACATTCTGATGTCGGCTATCGACATCCCCGTATTTTTCAAATGCTGAGCCGTTGTCAATAAATGTATTGCATCCTCGTCAAATACACGGCGTCCACCGCTGTCACGAGTAACGAATTGTCGCTGTACTCATTGCCATTTTTTGGGCAACTTCACCAATACTCATACTCATTTGCTTACCTCGGTATTTACTCTACAACTTCAAGTGTACTTGAAGTCAACAAAGATATAAAAAAAGACGAAACCAAATCTTGCGAATTGGTTTCGTCTTTAATTAATCTATCAAATTGACAGATGCTAGTGATTAGCGCACGTAGTTAACGATTGCTTCACGAGCTGACTTGTCAATGTTGTAGAAGCTGTTGATACCCTTGTATTCAGCAACCTTTTCAGTCAACAAGTCTTCGATACGCATCAATTGGTTGTACTTTGCAATACGGTCAGTACGTGACATTGAACCAGTCTTGATTTGACCTGCGTTCGTAGCAACAACCAAGTCAGCGATCGTCGTGTCTTCAGTTTCACCTGAACGGTGTGAAACGATAGCCGTGTAACCAGCTTCCTTAGCCATTTCGATAGCTTCCATCGTCTCAGTCAAAGTACCGATTTGGTTAACCTTGATCAAGATTGAGTTAGCGGCACCCTTTTCGATACCCTTAGCCAAGAACTTCGTGTTCGTAACGAAGAAGTCGTCACCAACCAATTGAACCTTCTTGCCCAAACGGTCAGTCAACTTTACCCAGTTATCCCATTGCTCTTCATCGTTCAAGTCCTCAGCTTCTGCTAGAGGGTCTTCGATTGATACAACAGGGTACTTGTTTACCAAGTTCTCCAAGTAGTCGATGAACTCGTCAGTCGTGTATTCCTTCTTATCAGGCTCACCTGCCAACGTGTAAATCTTCTTCTCGTGGTCGTAGAATTCTGATGAGGCAACGTCAAAGGCAATTGCGATGTCCTTACCAGGCTTGTAACCAGCGCGCTCGATAGCGTTCAACAAGAACTCGAATGGCTCTGCGTTTGAAGCGAAGTTAGGTGCAAATCCACCTTCGTCACCAACAGCAGTTGAGTGACCTGACTCCTTCAACAATGCTTGCAATGCGTGGAAAGTTTCTGAACCCATACGGATAGCTTCAGCAACAGTCTTTGCACCAACTGGCATAATCATGAACTCTTGGAAGTCAACAGAGTTGTCCGCGTGGGCACCACCGTTAACGACGTTCATCATTGGCGTAGGCAAAACCTTTGAGTTGAAACCACCAAGGTAGTTGTACAAAGGCGTTCCCAACTCGTCAGCAGCTGCACGAGCAGCGGCGATTGAAACACCAAGGATAGCGTTGGCACCCAACTTACCCTTGTTTGGCGTTCCGTCCAATTCGATCATCGTACGGTCCAACAAAACTTGGTCAGTTACATCCATACCAACCAACTTGTCCTTGATAACCTTGTTAACGTTTTCAACGGCCTTCAAAGTTCCCTTACCCAAGAAACGACCCTTGTCACCGTCACGCAATTCAACGGCTTCGTTAACACCAGTAGAAGCTCCTGAAGGAACGATTCCGCGACCGAAACCACCCAATTCAGTGTAAACTTCAACTTCAACAGTTGGGTTACCACGTGAGTCCAAGACTTCGCGTGCGTAAATATCAGTAATTGCAGACATGTTGTCTTCTCCTTACTTGTTTTAAAAGTATAGTTATCTGGGAATATCCCTTGTCATATATTGTAACATAATTCACACGTTATGTTGCATTTAATCGGCTTTCTCACGAATTGTTTGAACCGTCTGTGAAACGCTTACCGTTACTCGGAAGCAACTATTCCGTTTTACGTTTGTTACATGCTCGACTGTTATGTCATGCAATGTCGTGTAGACTTATATATATAAGCAACATAAGCAGGCCAACGAGGAGGAGGTTGCGTTTATGAAGAAACTAAAATTTTCAATATTAGGACTGGTCAGTTTAATCATTGCAGTGCCGATTTATCTATTTGGCGCCTCTTACGCAATGAGCTGGTTTTCGCCAGATGACAGGCCACAAAATCCAGTTCGTCAGTCCGAACGCGTTTCGGCATCATTGGCTAGCATTCAATCTTTTAACGATAAATTAATTGCTGCCGGTATTAGTCCGGTTGAGCCAGCTAGTTACATTGAAGCGATGCCAAACACAGACAACCAAACAAGCAGTCCTACAACGGCTAGAACAAGTAAGTTTGTCCGCGCGGAATCCAATGAAGAATCAAGCCTGGCGCAATCGGAAGACAACACGCCTGTTTTCGAATCTACTAGCACACCTAGCAACATCATTTCAGCGGCATCAAGCTCACAGCCAACAATTAGCTCAGGTGCAGCACAAGAACCTTCGCTAAGTTCAACAAGTCAGCTAAGTTCCTCAGAACTTAGCTCAACATCAACTAGTAGTAACGATTCTGTCACAACGACAACTAGTACGTCTTCTTCAGATTCATCAGAAGTATCTTCTAGCTTATCTAGCGTAACGACTTCTGAAAGCTCAAACACTGAAGACAGTTCTGGTACGGCCAACGATTTAACGAGTTCTGAAGTTACCCCTGACACTGGAAATATCAGTATCGATTCGACCCCAGATACCGATATTTCAGTAGTCAAAAATTCCTAATCTAGTAAAAACATAAAAGCACGTCTCATTGTACCGAGACGTGCTTTTATGTTTACCAGTGTTCGCGAACAGCTGCGATTTCTGATTCATTCACCGCATAGCGGACCTTGCGACCACCTGCATTGTGTGATCCCAAAATCATGCCTTCTGCTTCACCGTTAATTTCATTCAAAATGAATGATTCTCCTGACGTTAGGTAAACCTTTACAAAGCTACCGTCAGACAAAATCTTTTCCATGAACTTAAACATATGTCGTAATCCCCCTATTACATATACTATTATCAACTCTACACTGATAGTATATCGGGCAACTTCGACAAAACTGCGATGCTTTTATGCGTCTTTTCGCAACGTTCTTTTTGCTTGTTCGGCCAGGCTAACTAACTCAATAAACGTTGAAGCATCCAAAGCTGCATCCCCAACCAGAACGCCATCGATATCTGGTTGTGACAAAATATCATACACATTTGTTGGTTTCACAGATCCACCGTACAAAATACGTATATTATCCGCCACGGCTTGATTAAACATGTCTGCGACCGTTTGACGAATAATCCACAAACTCTTTTGAGCAATTTCTGGACTCATCGCCTGCCCTGACCCAATTGCAGCCGTTGGTTCATAAGCCAACATAACGTTTGCCATATCAGCTTCCGTCACACCCTTTAATGACTCAACCACTTGATTGACAATCCAATGAGCATGATCGTTACTTGATTCCAACTGTACTGCTTCGTCAATCGCAACAATTGGCATTAAGCCGTTTCGCAACACTGCCAACGTCTTCAAATTAACCATTTCATCAGTTTCTCGGAAATAGTTACGTCGCTCAGAGTGGCCGATGATGACCATTTTGATACCCAAATCAGCCAACGCTGCTGGGCTGGTTTCGCCAGTATAGGCACCCCGATCTTCCCAGTACACATTTTCAGCACCAATACAGATTGGCGTGTTTCTGGCCGCGTAAACCATCGCATCCAACAGAACATCTTGTCCAGCTAGAACAGTATCAACCCCCTCGTACTGCACTAACATTGGGCCAACTTCCTTAATGTACGCTGCTGCTTCGCTGGGTAATTTATTCATTTTCCAGTTTCCAACTACAATTGGTCGTCTGCTCATAGCTTCCCCCCAAAAAATTTTAATTACAAAAGGCGTGCCACCGAGCGGTCGCACGCCTTACTTATTCATTACTCAGCTGGAACAGCTTCTTGAACCAACTTGATAACTTCTTCGTTCGTCTCAGCATCCAAGGCCTTGTCAGCCAATTCAGCCATCTTCGTCGTATCCAAACGCTTCATCAATGAACGTGTTTGCAAAACTGACGTTGCAGACATTGAGAATTCATCCAATCCCATACCGACCAAAACTGGTACGGCAATAGGATCACCCGCCATTTCACCACACATCGCAGCAAACTTGCCGTACTTGTGGGCTGAATCAATCACGTTCTTGATCAAACGCAAAATTGATGGGTTGTATGGTTGGTACAAGTATGAAATCTTATCGTTTCCACGGTCAGCAGCCATTGAGTAACCAATCAAGTCGTTCGTTCCGATTGAGAAGAAGTCAACTTCTTGTGCAAACTTATCAGCCAATACAGCCGCAGCTGGCACTTCAATCATGATTCCCAACTTAATATCATCAGCTACCGGCACACCAGCTTCTTGCAACTTCGCCTTCTCTTCATTGAAGATATCGCGCGCTGCACGGAATTCTGGCAACGTTGCCACCATTGGGAACATAATCCACAAATCACCGTAAACTGATGCACGCAACAAGGCACGCAACTGTGTACGGAAGATGTCGTCACGATCCAATGAGATACGGATGGCACGGTAACCCAAGAATGGGTTTTCCTCTTCAGGAAGTGGCAAGTAAGGCAAGTACTTGTCACCACCGATGTCCATCGTACGAACCGTAACTGGCTTACCATTCATACCCTCAAGGACCTTCTTGTAGGCTTCAAATTGCTCGTCTTCAGTAGGCAATTCCTTTGAATCCATGTACAAGAATTCCGTACGGTACAAACCAATTCCTTCTGAACCGTTATCAACAACACCTTCCAAGTCCTTAGGTGTACCAATGTTGGCCCCAACCAAGAACTCCTTACCGTCAGCAGATACAGACTTTTCGTTCTTCAACGTTGCCCATTCTGCCTTTTGAGCGGCATACTTGTCACCCTTAGCACGGTATGTTGTGATTTGGTCTTCAGATGGGTCAACAATTGCAACACCATCAAGACCATCCAAAATAACCATGTCACCCTCTTGAATTTCTTCAGTGGCAACCTTTGAACCTACGATAGCTGGGATTTCCAACGTACGAGCCATGATAGCTGCGTGCGCTGTGCGTCCACCAACGTTGGTGATGAATCCCTTAACGTATTGACGATCCAATTGTGCTGTATCTGAAGGTGTCATGTCCTTCGCAACAATCACAACTTCTTCCTTGATCAATGCTGGGTTTGGCAATTCCTTACCCAACAAGTGACTCAAGACACGCTTCGTCACGTCACGAATATCCGCTGCACGCTCCGCCATGTATGGGTTGTCATCAGCCATTGCCTCAAACATACCAATGTACATGTCCGTCGTTTCCTTCAAGGCGGCTTCTGCGTTTACGCTATCACTGTCAATCTTGCCAGTAATACCACCCAAAAGTTCTGGATCCTCCAAAACCATGATGTGTGCTGTAAACACTTCAGCTTCTTCTTTCCCCATTGAAGTAGCTGCTTTGTCTCGAATTTGTTCCAAATCTGTCTTAGATGCTAAAAAGGCCGCTTCTACGCGGTCCTTCTCAGCTTGAACATCGTCTACTGTACGAGTATCAAAAGACAAATCAGGATCAACGAGCTTGTATGCTTTTGCAATTGCAACACCGTTTGATGCCGCAATTCCCTTAATTTCTTTTGCCATCGCCGTCTTATCCCTCAAAGTAAATGTTCAAATATTAATTATTGACTAAAATTAGTCAGTCAAACCTTCAGCTGACATCGTGTCTGCAATAGCAGCCAATGCTTCAGCTTCATCATCACCTTCAGCTGAAATCTTAACGTCGGCGTTTTGACCAACACCCAATGACATAACACCCATGATTGACTTCAAGTTAACGTCCTTGCCTTGGTATGACAAAGTTACGTTTGATGAAAACTTTGAAGCTGCTTGTACCAACAAAGTTGCTGGACGTGCGTGGATACCAGTTTCTGCTACAATGTGAAATTCGCGTGATTCCATGGTGATAATCTCCTCTAGATTAAATAATTTCTTTAATACGGAATAGTTGAGTTAAAAACGCTTTCAAAACATCTTTCAACTAACCTTATGTAGTTAATTCTAGCAGGTATAACAAATATAAGCAAGCGCTTACATTACCTTTTTCATAAGCCTTTTGTGAACAAAATGTGAACGTTCGATTCGACGAGAAATCTACTCATTTGTGTTCTTTGCAGTGTAGGTAACAACGCCCCCACGGTCTGCAACGCCACGAATGGCGTTCTGATAAGGGTAATTGCGCCAAACTTCGTAGAACTCCTTAAAATCCTTTGCTTCAAGAACGAATTGGTCAAGCTCACCCGTACGTAACTGCTCTAGTAATTCTTCATAGTTCATGTTTGTACCCTCCTGTTCTAAATCAACTGTTACTATTTTAACAAACTTTCATGCAAACGGTGACATTTTTCAAAAACAAAAAAGAACATGTGTGTTTCACCAACGCACATGTTCCATCAATTTATATGCAAACTAGAATTCCAGCAACAGACTTCCGTATGTAAATCCGGCACCGAAGCCCGTCAACAAGACGCGCTTACCAGTCAAATCAGTTGCCTTATTCAATTCATCCAACCCGATACCAATACCAGCTGAAGACGTGTTACCGTACTTTGTAATATTCGTTGCAAACTTATCCATTGGTTGATCAATTGCCTCAGCAATCGCCTCGATAATGCGTAAGTTTGCTTGGTGGGTGATGAAGTAATCAACATCATTTGGTGTCAAATCACGATCAGCCAAGAAGTTAGTAATGTGATCCGGAATCAAGCGAACAACTTCTTCAAAGACTTGGCGCCCTTCTTGGTGGAAGGCATCTGTCTTTGGATAATTGTCAGCAGCAATGCGTGACAACGGTTGAATGCGTCCTGAATGAACGACTTCTGCATCACCAATCGTGTGCATTTCTTCGCCCTTCACGATGCCTTCGTCCTCCTCAGTCGCAACAAGGACCATTGCGGCCGCTCCGTCACCAAAGAATACGGTTGATGTACGATCCGTGAAGTCCATCATCTTAGAGTTAACTTCAGCTGAAATAACCAAAGCATTCTTATAAACCCCTGAACGAATAAACTTGTCGGCTGTACTCATACCAAAGACAAATCCTGAGCACGCAGTTGAGATGTCGTATGCCCAAGCCCCTTCGGCCTTCAAATTACGTTGCACCAACGCTGCCGTTGATGGTGCAAGACCATCTGGCGTAAACGTCGTCACAATAATCAATTCAATATCTTCAGGGTTCAAGTCGGTTTGCGCCAACGCCATGCGAGCTGCTTGCGTGGCCAAATCAGACGTATTCTCACCTTGCAATGAGATGCGTCGTTCCTTGATACCCGTGTGTGCTTGAATCCACTCGTCGTTCGTATCCATGATTGCCGCCAAGTCATCGTTCGTGATGATATCACTTGGAACGTAGTGAGATGAGGCAATAATCTTAGTTCCTTGCGTCATGTGTGGACCCCTTTCTTTCGTATCAGCAAAAACGCTCTTGTATATTTTACGCTATCTTCACGCATTTTGGTAATAAATTAGGAATTACTAATAAAGAGCCAATCACATACCGGATTGACTCTTTATAGTTATCATCTTATTCAGTTACTTCAGATGCACGCATCTTAAAGTTTTCGTTGTATGAGAAAGCGTTTTGTCCTGCAACAGCTGCATCCCCAACCGCCGTTGTGATTTGGCGTAGTTCCTTTTCACGAACATCCCCAATCGCAAAGATACCAGGTTGTGATGTTTCCATGCGGTCATTCGTCATAATCCAGCCATTGGCGTCCGTAATCCCCAAATCTTGCACCGGGTCAGAAACTGGCAATAACCCAACATAGATGAACACCCCAGCTGCATCAATCTCTGATGTTTCGTCAGTTTGATTATTACGCACACGAACACCGGTCACCTTCTTGTCGTCACCCAAAATTTCTTCGACCTCTGAGTTCCAAACAAATGAAATTTTTTCATTTGCGAAAGCACGATCTTGCAAAATTTGTTGGGCACGCAACTTGTCACGACGGTGAACAATTGTCACATGTTCAGCCAAGCCAGCCAAATATGTGGCTTCTTCAACAGCTGAGTCACCACCACCGACAACAATCACGTGTTGTCCACGGAAGAACGCTCCATCACATACCGCACAGTAAGAAACACCACGACCTGCAAATGATTCTTCACCTGGTACATCGAGCTTCTTGTAGGCTGCTCCAGTCGCGACAATAACCGTGTTCGCAATGTATTCATCCATGTCCGTCACAACACGCCAGCTACCATCAGCTTGCGCTTCAACGTGGAGGACTGTTCCAAATGCGTATTCAGCACCAAATTGCGTTGATGACGCGTACATCTTCTCCGCCAGCTCTGGCCCGAGGATTGTTGGAAATCCTGGATAATTTTCAATTTCAGCCGTATTGTTCATTTGACCACCGTAAATACCACGATCAATCATCAATACTGACATGTTCGCACGTGAAGCATACGTCGCAGCCGTCATACCACCTGGTCCGGCTCCTAAAATAATTGTGTCATATTGTTGTCCCATGATATTCCCCCCGGTCACTTTTCATCAATTTCTAATCTAACTCGTTCTTATATTTTAACTGCTTTGCGGTCGAAATAAAAGGCCACCTGGACAACTCAATACAGGATTAAGTGCCTAGATGGCCAGCAGGCTTAGAGGCGCCTACCTTTATTTACTTTTTCTTATCGTCTTGCCAATCTGACTTCAACTTTTCAACCTCGTCAAACAATTGATCGTCAGATGTCGTCGACCTTGTTGCATCTTCTTGTTCCTTACGGCGACGCGTGAACAGTGCGGCAAACAATCCCATAATAGCTGCCCCAATCGAGGCCATTACGGACGCTATCCATGACTGGTTCTCACCTGTCACCTGCTTCTGCGCAGCTGACGTTGTTTCGGCATTACCATCAGCCATATCTTGAATTTGTGCACTAGCCGCCGTGCGTTCATTGTCTTCACCACTAGTTGCTTCTGCTGTTACCGTTTCTGGTTGTACGGTAGTTGATGTTGATGTCGATGCAGCTTCAACATTACCAGTGTTGGTAGCTTGGTCTTCGCCAAGTGAAACAACACCTGTCGTTGTTTGGATTGCCTCAGAAAAGTTGCTTGACGTTCCATTCAACGTCTCCGGTACTGGCAAAGATTCGCTGCCCTCCGAACCAGCACTTTGTTCCGGTGCCACAGAAGCCGTCATCGTCGAATCACTAGTTTCGCTTGAGACGTTGCTATCTGATGTCTCAGCCGGCGTCATTAACGCTGGTGAACTATCAGTCGTTGTTTCATTTGACATTGTAGGCGTTTCGCCGGCCTCGCTTGATGCGCTGCCATCTGTAGCGTCAGTTGGTACCGACACATCACTTGGCGTTGTCTCGTCTGACGGCGCCGGCACTTCATTCGGCGTTACGTTAGAGGAACCACTATCAGCAGGCATCTCTGATGGCGTCGCTACTCCACCGCTTTGATCCGGTACCACAGCAGGTGCTGCCGATGATTCATCCGTCTCGCTAGACGAAACACTGTCCGATGGTTCAGCCGGTGCGACTGAGGCCGTTGATTCATTTGCCGTTGTGCTGTCAGGCGTTGCAGTCGCTTCGCTTGATGCTTCTGAAGCGTTGGACACACTTCCCTCTGAAGTACTATCCGAGGCTGCTGGTGCTTCACTCGGTGCTGACGGCTCTACAGAAGAATCCGGTGTTTCTGAACCAGCGCTTTGTTCTGGTGCCTCTGATGGCGCAACTGACGCTTCTGAAGATGGTGTCTCATCTGATGTCACTGGTGCTTCACTTGGCGCAGACGCTTCTGAAGACACACTTCCCTCTGAAGCACTATCTGAGCTTGCTGGCGCTTCACTCGGGGCCGGTGTTTCTGATGGCGCAACTGACGCTTCTGAAGACGGTGTCTCATCCGATGTCACTGGTGCTTCACTTGGCGCAGGCGCTTCTGAAGACACACTTCCCTCTGAAGTACTATCTGAGCTTGCTGGCGCTTCACTCGGGGCCGGTGTTTCTGATGGCGCAACTGAGACTTCTGAAGACGGTGTCTCATCCGATGTCACTGGTGCTTCACTTGGCGCAGGCGCTTCTGACGGTGCAACTGAAGAATCCGGTGTCTCTACAGATGCATTTTCGCCTGAAGTATCAGATGCTTCTGAACCAACGCTTTGTTCTGGTTCCTCTGATGGTGAAGATGATACTTCTGAAGACGTCGTCTCATTCGACGTCACCGGCGCTTCGCTTGGGGCCTCCGAAGCATTTGAAGACACACTTTCTTCTGAAGTACTATCTGATGTGGCGTCAGAATGCTCAGGGGCCATGCTATCTGACGGCACTGCTGATTCAACTGAGGATGAGCTTTGAGCTGCGCTTGATTGAGATGCCAAAATCGAACTGATAATACTACTCTTAATCGATACAGCAACACTCGCTTGAGACTCTGCGACAACCACCGCAGAGGATGCTTGCTTAAAGTAACTATCTGCTGCTACTGCATCTGAATTTGCCCCATTGGCCGCTGACGTCATCTGACTGCGTGCAATCGATGCAACACTCGATGTATTCAATGTCGTACCGTTTCCAAGCACCATATCTACGTAGCTCAATCCAGCATTACCCGTTGCGCTTGCCAAACTTTTGACACCATCAGCAGCTGACTTTGTTTGGTCGGTGTAACTTTGTGCAATTGAGGCAGCTTCATTTGCCTTTGCCACCGCACTCGCCAAAAATGAAGCCGCACTAGAATCAAGCATCGAGGCCAAGCTACTGTTAATTTCACCAGTTTCATTCAATAGCGACTTAACCGATGTTACTAAACTCGATGCTGTAGCTGCTGAACTTTGTGCCGTTTTAGCATTACTATTCACAAATGAAATTGTATCCGCATCACTGACCATCGTTGATCCAACCGCCGCTGCACTGGCTGCGTTGCTTAATTGGGCATCTGCCGTCGATTGCGCATTGCCAGCTGACTTAATGAAATTAGCTGCCGAACTATACAAATTATCTGCGGACTCAAATAGTTCGTTTGCTGATGATAAGTTACCCGCAGCCGCATATGAATTTCCGGCTGATAATGCAGAAGAAGCCAAATCCATGTTGCTCTGCGCATTAGATAGGTAACTTGCCGCACTTGAAGCCCCACGATCAGCTAACGCTGAAGTCGTTGCCGCGGTATCCGCTTGATAATCTGCACTTGGATCATTTGCTGCAATTGATGATGCCGCCTTTGCAGCACTCGATGCAACTGACAAGATACTTGAAAGTGCCGAACTGTATGAGCCAAAGTTCAATCCAGAATGTAGCGAACTTAGCTCGGCCGCAATTGATGCACCCTTTTTAGTAGTGGCATCCAATTCCGATTGGGCTGCTGCCGAATCTGCATCACTAGCTGCCGCACTGCCATTTGGGACAGACTCTTTTTCAGTATTATCTACCGCCTGATTATCTTCAGTAACGGTTTGTAGTGCCGTTTGCAATTTGCCACGTACTAAGTCCATTGCTGATTTCGCTTGGAAAATGGTCGAATAGTTATCCGCGTGACTTACTAACGTTGCCATGTTTGGTAGCATCTGCCATAACTGTTGTAATGACACGATGTCCGTGGCGTACTTCTGTGCCAACTTTTGGTCATCAACATTATCGGATTTGGCTAATTCAACAACTGCATCAGCAAGTTTGGTTAATTGCGCCTCAACACCTGTCTTCAGTGACGAATATTCATCCTGTAAACTCTGGGCAGTCTTTGTGACATATGCCGCACCTTCTTGACCAACAATAACGACGTCCTGGCCTCCTTCACCGATATACGATGCTCGGCCACTATTCATTGTTAAGACAAAATCAGGGTTGTCAGTCATAATTTTGTTCAACCAACTCATTTGATTATCTGATAGCGGATTATTGTCTAAATTCAACGACTGCAGTTGGTAAAACACGCTTTGCACGCCAGATGTCAAAAAGTTAATTTTGTTGTCAGCCAGATTCAAATTCAGCAAATTAGGCAAATTCGAAAGTGAACCCGATCCCAATCCTGAAATGTTGTTGTTTGCTAAATTAAGTGTCGTCAATGATGATGAACTGATATTTAACGAATTAACGTCAATTGCGCCTCCGTTATTTGATAAATCAAGAGTCGTAAGCTTCGTTAACTTCGGCAAATTCACAGCTTGCATAAACGCTGTGATAACTGACATATCTGTTACACCAGACATTAAACCGGACATGTTAAGTGACGTAATACCAGTCATTACGCTAAACAGATTTTGAAAATTGCGTAGTTCGGCCCCACTTGTTTGTCCTGGATTATAAGTTGCGGTACCGATGTTTTGACGCATCCATTGGTTGAGCGTTTCATTACCTGCCAAATTTAAATTCGTGATGTTCTTAAGTGATGCAATCGTGACTTTACTGTAGTCATCCGGTGACGTGACATTTAATAGTTCTGCTAATGTTTGTCCGCTTGCCGTTGTCGATTGTAGAAGCGCTTCAACTAGGCCGGCTGGCAAGTCAATGTCAGTAATCGATGTCGTTAACGGCAATGAACTAGTGGTCGGATTACCATACGTTGTGCCATTGTTTGTAAAATGTGTTGCGACCGGTGATGCCGTGATAACTGCCTTATATCCCGATGATTGAATATAATTTAAAACACCCAAAACCGCCGCTGTGGACGTTCCTTCGGCAATCGAAACTGCTAATTGACCATTCACCAACGCAATACCAGTTACAGCCGGATTTTCACCAAAGATAAACTCAGCGGCCGCTAAATCAGAGCGGGTTGCGCTTAGTCCGCCGGTTGTCGCCGAAACTTGATTTCCCGTCACCACTTGGGCGTACTTGCTTGCAAGTGAATTCTTATCTTGAAGAGCTTGTGTCAGCGCTAAATTCGCGGTTGATTGATTTGTATCGTCTGCTAAGACGCTACCTGTCATCTGAATAATTGGCATGATAGGCGATGAAGCCGCCAAAACCGTCGACAAAATTGCAGCGCCCTGCGTGACCCACTTCGTACTTGATTTCTTTTCGCGGGCCTTATATATTTCATTTTCTACCATAATTATCGTCCCCCATAGTTATCCCTAATTATAGCGGTTTGTCCGATTTTTCACTCTCAAGAGCACTTTTGAAATTTGAAAAAAATAACAAAAACAAAAGAGGCCACCTGTATATCACAGATAGCCTCTTTGTATATTATTTAAATATGTGGCCTTACTTCCAAGAATCCTTCAACTTATCAACTTCACTTAGCAAAGCATCATCGTTGTTCAATCCAAGGCGCTCATTCATTTCTTCTTCCGTCTCCTTGCGACGACGCCAGAATACTAGGAACAAAGCAATCAAGGCTGCAACAAGAGATGACAAGATTGAAGCGATCAAGCCACCCTTATCTGACTTAAATTGCGTATCGTGAAGTGATGACTTCGCGTGGTTCAAGCCAAACTCACTGTCTTGAATTTGTGCAACACCGGCAGATACCGGCGTTGCAACGACCGTTCCTGATACCGGTGCAGTTACATTACCAGCTACAGCCGTACCGGTTACCGTAGTTGTGGCATTCGTTACAGGCGCAGCAACTTGTACTCCGTTACTTCCGGTTGTACCGGTTACAACTACATTGTTGCCAGTTACGATACCAACGTTTCCTTGGTTAGCAGTGCTGTTATCGGTCGCAGCACCATCATTTCCTTGGTTAGTGTTGTCGTTACCATTTGACGCATTGTCACCAGTGTTTCCCTGATCTCCATCACCTGGTGTTGCAGGTACTTCTGGTGTTGCTTCGCCGTTGTTATCTCCATTATCACCGTTGTCTCCAGGTACTGTTGGCGTCTCTGGGTCTACTGGCGTTGTTGGGTTACTTGGCGTCTCGTTCTCGCCATTACCGTTATCACCGGGTTCTGATGGCGTTGCTGGCTCGCTTGGGTTCGTTTCCTCACCATTACCATTATCACCAGGTACCGTTGGTGTCTCTGGGTCTACTGGTGCAGTTGGGTTGCTTGGCGTCTCCGTCTCGCCATTACCATTATCACCGGGTTCTGATGGTGTCACGCTTGGTGTCTCTGGCTCACTTGGGTTCGTCTCTTCACCATTCCCGTTATCACCAGGTACCGTTGGCGTCTCTGGTTCCGCCGGTGTAGTTGGGTTACTTGGCGTTTCCGTCTCACCGTTACCGTTATCACCGGGTTCTGACGGCGTCACGCTTGGTGTCTCTGGCTCGCTTGGGTTCGTCTCCTCACCATTTCCATTGTCACCAGGCTCTGATGGCGTCACGCTTGGCGTCTCTGGGTCACTTGGATTCGTTTCTTCACCATTACCATTGTCACCAGGTACCGTTGGGTTCTCTGGTTCCGCCGGTGTGGTTGGGTTACTTGGCGTTTCCGTCTCACCGTTACCGTTGTCGCCAGGTTCTGATGGCGTCACGCTTGGTGTCTCTGGCTCACTTGGGTTCGTTTCCTCACCATTGCCGTTATCACCAGGCTCTGATGGCGTCACGCTTGGTGTCTCTGGATCGCTTGGGTTCGTCTCCTCACCATTTCCGTTGTCGCCAGGTTCTGATGGTGTCACACTTGGCGTCTCTGGTTCTACAGGGTTACTTGGCGTCTCGTTTTCGCCATTATCAGAACCATCAGTGTTCGTAGCATTTACGAAAATACCACCCACACCATATCCTGTTTCATTGGCAGAATTGCTTTGACCATTAGTTTGAATCTTTGAAATCATCTCAGGATCATTCCCAGTAAGATTCATATTCTTAACAGTCTCATTAATCTTTCCTTGAGAAATCCACATTGTGTAGATCAAATTTGAGTCAAAGTTGTTATTTGAAATGTCCAAGTTTTCAAACGTTGATGTTGAAATACTTGAAAGGTTCATACGCCAGAACAACTCTGCGCCGTTTGATGAGTTAAGTGCATTAGCTGCTAACTTAACGACCGCTCAAATTCACGGTCGTTAAGTTAGCATTGGCCGCTAGTACTGCGCCTAATTCACCTAACGCCTTAAACGCAGCTTGTTGGTAGGCATAGTTATTCCAGTTACGAACGACTGAAGCTAGCCAGTCTGAAAATTCCTGATTGTTTGATAGATCAACTACCGCATTGTCCTTGGCAGCGTCAAGAACACTCTGTGGAACACTATTAAATTGAAATGCCTCTTCGGCATGAGCCATTTCAATCGTCGCCAATTGCACACCAGTCGTCATCACTGGCGCCCCAACAATCAACGTAACCCCCATGATTGCCAATCCGCGGGTTACCCACTTCTTACCATCCTTATACATCTTGAATCGAACTGTACGTTCCGTTTCATTTTGCGTCTTCTTGAACATAAGAAAACACCCCTTTTCTCTTAAACAATTCCCTTTTAGCAAATACTGAACACCAGGCATTTCAGTAACAAGTCTATCCCTGTCCGATATTTACTAATTTATTGTAAGCCCTCCGCGAAACTTTTGCACGTTTTTTGGGAATATGTAAAAAAACTGATAATTTTAGTTAATATATCGGATATAAAAAAACAACCACCCTTGATATTTCAAGAGTGGTCGTTAACTTCAAAATATTTAAATATCACAGAAGTCTAGTGATTACTTCCAAGAATCCTTAGTGTTTTGAACGTCCTTCAACAATGCCTCATCAGCATTAGCTGCGGCATTCTCTTCTTCTTGTTGCTTACGACGCTTCCAGATGAATAGGAAGAACAAAGCCAAGACTGCAGCAACCAGCGCTGAAATCAATGACGTTAGAAGACCAGTGTGCTTGTTATTCATTTGCGTATCGTGCAATGACTTGCTTCCTTCAGCAACTGCCTTTCGATCATGAATGGCAACCTTCTTTGGTTGGCGACCATTGTCTGAATTTGCAGCTTGAGTAGCAGCGCCGTTGTTTACACTAGCAGTCGCAACTGCCGCATTTGCAATCGGCGCAACCGCACCAGCAGTTGTGTTAGCAACCGGTGCTGGCGTCCCTGCTGTTGCATTCGCACTTGCTTGGTTGCCAGCGTTAGCCACGCCACCATTTACACCACTAACTGCAGTGTTGCTTACCACGTTCGTGTTAACTACACGAGGGGCAGTAACGTTACGTGATGCTGCATTTGCAATTGCGATAGCAGCCTTATCAACTGCATCCGTCAATGAGTCCGCATCCGTTGCATTCTTAATGTTGTTGATAGCATCAACAACATTTTGATCATTCGCAACATGTTGTGCGTTGGCTTCATTGTTAGCCTCAGCAACTGCGGCTGACTTTTGGTTGTTGAAGTCGGCTACGTTTTGGTTATTCGTAGCTGCCTCTGATGCTACTGATGTAGCATAGTGTTGACCTTGCTTAGCTTCGTCGGCTGCAACTGATGAAGCAAGGGCTGAGTTAGCCAATGATTGTTCCATCGCTGCGTTTGACTCACGTCCGGCCGCATTAGCCAATGATGCAGCTTGTGATGCTGATGCACTGTTGGCCAATGATTGCTCCATTGCCGCGTTTGACTGACGAGTACTCTCGTTTGCGAATGAAGTTGCTTGTGACACTGCCGCGCTGGCTGCCAATGATGACTCCATTGCCGCATTTGAATCACGACCTGCGTTAATCATTGATTGTGCTTCTGAGTTCGCTGCTACTGAAGCTGCGACCGAAGCACTTGATGCCTTTGCTTCATTTGCTGAAGCGTCTGAAGCCGTTGAATCCGCATTGTGTTGTCCAGCTGCCGCTGCATTTGAAACTGCGACTGACTTCGCTGCTGATGTGGCCAATGATTGCTCCATTGCTGCATCTGACTCACGACCTGCGTTAATCATTGATTGTGCTTCTGAGTTCGCTGCTACTGAAGCTGCGACCGAAGCACTTGATGCCTTCGCCTCATTTGCTGAAGCGTATGAAGCCGTTGAATCCGCATTGTGTTGTCCAGCTGCCGCTGCATTTGAAACTGCTGCTGACTTTGCCGCTGATGTGGCCAATGATTGCTCCATTGCTGCATCTGATTCACGTCCAGCTGCGTTTGACATTGACGCTGCTTGTGATGCTGATGCACTGGCAACCAATGATGCATTTGCTGAGGCTTCAGCTGCTACTGAATCTGCGTAGTGTTGTCCAGCTGCGTTTTCGCTTGCGATAGCGTGTTCTGCTGCTTGTGATGCTGCAATTGCTTCTGAGCGTGCTGCATCATTTGCTGCTTCCGCCTTCCCAGCGTTAATTGCATCAATCAACTTTTGCAACAAATCACCCAATTTTACCAACTCGGTACCAGCATTCTTTTCTGATGGATTTTGAGCTTCCTTAACAATATCCATGTATGGTGCCTTCTTCACTGAAGCAGGTACACCATCCTTGATTGCTTGATCATAAACTGCATCAGCCTTCTTCATGAATGATGCAATCTTATCATCGTAATTCTTCTTTGCTTCATTACGGATTTGATCTGCGTAATCATTCAACTTGTTTGCTGTTTCGCGAGCATTCGTTGAGCTTGGCTTTTGTGCTTCAGCCATGGCGTGGTTGTACAAGTCATTAATCGTTGCATCACGAACACCATCTTGTACTGCCCCGTCCAATGCGTTTTGCACGTTTTGAGCGGCTGCATCAATTTGGCTTGCCTTATCAGCATTGATTGCATCGACCATCTTTTGCAACATGTCGTTCAACTTAGCAACTTCCAAACCGGCATTCTTTTCTGATGGGTTTTGTGCTTCAGCTACGATATCCATGTATGGTTGCTTCTTTACATCAGCTCGAACACCATCCTTGCGTGCTTGATCGTAAACGCATCGACATTCTTCATAACTGCCGCAATTTTATCATCGTAATTCTTCTTTGCTTCATTACGGATTTGATCAGCATAATCATTCAACGTGTTTGCTGTTTCGCGAGCATTCGTTGCGCTTGGCTTTTGTGCTTCAGCCATGGCGTGGTTGTACAAGTCATTAATCGTTGCATCACGAACAACATCTTGTACGGCCCCGTCCAATGCGTTTTGCACGTTTTGAGCGGCTGCATCAATTTGGCTCGCCTTATCAGCATTGATTGCATCGACCATCTTTTGCAACATGTCGTTCAACTTAGCAACTTCCAAACCGGCATTCTTTTCTGATGGGTTTTGTGCTTCAGCTACGATATCCATATATGGCTTCTTCTTCACATCAGCATGAACACCGTCCTTGCGCGCTTGATCGTAAATTGCATCAACATTCTTCATAACTGCCGCAATCTTATCATCGTAATTCTTCTTTGCTTCATTACGGATTTGATCTGCATCGTTGTTCAACGTCTTTGCCGTTTCATGAGCATCTGATGAAGTTGGCTTTTGTGCTTCAGCCATGGCGTGGTTGTACAAATCATTAATCTTTGAATCACGCACACCATCTTGAACAACATCGTTCAAAGCATTTTGAACATTTTCAGCTGCGCTTGAAATCAATGCACTATCTGCCAATGAATTATTCGTAGCTGCTTCCGCTGCTACTGATGAGGCGTAGTGTTGGCCAGCTGCGTTTTCACTTGCAATGGCGTGTTCTGCTGCTTGTGATGCCGCAATTGCTTCTGAGCGTGCTGCATCTGATTCTGCTACTGCTGACTTCGCTGCTGACGCAGCCAATGATTGCTCCATTGACGCATCTGCTGAACGACCACTATTGATTAGTGATTGTGCTTCTGAGTTTGCTGCTGATGATGCTGACGCACTTGCAACCAATGATGCATTTGCTGAAGCATCTGCCGCTACTGAATCCGCATTGTGTTGGCCGGCTGCGTTTTCACTTGCAATGGCGTGTTCTGCTGCTTGTGACGCCGCAATTGCTTCTGAGCGTGCTGCATCTGATTCTGCTACTGCTGACTTCGCTGCTGACGCAGCCAATGATTGCTCCATTGACGCATCTGCTGAACGACCACTATTGATT